>JAKPQE010000074.1 GCA_029572955.1 Pseudomonadota bacterium
GCGCCTGAACACCGAGGACCTCGACCTGATCGTCAAGACGCTGCACGAGTTCACCGCGCGCGAGGCGCCGCTCGACCAGCGGCTGAAGTGGGACGAGACGGATCGCTGCCCGGCCGAGGTGGTTCGCGAGATGCTCGGCCCCGAGGTCGGCCTGCACCTGGTGTTCCTCCCGGAGGAGTTCGGCGGCATGGGCGGCGGCGCCTACGACGTGTACCGCTTGTCGTGCGAGTTCGCGAAGATCGACCTCGGCCTCGCGACCGGCATGCTCGCGGTGGCGCTCGGCACCGACCCGATCCGCGTCGGCTGCACCGAGGAACAGAAGGCGAAGTGGATCCCGCGGATCGCCGAGGAGGGCCTGATCGTCGCCTACGGCGTGACGGAGCCCGAGGCCGGGTCGAACGTGCAGAGCCTGAAGACCGAGGCGACGCCCATCGCCGACGCCGACGGCCGAGTGACGCACTACCGCCTGAACGGCGTGAAGCAGTTCATCTCGAACGGGTCGATCGCCGACCTCTACACGATCCTCGCCAAGGCTCCCGGAGGCCCGACCTTCTTCGTGGTCGAGCGCCAGACGCCGGGCCTGACGCCGGGGCGCCACGAGATCAAACACGGGATCCGCCTCTCGGACACCGCGCAGGTGTTGCTCCAGGACGTCGTCATCCCGGCCGGAAACATCGTCGGCGAGCGCGAGGGCGACGGCCTGAAGCAGGCCAACGAGGTCTTCGGGTACACGCGCCTCATGGTGGCCGCCTTCGGCCTGGGCGCCGGCCTCTCGGCGCTCGAGAAGGCCATCGCGTACTCGAAGCAGCGGAAGCAGTTCGGCACCTTCCTGGCGCAGAAGCAGGGCTTCACCCACAAGCTGCTCGTGCCCGACAGCGTGCGGCTGGCGGCGGCGCGTGCCTACATCGAGTACGTCGCCGACCTGCTCGACGGCGGGACCGCCGACCGCCAGGTGGAAGGGTCGGTCGCGAAGCTGTTCGCCACCGAGGCCGGCAACCTCGCCGCCGACCACGCCGTCCAGGCGCTCG
>JAKPQE010000076.1 GCA_029572955.1 Pseudomonadota bacterium
CGTCGAACGCTTCTTCTGCAAACTCAAGCACTTCCGTCGCATCGCAACACGCTTCGACAAACTCGCCAGAAACTTCCTCGCCGCAGTCGCCCTCGCGTCAATCCGATTGTGGACCCGGCATTATGAGTCCACGACCTAGCGGCGGCCCGGTCGGGCACTCTTGCCGCATGGGCAAGCTTGGTCTTTATTCGAGCGACCTGATTTCCGCGCCAACCGGAGGCCGCTCGGTGACGACCAATCCTTACGAGACCGATCTCGACAAGAACCCGGCGAACTACCAGCCGCTGACGCCGCTGACCTTCCTCGCCCGCTCGGCGCTGGTCTTTCCCGACCATGTCGCCGTCATCCACGGCAATCAGCGCATCGTCTATCGCGATTTCTATGCCCGCGCCCGACGCCTCGCCTCGGCGCTGAAGCAGCGCGGCATCGGCAAGGGCGACACCGTCTCGGTGATGCTGTCGAACACCCCGCCGATGCTCGAGGCCCATTACGGCGTGCCGATGCTCGGCGCCGTGCTCAACACCCTCAACACCCGCCTCGACGCCGCGATCATCGCCTTCTCGCTCGATCACGCCGAGACCCGTGTGCTGATCACCGACCGCGAATTCGCCGGCACGGTCAAGGAGGCCCTGTCGCTCTGCAAGAACCCGCCGCTCGTCGTCGACTACGACGATCCCGAGTTCCCGCAGACCGGCGAGATGCTCGGCGAGATCGAATACGAAGCCTTCATCGCCGCCGGCGATCCCGAATTCGACTGGCAGATGCCGGCCGACGAATGGGAGGCGATCAGCCTCAACTACACCTCCGGCACCACCGGCAATCCGAAGGGCGTCGTCTACCACCATCGCGGCGCCTCGCTGCTCGCCGTCGGCAACGTCGTCACCGGCGCCATAGGCCGCCATCCGGTCTACCTGTGGACCCTGCCGATGTTCCACTGCAACGGCTGGTGCTTCACCTGGTCGCTGTCTGTCGTCGCCGGCACCCATGTGTGCCTGCGCTGGGTCCGCCCGAACCTCATCTGGGAGGCCCTCGCCGAGCACAAGGTCACCCATCTCTGCGGCGCGCCGATCGTCATGTCGACGATCCTCAACGCCCCGGCCGAGATGAAGCGCGACCTCAGCCAGCGCGTCGACTTCTTCACCGCCGCCGCCCCGCCGCCCGAGGCCGTGCTCGCCGCGATGGCCGATGCCGGCCTCAACGTCACCCACCTCTACGGCCTCACCGAGACCTACGGCCCGGCCGTCGTCAACGACTGGAAAGCGGACTGGGACGCCCTCGAGGGCCCGGCCCGCGCCGCCAAGAAGGCCCGCCAGGGCGTGCGCTACGCGGCGCTGGAAGACCTCACCGTGATGAACCCGGAGACGATGGAGCGCGTGCCCGACGACGGCGAGACCATCGGCGAGGTCATGTTCCGCGGCAACATCGTTATGAAGGGCTACCTGAAGAACCCCAAGGCCACCGACGAGGCCTTCGCCGGCGGCTGGTTCCATTCCGGCGACCTCGGCGTGCTGCATGCCGACGGCTACATCCAGCTGAAGGACCGCTCCAAGGACATCATCATCTCGGGCGGCGAGAACATCTCCTCGATCGAGGTCGAGGACACGCTCTACAAGCACCCGGCGATCGCGGCCGCCGCCGTCGTCGCCAAGCCCGACGACAAATGGGGCGAGACCCCGTGCGCCTTCATCGAGCTGCGCCCCGACATGGAGGCGACGGCCGAGGAAATCACCCAGTGGTGCCGCGAGCGCCTCGCCCACTTCAAGGTCCCGCGCGCCGTCGTCTTCACCGAGATCCCGAAGACCTCGACCGGCAAGATCCAGAAGTTCAAGCTGCGCGAGATCGCCAAGGGGATGTGAGGGCCGCCACCGGCCGGACCGTCAGACGTGGGGGAGGCCGGCCATGCGCCGGCCTTTCTCTTTCCGGCTGAGGGCGCCGTCGGCCGAGAGATCCCCTGAAATGGGGGAATGGAAAAGCCCTTACAGACCAACGCCTTCCGCGCCTCCATCGTTCAAAAACAAACTTGTTACGACCTAGCCGGAATCCGTACTATTCTTTTCAAGTGTACGCCTGAGTTTTCCGACCAATGCATTCATAATCGGATGGGGGATCTTCCCCTCGGGAATTTCTTTTGACGGCACAAGTTTATCGGCAGGATTGAAGGCCAATTGCTCGAGAACGAGGGCCGCAATTTCGTCCTCATATCCTTTCGCCTGCTTTTTGAAACCTTCGACGGATACAGCCATTGAATATTTGTAAGAATAGTGTTCCCGAAGACGAAAAAGTGATGAATGGCGAATAGCAGAAAATGAAACAAACCATGCCGCCGGCAAAAGGATGATAAATCGAGCGAATACCTGACCAAGGTATCTCCAGCCATCACCCGCATTTTCCCCGTGATATAGCTTGAGGCTTTCGGACAGCCATGGGGCAGAATTCTCAAAAAAAGGTCCGATAATCGGCAAAAATACAAACGCCATCAAAGGTATAGCCGAAATAAACAAGAAGAAGATACCAACGTAAAACGCCCGTCTAGCGCCACTCAGTTCTTTCGTCAATTCTCGACGAATCTGCTCGAACCGACCAGCCAACCCAGCAACGGTTGCCCCCTTGAGCATATCTTCCGACCGTTGAATCAATTCACCGACAAAGACATCTTGTTCCAAAAATTTCTTTATAAAAAGATCAAATTGGGCCGCACCGTTTCGGAATTGATCCTCCCTTTCTTTGATTTGCCGGTCAAATGATTGGAATTTTTCAGTATATTCTCCAATTTCCGACTCAAGACCAAGCGCCTCACGATAAATTTCTGAGATAGAGGAAATTTTTGTCGAAGCATCAGCTACATATTCAGTAATACTCTTTCGGTCTGCAGCCCCCTCATCACGAAGCCGCTTGAGTTCAAGTGCTACCCCCGAAATCGTTTCGCTGTCACCCATAGCCCGATCAAGTAGGTCATCAAACTGCGCCGACTTCCGTTTCAGCGCCTCAAATTCAATACGAATACTATCGACAACGGCAGACAGAGCACTGGCAGCAGCTTGAAAATTGAAATTTGCTTTTGTTGGCCGAGCAATTACAAGGACTGAATAGAATGCATCCAAAAGGGAATCAACAGCATCACTCACAGCATTAAACTGATTAGTAAAACTCTGAGCTTGGCCATTCCTTGCATGCGCTTGAAAATTTTCATAATTAAAATGGTCTAATCCACCAGAGCCTTCTAAAAATGAAAAGAGTTGCGACTGAAGAACCTTGATATTTCTATCTGCATGTTCAACCGATTGCCTGAGAACCTTCAATCTTGATTGAGGAATCATTAGAATATTCGCACTTTTGTCGAATTTCTGAATAATTCCGTCGACAGCAGAAATACGCGCCATCCAGTCAGCAGGCGAAATTGGAGTTGCAGGCAATCCTGATCTGGTGTTGAACGTCGCTCCAGCCGCATCTGAAAGTGAAGAGAGCCTCAAAAGAAAGCTTGAAAAGCTTGCCACCAGAGCGGCGGAACCCTCCATTAAGTCGGAAATCTGTTGGTCGGTCATTACGCTCTCCAGTATCGGCTGGCGCAATCTACCTTAAGTCGTTTTGTTGAGGAAAGACACCGCCAACCCAATTTGGACCGACTGTCTTCGGGACTATCGCGGATTCGACCCGTGCGAGTTCGCTACACCCCCAACGTTCCACTTCCGTTCTCGCTCGCGCCGTGGCATTCTTCGTCAGATGAGCGAGCATGATCCCGATCGTTTTGCCCTGAAGGCCGGCATCGAGGCCCCTGTCGACGGCCGCCAGTCCGCCGCCGCGATGGAGATCCGGCGCGGCGTCGGTCGGCTGTTGCGCCGCCTCGCCTTCGCCATGGTGCCGGAGCTGACGCTTGCCTCGGGGAGGCGCGCCGACATCGTCGCCGTCGGGCCGAAATCGGAGATCTGGATCGTCGAGATCAAGTCGAGCCTCGCCGACTTCCGCGCCGACCACAAATGGCCGGACTACCGGGCCCATTGCGACCGGCTGTTCTTCGCCACGCGGGCCGAAGTGCCGCTCGAGGTCTTTCCCGAGGCCGCCGGCCTCATCCTCGCCGACACCTTCGGCGCCGAGATCCTGCGCGAGGCGCCAGAACACAGAATCGCCGGCGCGACGCGCAAGCAGGTCATGCTGCGCCTCGCCCAGGTCGCGGCCGGGCGCCTGCACGATCTCGAAGACCCGCCGCTGGCGGGCCTCATCTGAAACGTTTTTCGGGATAAGGTGGCGATCGGTTGTCGCCGGAAAGACGCGGCAAGCCGCGCAGGCGCGATCGGCCGAACCACGGCAGCCTGCCGGACGCCGATGCGCCCGGCAGAAGCGTTCGTCAGCGCGGGGCGCGCTTGGCGAGGATGCGCTGCAGCGTGCGCCGGTGCATATCGGGCCGTCGCAGATGGCCGCGATATTCCGGTCGCGAATTTGGCGGGCCGCCGGGCAATCGACGAATTCGCGAGATATCGAAGGCCTGACGCCTCGGGCGTTCCGGGCCTTCGTTCAGTTCAGCGCGGCGCGCGCTTGGCGAGGATGCGCTGCAGCGTGCGCCGATGCATGTTGAGCCGGCGCGCCGTCTCCGAGACGTTGCGGTCGCAGAGTTCGTAGACCCGCTGGATATGTTCCCAGCGCACCCGGTCGGCCGACATCGGGTTCTCCGGCGGCACCGCCTTCTCGGTCGGATCGCGGGTCAGCGCGATGAAGATCTGGTCGGCGTCGGCGGGCTTGGCGAGATAGTCGATGGCGCCGAGCTTCACGGCGGTGACCGCCGTCGCGATATTGCCGTAGCCGGTGAGGATCACGGTGCGGGCGTCGGGGCGGCGCCGGCGGATCAATTCGATGACGTCGAGGCCGTTGCCGTCGCCGAGCCGCATGTCGACCACCGCATAGGCCGGTGCCCGCGCCTCGACCATGCGCAAGCCGTCACCGACCGATTCCGCCGTCTCGACCTGAAACCCGCGGGTTTCCATGGCACGTGCGAGACGCGTCAGGAACGGCCGGTCGTCGTCGACAATGAGCAGCGAGTTGTCGTCGCCGATCGAGCCCGCATTTTCCAGGTCGTTCATAATCCCCTCTTCCCTTCAACCGGAATTCAATGCCACAGAATGACACCCGGTTTCTTTGAGAATTGTTATAAGCCTTCCTGACACTTCGTCCAAGTCGCATATGACCGGTCGCGGTCACTCTGCCCGCATCGCCGGCGTCCGCCACGCCGCGACCGCCGACAAGGGCCATGCAATGCGGATCACCGCACCATGTGCGCCGAGCGGTCGGTTGGAGAATTCGACGTTCGCGCCGGAGCGTTCGAGCAGTGTCTTGGCGATGAAGAAGCCGAGGCCGAGCCCGCCCGATTCGATGTTGCGGTCCGGCTGCGCGACGCCCGAGCCGCGGGTCGTGACGAACGGATCGCCGAGCCGGTCGATGACGTCGGCGGCAAAGCCCGGCCCGTCGTCGGTGATGGTGACGGCACAGCTCGTCAGGTCCCATTCGACGACGATGTCGACGGTGCTGGAGGCAAAGTCGACGGCGTTCTCGACGATGTTGCCGAGCCCGTAGAGGACACCGGGACTGCGCTGGCCGATCGGCTCGCGCTCGGAATCGCCCTTGACCTTGATGGAGATGGCGACGCCGAAATTGCGATGCGGCTCGACCACCTCCTCGAGCAAATGGCTGATCCTCAGGCGCGCGAACTCGCGGTCGCTCTCGCTGCCGAGCGAGGCGAGCTTGCGCAGGATCTCGCGGCAGCGCTCGGCCTGGGTGCGCATCAGCGTGACGTCCTCGATGAGCGGGCTGCCGGCCGGCAGGTCGCGCTCCATCTCGCGGGCAACGAGGGTGATGGTGGCGAGCGGCGTGCCGAGTTCGTGCGCCGTCGCCGCGGCAAGGCCGTCGAGCGCCGAAAGGCTCTGCTCGCGCGACAGCACCAGCTCGGCCGCCGTCAGCGCATCGACGAGCTGGCGCGCCTCGACCGACACGCGCCAGGCATAGAAGGCGATGAACGCGGTGCCCAAGACGAGCGCCACCCAGATGCCGGCGATGTAGAGGAACGGCAGGCGCAGCGGCTCGTCCGGATTCCAGGGCAGCGGCTCGTGCCAGAAGACGAGGGCCGTGGCGAGCGCCAGCGCGAAAAGACCGAGCGGTAGGGTCCGCTTCGGCGGCAGGATCGTCGCCGACACGAGCACCGGCGCCAGCATCAGGAAGGCAAAGGGATTTTCGAGGCCGCCGGTCAGGTAGAGCAGCGCCGCGAGCTGCAGGATGTCGTAGGCGAGCAGCAGCGCGCCCCAGCGGTTTTCCAGCCGGTGGATCGAGGAGAACCGCATCTTGAGGACGATGTTGAGCCAGGCCGACAGCGCGACGACGGCGAAGCACAGCCCGACCGGAAACGCCGCGTCGAGCATCGTCGCGGTGATCAGCACCGCCACCGTCTGCCCGACGACCGCCAGCCAGCGCAGCCGGATCAGCGTTTCGAGACGCAGCCGGCGCTCGCCGAAGCCCGGTTCCGCCAACGCCACATCGATCATCCGCTCTCCCCCGCCTCGTCCCGCCCCTGCGCCGCCGCAGATCCGGGCGGCGGTTTGCGATTGCCTAAAATCGCACCAGTTTTCGTATTATGTCCGAGTGAACCTGTCGACCGCGAATCGGCCTCGTCCAAAGGCTCAGCGGCAACTTTCGAGCCTCGTCGAAACGTCATGAACGCCAAACCGCCAGCCGCTGTCCGCGCCGTTGACCTCGTCAAGGCCTACGGCAAGGTCGTCGCCGTCGACCATATCGGCTTCGAGGTGGCGGCCGGCTCGGTCACCGGCCTGCTCGGCGGCAACGGCGCCGGCAAGACGACGACCATCGCGATGATCATGGGGCTGATCCTGCCGAGCGCCGGGCGCATCGAGGTGCTCGGCCACGACATCGTCGCCGAGCGCCACAAGGTGCTGCACCGCATGAACTTCGAGAGCCCCTATATCGACATGCCGCACCGCCTGACGGTGCGCCAGAACCTCAGGGTGTTCGGCATGCTCTATGGCGTCGCCGACATCGACGGGCGGATCGCCGACCTTGCCGCCGAGCTCGACCTCGAAAGCCTGCTCGAGCGCGAGACCGGGCGGCTCTCGGCCGGCCAGAAGACCCGCGTCAGCCTCGCCAAGGCGCTCGTCAACGCGCCCGAGCTGCTGCTGCTCGACGAGCCGACCGCCTCGCTCGACCCCGACACCGCCGACTGGATCCGCACAAGGCTCGAGACCTACCGCGCCGAGCGCGGCGCGACGATCCTGCTCGCCTCACACAACATGCCCGAGGTCGAGCGCCTCTGCGACGACGTCATCATGATGAAGGGCGGCCGCATCGTCGATCGCGGCAGCCCGTCGGGCCTCGTCGCGCGCTACGGCCGCGACACGCTCGAGGACGTCTTCCTCGACGTCGCCCGGGGCCGCGCCCTCGAACCGGAAAAGGCGCCCGCGTCATGAAGTTCGAGCCGCTCGCCGACCCGGCGACCGCCGCCGCCTCGCTCCGCCGCATCGCCGCGATGGTGCTGCGCTACTGGTATCTGCTGCGCTCGTCCTGGCCGCGCCTCGTCGAGCTCGTCTACTGGCCGGCGGTGCAGATGATCACCTGGGGCTTCCTGCAGGTCTCCTTCGTCGGCCACGAGGGTGCCCTCGCCCGCGCCGGCGCCACCTTCATCGGCGCGGTGCTGCTCTGGGACATCCTGTTTCGCGGCCAGATCGGCTTTTCGGTGTCGTTCCTCGAGGAGATGTGGGCCCGCAACATGGGCAACCTGATGATGAGCCCCTTGAAGCCGGGCGAATTCATCGCCGCGCTGATGGTGATGAGCATCGTCCGCCTCGCCATCGGCTTCGTGCCGGTGACGCTGCTCGCCATCTGCTTCTTCGGCTTCAACCTGTGGGGCCTCGGCCTGGCGCTCGCCGCCTTCTTCGCCAACCTGATCTTCACGTCGTGGTCGATCGGCCTCGTCGTCTCCGGCCTCGTCCTCCGGAACGGCCTCGGCGCGGAGAATCTCGCCTGGTCGCTGACCTTCCTCCTCCTGCCGCTGTCCTGCGTCTACTATCCGGTGACGACCCTGCCGGAATGGCTGCAGTCGGTCGCGCTCCTGCTGCCGCCGACCTACGTCTTCGAGGGTCTGCGCGCCATTCTGCTCGACGGCGTCTTCCGGGGAGATCTCATGCTGAAGGCGGCAGGGCTCAACGTCGTCCTTTTCGCCGCCGGGCTCGTCGCCTTCTTCCGCCTGTTCGCCGGGGCGCGCCGCGCCGGCACGCTGCTGCAGCTCGGCGAATAGCGTCGGGATTTTGGGGCGGGCCGCCGTCAGTCCTTGCCGCCGGCGTCGCCCGTCGCGGGCACCGCGGGCTTGTCCTCGGCCGGCTTCTCCGCCGCCGGCGCATCCGGGGCCTTGGCGCCGTCCGCGCCCTCGCCCGCCGGCTTTGCCTCGCCGGCCATGCCGCCCATCCCCGACATGCCATCCATGCCCGACATGCCGCTCATGCCGGCTGTGCCGGAAAAGCCTCCCGCCGCGCCGGTCTTGCCGGGTTCTCCCGGCCAGGCCTGCGACCGCGCCAGCGCCTCGGCCCGGTCCTTCTCGCTCATCGTCGCCATGAAGCCGTCGAGCCAGGCATCGGAGAGCCCCTGGCCGCGGGCGAGCAGGTGCCACTTGCCCGCCTCGACGGGATCGAGCGGCACGCCCATCCCGTGCGCATGGAGCCGGGCGAGCCGGTTCTGGGCGATGGCGTTGCCCGACTGCGCGGCGCGCTGGAACCACGCCGCCGCCGCCGCGTCGTTCTTCTCGATGCCGCGGCCCTTGAAGAGGATGATGCCGTATTCGACCTCGGCCGCGACGAGCCCGCCGAGCGCCGCCTTGCCGATCCAGACCGCCGCCTGGCCCTCGTCCCGCGGCACGCCCGCGCCCTCGGCATAGAGCGTGCCGAGCGCGTATTGTGCCTCGATGTTGCCGGCGTCGGCCGCCTGGCGGAAGAGTTCTGCCGCCCGGACATAGTCGGCGCGTCGCGCCTTGCCTTCCACATAGACGAGGCCGAGATTGTAGGCGGCCGCGATGTGACCGCTCGCCGCCGCCTTCTCGAAGAGATCGGCGGCGCCCTTCTCGTCGCGCGGCGTGCCGCTGCCGTCGAGCTTCATCAGGGCGAGCGCGAACTGCGCCTGCGTGTCGCCCCGCTCGGCGGCGAGGGTGTACCAGCTCGCCGCCTTTTCGAGGTCGCGCGCGACGCCATAGCCATTGGCGTAGATCTCGGCGATCAGCGTCTGCGCCGCCGGGTCGCCGGCCGCCGCGCGCGGCGTCGCGAGCCCGAAGGCGGTGAGATAGAGGCCGCGCTGGAAGGCGGCATAAGCCTCGTCGACCTCGCCCGCCGGCGCCGCTTCGGCGGCCGGCTCGGGCGCGTCGATCTTCGGCAGCGGCCCCTTCGCCGGTTCCGCGGCAAGGGCCGGCGTCGCAAGGGCGAGGAGAAGAAGAAGGGCGATCCGCGTCGTCATCGGGCCTCCGCCGCCGCCTCGTCGATCAGCCGCTCGGCTGCGGCCACCGCCGCCGCCGGGCCGTCCGGATGGTCCCAGACGGCGGCGCGCAGGGCGATGAAATCGGCACCCGTCCGCGCCGCGTCGGTGACCGAGGCGATGTCGGCACCGCTGAGCACCACCGCCGCCGGCTCGAACATCGCCGCCCACCATTCGCCGAGCGCCACGGTCTTGTCGTGGATTTCCGCCGCCTCGGGCTTGTCGAGCATGCCGAAGAAGACGTAGTCGGCGCCCGCCTCGCCGGCCTCCATCGCCTCGTGCCGGGTCTTCAGGTTCCCGGCCCCGACGATGAACCCCTGGCGCTGCAGCCGGTCGACCGCGTCGGCCAGCGCCTCGCGGCCCTCGGCGATGTGGATGCCGTCGGCCTTCGCCCGCCCGACGATGCGGCTGTCGCCGGCAAGGACGACGGCCGCGCCGCGCGCCTGCACCGGCGGCGTCAGCGCCTCGGCAATCTGTTGCAGCTCGGTCTCGCCGCTCGTCTCGCAATGGATGAGGACGGCGGCGACGTCGCCGGCGCCAAGCGCCGCCTCGAGCGCCGGCAGGAACGCGGCCGGATCGATCTTTCGCGGCGTCACCAGATAGAGCCGTGGCCGGTGGTATTCCTCGGCCACGGGCGCCGCCGCGCCGGCCGTCTTCTTCTTGTCCTTCGCCACCCGCGCCATCCCTTGCGAAAAAGCCCGGCGCACCCGCGCCGACTCGTGAACCCGAGCTCAAATCCTATCCAATCCGAATGCGGCGAAAAACCGGGTGGGACGGGATTTGCCGCGTTGCTGCACGCACCCCCTCCCGGCCTTCGCTAACATTTTGTCGTGGCACGACAAAATGAAGCTCCGGCTGCCCTCCCCCGGGGGAGAGGGCTCGGCCGTGCCTTCAGGCAGGCTATCGCCAAGCTGCATGGACAGCCCCGCGACGAGGAAACGGGCCTCGGGGCTGTACCATACTTCGCCGATCCTCGGCCCAAGCCCCTTGGGGAAACGCCCCTCGTCGCCCCCCCGGCGCAAGCCCTCCCCTCTGGCAGCCCCCCACCCAACACTCGGCCCAAGCCCTCCCCCGCCGGGGGAGGGAGGGGAGGGGGCCAGCCGAACTACTTGATCTTGAAGAGGTTCCGGAGCGCCAGGAGGGCAAGGAAGATGAAGATCGCCGAGACCAGCCCCTGTGCGATGCCGAGATAGCCGACGGCAGCGGGCAGTCCCTCGTAGCTCGTCACGCCGTTCGCCTTCGCGACGCCGTAGAGACATTGATAGGCAGCCTCGACCTCAGTCTTCTGCCCCGAACCGAGGAAGAGAAGGCCGTTCTTGAGAGCAAGGAACCAAGCGGTTTCGGTCTTGTCGACGCAGGTCGTCGCGGTACCGGCAAGGTAGAGGTAGCCCCGCGCCGCGAGCCATATGGACACCCCGAGCCCGGCGAGCGGCCGCCAGATCGAGCGGCCATAGGCCGAGAAGAAATCATAAGGGAACGACCATCCCGCCTCCGGCCGGAGCCCTGCAAAAAACAGCCAGGCCTTGTCCACGATTCCGATGGCCATCAGATCGAACCGCAGTGGATGGTCGGAGCGCCGGCAGCGCAGCTCGCCGGCGAAGAACTCCTGCTCGCGGACGTGGTCGTGGCCCTGGATGGCGAGGCGCTTCAAGGCCTGGAAGCGCGAGGCCTCGTCCCTGTCCCGCGCCCCGGCGCAGAAATCCACCTTCGGCACCGCGATATTGTCGAGCCTTGGTGCCTCGGCGAAATGCGCCTGGGTGAAATCGGGGACTTCGGTCTTGAAGTCTGCACCAGCTAGGTCAAAGGCGCGCTTGGCGTCGATCGCGGTGAAGTTGGCTGATCTCTCAAAGGTTGCCCTCGCGTACGTGACGTGATGTTCGAAGGTGGTTAGCCGAAACCAAGTCTCGCCCGAGAACTTGGCGCTGGTGAACCGGGTGACACCCGAGAAGGCTACGTCGTTGAGCCGAGCATCGCCCGAGAATTTGGCATTGCTGAATGAAACGTCTTTCGAAAACGAGGCTCCACTAAACCAAACAACGCCCGAGAAGATTGCACTATTGAACCCAACGCCACCCATGAATTTGGCACCGTTGAGCCCGACAACGCGCGCAAAAGTGGCCCCGTTGAACCAAGCCCCCCCTGAGAAGGTAGCTCTGTAGAACCGCGCGATACCCAAGAAGTTGGCGCGGTTGAACCGTGCAACGCCCGAGAAAGTGATGCTATCGAACCGAGCAACGCTATTGAAAGTGGAGCGCTCGAACTGCGCGACGGCAGCGAAGACGGCGCGCTCAAGCCGAACTAGACTCGCGAAGGCAACCTCGTCGAACCAAGCATCGCCCGAGAAAGTGGCGTCGGAGAACCGAGCATCGCGCGAGAAGACGCCGGCGCTGAACCGAGCTACCGCAGCGAAGAGAACGTTATCGAATCCGGCAACGCCATTGAAAACGGCACGCTCGAATTGCGCGACGTCAACGAATTTGGCGCCCTCGAACCGAGCGTCACCTTCGAATGTTGCGCCAGAGAATCGCCCCCGCCCTACGAAGGTAGCGTTACGGAATGTTACGTCACCTGAGAAGCTGGCATACACATTCCTCTGAATCCAATTGCCGCTCTTGAACGTGGCGAAGGCAGCGCCCTCGAACCGGGCTTCGCCCGAGAAGGTTGCGCCTTCGAACCAAACGTCGCCCTCGAAGATCGCGTTGTTGAACGAAACCTGTCTTGAGAAGATGACCTCCCCAAAACGCGCGACGCCTGAAAAGATGGTGTGGTCGAACCATCCTACGCCCGAGAACGTGACTTTGCTGAACCAGGCATCGTGAAGGAATGTGGTGTTGGTGAACCGGACTTCGTCTGAAAAGGCTGTTCCGATGAACGAAGCGACACTCTCGAACGTGGTGTCGTAGAATCGAGCGACCCGCGAAAACTTAGCGCTGTCGAACCAACCTGTGTTCGAGAACGTCACACCGTCGAACCAGGCATCGCGTTGGAACGAAGCGTTCTCGAACCGAGCAACCTCTGAGAAGGTGGCACCGTTGAACCAAACGATGCCGGAGAAGGTGGCGCGGCCGAACGAAGCGTGCCCCGAGAAGGTGGCTCCGCCGAACCGAGCATCGCTTCCGAAGGTGATGGCGCTTTCAAACTGCGCGATGCCCTTGAAAGTAGCATTTTCGAACCGGGCTATACCTGAGAAAGCAACCCCATTGAACCAAGCGACGCCCTCGAAGGTGGTGCGGTTGAAGGAAGCATCACCAGAGAAGGTGGAGTCCTCGAACCGAGCAGCTCCTGAGAAAGTGGTCCCATTGAACCAAGCGACGCCCTTGAAAACGGCGCGGCTGAAGAAAGCGTCGCCACAGAAGGTGGCGTTGCCAAACCAAACGTCACCAGGAAACCAATATCCGACCAGGGATATAGTTTCGCCTTCACAGAGGATTGATTTGACCAACTGCTCGGTGCCGTCCTCCGATTCCCTTCCCTGCGGTTCGCGCTCCGCATCCGCGCGCGTGACGAAACGCAGGGAAGACAGGTCCACCGCAGCGCGATCGAGAAGTCGGGTTGTCTCCGCGTTCGCGCCAGTGGTCCTGACGACGTCTCTCTCCGGGTCATATTGCAGCCGGGTCTCCCACTTCCGCGCCCTTGCCAAATTTCTGTGCCTGGCAATCAGCGGTTCGGCCCAGGCGTTCCAGACCGCCTTGGCGGCTTCGTGGGCCTGTGTCTGATCCTTGCCCGCATCGAGGGCCTGCCTGCGGGCGGCTTCGCAACGCTCGAAAAGGGCGATGGATTCGTCGCGGTTCATCGGGGCGGACATTCAGCCGGAGGTTGACGGTTGCCCGACTATCGCCGATGCGCCGGCCGGAGCGCAACGGCGATAGTCGCGGCGAAATGTAGGGTGCGTTAGCCCGAACGGGCGTAACGCACCGTTGGGAACGCCGCCGGTGCGTTACGCTGCGCTGACGCACCCTCCGAGGCCCCCCGCCCCTCCCCCACACCTTTCCCGCGCGGCGCCATTTCCCCGGTTGACTTGGGCATGCCGCCGTCTACGATCCGGCATGTCGGAGTGGTGTCGCGCTCCGGCCGGCGATTCCAGGCACGGAATCATCGAAGACGGCCTGCGGGAGAGGTCGGGGCGCAAGCTCCGGCGCCGAAGGAGCAACCGCCCCGGAAACTCTCAGGCGAGAAGGACCGCAACCGCCGAGCGACACTCTGGAAAGAGGCCGTGGCCCTTTGGCTCCGGCCCGCCGAAGGAGTAACCGGACCGTCTCGGTTCCGGGAAATCTCTCAGGTCCTGCGACAGAGGGGGCGCGGCCGGGTTTCATCACCCGTCGCCGCGGCCGGATTCGAGCAGGACAGGGGCAATGGCTTCAACCTCGTCTGACAATCTGCAGCGCACGCCGCTGTTCGCGCTTCATCAGGAGCTCGGCGGGCGCATCGTGCCCTTCGCCGGCTACGAGATGCCGGTGCAATACGAAGGCATCCTCGCCGAGCACAACTGGACGCGCGAGAACGCCGGGCTTTTCGACGTCTCGCACATGGGCCAGCGCGGCCTCGTCGGCCCCGACCACGAGACGACCGCGGCCGCCCTCGAGGCGCTGACGCCCGGCGACTTCAAGGGCCTCGGCCTCGGCCGCATCCGCTATACGCTGCTGCTGACCGACGCCGGCACGATCATCGACGACCTGATGGTGACGCGCCCGCTCGACCCGGCCGAGGCCGGCCGCCTGTTCCTCATCGTCAATGCGGCGCGGAAGGCCGAGGACGACGCCCGCATCGCGTCGAACCTGCCGGCCGGTGTCGTCTACGAGAAATACGAGGACCGCGCCCTTCTCGCCCTGCAGGGGCCGAAGGCGGTCGATGCCTTCGCCCGCCATTGCCCGGCCGCCGCCGGGCTCGGCTTCATGACGGCGACCGTCGCCGATTTCGACGGCATTCCGGTTTGCGTCAGCCGCTCGGGCTATACCGGCGAGGACGGCTTCGAGATTTCGGTGCCGGCCGAGCTTGCCGAGCGCGTCGCCCGCGCCCTTCTCGCCGAGCCGGAGGTCAGGCCGATCGGCCTCGGCGCCCGCGATTCCCTGCGCCTCGAGGCCGGCCTCTGCCTCTACGGCCACGACATCGACGAGACGACGACACCGGTCGAGGCCGATCTCGGCTTTGCCCTGTCGAAGCGCCGGCGCGAGGAAGGCGGCTTCCCCGGCGCCGCGATCGTTCAAGGCCAGCTCGCCGGCGGCACCGCCCGCCGCCGCGTCGGCATCAAGCCGGAAGGCCGGGCCCCGGCCCGCGACGGCACCGCGATCACCGACAAGGCCGGCAACCCGATCGGCACTGTCACTTCGGGCGGCTTCGGCCCGACCGTCGGCGGCCCGATCGCCATGGGCTATGTCGCGACCGCCTTCGCCGAACCCGGCAGCGCCGTCGACCTCGTGGTGCGCGGCAAGCCGCTGCCGGCAACCGTCGTCGCCATGCCCTTCGTCACCCAGCGCTACTATCGCAAACCCAAGGCCTCCGCGGCCTCATCCTGACCGGAGTTGAGCATGATCCGTTTCACCGAAGACCATGAGTGGGTGCGCGTCGAGGGCGACGTCGCCACCGTCGGCATCACCGACTATGCGCAGGGCCAGCTCGGCGACATCGTCTTCGTCGAGCTGCCGGCCGTCGGCCGCAGCCTGAAGAAGGGCGAGGAAGCCGGCGTCGTCGAGAGCGTCAAGGCGGCGAGCGAGGTCTACGCCCCGGTGTCGGGCGAGGTCGTCGAGGTCAACGCGACCCTCGAGACCGCCCCCGAGACCGTCAATTCGGCCGCCGAGGGCGACGGCTGGTTCGCCAGGGTCAAGCTTTCCGACACGAGCGAGCTCGACGCCATGATGGACGAGGCGGCCTACAAGGCCTTCGTCGACTCGCTCTGAGGGGCTACCCCCTCCCAACCCTCCCCCGGTGGGGGAGGACTTGGCGCCGCGGTAGTGGCACAGCCATCGACCTGCGGCACAGCCTTAGCCCTCTCCCCTCGGGGGAGGGCAGCCGTAGCTTCATTTTGTCCTGTCACGACAAAATGTTGGCGAAGGCCGGGAGGGGCATCCCGCCCGACCGACCTGATCGAGGCCAAGGAACCAGCAAATGCGCTACCTGCCCCTTTCCGATGGCGACCGCGAGCTGATGCGCCAGCGCATCGGCATCGACAAGGTCGACGACCTGTTCCACGACATCCCTGAGGCGGCGCGGCTCGACGACCTCGTCGAGCTACCGCGCATGAAGGGCGAGCTCGAGGTCGAGCGCCTGCTGTCGCGCATGGCGGCAACGAACGTCGCCGCCGGCTCGGTGCCGTTCTTCTGCGGCGCCGGCGCCCACAAGCACCATGTGCCGGCGACCGTCGACCACCTGATCCAGCGCTCCGAGTTCCTGACCGCCTATACGCCGTACCAGCCCGAGGTCAGCCAGGGCACGCTGCAGGTGCTGTTCGAGTTCCAGACCCAGGTCGCGCGCCTGACCGGCATGGAGGTCGCCAACGCCTCGATGTATGACGGCTCGACCGCCACCGCCGAGGCCGTGCTGATGGCCCATCGCCTGACGCGCCGGCGCAAGGCCGTGCTCTCCGGCGGTCTTCATCCGCACTACCGCGCCGTCGTCGAGAACATCTCCGACATGGCCGAGGATCGGATCGTCGCCCTGCCGGCCGACCCGACGGGCACCGAGGACATCCTCGCCGCCATCGACGGCGAGACCTCCTGCGTCGTCGTCCAGTCGCCGTCCTTCTTCGGCCATCTCGTCGACCTCCGGCCGATCGCCGAAAAGGCCCATGCCAACGGCGCGCTCCTCGTCGCCGTCTTCACCGAGGCGGTCTCGCTCGGCCTCGTCGAGCCGGCCGGCGCGCAAGGCGCCGACATCGTCGTCGGCGAGGGCCAGTCGATCGGCAATGCGCTGAATTTCGGCGGGCCTTACGTCGGCCTCTTCGCCACGCGCAGCAAGTTCGTGCGCCAGATGCCGGGGCGCCTGTGCGGCGAGACGGTCGATGCCGAGGGCACGCGCGGCTTCGTGCTGACGCTCTCGACCCGCGAGCAGCACATCCGCCGCGACAAGGCGACCTCGAACATCTGCACCAATTCCGGCCTTTGCGCCCTCGCCTTCTCGATCCACATGACGCTGCTCGGCGAAGCGGGCCTCACCCGGCTTGCCCGCCTCAACCACGAGGCCGCGCTGAAGCTCGCCGAAGCGCTCGGAAAGGTGCCGGGCGTCGAGGTGCTCAACGGCTCCTTCTTCAACGAGTTCACCATCCGCCTGCCGGGCGACGCTGCGGCGATCGTCGACAAGCTCGCCGAGAAGGGCGTTCTCGGCGGCGTGCCGGCGAGCCGGCTGCTGCCGGGCGACCCGGCGGTAGCGAACCTCCTCGTCGTCGCGGCGAGCGAGGTCAACACGGACGACGATCGCGCCGCCTTCGTCGCGGCCCTCGGGGAGGTGCTGGCATGACCATGAACCGCGAAGGCCGGCCGACCGCCGCCGGCGAGGCCGAGGCCACCGCCCACACCACCTTCACCGGCAACAGGGCGCTGCAGATCGAGGAGCCGCTGCTCTTCGAGATCGGCCAGACCGACGAGACCGGCGTCGACCTTGCCGAACCGGAAGGCCTCGCCGACAGGCTCGGCGGCCTCGGCCGCAAGGCGCCGATCGGCCTGCCCGGCCTCTCCGAGCCCGAGACGATGCGCCACTACGTGCGTCTTTCGCAGAAGAATTACGCCATCGACATGGGCGTCTATCCGCTCGGCTCCTGCACGATGAAGCACAACCCGCGCCTCAACGAGAAGATGGCGCGGCTGCCGGGCTTTGCCGACGTCCATCCGCTGCAGCCGGCCGCGACCGTTACGGGCGCCGTCGCGCTCCTCGCCATGCTCGGCGACTGGCTGAAGGAGCTGACCGGCATGGCCGCCGTGACGCTCAGCCCGAAGGCCGGCGCCCATGGCGAGCTTTGCGGCATGATGGCGATCAAGGCCGCGCACCGGGCCAGGGGCGAGAGCCGCAACATCGTGCTCGTGCCGGAATCGGCGCACGGCACCAACCCGGCGACCGCCGCCCTCATCGGCTACAAGGTCGTGCCGATCCCCGGCCGCAAGGACGGCACGGTCGATCCGGCCGAGGTCGCCAAGCTGATGTCGCCGGACGTCGCGGCGATCATGCTGACCAACCCCAACACCTGCGGCCTCTTCGAGCGCGACATCGTCGAGATCGCCAGGGTGGTTCATGAAGGCGGCGCCTATTTCTATGCCGACGGCGCCAACTTCAACGCCATCGTCGGCAAGGCGCGGCCGGGCGACCTCGGCGTCGACGCCATGCACATCAACCTGCACAAGACCTTCTCGACACCCCATGGCGGCGGCGGTCCGGGCGCCGGCCCGGTCGTCTTCTCCGAGGCGCTTGCCCCGTTCGCGCCGCTGCCCCTGGTGCGACTCGACGGCGGCAAGGCGGTGCTCGTCGAGGACGCCGCGAACAGCAGCAGCGGGACGCCCTTCGGCCGCATGGTCGCCTTCCACGGCCAGATGGGCATGTTCGTGCGCGCCATGACCTACATGCTCTCGCATGGCGCCGACGGCCTCAGGCTCGCCTCGGAGGACGCGGTGCTCGCCGCCAACTACGTGCGCGCCTCGCTCGCCGACGTCATGTCGCTGCCCTTCGGCAACCGCACCTGCATGCACGAGGTGCTGTTCGACGACACCTTCCTCGACGGCTCCGGCGTCACCACCCTCGATTTCGCCAAGGCGATGATCGACGAGGGCTTCCATCCGATGACCATGTATTTCCCGCTGGTCGTCCACGGCGCCCTCCTGATCGAGCCGACCGAGTCGGAATCGAAGGCGAGCCTCGATCTCTTCGTCGCCGCCCTGCGCGACCTCGCCATGGCGGCGAAGGCCGGCGATGTCGGCCGCTTCGCCGGCGCGCCCTATTTCGCGCCGCGCCGACGCCTCGACGAGACCCGCGCCGCCCGCCAGCCCAAGCTCGTCTGGAGCGAGCCGGCGCCCGCCGCGATCTCGCCCGCCGAGGGCTGAGCGGCCCGCGACGACGACAAAAACAAAGGCGGCCGCCGGGGAAGAACCCGGCGGCCGCCTCAGATCACTGACAAACCCGTCGATATTTTCGGCGGGTTTTGTTTTTGGTTCGGCGGGTTTGGTTTGTCGGGAGAGGTTTTGGGCGGCCTGAGAGGCGTGGCGGCTCATGCGGTTGCCGGTTTTGGGGCTTTGGTGAGG
>JAKPQE010000051.1 GCA_029572955.1 Pseudomonadota bacterium
CGAGCGACAGCGCCCTGCCGTCGACCGACAGCTCGCCCTTGGCCAGCTTGTTGTCGAGATAGCAGTTGCGCAGATAGAAGGAATGGTTCGCCGCCGGCATCCGCGTCGCGTCGGAGTTCCAGTAGAGCAGGTCGAAGGGGAAGGGCTCCTTGCCCATCAGGTAGTAGTTGCGCAGGTAGTAGGAGTGGTTCGCCGCCGGCATCCGCGTCGCGTCCGAGTTCCAGTAGAGCAGGTCGAACGGGAACGGCTCCTGGCCGCGGATGTAGTTGTTGACGACATAGGGCCAGATCAGGTCGTTCGAGCGCAGCATGTTGAACGTGTTCGCCATGCTCTTGCCCTCGAGGTAGCCCTTCTCGGCCATCTTCCGGTCGAGCGCGTCGAGCTGGTCCTCGTCGACGAACACCATCAGGTCGCCGGCATGGGTGAAGTCGACCTGGGTGGTCAGGAACGTCGCCGTCTTCACCCGGTCGTCGCCCTTCGCCGCGAGATAGGCGAGGGTGGTGGCGAGCAGCGTGCCGCCGACGCAATAGCCGACGACATTGACCTCGTCCTGGCGCGTCGCGCGGCAGACGACGTCGATGGCGTTAATGACGCCCTCGTGCATGTAGTCCGGGATGCCCTTGTCGCGCAGGCCCGCGTCCGGGTTGACCCAGGACACCATGAACACCGTGTGGCCCTGCTCGACCGCCCATTTGACGAAGGATTTCTCGGGCACCAGGTCGAGGATGTAGAACTTGTTGATCCACGGCGGGATGATCAGCAGCGGCCGCTTCAGCACCTTGGTGGTGGTCGGCTCGTACTGGACGATCTGGGTGATCGCGTTCTGGTGGATGACCTTGCCGGGTGTCACCGCGAGGTTCTCGCCGACCTTGAACTTGGTCGGGTCGGTCTGGCGGATCCTGAGGTCACCGCCGCCGGCGCGGATGTCGGCGGCGAGGTTGTTCATGCCGCGCACCAGATTCTCGCCGTTCGATTCGATCGTCTCGCGCAGGAGTTCCGGGTTGGTCAGCACGAAATTCGACGGCGACAGCGCGTTGGCGATCTGCGTCACGTAGAAATCGGCCTTGTGCCGGGTGTGCGGATCGAGGTCGGAGGCCTCGTCGACAAGCGACTCGGCCCATTGCGAGGTGATGAGATAGGCCTGCTTGCAGAAGTCGAAGAACTGGTTCTGCGACCACTCCGGGTCCTTGAAGCGCTTGTCGCTGCGCGCCGGCGCGATCACCTCGTCGGCCGGATCGCCTAGCATGCGCCGGGTCGAGTTCTGCCAGAGCTCGCCGAACTGGGCAAAGAGCCGCGTCTGCGCCTCGAAGGCGCGTTGCGGCTCCGACATCCAGTACTCGCCGACCCGCCCGAGCGTCTTGATCATGTCGACGATGTTGTCGGTAAAGCCGGTCGGCGCGCGGCCTTCCTCGCGCGGCTCGATATAGGCGGCGAGCGCCTTGCCCGCCCCCTCCATCACGCGCGCCAGATTGTGCGCGAACGCCTCGGGATCCTTTATGCCGAACGCCTCGACGTTCTTGCCATCCTTGTCGGACATTCAACCTCCCCGCATACCCCCACTTCGACCGGACCAGATTACGCAGCCTTGCGACGGTCGAATGCCTTTTTTGTTCATATTAGCTCGCAAAAGATCGGAACCTGCAAGGGCGACGAACGCCGAATCCGACGCTCGCCTCGCCGCCGATGTCGCCGGCCATCGGTTGCGCGACGCTCGCCGGTGGCGCCATTCCCCCGGGCCGCCGCCATGCGACAAACGGGGGGTGGCGCAAAATGTGAATTTCGGTGTATCTCAGGCGACATAGATAGGGGTGGATAACGAGTCGTTAACCACCACCGAGAATAAACCATCCGAAGGGCGGCTATCCACGCCGGTCGGCGGGTGGTATTAGCTGCGGGAAATCCCGGCGCAATACGGACGCTTCGATGACGACTGGAAGGCAGGCAGGCAAGGGTTCGAGGGGGCTGCTGCTGGCGCTGCTGGCAACGCTCGCCGCGGCCGGTTGCGCCTCGCCGCGCCAGCATGCCGCCGTCGCGCCGCAGCAGGCGCCCGCCGGCATCATCGAGCCGGGCACCACCGAAAAACCGCGTGTGATGACCGCCGCCAGCGACACGGCGCCGATGGCGCTTGAGCCGGCAGCGGCCAAGTCCGTCTACGTCGCCGAGGCGCCGAGCGTCGCGCCGGCCCATGGCTATGCGCCCGATGCGGCGCCCAGGACCGCGACCGCCGCCGTCGAGGCGGCCGCCAACGGCCTTGCCCGCCCGGCGACGACGATTCCGACGATCGGCGGCGTCTATCCGAACATCAACGAGGCTCCCGGTACGTCCGGCGTCGCGCTGATGACACCGGAAGAGCGCGCCGCGATGGAAGCCCAGCTGCGCGGCCTCAGCTCGGCCCACGCCGCCGCCGCCACCTCCGGCTCGGCCGCGCGCCGCGCCGAAATCGAGGCGGCGCTCCGCGATCTCGCGGCGACCCATCGCAAGCAGGCGGCCGCTAGCGAGGGCGAGGCCGCGGCGACAAACTGACATAAGTCGCTGCCAATCGCCCCGAACCGGCTCGAACCGGCATATTTTCGACCCTTTTTCAGCGTCATCATCGGCAAAATTGGCCGGCAGGCCCTTCCGGGCGTATTCCGACCGCTGAAAAGCCGCTAGAAGCCCGTTATTCTGGCCGAATACCAGCGTGGCCGCCGCGAGTCGGTCCCGCCCGAGATCGAGCCCCTGAAGACCCAACCGAGGCTGAGCCCCATGGAAGACTTCTACAAGATCAAGCGCCTCCCGCCCTACGTTTTCGAGCAGGTCAACCGGGTGAAGGCTGCGGCACGGGCGCGGGGCGCCGACATCATCGACCTCGGCATGGGCAATCCGGACCTGCCGACGCCGCAATACATCATCGACAAGCTGGTCGAGACGGTGGCCAAGCCGCGCACCAATCGCTATTCGGCCTCCAAGGGCATCGCCGGCCTGAGGAAGGCCCAGGCCGGCTATTACGAGCGCCGCTTCGGCGTGAAGCTCAATCCCGACACCCAGGTCGTGGCGACGCTGGGCTCCAAGGAAGGCTTCGCCAACATGGCCCAGGCGATCACCGCGCCGGGCGACGTGGTGCTGGTGCCCAATCCGACCTATCCGATCCACGCCTTCGGCTTCATCATCTCGGGCGGCGTCATCCGCTCGATCCCGGCCGAGCCGAACGAGGAGTTCTTCCGCTCGATCGAGCGAGCGGTCCATCATTCGATCCCCAAGCCGATCGCGATGATCCTCAACTATCCGTCCAATCCGACGGCCTACACCGCCGACCTCGACTTCTACGCCGATGTCGTCGCCTTCGCCCGCAAGCACGAGATCTTCATTCTCTCCGACCTTGCCTATTCGGAGATCTATTTCGACGGCCCGCCGCCGCCCTCGGTGCTGCAGGTGCCGGGCGCCATGGACGTGACGGTCGAGTTCACCTCGATGTCGAAGACCTATTCGATGCCGGGCTGGCGTATCGGCTTCGCCGTCGGCAACGAGCGGCTGATCGCCGCATTGGCCCGCGTGAAGTCCTATCTCGACTACGGCGCCTTCACGCCGATCCAGGTGGCGGCCTCGGCGGCGCTCAACGGCCCGGACGACTGCATCGTCGAGGCCCGCGAGATCTATCGCAAGCGCCGCGACATCCTCGTCGATTCCTTCGAGCGTGCCGGTTTCCCGGTGCCGGCCCCGTCCGCGACGATGTTCGCCTGGGCGCCGATCCCGGAGAAGTTCCGCGCCCTCGGGTCGCTCGAGTTCTCCAAGCTGCTCATCGAGAAGGCCGATGTGGCCGTGTCGCCCGGCCTCGGCTTCGGCGAGCAGGGCGACGACTATGTCCGTATCGCCCTTGTGGAAAACGAGCAGCGCATCCGCCAGGCGGCGCGGAATATCCGCCGCTTCCTTGCGTCGGCCGACGAAACGTTGCACAACGTGATCCCCATCAGCGCGCGTCGCTGAGCCCTCTGTGAACGTTCGTTTCGGATCGAAAGTGCGATGAGCGACCCTCTGAAACTGGGCATCGCCGGCCTTGGTACGGTCGGCGGTTCCGTCGCCCGCCTCCTGCATGTCCATGCCAACGACCTCGCGGTGCGCGGCGGTCGCGCCATGCCGCTGGTGGCGGTCTGCGACAAGGATCGCGACCGCGATCGCGGCGTCGACCTCTCGGCCCTCGAATGGTTCCCCGATCCGGTCACGCTCGCGACCTCCGACAGGATCGACGTCTATATCGAGACGATCGGCGGCGAGGGCGGCATCGCTTATGATTCGGTGCGCGCCGCGCTCGAGGCCGGCAAGCACGTCGTCACCGCCAACAAGGCGCTGCTCGCCAAGCACGCGGTCGAGTTCGCGCGCATCGCCGAGCGCACCGGCGCCAGCCTCAATTTCGAGGCGGCGGTCGCCGGCGGCATTCCGGTGGTCAAGACCCTGCGCGAGGCGCTCGCCGGCAATTCGATCAACCGCGTCTACGGCATCCTCAACGGCACCTGCAACTACATCCTGACCCGGATGGAGCAGGAGCGCATCGACTTCGGCGACTGTCTCGCCGCGGCCCAGAAGCTCGGCTATGCCGAGGCCGACCCGACCTTCGACATCGAGGGCAACGACACCGCCCACAAGCTGGCGCTGCTGACCAGCCTCGCCTTCGGCACCGAGACGGCGAGCGAGGAGATCTATGTCGAGGGCATCACCTCGGTCACCCTCGCCGACATCGAGGCGGCCGACGAGCTCGGCTATCGCATCAAGCTGCTCGGCGTCGCCATGCGCACCGACACCGGCATCGAGCAGCGCGTCCACCCGACCATGGTGCCGAAGTCGACGGCGATCGCCCGCATCGACGGCGTGCTCAACGCCGTTGCCATCGATGGCGACTTCGTCGGCGAGGTGGTCCTCGTCGGCCGTGGCGCCGGCGGCAACGCCACCGCCTCGGCGATCGTGTCCGACATCGTCGACATCGCCCGCGACGTGAAGGTGCCGATGCTCGGCCGCCCGGCCGACACGCTGGAACCCTATCGCCGCGCCGCCATGCGCGCCCACGAGGGTGGCTACTACGTGCGCTGCATGGTCCACGACCGACCGGGCGCTTTCGCCGCCATTGCGGCGCGGATGGCCGAACACAAGATATCGTTGGAGAGCATCGTCCAGCGTCGCCGCGCGCCGCGCGCGGATGCGCCGGGTGGAACGGTGGCGGATGAACCGCAGCCGGTCATCATGATCACCTATGAGACGAGCGAGGCCGAAATGCGGGCGGCGCTCGACGCCGTGGAGGCCGACGGCCATGTCGCCGCGCCGCCGCGCATGATCCGCATCGAACGTCTCTGAACGGACGGGGCGGCTGCATCGTCGGATGAAGGGCGCGCCGGCTTGCGCGGCCGGCGCTCGGCTCCGACAGGGAGAGAGCGAATGAACGAGACTGTCGCACTGCCCACCAGCTTGGCGCTCGACCGCATCCTCACGCTCGAGGTCGTCCGCGTGACCGAGCGTGCCGCCATTGCCGCCGCCCTGCTGCGCGGTCGCGGCGACGAGGTCGCCGCCGATCAGGCCGCCGTAGACGCCATGCGCAGCGAGCTCAACCGCCTGCCGATCGACGGCACCGTCGTCATCGGCGAGGGCGAGCGCGACGAGGCACCGATGCTCTATATCGGCGAGAAGGTCGGCGTCGGCGGTCCGGCCGTCGACATCGCCCTCGACCCGCTCGAGGGCACGACGATCTGCGCCAAGAACCTGCCGAATTCGCTCGCCGTGATCGCCGTGGCCGAGCGTGGCAGCCTTCTCAACGCCCCCGACGTCTACATGCAGAAGATCGCCATTGGCCCCGGCTATCCCGACGGTATCGTCACGCTCGACATGCCGGCCTCCGAGGCCATCCGGGCGCTCGCCAGGGCCAAGGGCGTCGCCCCGCGCGAGATCTCGGCCTGCGTACTCGACCGGCCGCGCCATGCCCGCCTCATCGAGGAAATCCGCACCACCGAGGCCGCCATCCGCCTCATCGGCGACGGCGACGTCGCCGGCGTGATCCATACGGCAAATCCCGAAGAGACCGGCATCGACATCTATTTCGGCGTCGGCGGCGCCCCCGAGGGCGTGCTCGCCGCCGCGGCCCTGCGCTGCACCGGCGGTCAGATGCAGGGCCGGCTGGTGATCTCCTCCGACGAGCAGCGCGAGCGCGCCGAGCGCCTCGGCATCTCCGATGTCGGCAAGGTCTTCACCATGGAAGAGATGGCGCGCGGCGACGTGCTCTTTGCCGCGACCGGCGTCACCGACGGCAATCTCCTCTCCGGCGTTCACTTCGGGCGCACCCAGATCGAGACCGAGACCATCGTCATGCGGTCGTCGACCAAGACCGTGCGCTGGATCAGGACGGTCCATCACCAGCTCGAGAAGTTCAATCTCGGCTGATCGGCGCGCCTGCCGGGGCGGGCGCGCGACCTCTGGAGCCCTTTCGCGATGACCGCCGCCGCGAGCGACCGGCCGTTCCTCGACGTTGCGCGCTCGGTGACCGGGCGGACCTGGCGCGATCGCCTCGATCGCGGCACCACCAACACCGCCCTTGCCATCGCCGAGCGTTTCGACATCCCCGAACTGGTCGCCCGGGTGCTGGCGGCGCGCGGCGTCGGTCTCGCAGAGGCCGAAGGCTATCTCGACCCGACGCTGAAAGGCCTCTTGCCCGATCCGGCCCGCCTCACCGACATGGAGGCCGCCGCCGCCCGCATCGCCGATGCCGTCGAGCGCCGCGAGTCGATCGCCGTCTTCGGCGACTACGACGTCGACGGCGCCACCTCGTCGGCGCTGCTCGGGCGGTTCCTGCGGGCGCTCGGCGTCGAGCCGCGCATCTACATCCCGGATCGCATCTTCGAGGGCTACGGCCCCAATCCGGCGGCGATCGACGCCCTTGCCGACGACGGCGCCGGCCTCATCGTCACCGTCGACTGCGGCGTGACCAGCTTCGAGGCGCTGGAGCGGGCCCGCGCACGTGGCGTCGACGTCGTCGTCCTCGATCACCACCAGGTCGGCGAGACGCTGCCGCCGGCCGTCGCCATCGTCAATCCGAACCGCGCCGACGATCTCTCGGGGGAGGAGCACCTCGCCGCCGTCGGCGTGTCGTTCCTCGCCGCCGTCGCGATCAACCGCGAGCTGCGCCGGCGCGGCTTCTTTGCCGGGCGGGCCGAGCCGGACCTCCTCGCGCTGCTCGACCTCGTCGCCCTCGGCACGGTCGCCGACGTCGTGCCGCTGCGCGGCGTCAACCGCGCCTTCGTCGTCAAGGGGCTGGTGCCGCTGCGCCGCCGCGCCAATCCCGGCCTTGCGGCGCTGCAGGATGTCGCCCGGCTGACCGGTCCGGCCGCGCCCTATCACCTCGGCTTCCTGCTCGGGCCGCGCATCAATGCCGGCGGGCGCATCGGCGATGCCGCCCTCGGCGCCCGGCTCCTGATGTGCGACGACCCGGACGAGGCCGCCGCCATCGCGCTGCGCCTCGACCAGCTCAACGCCGAGCGCCAGGCGATCGAGGCCGAGACGCTCGCCGCCGCCGACGCCGAAGCCGCCGCCGAGATCGGCGACGGGCCCGGCCCCTCGGTCCTCGTCACCGTCGGCGCCGACTGGCATCCCGGCGTCGTCGGCCTCGTCGCCTCGCGCCTCAAGGATCGCTGGCGCCGGCCGACCTTCGCCGTCGCCATGGCCGGCGAGACCGGCACCGGCTCGGGCCGCTCGCTCCCCGGCGTCGATCTCGGCCGCGCAGTGCGCGACGCGGTCACGGCCGGCATCCTCGAGAAGGGCGGTGGCCACGCCATGGCCGCCGGCATCACCGTGCGGCGCGGCGCGCTGATCGAGTTCCGCGCCTTCCTCGAGGAACGGCTCGGCGCCGATGTCGCCGCCGCCCGCAGCCGCGACGCGCTGAAGATCGACGGCGCGATGACGGCCGCCGGCGCCAGCCTCGACTTCATGGCGACGATCGAGCGCGCCGGCCCCTTCGGTGCCGGCCACCCCGAACCGGTCTTCGCCTTCCCGGCCCACCGCGTCGCCTTCGCCGATCGCGTCGGCCAGAACCACATCCGCCTGTCGCTTTCCTCGAGCACCGGCGCGAGCCTCAAGGCGATTGCCTTCCGCGCCGTGGGCGAGCCGCTCGGCAACGCCCTCGAAGCGGCGCGCAACGGCGCCCCGCTGCACATCGCCGGCAATCTCTCGGTCGATCATTGGGGCGGCAGCCCGCGCGTCCAGCTGCGCGTCGTCGACGCCGCCGAGATGCGCCCACGCTGAACCCGCTGCGCCACGCGCCGCGACCGGCGCCATTGGCGCAGGTGAAAAATCCGTTAAAAACAAATCGATAATGGGTCCCGCTGAATCGGTTTCGCGGCCTGTTGAATCACTTTCTGAGCGACTTGAATCGGTTTCTTACGCCGCCTGAATCAATATCTGAGGACAGTTGAATCGGATTGTGAGGCCGCCCGGCCGGCGGTCCCGCCACTTGAATCAATGTCTGAGCGAGCGGACCGCGCCGCTACCCGCCGGCCCTCGGGAAAAAGGCCCGGACGTCGCCGCCCGGGCCTTCGAATCTGTTTGGCAGGCTCTCCGGCGAAGCGATTCAGAAGACCCAGGTTTTCTTCCGTCACCTGAACCGTCCGATGATCTCGACGGACCATCGTCACCCTTGGCAGGCCTTACTTTTCTTTTCGAACACCCTTGAAGGGGGTTCCATCCTTTTTGCCGTCCATGAAGCGACCGTTCTCGGTGTTTCGCTTGGTCCACGTTTCCGTTTTCGGATTGTAGACTTGCGATCGATCGCGAACGGCACCGTTTCGATGCCCGTCACCGGAAGGAGGGTTCGTAGCCATGTACGATATCCTTTCTTTGGATATGTGCCAAAGTGCCGCTCGACTCCTGCTGACGAATCCCTACCATCCAAAGTGCCAACTAGGGATGTTGTTCACCAGCATTCATCGCCCGTCAGTCCTTTGACTGGAACTACACGGGTAGAGGCCGGAGTTCTGCTCCGGCCTTTTCTTTTTGTTTGCAGCAACCGGCAAGCGATTGCCGCTACAACTTCTATAATCGAACTCGTTTTGTTCCGGTTGTGCTTTCCGAGCGCTTTGCGCTCGGAAAACCGTTGTCGTTAGCCGTTTGGCCCGCAGCCGCTCACGAGCAGCCGCTGGTCGCGCCGCAGGTGTCGCACTTCAGGCAGGTGCCGTTGCGCACCATGGTGAAGTTGCCGCATTCGCCGCAGGACTCGCCCTCGTAGCCCTTGAGGCGGGCGAGGGCCACCTGCTCGGCAACGTCCGGCTCGGCGCTTTCCTCGACCGGCAGGGCCGCCGCGTTGGGCGCCCGGCTGACGTCGGCCTCGGCCGAGAAGTCGGGCTTGAGGGCGGTCGCGAGATTGCCGCCGCGGCCGGAGAGGCTCGTCACCGTGCTCGCCTTGGTGCCGCTGCCGCCGGCATTCTTGGTCTCGCCCGACTGGCGTCCGTCGACGACCTTGAAGCGCTCGGCGATGCGGCCGCGCACGAGGCCCTTGGAGACGATCATCTCGGCCGCCGGCGCCTTGCCTTCGGAGACGCCCGAGCCCATCGCCGTGTTGCCGATCTCGGACGGATCGACATGGGCGAGGTCGTGCCGCGAAAGGTACGAGATGGCGAGCTCGCGGAACACGTAGTCGAGGATCGACGTCGCGTTCTTGATCGCCTCGTTGCCCTGCACGATGCCGGCCGGCTCGAACCGGGTGAAGGTGAAGGCGTCGACATACTCGTCGAGCGGCACGCCGTATTGCAGGCCGAGCGAGATGGCGATGGCGAAGTTGTTCATCAACGAGCGGAAGGCCGCGCCTTCCTTGTGCATGTCGATGAAGATCTCGCCGAGTCGTCCGTCGTCGTACTCGCCGGTCCTCAGGTACACCTTGTGGCCGCCGACGACGGCCTTCTGGGTGTAGCCCTTGCGCCGGTCGGGCAGCTTCTCGCGATCGCGGATCCGCTCGACGATCTTCTCGACGATGCGCTCGGCGACCGCCGCCGCGCGCTGCTGCGCCGGCTGGTGCGCCGCCATCTCCTCGATCGCCTCGTCCTCGTCCTCGTCGTCGGCGATCAGCTGGGCCGACAGCGGCTGCGACAGCTTGGAGCCGTCGCGATAGAGCGCGTTGGCCTTCACGCCGAGGCGCCAGGACAGCATGTAGGCTTCCTTGCAGTCCTCGACCGTGGCGTCGTTCGGCATGTTGATCGTCTTGGAGATCGCGCCGGTGATGAACGGCTGCGCCGACGCCATCATGCGGATGTGGCTCTCCACCGACAGGTAGCGCTTGCCGAGACGGCCGCACGGATTGGCGCAGTCGAACACCGGCAGATGCTCGGCCTTGAGGAACGGTGCGCCCTCGAGGGTCATCGCGCCGCAGCAGTAGATGTTGGCCGCCTCGATCTCGGCCTTGGAGAAGCCGAGCGCCGAGAGCATGTCGAACGACGGATCGTCGAGTTCGGCGTCGCCGCCGAGCAGGTCGCGGCAGAAGCTCTCGCCGAGGGTCCACTTGTTGAAGGCGAACTTGATGTCGAAGGCGGCGACGAGCGCCTTTTCGACCGCGGCGATCTTCTCTTCCTCGAAGCCCTTGGCGGCGAGCGCCTGGTGGTTGATGCCCGGCGCGCCGTCGAGCGTGCCGCGGCCGACCGCGTAGTCGACGATCTCCTGGATCGCCCGGGCGTCGTAGCCGAGGGTGCGCAGCGCCTCCGGCACCGCCCGGTTGATGATCTTGAAGTAGCCGCCGCCGGCCAGCTTCTTGAACTTGACGAGCGCGAAGTCCGGCTCGATGCCGGTCGTGTCGCAGTCCATGACGAGGCCGATGGTGCCGGTCGGGGCGATCACCGAGACCTGGGCGTTGCGATAGCCGTGCCGCTCGCCGAGATCGAGGGCGCTGTCCCAGGCCGCGATGGCGTGGGCGACGAGCTTCTCCTCGGGGCAGTTGGCCTGGTCGAGCGGCACCGGCAGTGTCGACAGCTTCTCGTAGCCCGTGCGCTCGCCATGCGCCGCCCGGCGATGGTTGCGCACGACGCGCAGCATGTGCTCGGCGTTCTTCTTGTAGCCCGGGAAGGTGCCGAGCTCCTTGGCCATCTCGGCCGAGGTCGCGTAGCACACGCCGGTCATCAGCGCCGAGATGGCGCCGCACATCGCCCGACCCTCGTCGGAATCGTAGGGGATGCCCGACGACATCAGGAGGCCGCCGATATTGGCATAGCCGAGGCCGAGCGTGCGGTACTCGTAGGACAGGCGCGCGATCTGCGGCGAGGGGAACTGCGCCATCAGCACCGAGATCTCGAGGACGACGGTCCACAGCCGCACGCCGTGCTCGAACGCCTCGACGTCGAAGCTGCGGTCCTCGGCGCGGAACTGCATCAGGTTCAGCGAGGCGAGGTTACAGGCCGTGTCGTCGAGGAACATGTATTCCGAGCACGGATTGGAGGCCTGGATGCGGCCCGACGCCGGGCAGGTGTGCCACTCGTTGATGGTGGTGTCGAACTGGATGCCGGGATCGGCCGAGGCCCAGGCGGCGTTGCCGATCTGCTCCCAGAGGTCCCGCGCCTTCAGCGTCTTGCCGACCTTGCCGTCGGTGCGCCGGATCAGGTCCCAGGTGCCGTCTTCCTCGACCGCGACGAGGAACTGGTCGGTGACGCGCACCGAATTGTTCGAGTTCTGGCCGGAGACGGTGAGATAGGCCTCCGAATCCCAGTCGGTGTTGTAGGTCGGGAAGTCGATCGCCGTGTAGCCCTGGCGCGCGAACTGGATCACCCGGCGGATGAAGTTGTCCGGCACCTGCATCTTGCGGGCGGCGCGGATCTCGCGCTTCAGCGCCGGGTTCTTGGCCGGATCGAAGCAGTCGTCACCCGAGCCCTCGCAGTTCACGCAGGCCTTCATGATGAGGTTGAGGTGGCGCGAGCAGACCTTCGAGCCGGTGACGAGGGCCGCCACCTTCTGCTCTTCCTTGGCCTTCCAGTTGATGTAGGCCTCGATGTCGGGATGGTCGACGTCGACGACGACCATCTTGGCCGCGCGGCGGGTCGTGCCGCCCGACTTGATGGCGCCGGCCGCCCGGTCGCCGATCTTCAGGAAGCTCATCAGGCCGGAGGAACGGCCGCCGCCGGAGAGGCGCTCGCCTTCGCCGCGCAGCCGCGAGAAGTTGGAGCCGGTGCCCGAGCCGTACTTGAACAGGCGCGCCTCGCGCACCCACAGGTCCATGATGCCGTTCTCGTTGACGAGATCGTCCTCGATCGATTGGATGAAGCAGGCATGCGGCTGCGGATGCTCGTAGGCGGACTGCGAGCGGGTCAGCCGGCCGGTGCGGTAGTCGACATAGTGGTGACCCTGGCCGGGGCCGTCGATGCCATAGGCCCAGTGGAGGCCGGTGTTGAACCACTGCGGGCTGTTCGGCGCCACCTTCTGGGTCGCCAGCATGTAGGCGAGCTCGTCACAGAAGGCGCGGGCATCGCGCTCGCTGTCGAAATAGCCGCCCTTCCAGCCCCAGTAGGTCCAGGTCGCCGCGAGCCGGTCGAACACCTGCCGGGCATCGGTCTCCGAACCGGTGCGCTTGCCCTCCGGCAGCTCGTCGAGCGCCGCCTCGTCGGGCACCGAGCGCCACAGCCAGGACGGAACGGAATTCTCCTCGACGCGCTTCAGGCGCGCCGGCACCCCCGCCTTGCGGAAGTATTTCTGGGCGAGCACGTCGCAGGCGACCTGCGACCAGGTCGCCGGCACCTCGATATTCTCCAGCCGGAAGACCACCGAGCCGTCCGGGTTCCGGATTTCGCTCGTCGTGGTGCGAAACGCGACATCCGCATAAGGGGAGGCCCCTTCCTTGGTGTATCGCCGCTCGATCCGCATGTGTTCGACCTCTCGTTCGTGGTGCTCGGCCCAGGCCCTCTTCGGGGCAAAGACGTGCCGCGACCGGTTCCTGCAAAACCGGCTCCCGCAGCTCTGTTCAACATGTTCCCTGGTGTGGGGGTTGGCCCCATCTCGATCGGGGCTACACCCCTTATCTCGTATCCAGCCTCGGCGTAAACACTAAATATAGTGTTATCAACCGTGCTTTGCCAGTTGGTTTTCCGCTTCTCCTCGGACGCAAAATCCCGGTCCCGGAACGGCAAAAACCGTCACCGGGCTGCTCACTCCGACGCTTCATGAGGGGGACTTCAGGACGCGGCCCCAACAAGCCGCCGCAGACGTGACTGCGACCTGAGCAAGCTAGTCCGAGTCGTTTTGAGGCGTCAAGCACTTGTGCGCGGGCTTGACAGTGACGCTAGATGTTGTGGACGGGCTGTGGATGTCGTGATTTTCGGGGTTTTCGAAGGGCTTGCCGTCGATCGCGGGGCCGATCGATTCGCCGGATCGCCTGAAATTTGACCATGTTCGACGGTGATCGGCTGTCCCCGAAACGAAAGCGATGTGTCGACAATTCTAACGTTCCGGCAAAACCCGCCTTAACGCGGCTGTGCCATTCTCCCTTTCCAACGAGACGAAACCGGCGCCAGGCCGGGACGGACAGGGGAGCACTAGCTTTGGTCCATCACGCCGCCTACGGGCTGCCCGTCGAGATGCTCGACGTCATCGTCATCGATGATTCGCGCCCGATGCAGACGATCTTTCGCTCGATCCTCTCGGCTTTCGGGATCGCCCGGCTCAGGGTTTTCGACAATGCCGGCGATGCCCTCGAAGCGATGCTCGCCGAGCCGCCGACCGTCATCATCACCGACTGGAAGATGCGCCCGATCAGCGGCTACCGGCTTCTCAGATCGATTCGACACCGCAACATGGCGCCACTCTGTTTCGTGCCGGTGCTGATGGTGACCGCGCACGGCACGCGGGCCCTCGTCGACAAGGCATTCCGCGCCGGCGCCCACCAGTTCATGGTCAAACCGGTCTCGCCCAACATGCTGCAGCAGCGGCTGCGCCATCTGGTACGCGACGACCGTGAATTCATCCTCGACGGCGAGACCTATGTCATCGAGGGCGTCGACATGGTGCTCGACGCCCATGCCGACAAGCTGACCGCCCTCGAGCACGCCCGCAAGCACCACCACGACGCCGTCAAGAAGGTCGGCGTCATGCAGAGCGTCGTCGATCGCATCGTCGAGGGCACCCTGACGGAGGAGGACGCCCCGCCCGACCTGACGATGCCGGTACCGGCGCGCCCGGCGCCCGTCTCGGTGTTCCGCCTGCGGGCCGGCTCCTCCTCGACGACGACGGTCATGCGCTCGTCGCGCCGGACGGGGTAGGGGGGCTCACCCTAGCCCTTCTGGCAAGGCCGCGAGACTGGACAGACGCGCCGCCAGCCTTCATAGTCCGGCCGGTTCGCCAAACGGAGCGGCGCGACGATGAAAGACTTCCTGCTTCAGTTGTTCACCTGGTGGAACGGCCAGACCATGGGCACCCGGTTCTTCACCTGGCGCAAGGGCGAGTATGTCGGCAGCGACGAGTTCGGCAACAAATACTACCGCAATCCCAACATTCCCCCGCTCGGCGAGCGCCGCTGGGTGATCTTCAACGGCCCGGTCGACGCGACCATGATTCCGGCCGGCTGGCACGGCTGGATGCACCATCGCACCGACACGCCACCGACCAAGTCGGGCTACCAGCCGCGTCCCTGGGAAAAGCCGCATCAGCCGAACATGACCGGGACCGCTGCGGCGCATCGTCCCAAGGGCTCGATCCTGACGCCGGACCACGCCGCCGCGCCGGCGAGCGGCGATTACACGCCCTGGACGCCGTGAGATGGGCGCCGGTGGCGGCAGCGACCCCTCCCGGCAGAGCTGGACCTCCGATTCCTACGACCGCAACGCCCGCTTCGTCTCCGACCTCGGCGCGGGCATTCTCGGCTGGCTCGCGCCGCGGCCCGGCGAGCGCATCCTCGATCTCGGCTGCGGCGACGGCGTTCTGACCGAACGGCTCGTGGCCGCCGGCGCCGATGTCGTCGGCGTCGACACCAGCGAGGACTTCATCGCCGCCGCCCGCGCGCGCGGCCTTGACGCCCGCTACATGGACGGCCACGCGCTCGCCTTCGAGCACGAGTTCGACGCCGTCTTCTCCAACGCCGCGCTGCACTGGATGACCCGCCCGGCCGAGGTCGTCGCCGGTATTGCCAGGGCCCTCGAGCCCGGCGGCCGCCTCGTCGCCGAGTTCGGCGGCCACGGCAATGTCGCCGCCGTCACCACCGCGATGCGCGCCGTCGGCGCCTGCATGGCGGGCGATGTCGGCCTCGCCGGCCCCTGGTACTACCCGACCGAGGCGGAATATTCCGAGCTCCTCGAGGCGGCGGGCTTCACCGTGCGCCGGATCGAGCGATTCGCCCGCCCGACGCCGTTGCCGACCGGCATCGAGGGCTGGCTCGCGACCATGCGCCAGCCCTTCTTCGACCAGTTCGGGGCGCGGTCCGGCGAGGCGCTGGCCCGCGTCGTCGCCGCGCTCGAGCCCTCGCTTCGCGACAGCCGCGGCACCTGGACGGCCGACTACGTGCGCCTGCGCGTCGAGGCGATCGCCCCGGCCTGATCCCGCCCGCGGCGCTCGCCCGCCGCTTCCCGCCGCCGCTGCCTTTTCCTTGCCGGAATGCCGTGCTAAGAGCCGGTCACCCTCGCAGTTCGGGGGCGGGCGGCCGGTCCCGGTACCGCTCAGGTGCGGCGCGTGGCCGGCGACGGCCAAGGGACGAAGTCTGACGGATGTTTTTTTCGACGGCGATTCGGGGGCTGAAGGGCGTGTTCGCTCCGGCCGCGCTGGCTTTTGCCGCCACCATGGCGTTCGGCGCCGAGGTGGCCCTGGCCGAGAAGATCGAGAACCCGGTCGCGGTGTTCTCCGGTCTCGACAAGATCACCGGCCGCATCATCAGCTTCGACGTCTACATCAACGAGACGGTGCAGTTCGGCGCCCTGCAGGTGACCCCGCGCGCCTGTTACACCCGGCCGGCGACCGAGGCGCCGCAGACCGACGCCTTCGTCGAGGTCGACGAGATCACGCTGAACCGCGAGGTGATGCGTATTTTCACCGGCTGGATGTTCGCCGACAGCCCGGGCCTGCACGCCATCGAGCACCCCGTCTACGACATCTGGCTGCTCGACTGCAAGCAGAACTCCGACGTCGCCCCGCCGGACAATCGCTGATCCCGTTCAGAACGCCGCCGGCTTCGCCAGCGCCCTGTCGAGCAGCTCCTGATAGTCGCGCCGGCTGATCTCGATCGCGCCGAAGCGGGCAAGGTGCGGCGTTACGAACTGCGTGTCGAGCAGGCTGAAGCCGTGCGCCGTGAGGCGCTCGACGAGGTGGACGAGCGCCACCTTCGAGGCGTCGGTAACCTTCGAGAACATGCTTTCCCCGAAGAACGCGCCGCCGAGGTGGACGCCGTAGAGCCCGCCGACGAGCGCGCCGTCCTGCCAGACCTCGACGGTGTGGCAGTGGCCGAGCGCGAACAGCTCGCCATAGAGCTGGCGGATCGGGTCGTTGATCCAGGTCCGCAGCCGGTTCGGCGCCGGCGTCGCGCAACCCTCGATGACACCCTCGAAATCGCTATCGAAGCGCACCTCGAACCGACCCGAGCGGATCGTCTTGGCAAGGCTGCGCGGCACGTGGAAATCGCCGAGCGGAATGATGCCGCGCAACTCCGGCTCGACCCAGTAGAGCGTCGGATCCTCGGCGCTCTCGGCCATCGGGAAGATGCCGCAGCTATAGGCCTTCAGCAGAACCTGCGGCGTGATCGCCGGCAGCGGGTGGTCGGGACCGGCCATCACTTGTCCGTCGACATGCCACCCTCGGCCAGGAACTTCTCCAGCCAGTGGATGTCGTACATGCCGTTGGCGACGTCGGCATTGCCGACGAGGCGCCGGAACAGGGGCGCCGTCGACTTGATGCCGTCGACCACGAACTCGTCGAGCGCCCGGCGCAGGCGCATCATCGTCTCGACGCGGTTGCGGCCGTGCACGATCAGCTTGCCGATCAGGCTGTCGTAGTGCGGCGGAATCCGGTAGCCCTGATAGACGCCCGAATCGACGCGCACCCCGAGACCGCCCGGCGGGTGGTAGTAGGTGATCTGGCCGGGCGAGGGCGTGAAGGTCGCCGGGTCCTCGGCGTTGATGCGGCACTCGATGGCGTGGCCCTGGAAGGTGATGTCCTCCTGCGAGAATGACAGCGATGCCCCCGCGGCAACCTTCAGCTGCTCGTTGACGATATCGATACCGGTGATCATCTCGGTGACCGGATGCTCGACCTGCAGGCGGGTGTTCATCTCGATGAAGTAGAACTCACCGTTCTCGTAGAGGAACTCGATCGTGCCGGCGCCCGAATATTGCAGCTTGCGCATCGCCGAGGCGACGATCTCGCCCATGCGCTCGCGCTCTTCCTGGTTGATCGCCGGCGAGGGCGCCTCTTCCCAGACCTTCTGGTGGCGCCGCTGCAGCGAGCAGTCGCGCTCGCCGAGATGGACGGCGTTGCCCTTGCCGTCGCCGAGCACCTGGAACTCGATGTGGCGCGGCGTCGACAGGTACTTCTCGATATAGACCTCGTCATTGTCGAAGGCGGCGCGCGCCTCCGAGCGGGCGGTCGCCAGCGCCTCGGGCAGCTGGTCGGCCGACCAGGCGACCTTCATGCCGCGTCCGCCGCCGCCGGCCGATGCCTTGACGAGGACCGGGAAGCCCATTTCGCTGGCCAGCTTCATCGCCTCGCGGTCGTTGGTGACCGCGCCGTCGGAGCCGGGAACCACCGGGATGCCGAGGCTCGCCGCCGTCTGCTTGGCGATGATCTTGTCGCCCATCATGCGGATGTGCTCGGCCGAGGGGCCGATGAAGGCGATGCCGTGCGCCTCGAGGATCTCGGCGAAGCGGGCGTTCTCCGAGAGGAACCCGTAGCCCGGATGGACCGCGTCGGCGCCGGTGATCTCGCAGGCCGCGAGCAGCGAGGGAATGTTGAGATAGCTCTCGCGCGCCGCCGGCGGGCCGATGCACACGCTCTCGTCGGCGAGGCGGACATGCATGGCGTCGGCGTCGGCGGTGGAATGCACCGCGACGGTCGAAATGCCGAGCTCCTTGCAGGCACGCAGTACCCGGAGCGCGATCTCGCCACGATTGGCGATGAGGACCTTGTTGAACATCGGCGCTGCCCCGCGCCTATTCGATGACGATGAGGGGTTCGCCGAATTCGACCGGCTGGCCGTCCTCGACGAGGATCGCCGTGACCTTGCCGGCGACCGGGGCCGGAATGGCGTTCATCGTCTTCATGGCTTCGACGATGAGCAGCGTCTGGCCGACCTTCACGTCGCTGCCGACCTCGACGAAGGTCGCCGAGCCCGGTTCCGGCGAGCGATAGGCGGTGCCGACCATCGGCGAGGTGACCGTGCCGGGCTTGGGCTTGCCCTCGCCGGCCGGAGCGGCCGCTGCCACCGGCGCGGCTGCCGCCGCCGCCACCGGCGCGGCGACGTGCACCGGCGCCGAAACCGAGAGGTTGCGGGCGACGCGGATGCGCAGATCGTCCTGCTCGACCTCGATCTCGCTGAGGTCGGTCTCGACCAGCAGCGAGGCGAGTTCCCGGATGAGGTCCTGATCGATGAGTTGTTTCTTGGTCATTCTATATCGGGTCCAGAGCGTTATCCGGCGGTGCGGGCGGCGAGGGCGGCAAGGGCCAGGCCGTAGCCGGTGGCGCCGAAACCGCACAGGACACCGCTCGCCACCGGCGAGACGTAGGAATGATGTCGGAAAGCTTCGCGGGCAAAGATGTTCGAAAGATGGACCTCGACGACCGGCACCGCGATCGAACGGATCGCGTCGTGCAGGGCGATGGAGGTGTGGGTGTAGGCGCCCGGATTGAGAACGATGCCGATCGCCGCCTCGCCGGCCTCCTGGATCCAGTCGACGAGGGTCCCCTCGTGATTGGTCTGGCGGAAGTCGACGGCAAGCCCCAGCCGGTCCGCCTCGTGCCGGCACAGTGCCTCGATGTCGGCGAGCGTCGCGGCCCCATAGACGGAGGGTTCGCGCTTGCCAAGCATGTTGAGGTTGGGACCGTTCAGGATGAAGACGGGTTTCGGCATCAGGAGTACCGCGCGGCAGCGGCCCGGTCGACACGCCATCCCCCTGACGCGGCCGCCGTGCCTTCGACGGAAGTCTCGTTTATAGGCGGTCCGGAGGCGGATTGAAAGCCCCGGCCGGCCGGCCCCCGGCCAGCCTGGGGACAACGACGGCGTTGATTTTCGTAGCGAAACGGATCGCGGCGGCGATCCGGCTCACCAAACGGAAACCGGCGGCGGATTTGTCTCCGCCGCCGGCTAAAATTTCGTTTCCGCCGGAGCGATTTCCGCCCGATCAGAAGAACGAGCGCCGCTGCCACCAGCCGCTGCGCTTCGGCCGGTCGGGATCGTCGTCCTCGACCGGGGCGGTGACCGCGGCCGGCTCGGCCGGCTTGGCCGGCTCGGCCTCGGCCGCGACGGGCTCTTCCGCCGCCTCGGGCGCTTCGGCCTCGCTGCCCGCGTCCGCCTCCTCGGCTGCTTCCTCGGCTGCTGCCTCGACCTCGACGACCGCCTCGGCCGCGACCGCTTCCGGCTCGACCGCGACCGCTTCCGGCTCGGCCTCGGGCGCCTCGACGACGACCGGCAGGGTCTCGCCTTCCTCGGCGTCGGCGATCATCGCGACCGCCTCGTCCGCTTCGCTGGCGTCCTCGATCGCGCCCTCGGCGGAAGCCTCCAGGGCGTCTTCGGTCGCCTCGGCATCCTCGCCGACGGCCTCGCCGTTGCCATCGCTGCGCGAGCGCCGCGAACGCCGTCCGCCGCGCCGGCCGCGCCGCCGGCTCTTCTTCGGCTCGCCGTCGGTGGTCTCGGCCTTGGCCTCCTCGGCGCCGTCTTCGCTTTCCTCGTCCTCGTCGGACTCGTCGGCGATCGCCTCGGCACCGGCACCGGCCTCGGCACTGCGCGTCGCGCCGTCACCGGCGGGCTTGCGCCGCTTACGCCGCCGCCGCTTGCCACGGCGGCCGCCGTCATCCTCGCCCTCGGCCTCGGCCTCGTCCGCCGCGAAGGCCTCCTCGGGCTCCTCGTCGCGCTGGTCGACGGGGGCGATGGTGTCGACCTTGATCGTCGTCGGGGCCTCGACCTCGCGCGGCGTCACCACATCGCCCCGCTCGACGATGAAATGCTGCCCGTTGATGCCGTCGTCGGCGAGGATCGACAGGTTGAGGCCGAAGCGCTGCTCGAGTTCGGTGAGGTGGGCGCGCTTCTGGTTGAGAATGTAGAGCGCGACGGCGGTGCGGGTGCGCACCGACAGATGATGCGAGACGCCCTTGAGCAGGTGATCCTCGAGGGCGCGCAGCACGTGCAGCGCCACCGACTCGGTCGAGCGCACGATGCCGGCACCGCGGCAATGCGGGCAGATCTCGGTCGAGCCTTCGAGCACGCCGGTGCGGATGCGCTGGCGCGACATTTCGAGCAGGCCGAAATGCGAGATCCGGCCGACCTGGATGCGCGCCCGGTCGTTCTTCAGGCATTCCTTCAGCTTGCGCTCGACCGACCGGTTGTTGCGCTTCTCCTCCATGTCGATGAAATCGATCACGATGAGGCCGGCAAGGTCGCGCAGGCGCAGCTGGCGGGCGATTTCCTCGGCCGCCTCGAGGTTGGTCGAAAGCGCCGTGTCCTCGATATTGTGCTCGCGCGTCGAGCGTCCCGAGTTGACGTCGATCGAGACCAGCGCCTCGGTCTGGTTGATGACCAGATAGCCGCCCGAGCGCAGCGTCACCTGCGGACTGAACATCGCGTCGAGCTGGGATTCGACGCCGTGGCGGGCGAACAGCGGCTGCGAGTCCTTGTAGGGCTGCACGTGCCGGGCATGGCTCGGCATCAGCATCCGCATGAAGTCCTTGGCCTCGCGGTAGCCGTCGTCGCCGGCGACGAGAACCTCGTCGATGTCCTTGTTGTAGAGGTCGCGGATCGAGCGCTTGACGAGGCTGCCTTCCTCGTAGACCAGCATCGGCGCCGACGACTTCAGCGTCAGCTCGCGCACGTTCTCCCACAGGCGCAGCAGATATTCGAAGTCGCGCTTGATCTCGGCCTTGGTGCGGCTCGCCCCGGCGGTGCGCAGGATGACACCCATGCCCTCGGGCACCGAGAGATCGCTGACGACCGACTTCAGCCGCTTGCGGTCGGCCGGGCTGGTGATCTTGCGCGAGATGCCGCCGCCGCGCGCCGTGTTCGGCATCAGCACCGAATAGCGGCCGGCGAGCGACAGATAGGTGGTCAGCGCCGCGCCCTTGTTGCCGCGCTCTTCCTTGACGACCTGGACCAGAAGCACCTGGCGGCGCTTGATCACTTCCTGGATCTTGTACTGGCGTGCGCGGCGCTGGGCATGGCGCCCGCCGCCGCGCTCCACGACCTCCTCGAGCGCATCGCCGGCGCCGACGGATTCGACCGTATCCTCGCCGTTGTGCTCGTCGTCGTGATCGGTGTCGCCGTCGCCGTCGCCGTCCTTTTCGGCTTCGGCCTCGCCGTCGCCCTCGGCGCCGGCCTCGACGCTGTCGGCCTCGGCCGCGGCGGCAGCCTGCTCGGGCTGCGCCTCGGCGACGTCGTCATCGTGGCCCTCGTCCTCGTCCGCTTCCTCGGCGAGCAGCGCCTGCCGGTCGGCATAGGGAATCTGGTAGTAGTCGGGATGGATTTCGCTGAACGCGAGGAAGCCGTGGCGATTGCCGCCATAGTCGACGAACGCCGCCTGCAGCGACGGCTCGACCCGCGTCACCTTGGCGAGATAGATGTTTCCGCGCAGCTGCTTTTTGTTGGCGGCCTCGAAGTCGAACTCTTCGACCCTGTTTCCGCGAACCACCACGACCCGGGTCTCCTCCGGGTGGGCGGCATCGATAAGCATCTTGTTTGCCATGAGGGGAATGCTCCTCGATCCCGCAAGCGCCTGACCACAGCCGCCGGCTGTCGCGGCGCGGCCGAAAGGCTCGCAGGACCGTCTTGTCGTTGAACTGGAAATGAAGCGCGTCGGTCGACGGACCGCCGGGACGTCCCCGCTGCCGCGCCCGCACTCACGTGCGCGCCGGTCTTGGCCAGGGGTCGGGCGGTTGCTTGATGCATCGTCTTCCGAGCGGCGAACCGTTTGTATCGAGTTGCGCTTGCAGGGTTTTCGCCCTGCAGTGAAATGCCTGTCGGCAGCGTGCGTGGGAAAGCCGCTTCCGACCACACGGCGATCGAGGCAACCCTTCCTCTGAGGGACGCCGCACCGGGGAGCCGGCGAGCGCGGGGAGGGGCGCATCGTTTACGTTTGTCCGGTCGGTCGCACATCGCATATGGCGACAGCGGCCTCAGAATGCCATCCCGGCAGTCGGTCGGTCCTGCGGCTCGCCCTCGGTCGGCTCCTCGAACAAGGCGCCCCGCGAAGGGCGCCATCGAAGCCGACCATCGATAGTCTCCGGCCGGAAAACGAATTCCGTACAGTCCTTTTAGCTGTAGGAAACGATTCTTGGCAAGGTTCGCGAGGCGCTTTGGTGTCTTCGATCATCGAAATGTGATGCGACCATCCTGCAACGGTGCGGGGCGAAAGCGCGCGGCCGGCTTTTCGTAAACAGCCGGTTAACCTATTCTGCGAGAGCATCCGGATCGTCTATCGGCATGTCGTGAACGCAGCCTCGGGCAGGAGATCCCTGGCAATGCGGTGGCCCGCAATCGCCAAAGCGCTGACGCTCGCCGGCCTCGCCGCAACCGCGGCCGGGGCCGTGCCCGCGCGTGCCGCGCCCGAGGACAAGGCCGCGCCCGCCGCCACCGCGCCGGCGACCGAGGCCGGTGCCGCCGTCGCCACCGATGCGCGGCTTGCCGGCGACAAGGCCCGCACCCGCTTCGTCGTCGACCTCGACCGCAGCGTCGACATCGCCGTCTTCGCGCTCGCCGATCCTTATCGCGTCATCGTCGACGTGCCGCAGATCGAGTTCCGCATGCCGCCGGGCAGCGGCGAGGAGGGCAAGGGTCTGGTCTCGGCCTTCCGCTATGGCACCTTCGCGCCCGGCCGCTCGCGCATCGTGCTCGACGCGACCGGCCCGGTCGCCATCGACAAGTCCTTCGTGCTGCCGCCGATCGAGGGCCAGCCGGCCCGTCTCGTCGTCGATCTCGTCGAGACCAGCCGCCCGCGCTTCCTTGCCGCCGAGGCCGAGTATCTCGCCAACCTGAAGCGCAGCGGCAACGCGCTCGCCAAGGCCGACCGCCCGCCGGTCGCCGCCGTCGATACCGACACCAACAAGCCGGTCGTCGTCATCGATCCCGGCCATGGCGGCATCGATTCCGGCACCGTCGGCGTCGCCGGGTCGATCGAGAAGGTGGTCGTGCTCGAATTCGGCCGCGTCCTCAAGGCGGCGCTCGAGAAGACCGGTGCCTACCGGGTGCTGATGACCCGCGACGACGACACCTTCGTCGCCCTCGGCGACCGGGTGAAGTTCGCCCGCGACAATCACGCGGCGCTCTTCGTCTCGATCCACGCGGATTCGCTCTCCGACGACGATTTCCGCGGCGCCACCGTCTACACCGTCGGCGACAAGCCGTCCGACGACGAGGCCGCCGCCCTCGCCGAGAAGGAAAACCGCGCCGACATCGTCGCCGGCCTCGCCATGGAGGACGCCGAGGGCGATGTCGCCGACATCCTCTTCGAGCTGACCGAGCGCGAGACCCGCGTGTTCTCGGTCGGCTTTGCCCGAAATCTCGTCGGCGAGCTGAAGAGCGCCATCAAGCTCGTCCACAATCCGCACCGCTCGGCCGGCCTGCGCGTCCTGCGCGCCCCCGACGTGCCCTCGGTGCTGGTCGAACTCGGCTATCTCTCCAACGTCCAGGACGAGAAACTGATGGCGACGCCGGAATGGCGCGAGCGCACCGCGACGGCGATCGTCGAGGCGATCGGCGGGTTTTTTTCCCGCCGCGTCGCCCAGGCGCCCGATTGATCTCCAGTGACGTCGTGAGTGACGTCTGGCGCCTTGCCAAACCGCCGCCGGCGGCCTAAACCCCGGCGGTCGCGGCCGCTGGCGCGCAACGGGCACCGCCCGGACATGCGACGAAGCGCGGGCTTGGAGCCGTTCGTCGTTTCTGGGAACGGATGAACGGCGCAAAACGAAGACGAGGCGCCGTTCGTCGATTCCGTGAAGAGACGAAGGGCTCTAGAGTGCGCCAAGGGTTCGGTCGAGATTCGGCGCCCCGGATATCGCCGATTGAAATGCGGGGCCTGTCCCAAAATTGCCACCAGTTTCTGGGATGAGACCGACGACAGCGACAAAGCCGGCGCCTGGCGCGTCGAATCATCATGAGGCCGCGGCCATGCCCGGCCGCTCGGGACGAAGACGACCAGCACCATGTTCGTGAGACTCATCGGCTATCTGTTCGGCATCGGCGCCGCCCTGTTCATCATCGGCGCGGCGATCGCCGGGTACTTCATCTACCAGTACCAGCAGGACCTGCCGGACTACACGGTGCTGAAGAACTACGAGCCGCCGATCATGACCCGCATTCACGCGGGTGACGGCCAGCTCGTTGCCGAATACGCCCGCGAGCGCCGCCTCTATCTGCCGATCCAGGCGATCCCGGACCTCGTCAAGCACGCCTTCATCTCGGCCGAGGACAAGAATTTTTACCGCCACGGCGGCCTCGACTTCGAGTCGATCGCCCGCGCGGTCATCGTCAACCTGCAGAATATCGGCTCGCGCCGCCCGATCGGCGCCTCGACGATCACCCAGCAGGTCGCCAAGAACTTCCTTCTGACCAACGAGGCCACCCTCGACCGCAAGATCAAGGAAGCGCTGATCTCGCTGCGCATCGAGCGCGCCTTCCCGAAGGACAAGATCCTCGAGCTCTATCTCAACGAGATCTATCTCGGCATCGGCTCCTATGGCGTCGCCGCCGCCTCGCTGCTCTATTTCGACAAGTCGGTGCACGAACTCAACGTGCAGGAGGCCGCCTACCTCGCCGCCCTGCCGAAGGCGCCGAACAACTATCATCCGTTCCGCTATCCCGACCGGGCGATCGAGCGCCGCAACTGGGTCATCGATCAGATGGTCGAGAACGGCTACACGACGCTGGAGGAGGGCGAGAAGGCCAAGGTCGCCCCGCTCGAGGTGACGCCGCGGCGCACCGGCGCCCATCTCTTCGCCGCCGACTACTTCGTCGAGGACGTCCGCCGTCAGCTCCAGACCATGTATGGCGAGGAGAAGCTCTATGGCGGCGGCCTGTCGGTGCGCACCACGCTCGATCCGAAGATGCAGCTCGTCGCCCGTCGCGCGCTGATCGACGGCCTGCTGCGCTTCGACATGCAGCGCGGCTGGCGCGGCCCGGTCGCGCAGATCGCCGCCGGCGGCGACTGGGGCGCCAGTCTCGCCGAGGTCAAGGTGCTGACCGACGTGCCGGAATGGCGGCTCGCGACGGTTCTGGCCGTCGACGCCAAGGAGGCCCGGATCGGCCTGCAGCCGCCGCTGCTCGTCTCCGGCGAACTCTCGACCAAGCGCGAGACCGGCACCGTCGCCTTCGAGGAGATGAAGTGGGCGCGCTGGGCGACCGGCCCGAAAAAGGGCGGCCGCATCAAGGGCTCCGACGACGTGCTCGCCGTCGGCGACGTCGTCTATGTCGAGGCCCTCGAGGACGGCAAGGGCTATCGCCTGCGCCAGCCGCCGGAGATCGGCGGCGCCCTCGTCGCCATGGACCCGCACACCGGCCGCGTTCTCGCGATGGTCGGTGGCTTCTCCTTCGCCGACAGCCAGTTCAACCGCGCCACCCAGGCGATGCGCCAGCCCGGCTCCTCGTTCAAGCCGTTCGTCTATTCGGCCGCCCTCGACAACGGCTACACGCCGTCGAGCGTCATCATGGACGCGCCGATCTCGCTGCCCATGGGCAACGGCCAGGTCTGGCAGCCGAAGAATTACGGCGGCAAGTTCTACGGCCCCTCGACCCTGCGCCTCGGCATCGAGCGTTCGCGCAACGTCATGACCGTGCAGCTCGCCCGCGACATGGGCATGCCGCTGGTCGTCGAATACGCCCGCCGTTTCGGCATCTACGACGACCTGATGCCGGTGCTCGCCATGGCCCTCGGCGCCGGCGAGACGACGGTCATGCGCCTCACCTCGGCCTATGCGACGATCGCCAATGGCGGCCGCAAGATCGACCCGACGCTGATCGACCGCATTCAGGACCGCACCGGCAAGACCATCTACCGGCACGACCAGCGCATCTGCGACGGCTGCGAGGCGGCCCGCTGGACCGGCCAGGACGAGCCGCAGCTGATCGACAAGCGCGACCAGATCCTCGATCCGATGACCGCCTACCAGATCACCTCGATGATGGAAGGCGTCGTCCAGCGCGGCACGGCGACCGTCGTCAAGGATGTCGGCCGTCCGCTCGCCGGCAAGACCGGCACGACCAACGACGAGAAGGACGCCTGGTTCGTCGGCTTCTCGCCCGACCTCGTCGTCGGCGTCTTCATGGGCTACGACACGCCGCGCCCGATGGGCCGCGGCGCCACCGGCGGCCAGCTCTCGGCGCCGGTGTTCCGCGACTTCATGAAGACGGCGCTCGCCTACAAGCCGCCGGTGCCGTTCCGCGTGCCGAAGGGCATCCGCCTCATTCCGATCGACCGCACGACCGGCCTGCGCGCCTCGCCGGGCGGCGCCAACGTCATCATGGAAGCCTTCAAGCCGGGCACCGAGCCGGGCGACACCTATTCGATCATCGGCTACGACGGTCAGATGGGGAATGCCACCTCGGTGACGCCCGAGGCCAACAAGGCCGTGATTTCCGGAACCGGCGGTCTCTACTGACCGCGACGGGCGCCGATGAGGGCATGTCCACCCGCCGAACGGGCTGCGGGCTGGACGTGCCCCGTGCCATTGGCTAAACCCCGTCCATTGCCCATTTGCGCCGGCGCGCCGGCAAGACGAGGACGACCCGACCGACATGAGAGCCGAAACCGAGACGCTGGTCGACGAAATCAAGCAGGCCATCAGCCTGCTGAGGAGGCATCTTTGACTGGGACAAGGCTCAGAAGCGGCTCGCCGACCTGAACGCCCTCGCCGAGGACCCGGACCTGTGGTCCGATCCGCAGAAGGCGCAAAAGGCGATGCGCGAACGCCAGCAGCTCGAGGAAGCGATCGGCGGCATCCGTCGCGTCGAGACCGAGCTCAACGACAATCTGGAGCTGATCGAACTCGGTGAGATGGAGGACGACGAGGGCGTCGTCACCGAGGCCGAGGCGGCGCTGAAGGACCTCAACACGACGACCGCCCGCATGCAGGTCGAGGCGCTGCTCTCCGGCGAGGCCGACGGCAACGACACCTACGTCGAAATCAACGCCGGCGCCGGCGGCACCGAGAGCCAGGACTGGGCCTCGATGCTGATGCGCATGTATCTGCGCTGGGCCGAGCACCGCCGCTACAAGACCGAGATCATCGGCGTCTCCGACGGCGAAGAGGCCGGCATCAAGTCGGCGACGATCCTCATCAAGGGGGCGAACGCCTATGGCTGGCTGAAGACCGAGTCGGGCGTGCACCGTCTCGTGCGCATCTCGCCGTTCGATTCGCAGGCCCGCCGCCACACCAGCTTCGCCAGCGTCTGGGTTTATCCGGTGGTCGACGACTCGATCGACATCGACGTCAGCGAAGCCGACGTGCGCATCGACACCTACCGCGCCTCGGGCGCCGGCGGCCAGCACGTCAACACCACCGACTCGGCGGTCCGCATCACCCATCTGAAGAGCGGCATCGTCGTCGCCTGCCAGAACGAGCGCTCGCAGCACAAGAACCGGGCGACGGCCTGGGCCATGCTGCGCGCCCGCCTTTACGAGGAAGAGCTGAAGAAGCGCGAGGCCGAGGCGATGGCCCAGGCGGCTTCCAAGACCGACATCGGCTGGGGCCACCAGATCCGCTCCTACGTGCTGCAGCCCTATCAGCTGGTGAAGGACCTTCGGACCGGGATCGAGAGCACGAGCCCCGGCGACGTGCTCGACGGCGAGCTCGATGCCTTCATGGAAGCGGCGCTCGCCCAGCGCGTCCATGGCGGTGGCGGCGACGTTGCCGACATCGACTGATCGCCGCATACGGCCTTGAAAAGAAACGAAAAACCCGCGGTGATGCCGCGGGGTTTTTCATTGGCCGAAGCGGCCGTCAGAGCGTCGAGCGGATGCGCCGGCCGGCTTCGAGGAAGCGCATCGGATCGACCGCCTCGCCGTTGATGCGCGTCTCGTAGTGGAGGTGCGGCCCGGTCGAGCGGCCGGTGCTGCCGAGCTTGCCGACCGCCTGACCGACACGCACGGTCGCGCCCTTCTCGACGAGGATGGCGCTGAGATGGGCATAGCGTGTCGTCACGCCGTTGCCGTGGTCGATCTCGACGAGCTTGCCGTAGCCGCCGACATAGCCGGCGCGCACGACGGTGCCGCGGCCGGTGGCCAGCACCGGATGGCCCGGCGCGGCCTTGAAATCGATCCCGGCATGCAGCGCCGGAGTGTTGAGGAACGGATCGAGCCGCACGCCGAACCGGCTCGTGGTGCGCGCCGCGCCGCGGATCGGACGGGCGAGGGGCACGATGTCGAGCTGCTGGCGCAGGTGGTCGAGGTCGGAAAGGCTGCGCGCCACGGCATCGACCTGATCGCCGAACGCCATCGCCCGCAGGTTCGGCACCGGCACGAACGGTCCGCCGACCGACTTGCGGTTCTGCGGCTCGCCGACCAGCTTGTCGGCATCGTAGCCGAGCCCGCTGAGGGCCTTGCGGATCTGCTTCACCTTGGCGGCGGCCTTCTCGGCGAGCTGCGTCACGGTGGTCGCCTGCTGCGCCTCGATCGCCGCGAAATCGTGCTCGATGCGGGCGATTTCCGGCAATGCCGGGTCGTCGGCGGCGGCAAGCCGGCTGTCCGGCTGGCGCGGCGGCGTCGCCTCGTCGAGGAACGAGGCATCGGAGCTGCGAAGGCCCATTTCCTCGGCGAGCGACGCGGGCAGGGCGGCCGGCGCTTCGGCCGCCTCGGCCTTGGCCGGGCCGATGCTGCCGGTCACGTCCGGCACCTCGATCTTGGCGAAGGCGGTGGCGACGCGGCTCGGATTGGGCTCGGGCAGGGGCCCGGCGATCGGTGCGGCGATGCCGACGCCGCGGGCCCGGTCGATCAGCACGGCGACCTGCTCGGTGCGCGTGTCGAGCGACTGCTTGCGGTCGAGGAGCAGGTCGATCTTGGCCTCGACCGCTTCCTTGTCGATCATCTGGCGCGAGGTGATGCGGTCGATCTCGGCCCGCAGCGTGGCGATGCGGTCTTCGTAGCGGTGCTGCATCGCGGCCTGGCGGGCGTAGTGGCCGGCCAGGATCTGGTCGCGGTAGACGAGGTATCCGGTCGCGGCGAGATATCCGCCGCCGACGATCACCGCCGCTGCGGCGGCCGCCCCGATGGCCCAGGGCCGTACCGTGAAGGAGCGCGTGCGGCCTTCCCGGGCGATGGTGATCTTGTGGGGTTCGCTGCGACGCCCGAATGGACGCTCGACGGCTTCGTCCTTGCTCGTCATGGCACTCCAGACCTTCAAACGCGTGGGGGGCCGACGAGGGACGCCCCGAACTCTGGAGCAATTTAATGCCCGGTTAGGGTTAACATTCGGTTTGAAACCGGCGGGTTTACGTGAAAAACGGAAAGGCCGAGTCGTCTCGCCGCATCAGCGGGCGATGCCGGCGATCGGCTTGTAGAATCCCGGCGTCAGTCCGGCCTCGGAGCGGGCGCGGTCGTTGAAGGGCGGCTTGATGCCGCCGCGGAAATGCCGCCGCACCAGATCCTGGAACAGGCGCACCGGGTCGTGGCCGTCGCGCTCGCAAAGGAAGCGGAACCAGGTCATGCCGGTCGCGACGTGGCCCTTCTCGTCGCGATAGACGATCTCGAGGGCGGCGGCCGCCTGCGCCTCGCCGGTCTCCACCATCTTGTCGATGATGCCGGGCGTGACGTCGAGGCCGCGTGCCTCGAGGACGAGCGGGATGATCGCGAGCCGCGCGACGAGGCTGTGGCCGGTCTCGGTCGCCGCCTCCCAGAGGCCGTCATGGGCCGGCAGGTCGCCATAGGCGGCGCCGGCCGCCCGGAGCCGCGCCTCGAGCAGCTGGAAATGATACGCCTCCTCGCAGCCGACCGTGACGAAGGCGTCGAAGAAGGCGCGCGGCATCGGCTCGGCGACGAACCGGCCGAGGAGGTCGAAGGCGAGATCGAGAGCGTTGAGCTCGATGTGGGTGAGGGCGTGCAGCAGCGCGATCCGCCCGTGCGCCGAATTCAGCGAGCGCTTGGGCATGTCGCGCGGCGGCAGGAGTACGGGCCGGGCAGGGCGGCCCGGCCGGTCCGGCATCGGCGCCTCGCCGGTGCCGCGATGGAGCGACAGCCGGCCGGCCCGCCAGGCCGCGCAGGCCGCCTCGGCGAGCCGCACCTTCTCGGCCGGCTCCACCGCCGAAACGACGGCCCGCGCATAGCCCGCCAGCGTGTCCGGCGCTTCGCTCACTGCTGCCTCCCGTCCGTCAGAGCGCCCTGGCCGCCTTCAGCACGGCGGCGGCGTGGCCGGTGACCTTCACCTTGCGCCAGATGCCGGCGATCCTGCCCTCGGCGTCGACGAGATAGGTCGCCCGCTCGACGCCCATGTATTTGCGCCCGTACATGCTTTTCTCGACCCAGGCGCCATAGGCCTCGACCACCACCTTGTCGGTGTCGGCGGCGAGGACGACGCCGAGCTCGTGCTTGGCCTTGAACTTGTCGTGCTTGGCGACGCTGTCGGGCGAGACGCCGATGACGGTGACGCCGGCCTCGGCGAAGGCCGCGCCATGGGCGGTGAAATCGATCGCTTCGGCGGTGCAGCCGGAGGTGTCGTCCTTGGGATAGAAATAGACGACGACGGGCTTGCCCTGCAGCGCCGACAGACTGACGTTGCCGCCGCCGTCGCGCGGCAGGTCGAAATCGGGGGCCGGATCGCCCATTTTCAGTGCAGCGGTCATCTATGCCTTCCTTTCGTCCATGTTCCGGGTTCCAAAGGGCAATTCGCCGGCGATTATGCGAGTGCCCGACGCGAAGTCCAGCTGCCGGCGTTTTGCCCGGTGCGATGGGGATCGTGTCTGTAATATGTGCCAGATTCGCGGTGCCGGGCATCGCGCCTCCAGCTAACGACACGACGGTTGATGCTCGACTTCCTGAGGCTGCGCCACCACCGCCTGCATGACTTCCCCTCGAGCGGGACGGACTGGCGCGCCCACGGTCTGGCGAAGGCCGGGCACGAGCGTCATGTCTGGCGCGCCGTCGCCATCGTTTTCGGCGCGGCGGTGCTGCTCGTCACCGCGCTGTTCTTCACCCTCCTCCTGGCGCCGCTGCCGCTCAACACCGTCTCGCCGCGCCTCGAGCGCCAGCTCGCCGCGGCGATCGGCCCGGGCTGGCAGGTCGATATCGGCGACACCGCGATCGAGATCGCCCCGACCGGCGGCCTCGCGGTCGAGTTGCGCGACGTCGAGGTGCTGGCGCCGCAGGGCTGGCGCGCCGTCCGCGTGCCGCTCGCCACCGCTTTCATCGATGCCGGGGCGCTGATGACCGGCCATCTCGCGATCCGCGAGGTCGTGCTGGAACAACCCTCGGCGACCGTCGTGCTCGACGAGGCGGACGATCCCGAGGGCGGCATGGCCGGCTTCTTCGGCGAGATCGCCGAGGCGACGCCGCAGGGCTTCGCCACCGCCCTCGACCAGGCACTCGCCGGCCTCGCCCACGACGTCATCTCGGCCGGCTTCCGCCGCGTCGCCATCGCCAACGGCACCCTGCGCCTGAGGAAGGGCGAGCGCGGCACCCTGCGCGCCATCTCGGGCATCGACGCCGAGGCCCTCGCTGGTCCGCAGAAGGGCCGGTTTTCCGGCGGCATCTCCGCCTTCGGCGCGAGCGGGCGCTGGGTCGTCCAGTTCGACCGGCACATGACCGAGGACGGCGGCTCGACGGTGGAGCTGCGCTTCTCCGACCTCACGCCCTCCGACTTGCTTCCGATCGTGCGCCGGGTGCGCTCGCCGCTGCGCGCCGACATGCCGGTCTATGGCGTCGCCAACCTGACGCTCGGGCCGGATTCGGCGATCCTGTCCGGCGCCCTTTCCGCCGATGTCGGCGCCGGCCTCTTCCGCATCGGCCGCGAGGCCCCGGTGCTTCTCGACGAGGCTTATCTGCGCGTCCATTACGACACCCCGACCAAGGCCGTGCTGCTCGACGAGCTGCGCTATTACATCGGCGGCACCCATGCGAGCTGGACCGGCCGCCTCGACGTCGGCAAGGACGGCGGGCCGATGCCGTTCATGATGGTCGCCTCGGAAATGACCGCGGGGCCGGCCGATGTCGCGGCGCCGCCGCTCGCCATGGATGCCGCCCGCGTCACCGGCCAGTGGAACCCGAACACCCGCATCCTGTCGCTCGCCGGCATCGAGATCGTCGGCAGCGGTGTCGGGCTCGCCGCCGCCGCCGACATCGGGCTGTTCGAGAACGGCACCTCGTTCGCCGCGGCCCTGCGCCTGAAGCCGACCGATATCGACGTCGTGAAAAGGCTCTGGCCGCGCTTCCTCGGCTCCGGCGCCCGCCGCTGGGTGATCGAGAACATCCATTCGGCCGCCGTCGAGGATCTCAGCCTCGACATCTCGGTGACCGCCCAGATGATCAAGGATGCCGGACGCGGCGTCGCCCTGCCGCCGGAAGCGGTCAAGGGCGTGTTCCGCCTCTCCGAGGCGACCTTCTCGACCTATGGCGAGATGCCGCCGATCTCCGGGGCGAATGCCGTCGGCCACCTGTCGAGCCGCGACTTCCACGTCGACGTGAAGGACGGCCGCATCGACCTGCCGAGCGGCCGCAAGCTCGCGGTCGGCGACAGCACCTTCGACATTCCCGATCTCCTCGAACCGGTCGGCGAGGGCCGCATCGAGGTCGCGCTCGAGGGCACCGCGTCGGCCGTCGCCGAACTCGCCGATTCCGAACCGCTCGCCGTCATGCGCGCCGAGGGCATCGACATTCCCGGCCTCACCGGCACGGCGCAGGCCCATGTCTCGGTGCAGGTGCCGCTGCTCGACGACGTCGAGGCGGAGGACGTCGACTACAAGGTGGTCGTCGACCTCGACCGCTTCGCCAGCAAGGCGCCGATTGACGGCCGCATGGTCTCGGGCGGCACGCTCGAGGTCACGGTCGACGGGCGCACCGTCGCCATCCGGGGCAAGGCGACCGTCGACGGCGTCGTCGCCGGCCTCGACATGACGCGGCCGCTCGATGCGAGCGAAGGCGGCGGCGCCCGTCTCGACGTGACCGCGGTGCTCGGCGACGAGGATCGCGCCAAGCTCGGCATCGACCTCGGCGGCCTCGTCAAGGGGCCCGTCGGCGTCGCGGTGCAGGAACTCGGCGCCGACAAGGGGGGCGCCCGTCACATCGTCGCCGACCTCGGCAAGGCCGAAATCGTCATTCCGCAGCTCTCCTGGAAAAAGCCGGCGGGCCGGCCGGCGAAGGCCGCGTTCGACCTCGTGCCGCAGGACGGCGGCTTCAAGGTGGTCGGCCTCGAGGTGTCCGGATCCGGCCTCGACATCGCCGGCAGCGCCGAGGTGCGCGACGGCGTCGGCCTCGTCACCGCCGATCTCGCCCGCTTCTCCGTGCGCAACGGCGAGGACGCCCACCTCACCATCGAGGCGCCGCAGAAGGGGCGCCGCAAGATCACCATGGTCGGCGACGTGATGGCCGCCGAACATCTGCTCGGCGGATCGAGCGGTGCCGACGCCGGCAGCAAGGACGATGTCGACATGGACATCCGCTTCAAGCGGATGGTCGGCGGCGCCGGCGCCGAGATCCGCAATCTCGTCCTCAAGTCCTCGACCCGCGGCGGCAAGATGACGGCGCTCGAGATGTCCGGCCAGCTCGGCGATTCCCACTTCGTCGGCCGCATCGATCCGAAGAACAAGGAGCGCATCCTCATTGAGACGGCCGACGGCGGCGCCTTCCTGCGCTTCGCCGGTCTCTACGACCGGGCCCGGAACGGCAATCTCCAGCTCTACCTGCCGTTCCCGCTCGATACCGCCGACATGGCCGGCAATCTCTACATGACCGACTTCCAGGTGGTCGACGAGCCGGCGCTGTCGCGCCTCGCCACCACCGACGCCCAGGCCCCGCACGGCGACCGCGCCGTCGATTCCGGGCCGATCCGCAAGGCCAAGCCCGGCGAGGGCGTGCCGATCGACAAGCTGCTCATCGATTTCCGACGCATCGGCAAGGTGCTGCATATCGACCGGGCGATGCTGAAGAGCGATTCCATCGGCGGCACCCTGTCCGGCCGCATCGACCACGGCGCCAACAAGGTGGCGCTGGCCGGCACCTATGTCCCGGCCTATCGCCTCAACAACTTTTTCAGCCAGTTGCCGCTGCTCGGCCGGGCCCTCGGCAATCGCAAGAACGAGGGCCTCATCGCCGTGACCTTCGCCATCACCGGCGCCCCCGGGGCGCCGGAGCTGAAGATCAACCCGGTCTCGGTCATCGCGCCGGGCGCCCTGCGCAAGATTTTCGAGTTCCGTTGAGGCGGGCGGAAAAGGGGGCCGTCGGCCCCCTTTTCCCGGATTTCCGTCGTGTCGGCCGGCCGCTCAGGCCGGCTTGACGAGGATGTGGCGCTTGCGCCCGAGCGACAGCTTGATGACGCCCTCGGCGGTGACGTCGGCGCCGCTGATCTGGGCCCGCTCGTCGGTGACGGTCGCGTCGTTGACCTTGAGGCCGCCGCCGCGGATCTGCCGCCGCGCCTCGCCGTTCGAGGCGACGAGCCCGGCCTTGACGAAGGCGACGAGCACGCCGAGGCCGGCCTCGATCTCCGCCGCCGGCACCTCGATCGTCGGCAGGGTATCGGCGAGCGCCCCTTCCTCGAAGGTCTTGCGTGCCGTCTCGGCCGCTTCCTCGGCCGCCGCCCGGCCGTGGATCATCGCCGTCGCCTCGGTGGCGAGCACCTTCTTGGCCTCGTTGATCTCGGCGCCGCCGAGGCTGGCGAGCCGGCCCACCTCGTCGAGCGGCAATTCGGTGAACAGCGACAGGAACCGGCGCACGTCGTCGTCCTCGGTGTTGCGCCAGAACTGCCAGTATTCGTAGGGGCTCTTCATGTCGGCGTTGAGCCAGACGGCGCCGGCGGCGGTCTTGCCCATCTTGGCGCCCGACGCGGTGGTGATCAGCGGGCTCGTCAGGGCGAAGAGCTCGGTCTCGGCGATACGGCGGCCGAGATCGATGCCCGAGATGATGTTGCCCCACTGGTCCGAGCCGCCCATCTGCAGCCGGCAGCCGGTGCGCCGGTACAGTTCGACGAAATCGTAGGCCTGCAGGATCATGTAGTTGAATTCGAGGAACGACAGATGCTGCTCGCGCTCGAGCCGCAGCTTGACCGACTCGCGCTGGATCATCTGGTTGACCGAGACGTGCCGGCCGACCTCGCGCAGGAAGTCGACGTAATGGAGCGACAACAGCCAGTCGGCATTGTCGATCATGATGGCGTCGCCAGGGCCCTCGCCGAAGCCGAGGAACTTGTCGAAGACCGTGTGGATGCCGGCCTTGTTGGCGTCGATCTCCTCGCCGGTGAGCAGCTTGCGCGACTCGTCCTTGCCAGAGGGGTCGCCGACCCGCGTCGTGCCGCCGCCCATCAGCACGATCGGCCGGTGCCCGGTCTTCTGCAGCCAGCGCAGCATCATGATCTGCAGGAGCGAGCCGACATGCAGGCTCGGCGCCGTGCAGTCGAAGCCGATATAGGCGGTGACCGTCTCCTCGGTCATCAGCTTGTCGAGCCCTTCGGGATCGGAAAGCTGGTGAATGAAGCCGCGGGCGGTGAGGGTGTGGAGGAAATCGGATTTGAAGGCGGTCATCGGTCTCGACGTGTCCGTTTGAAGGTCGAACGGCCAAGGATCGTCCCGAACGTCGCGGGCGGCAAGCCGGCCTCGCAGCGGTGGTCGACCTTGCGGCCGGTGCGGTGATGTAACAGGATCGCCCGGCGCATGCCACCGGCAAGGCAGCAGCAGGAGCGAGAAAGACGCAGATGGCGACGGTCCTGAAGGCACTCGGGCTGATGAGCGGCACCTCGATGGACGGCATCGACGCCGCCATTGTCGAAACCGACGGCGCCGGCATCCTGCGTCCGGGTCCGGCCCGCGCCCGGCCCTATTCGGCCGGCGAGCAGGCGTTGGTGCGCGCCGCGCTGCCCGTTGCCCGCACGCTGGCCGACCGCGCCGCCCGCCCGCCGGAGCTTGCCGCCGCCGAGGCGGCGGTGACCGCAGCCCATGCCGAGGCCGTCGAAGCGCTCATCGCCGAGGCCGGACTGACGCTCGCCGATATCGACGTCGTCGGCTTCCACGGCCAGACCGTTTTTCACGATCCGGCCCGCCGCCTCACCATCCAGCTCGGCGACGGCGCGGCGCTGGCGCGCCGGCTCGGCATTCCCGTCGTCTATGATTTCCGCGCCGCCGACGTCGCCGCGGGCGGCGAGGGCGCGCCCTTCGTGCCGGTCTATCACCGGGCGCTCGTCGGCGCCGCCGGGCTCGCCCTGCCGGCCGCCGTCGTCAATATCGGCGGCGTTGCCAACATCACCTGGATCGGCGCCGATGGCGGCCTCCTTGCTTGCGACACCGGGCCGGGCAACGCACTTCTCGACGATCTGATGCGCGAGCGGGCAGGGCGCGCCTTCGACGAGGGCGGGCGCCATGCGCTCGCCGGCCGCGTCGACGCTGCCGTGCTGGCCCGCCTTCTCGACGATCCCTATTTCGCCCTGCCGGCGCCGAAGTCGCTCGATCGCGATCATTTCTCGGCCGCTCCCGTCGCCGGCCTTGGCCTCGAGGATGCGGCGGCGACCCTTGCCGCCTTCACGGCGGCGGCCATCGCCGGCGAGATCGGTCGCCACGGCACGCCGGCCGCGGTGGTCGTCTGTGGCGGCGGCGCCCGCAATCCGGCGATCCTCGGCGAACTTGGCCGCCGGCTCGGCGGCCCCGTGCGGACCGCCGACGACATCGGCTGGCGCGGCGATTTCGTCGAGGCCGAGGCCTTCGCCTATCTTGCGGTCAGAAGCCTCAACCACCTGCCGCTGTCGTTTCCGGGCACGACCGGCGTGCCGCGCCCGACGACGGGCGGCGTCCTTGCCCGGCCCTGACGGCGCAAGGCAGGGAAAACCGGAAGAATATCGTCGTCCGGCGGCCGCGGCGCAGTGCGAGATGCGCCGCGGGCCGGCCCGCGATCAGTCCTCGACGGCCGGAACGGGGCCGAGGCGCTTGTCGAGATAGGAGTTGCAGACGCCCATCAGCTCGTCGACCTTGGTGTCGAAGAAGTGGTTGGCCCCTTCGATCACCTGCTGCTCGATGACGATGCCCTTCTGGGTCTTCAGCTTGTCGACGAGGCCCTGCACGTCCTTCAGCGGCACCACCTTGTCCTGGTCGCCATGGACGATGAGGCCGGACGACGGACAGGGGGCGAGGAACGAGAAATCATGCAGGTTGGCCGGCGGGGCGACCGAGATGAACCCTTCGATCTCGGGCCGGCGCATCAGCAGCTGCATGCCGATCCAGGCGCCGAACGAGAAGCCGGCGATCCAGCACTCGCGCGCCTCCGGATTGAAGGTCTGCACCCAGTCGAGGGCGGCGGCGGCGTCCGAGAGTTCGCCCGGTCCGTGGTCGAAGGCGCCCTGGCTGCGTCCGACCCCGCGGAAATTGAAGCGCAGCACCGCGCAGCCGCGCTGCGCGAACATGTAGAACATGTTGTAGACGATCTGATTGTTCATCGTCCCGCCGAACTGCGGGTGCGGATGAAGTATGATGGCAATCGGCGCGTTCTTGTATTTCGGCGGCTGGTAACGCCCCTCGATACGCCCGGCCGGGCCGTTGAAAATCACTTCCGGCATTCGACGTGTTGTCCTTTTTCTCTGGTGCTCGCCAGGTGCACGGTCCGTGACGTCGCCAACGCGGCATCTTGCGGACGGCAATCCAAGAACTCTGCCTGTCCTTGACTTGAGGTAGGGGGCTCCCTAGAACTTCCTGTCGAGAAGCTACGGTCGTACCGGACCTTGAATCCGGCCTCGGCCGAGCCGATAAGTCGCGGGGCTCGTTGCCGATCCCCGTTTTGCGGACCTTCTTCTTACCACAAGGAGAGGGGCTGATTACAAGGCTGTTCGGAGGTGTCCGACAGTCGGCTTGCGGCTCGCCCCTGAGGCACAAGGTCCTAAGGGGGAGAATCCGCGTGTCGCAGGCGCGATCCTATCTCGATTGGAACGCGACAAGCCCGCTGAGGCCGGAGGCCGCAGCGGCGATTTCCGACGCGCTCGCCCGCGCCGGCAACCCCTCTTCCGTCCATGCCGAAGGCCGCGCCGCCCGCGCGATTCTCGAGCGCGCCCGCGACAGCGTCGCCTTCCTCGTCGGCGCTCCGGGCGCCAATGTCGTCTTCACCGGCAGCGGCACCGAGGCGAACGTCACGGCGCTATGCCCGGAAATCGTCGTCGACGGCGATGCGGTCCGGGTCGATACGCTGTTCGTCTCGGCGATCGAGCATCCGTCCGTTCTTTCCGGCGGGCGTTTCGCCGCCGAGCGCGTGCGCCGCATCCCGGTCGACGGCGAGGGCCTCGTCGACATCGACTGGCTCGCCCGCGAACTCGTCCTGGAAATGGCCGAAGGCCGCCGCTCGCTCGTCTCGGTGATGCTCGCCAACAACGAGACCGGGGTCGTCGAGGACGTCGCCGAGATTGCCCGCGTCGCCCGCGCCGCCGGTGCCTTCAGCCATTGCGACGCGGTCCAGGCGGCGGCCAGGATGCCGGTTGCGATCGGCATGCTCGGCGTCGACTTCCTGACGCTCTCCGGTCACAAGATCGGCGCCCCGGCCGGCGTCGGCGCCCTCGTCCTCGGCAGTCCCGATGTCGCGCCCGCCCCGCTGCTCGTCGGCGGCGGCCAGGAGCTGCGCCGCCGCGCCGGCACCGAGAACGTCGCCGGTATCGCCGGCTTCGGCGCCGCTGCCGAGGCCGCCCGCGAGGCGGTGCTGCACGCGCCAGCCATCGCCGCCCTGCGCGACCGCATCGCGGCCGGCATCGCCGCGATCACGCCCGACGCCGTCGTCTTCTCGGCCGGTGCCGGGCGCCTCGCCAATACCCTTTGCTTCGCCGCCGCTGGCCTTCGCGCCGAGACGGCGGTGATCGCCTTCGATCTCGAGGGCGTGGCGCTGAGTTCCGGCTCCGCCTGCTCGTCCGGCAAGGTCGCCGCCTCGCACGTCCTTGCCGCGATGGGCGTGCCGGCCGATCTCGCTCGCGCCGCCCTGCGCGTCTCGATCGGCGCGACGACGGACGAGGCCGACGTCGAGCGGTTCCTCGACGCCTGGAAGAAGATTTCGGCCCGCCGTCGGCCGATCGACGAAACACTCGGGCAGGACCGGCCGGCAGCCGGCCGCGCCGCCTGACGACAAGACTTTCCCTGGAGGGTGAACGACAAGATGGCCGCAGTTAAGGAAACCGTCGAGAAGGTCCGGGAGATCGACGTCGACCAGTACAAGTACGGCTTCGTCACCGACATCGAGTCGGAGAAGGCGCCGAAGGGTCTCGACGAATCGACCATCCGCTTCATCTCCGCCAAGAAGGGCGAGCCGGAATGGCTGCTCGAATGGCGGCTCGACGCCTTCAAGCGCTGGGCGACGATGGCGGAGCCGAAATGGGCCAAGGTCGACTACCCGAAGATCGACTTCCAGGACCTCTACTACTATTCGGCGCCGAAGAAGAAGGAAGGTCCCAAGAGCCTCGACGAGGTCGATCCGGAGCTGCTGGCGACCTACGAGAAGCTCGGCATTCCGCTGAAGGAGCAGGCGATCCTCGCCGGCGTCGAGGGCGCCAAGATCGCCGTCGACGCGGTGTTCGACAGCGTCTCTGTGGTCACCACCTTCAAGGAGGAGCTGGCCAAGGCCGGCGTCGTCTTCTGCCCGATCTCCGAGGCGGTCCACAGCCATCCCGAACTCGTCAAGAAGTACCTCGGCTCGGTCGTGCCGGTGACCGACAACTTCTATGCGACGCTGAATTCGGCGGTCTTCTCGGACGGCTCCTTCGTCTACATCCCGAAGGGCGTGCGCTGCCCGATGGAGCTTTCCACCTATTTCCGCATCAACGAGAGCAAGACCGGCCAGTTCGAGCGCACCCTGATCATCGCCGACGAGGGCGCCTATGTGAGCTATCTCGAAGGCTGCACGGCGCCGATGCGCGACGAGAACCAGCTGCACGCCGCCGTCGTCGAACTCGTCGCCCTCGACGATGCCGAGATCAAGTACTCGACGGTGCAGAACTGGTATCCCGGCGACAAGGACGGCAAGGGCGGCATCTACAATTTCGTGACGAAGCGCGGCGACTGCCGCGGCGCCCGCTCGAAGATCTCCTGGACCCAGGTCGAGACCGGCTCGGCGATCACCTGGAAGTATCCGAGCTGCATCCTGCGCGGCGACGAATCGCGCGGCGAGTTCTATTCGATCGCCGTCTCCAACGGCCACCAGCAGGTCGACAGCGGCACCAAGATGGTCCACCTCGGCAAGAACACCTCGAGCCGGATCATCTCCAAGGGCATCTCGGCCGGCCATTCCTCGAACACCTATCGCGGCCTCGTCTCGGCCCACAGGAAGGCCGCCGGCGCGCGCAACTACACCCAGTGCGACTCGCTGCTGATCGGCCACGACTGCTCGGCCCACACCGTGCCCTACATCGAGGCCAAGAACGCCTCGACCTCCTTCGAGCACGAGGCGACCACCTCGAAGATCTCCGAGGACCAGCTTTTCTACTGCATGGCGCGCGGCATCGACGAGGAAGCGGCGGTCGCCCTCATCGTCAACGGCTTCGTGCGCGAGGTCATCCAGCATCTGCCGATGGAATTCGCCGTCGAGGCGCAAAAGCTGATCGGCATCAGCCTCGAGGGGAGCGTCGGCTGATGAGTGGTAGGCGCAATGAACTCCGGGAATTTCCTCCGGGCGTCGGTGAGGCGCTGCAGTACTATGTATACCGATATGTTGATCCAAGAAACGATGAGACTTTCTATGTCGGTAAAGGTGTCGGAAATCGCATTTTTGCACACCTAAATGAAGCCGACGATGCTCAGCGAAAAGGCAAGAAAGTTTCGAGAATTCGCGACGTATGGAATAGTGGAAATGACGCAAGGCTGGTGATTCATCGCCATAAAATGACAGAAAAAGAGGCGTTCAACGTTGAAGCGGCACTTATTGAGCTGTTTCCGCAAGCCACGAACGAGGTGAGTGGGCACCATAGTTTTGATTTTGGTGCTCAGACGATCGATGATTTGATCGTCAAATATGCGGCTGCTCCAGCAACGATCAATTTTCCCGCCGTCTTGATCAACATCAGACAGCTCTGGAATGCTGCCAGGATTGACAGGACCATTTCCGTGGATGCCGTTGCTCTCTACGAGGCAACCCGGAAAGCATGGAAGATCAACCCAAATCGACATTTTGATGTCAAGCACGCCATAGCATGCGCCGATGGAGTCATCCGACAAATCTACTCAATTGACCATTGGAACGTCGCGACAATGGAAAACGGTAACTCAACGGACGAACCGGACAGATGGTTGTTCGAAGGTCGTGCGGACGAGGAAAAGGCAAATCTCATAGGGCGATCGATCCGACATTTGCAGGAACCGGGCGCGCAAAATCCAATTCTGTGGCTCGACAAAGGCAGCACGGCGGTGAGTGACGAGGGGAGCGTCGGGTAATGGAAGAAAAGAAGGGTTGGGACTTCTGGAACATCGCGACGCCGGTGACCGGCCTTGGCTTCGGCTTTGCGGTCGCGAGCCAGTCGGAAGGCTTCTGGCCGCCCGTCATCGCGGCTTTCATCGGCGCCGGCCTGGTGCGCGGCGTCCAGTATCTCGCCGTCAAGAGCGGCGCCGAACCGGGACCGGACAACGAGGAATGACCGGGCGCGCCGCGCGCGGACACCGGAACGAAATTCGCACAGCCGGTTCAGGGGCTGACAGGGACAGGAAAAGAGAAATGCTCGAAATCAAGAACCTTCACGTCAGCGTCGACGGGCGCGAGATCCTCAAGGGCATCGATCTCGTCGTGCCGACCGGCGAGGTCCACGCCATCATGGGCCCGAACGGCTCGGGCAAGTCGACCCTCAGCTACACCATCGCCGGCCGCGACGGCTACGAGGTGACCGCGGGCGAAATCCTCTTCAAGGGCGAGGACATCGTCGGCATGAGCGCCGACGAACGTGCCGCCAAGGGCGTCTTCCTCGCCTTCCAGTACCCGATGGAGATCCCGGGCGTCGCCACCATGACGTTCCTGAAGACGGCGCTCAACGCCCAGCGCAAGGCGCGCGGCGAGGGCGAGATGTCGACCCCGGACTTCATGCGCCTCGTGCGCGAGAAGTCGGCGCTCCTGAAGGTCACCCAGGACATGCTGAAGCGGCCGCTCAACGTCGGCTTCTCCGGCGGCGAGAAGAAGCGCAACGAGGTGCTGCAGATGGCGCTGCTCGAGCCCTCGCTCTGCGTCCTCGACGAGACCGACTCGGGCCTCGACATCGACGCGCTGAAGGTCGTCTCGGAGGGCGTCAACGCCCTGCGCTCGCCCGACCGCTCGATGATCGTCATCACCCACTACCAGCGCCTGCTCGACCACATCGTGCCCGATGTCATCCACGTCCTGTCGAAGGGCCGCATCGTCAAGACCGGCGGCAAGGAGCTCGCCCACGAGCTCGAGGCCAAGGGCTACGCCGACTTCGTCGAGGACGCCGCGTGATGGCCGCCCCGAGCACCGTCCGCCGCACGCCGGCCGAGGATGCGCTGATCGAGCGCTTCGGCGCCGTGCGCGCCGAGCTGCCCGGCAGCGCCGAGGTCGCCGGCTGGCGCGAAGCCGCGTTCGAGCGTTTTGCCGAGGCCGGCCTGCCGCATCGCCGCGTCGAGGCCTGGAAGTACACCGACCTGAAGCGCCTGATGGCGAGCGCCGCCCCGGTCGCCGCGCCCGTTGCCGACCTCTCCGGCGTCGCGGCGATGGACCTCCTCGCCGGTGTCGAGCGCCATCGCCTCGTCTTCGTCAACGGCCGCTTCGCGCCGGCGCTCTCCGACGCGGGCCTTCCCGAGGGCGTCGCCGTGACGACCATCGCCGAGGCCCTCGGAGCCGGCGACAAGGCCGTCGCCGATGCCCTCGCCGCGGCGAGCGCGCCGATCGCCGAGGATGCCGCGGTCGCGCTCAACACCGCGTTCCTGTCCGACGGTGCGGTGATCCGCATTGCCGCCGCGGCCGCCGTCGCCACGCCGATCGAGATCGCCAACGTCTTTGCCGGCGCCGAGGCCGGCGCGGCGACGCTGCGCCATCTCGTCGTCCTCGGCGCCGATGCCTCGGCCGACGTGATCGAGACCTTCGCCGGCCCCGATCTCGCCTATGAGACCAATGCGCTGACGGCGCTCGATCTCGGCCTCGGTGCCCGCCTCGGCTACACCCGGCTGCAGGCCGAGGGTGGCTCGGCGCTGCATCTCGGCACGGTCAGCGCCCGCATCGCCGCGAGCGCCAATCTCCAGCTCTTCAACCTGATGATCGGCGCCGCCGTCGCCCGCGCCCAGGTCTTCTTCGCCTTCGAGGGCGAGGGCGGCAATCTCGACATCCGCGGCGCCACCCTCGGCGACGACCGTCAGCATGCCGACGTGACGCTGATGGTCGACCATGCCGTGCCTCACTGCACCAGCACCGAGACGCTGAAGGCGGTACTCGGCGGCGAGGCGCGCGCCGTCTTCCAGGGCAATATCCTCGTGCGCCAGCACGCCCAGCACACCGACGCGCGGATGATGCTGAACGCGCTGCTGCGCTCCGAGACGGCCGAGTTCGACGCCAAGCCGGAACTCGAGATCTATGCCGACGACGTCCAGTGCGCCCACGGCGCGACGTCCGGCGCGCTCGACGAGAACCTGCTGTTCTATCTCCTGTCGCGCGGCATCCCGCGCGCCGAGGCCGAGGAGCTGCTGATCGTCGCCTTCCTCGGCCAGGTTCTCCAGGAGATCCCGAACGAGACGGTCGCCGCGGCCGTCTCCGGCCTCGTCGAGAGTTGGTTGGCAGCGAGGAGGGGGACGAAATGAGCCTCGAGACGATCGCCCGCGCCGCCGCCGCGCCCTATGACGTCGAAGCCGTCCGCAAGGATTTCCCGATCCTTGCCCGCGAGGTCTACGGCAAGCCGCTCGTCTATCTCGACAATGGCGCCAGCGCCCAGAAGCCGCGCCAGGTGATCGACGCGGTGACCAACGCCTATTCCTTCGAATACGCCAACGTCGACCGCGGCCTGCACTATCTCTCCAACACCGTCACCGACCATTTCGAGGATGCCCGCGAGACTGTCCGGGCCTTCCTCAACGCCGCCTCGACCGACGAGATCATCTTCACCCGCAACGCGACGGAATCGCTCAATCTCGTCGCGTCCTCGCTCGGCGGCATGCTGCTCGACGAGGGTGACGAGATCATCCTCTCGGTGATGGAGCACCACTCCAACATCGTGCCCTGGCATTTCCATCGCGAGCGCAAGGGTGCCGTCATCCGCTGGGCGCCGGTCGCCGACGACGGCAGCTTCCTCCTCGACGAGTTCGAGAAGCTGATCGGCCCGAAGACCAGGCTCGTCGCCATCACCCACATGTCGAACGTGCTCGGCACGGTCGTCCCGGTGAAGGAGGTGATCCGCATCGCCCATGCGCGCGGCATCCCGGTCGTCGTCGACGGCAGCCAGGCGACGGTGCACATGCCGGTCGACGTCCGCGACCTCGACGCCGACTTCTACATCTTCACCGGCCACAAGGTGTACGGCCCGAGCGGCATCGGCGTGCTCTACGGCAAGCGCGACTGGCTCGCCAAGATGCCGCCCTATACCGGCGGCGGCGAGATGATCAAGGACGTCACGCTCGACAACGTCACCTATGGCGAGCCGCCGCATCGCTTCGAGGCCGGCACGCCGCCGATCGTCCAGGCGATCGGCCTTGCCGCCGCGCTGAAATACATGGACGGCATCGGCCGCGACCGGATCGCCGCCCACGAGGCCGATCTCGGCGACTACGCCCACCGGCGCCTCGCCGAGCTCAACAGCATCCGCATCATCGGCACGGCGCCGGGCAAGGGCGCGATCGTCTCCTTCGAGATGGTCGGCGCCCATGCCCACGACGTCTCGACGATCATCGACCGCGAAGGCGTCGCGGTGCGCGCCGGGACCCATTGCGCCCAGCCGCTCTTGGCGCGCTTCGGCGTCACCTCGACCTGCCGCGCCTCGTTCGGGCTCTACAACACCCGCGCCGAGGTCGACCGTCTGGTCGAGGCACTGATCAAGGCGCAGAGATTTTTCGCATGAGGGACGAGACCATGCACGAAGATGCCGCCGTAACGGATGGCGAGGCCGCCAAGACCGAGGCCGCCGGCGAGATGTTCGTCGACGGGGCCAAGGCCGAGACGGTTGCCGGCGCCTCCATCCCGCAGGAAGAGATCGACCGGATCACCCGCGACATCGTATCGGCCCTGAAGACCGTCTACGATCCGGAAATCCCGGTCGACATCTACGAACTCGGCCTTATCTACCGGATCGATATCGACGATGACCGCAACATCGCCGTCGACATGACGCTGACCGCGCCCGGCTGCCCGGTCGCCGGCGACATGCCCGGCTGGGTCGAGAACGCCATCGGCACCGTGCCCGGCATCGCCGACGTCAAGGTCAAGCTGGTGTTCGATCCGCCCTGGACCCCGGACCGCATGTCCGACGAGGCCCGCATCATGCTCGACTGGTACTGAGCCGCCGCCGAACGCGCCATCGCGAGGATAGATCCATGTTGAAAGCCCGCAGTGTGATGTCCGTGACCGATGCCGCCGCCGCGCGCATCCGCGAGATCATCGAGAATGCCGACCGCCCGGTCGCCGGCATCCGGGTCGGCCTCAAGACCTCCGGCTGCGCCGGCATGGCCTATCAGGTCGACCTCGTCGAGACGCCGGACCCGCGTGACGACGTTGTCGAGGAGAAGGGGGTCAAGGTGTTCATCGACCCGGCCGCCGTGCTCTACGTCATCGGCTCGACGATGGACTTCCGGACGAGCAAGCTCTCCTCCGGCTTCGTCTTCGACAACCCGAACCAGACGTCGGCCTGCGGCTGCGGCGAGTCCGTGGCGCTCGCACCGGCCAATCCGGCCAATGTCGGCTGAGGCATCGCCCGCCGGCTCGCTCTTTGCGCGCCTGAAGGCCGCCGCCGCTCCGACGTGGGGCGAATATGTCGGCCATCCCTTCGTCGAGGCCATGGCCGACGGTACGCTGCCCGAGGCGGCGTTCCGGCACTATCTGGTGCAGGACTACCTGTTCCTCATCCATTTCGCCCGTGCCTATGCGCTCGCGGCCTACAAGGGCGCGAGCCTTGCGGAAATTCGCGCCGGCGCAGCGGGGCTGTCCAATATTGTCGACAACGAGATGGGCCTGCATGTGAAGCTCTGCGCGAGCTGGGGGCTCTCGCCGGCCGACCTCGAGGCGGCGCCCGAAGCGCGCGCCACGATGGCCTACACTCGCTTCGTGCTCGAGACCGGCCTGCGCGGCGATCTCCTCGATCTCCACGTCGCGCTCGCCCCCTGCATGGTCGGCTATGCCGAGATCGCCGAGGCCCTTGCCGCCCGGCCCGGCGCGCTCGCTCCGGAAAACCCCTATGCCGTCTGGATCGGCGAATATGCGAGCGACGGCTACCAGGCCGTCGCAGCCGCAGCGATCGACAATCTCGACCGCCTCGCCGGCGAGGTCATGACCGAGCGGCGCTTCCCGAGGCTTGCCCGCATTTTCGAGCAGGCGACCCGTCTCGAAGCCGATTTTTGGCAAATGGGTCTCACTCTGGCAGTCTGAGCGCCTGTTGACGCGCGCGCCGCGGGGAGGGGGTATGACCAACGAGTTCGACAACTTCCTGCAGGAACAGTTCGCGCCGCTCGGCGATATCCGCATCAAGCGGATGTTCGGCGGCCTCGGCGTCTTCAAGGGCGACCTGATGTTCGCCCTCGTTGCCTATGACGTCCTCTATTTCAAGGCCGACGCGGCGACCATTCCCGCCTTCGAGGCCGAGGGCTGCGGGCCGTTCGTCTACGAGGGCAGGGCCGTCAGGCGGCCACTTCGATCTCGCCGGCGTCGCTCTTGGTCTGGTTGCGGCCGCCGCGCTTGGCGGCGTAGAGGCAGGAGTCGGACCGCTCGATCAGGGTCTGCACCGAGTCGCCCTCGCGATAGGTGGCCGCGCCGATCGAGATGGTGATCCGGCCGAGATTCTCGCCGGTCGAGCGCTTGACCAGCTCCTTCGACATCACCGCCATGCGGATGTGCTCGGCGACGGCGACGGCCTGCTCGGAATTGGTCTTCGGCAGCACCACGGCGAATTCCTCGCCGCCGTAACGGCAGGCGATGTCGCGGCCCTTGACGTTCTGCTTCAGCGCCATCGCGACGAGGCGCAGCACCTGGTCGCCGGTCTGGTGGCCCCAGGTATCGTTGAACTTCTTGAAGTGGTCGATGTCGGTCAAGAGCAGCGACAGCGGCTCGCCGCTCTCGCGGGCGATCGTCAGCTCGCGCTCGATCGACATGTCGAAGCACTTGCGGTTGGCAAGCGTGGTCAGCGGGTCGGTCAGCGACTCGAAGCGGATCGCCTCGAGGTTCTGCTGCAGCTCGTCGATCTGGCGCTTCGATTCGGCCAGCTTGCCCTCGAGCTTGCGGTTGTTCGCCTCGACGCTCTTGGTCGTCGCGATGAGGTCGGCGACGATCGCCTTGACCGTGTCGCGGTCCTCGGTCCGCGACAGCTCCTTGGTGGCGCCGCGCAGGGACTGGTTGAGGGTGTGGGTCTCGCCGAGGGCGGATTCGACGAGGGCGAGGATCTCGCTGACCTCGTCCGACATGCGGTTGCCGACCTGCTCGACACGGTCGCTGACCTTCAGCGGCGACAGGAACTGGTCGTAGAGATGGCCGGTCTCCTCGGAGGTCAGCCGGCCGCGGGCGCGCAGGATCTCGTTGACCGACTTGTTGAGGTCGTGATTGAAGCCGGCGGCGTAGGTGTACCAGAGCTCGTAATTGCGCGGATAGGCGGGCAGTTCGCTGATCTTGAGCTGACCGAGCGCGTTTTCTGCGTAGGACAGGGTTCGCTTCAGTTCCACCACGTCAAACATTTCTTATCCTTTGTGCGCCCACCGGCCATGTCTTGTCGCCTCGTCACCCCCGTGATGGAGAGTCGAACAAGCTGGTCTTTTTCCGGAGGTTGCGGGAAATCGATAAACGCGCGGTTAAAAATGCCCATACCCTTACGGATTTGGCCATCTGCGCGTTTTTGTCCGAGTGTTTCGTGCCCGCCGGCCGGCGGCGGGCGTCAGTCGTCCGCTTTCGGCGCCCGGACCGGGCGCAGCAGGAAGGCCGGGACGTGGTCGCCGAGACCCACCACCGGCGGCTCGCGGTCGTTGTCGCGGCGGCCGCGATCGCGTCGCGACGAGCGGTCCGACCGCGAGCGATTGCCCTCGGTCCGCTCGGGAGCGGGGCGTTCCTCACGCGGCTGGCGTTCCGCGCGCGGCTGACGCTCCTCGCGCGGCTGGCGCTCCTCGCGCGGCTGACGCTCTTCGCGGGGCTGGCGTTCTTCTCGCGGCTGGCGCGGTTCGGCGGCGGGCCTGGCCTCGGCGGCCGGCTTGCTCTCGCCGCTGGAGCGCGACTCGCCCGGCTTGCCGCGCCGCGACGGTCGACCGCCACGCCGGCGGCTGCCGCGATCGCGCTCGCCGTATGCCTCTTCGTCGCCCTCGTTTTCCGCGTCGATCGGCATCTCGGCGGACCAGACGATCTCCTTGCCGATCAGCTTCTCGATCGCCGAGACGTATTTCTTCTCGTCCGGCGTCACGATGGTGAAGGCGGTGCCGCTGCGGCCGGCGCGGCCGGTGCGGCCGACGCGATGGACATAGTCCTCCGCGTGGGTAGGAACGTCGTAGTTGAAGACGTGGCTGACATCGGGGATGTCGAGGCCGCGCGCCGCGACGTCGGAGGCGACGAGCAGCGTGATCTCGCCCTCGCGGAACTTGCCGAGGGTCGCCATGCGGGCGTGCTGGTCCATGTCGCCATGCAGCGCGCCGACGTTGAATTCGTGCCGTTGCAGCGAGCGGTGGACGGTCGCCACGTCGCGCTTGCGGTTGCAGAAGACGATGGCGTTCTTGAGGTTTTCCGCCGAGCGGATGAGCGCGCGCAGGGTCTGGCGCTTGAAATGCGGCTCGCGGCGCGAGCCCGTCAGGAAATGGCTGACGGTCGTCGCCATCGACGCCGGCCGCGCCACCTCGATCTTCACCGGCGCCTGCAGGAAGGCGTCGGCGAGGCGCTGGATCTCCGGCGGCATGGTGGCCGAGAAGAACAGCGTCTGGCGGGTGAACGGGATCAGCTTGCAGATGCGCTCGATGTCCGGGATGAAGCCCATGTCGAGCATGCGATCGCCCTCGTCGATGACGAGGATCTCGACGCCGGTGAGCAGCAGCTTGCCGCGCTCGTGATGGTCGAGCAGGCGGCCGGGCGTCGCGATCAGCACGTCGGCGCCGCGCGTCAGCTTGCGGTCCTGCTCGTCGAAGGAGACGCCGCCGATCAGCAGCGCGACGTTGAGCTTGTGATTGATGCCGTAGGTGACGAAGTTCTTTTCGACCTGGGCGGCAAGCTCGCGCGTCGGCTCGAGGATCAGCGTGCGCGGCATGCGCGCCCGCGCCCGTCCGCTCTCCAGGAGCGTTAGCATCGGCAGCACGAAGGACGCCGTCTTGCCGGTGCCGGTCTGGGCGATGCCGACGATGTCCTTGCGCTCCAGGACATGCGGGATCGCCTGCTCCTGGATGGGCGTGGGGTTGGTGTAGCCCGCTGCCGTGACGGCGGCGAGGACCTTTTCGCTAAGTCCGAGTTTGTCGAAGCTCATGCCGATTGGGACGCGTGTCCTTGTCCATCCGTTCGCCGGAAGGTCAAGACGGCTATCCGGTCGTTTTTCTGATGATGCCGGGGCAACATACGATTGCCCACGGCTTTGTCAATGATACGCTGGCAGCAAGCCGGGTTTTGCCGGCGTGAGGGAGGTAGCCATGGCCGATCCGCTCGTCCTCGTCCCGGGTCTCAACTGCACGGCGCGCCTGTGGAGCCACCAGATCGTCGCGCTCGGGGGATCGCGGGCGATCGAGGTTGCCGACCATCGCGGCCACAACACCGTCTCGGCGCTGGCCTTCGCGATTCTCGCCGATGCGCCGCCGAAATTCGCGCTCGCCGGCCTTTCCATGGGCGGTTATGTCGCCTTCGAAATCATGCGCGTCGCGCCCGAACGGGTGACGCGCCTGGCTCTTCTCGACACGACGGCCAAGCCCGACAGCGACGAGCGCCTCGCCGCCCGCCTCGCCCAGATCGAACTCGCCCGCACCGGGCGCTTCGGCGAGGTCCCCGACATCCAGTATCCGATGCTGGTCCATGCCGACCGCGAGAGCGACGCCGACCTGAAGGCGGTGGTGCGCGAAATGGCCGAGGAGACCGGCCCGGAGGCCTTCATCCGTCAGGTGACGGCGATCATGGGCCGGCCGGATTCGCGGCCGGGCCTCGGGGCGATCGGCTGTCCGACGATGGTGCTGGTCGGCGAGGGCGATCGCCTGACGCCGCCCGCCGAGGCGGCCGAGATGCACGCCGCGATTCGCGGCAGCCGGCTCGTCACCATCCCCGGTTCGGGCCACCTCTCCTCGATCGAGAAGCCCGAGGCCGTCGCGACCGCTCTCGCCGAGTGGCTTGCCTGATTCGGCGCGCCGCTCAGTTGCTGATCGGCTGGAAGATGTAGTCGTCGGGCGCCTTGAGATAGAGCTCGTAGCCGAGTTCGAGTTCCTTTGCCGGATCGAAGCTCTCGATGAAGAGGGCAAGGCCCTCGTCGTCGACCTCGTAGGCGAAGTCGTAGACGACGATGCCGAGCTGGCCGAGTTCGGGGATCTCGATCGAGCGCTCGACCACCGGCGTGTTGCCGTCGGTCGTCAGCCACTGGACGAAGAGGCGCGAGGTGCCGCCGGTCTCGGGATCGCCGACGAAGAGGACGCGATAGACGCCGTCGCGCCCGTCCGTGTGCCATTCGCCGACGAGACGCACATCGGTCACCGAGGCGCCGAGCGCCGCCACGGCGTCGCCGACCTGATCGGCCCGCGTTTCCCCCGGTGCAAAGACGAGCAGGGCCGCGATGGCCGCGGCCACGAATGTTTTCCCCAGCATGGCCCCTCCTTGGCTTCCAGCGGCACGAGGCTACATGAAAACGCGAAAACCGGGCAAGCTGGCCGCCCCCCGAAAGGCATGGTGCTAGGTCGTGGACTCATAATGCCGGGTCCACAATCGGATTGACGCGAGGGCGACTGCGGCGAGGAAGTTTCTGGCGAGTTTGTCGAAGCGTGTTGCGATGCGACGGAAGTGCTTGAGTTTGCAGAAGAAGCGTTCGACGA
>JAKPQE010000104.1 GCA_029572955.1 Pseudomonadota bacterium
CCATCTTGACGGCCAGCGTCGCCGGGTCGGGTTCCTGCCCGGTTTCCTGCAGGATCTGGCGCGAGATCCGGTTCATCTTGTTGATCGTCTCGATCATGTGCACCGGGATGCGGATGGTGCGCGCCTGGTCGGCGATCGAGCGGGTGATCGCCTGCCGGATCCACCACGTGGCGTAGGTCGAGAACTTGTAGCCGCGCCGGTACTCGAACTTGTCGACCGCCTTCATCAGGCCGATGTTGCCTTCCTGGATCAGGTCGAGGAACTGCAGGCCGCGATTGGTGTATTTCTTGGCGATCGAAATGACGAGGCGCAAATTGGCCTCGACCATTTCCTTCTTGGCCTGGCGCGCCTCGCGCTCGCCCTTCTGCACCATCGACACGATCTTGCGGAACTCGCCGATCTCAAGCCCGGTCATGCCGGCGAGCGAATGGATCTCGCCACGCAATTCGTGAATGCGCGCCTTCTCGCCGGCGACGAAGCTCTTCCAGCCCTTGGCCGCGAGCTTGGAGACGCGGTTGAGCCATTGCGGATTGAGTTCCGAGCCCTGATAGTTCTTGAGGAAATCCTCGCGCGCCACGCCGTGGCTTTCGGCCAGCCGCATCAGCCGGCCCTCGTAGCCGACCAGCTTCTTGTTGATGTCGTAGAGCTGCTCGACCAGCGCGTCGATGCGCGCCTGGTTGAGCCGCAGCGACTTCACCTCGCCGATGATCTCGTCCTTGAGCTTCTTGTATTTGCGCTCCTGGCTCGGCGACAGCGACTCGTTCTGCAGGCGGTTTTCGATGTCCTGCTACTGCAGCCGGCGCAGCTTCTTGAAGTTGTCGGCGATCTTGTCGAAGGTCTCGAGCACCTTGGGCTTGAGCTCGGCCTCGATCGCGGCGAGCGACATCGCGTTCTCGAAGTCGTCGTCCTCCATGTCCGCCTCGGCGGCGGCTTCGGCCGGGTCCTTCTCCTCGCCCTCCGCGCCCGGGCGCGGCGCGGGACGGAACGGCGTCGGCGACGGCGGCGCGGCCGGGGGCGCGTGATGCGTCGGCGCGGCGCCGTCGGCCCCCTCGGCCTGCCCGTCGCCGACCATCGCCGGATTCATAGCCACGTTCTTGGCGTCCGGCCCGGCATAAGTCGCTTCGAGATCGATGATGTCGCGCAG
>JAKPQE010000106.1 GCA_029572955.1 Pseudomonadota bacterium
CCCGCGGCGGCCCGCCTCCGGCCCTTCTTCTATTGCCCCACGACGCCGGGGGACGGCCGGGAGACCTCTTGTTTCGCCCGCTTCGGGAAACGGGATTTCTCCTCGACGTCGCTCATGCCGAATCTCGCCGTCATCGACCCCCGCCTGCTGAGGGAGGGCGCTCCCGGCGCCTTGACTGCCGCGATGGTGGAGGCACTTGCGACGGCCGTCGAAGCCCGCCTTGCTCCGGCCCGCAATCCCCTGAGCGGCCTCTATGCCGACGTCGTGATCCGGCTCCTGGCGGAAAATGCGGCTGCGGCAAAAAAGCGCGCCGCCGCGCTTGCCCCGGCCGCCAACGCGCTGTGCCTTTCGGGCGTTGTCCTTTCCAACGCCGAGCGCGGACCCGCGTCCCGGCTCGCCGCCGCCCTTTCGGCGGAAACGCCGATTCCGGAGGCGTCGGCCTTGGCGATTCTCCTGCCCCATGCCGCCGCCTTCCTGGCGAAGAGGGACCCCGCCGCGGCGGCGGATCTCCTGCTCCCGCTTGCCGGAGCCGACGCCTTCACCCGAACGCCGGCCGGCGAGCGGGCGGCCCGGATGGCGCCGCAGCTTCGCAGCCTGATCCGGAATCTCGCCGGCGCCGCGGACGCGTCGCCCTCAAGTCTCGGGGCCGCCGCCGTTCCGAAGGAAGCCCTGCCTGCGGCGGCCCGGCTCGCCGCTTCCGGCGCCAGCGGGTGGTCCGAGGCCGAGGGGCTCGAAATCCTTTCGCTGGCCTGGACGGGGACGCCCTGAAGAAGGCCGAGGAGGAACGATATGGAATTGCCCGGGTATTACGAATTCTTCTGCCGGCCGAGGGTTATCGCCGGCCATGAAGCCCTGGAGCAGGTCCCCGCCGCGCTTGGGGAACTTCAGGCCCGATCGGCGATGATCGTCACGGACAAGGGAGTCACCGGCGCGGGACTGACGGGCATCGTGACGCAGGCCGTGGGAGGCGGCCTCCGGATCGGCGCCGTCGCCGACGACGTGCCTCCGGATTCGGATCTCCGCATCGTGCATCGATTGGCGGACGTCTACCGCAGGGAGGCCTGCGACGCGATCCTTGCCGTCGGAGGCGGATCGGTCATGGACACGGCCAAGGCCGTCAATATCCTGGTTTCCGAACGGGCCGACGATCTCATGCGCTTCAGCGGAGCCGGCGCGCTGAAGCGTCCACTTCGGCCGCTTGTCGCCATCCCGACGACGGCCGGGACGGGCTCGGAAGCAACCATCATCGCCGTCGTCAAGGACCATCAGCGGCATCTGAAGATGGCCTTCGCGAGTCCCTACCTCATGCCCGACCTTGCCGTCCTCGATTCGCGGATGACGCTTTCGCTCCCGCCCGCCATTACGGCTGCGACCGGCATGGACGCCCTGACGCACGCGGTCGAGGCGTACTACTGCCTGGCGAAGAATCCCCTGAGCGACGGCGCCGCCCTCGCCGCGGTACGCCTGGTCGGCGAACATCTCCTCCGGGTCACACGCGATCCCTCGGACCGTAGCGGCCGGCTGGCGATGGCAACGGCGGCGCTCCTCGCCGGGGCGGCGTTCTCCAATTCCATGGTCGGCATGGTTCATACGATGGGCCACGCCACGGGGTCCGTCTGCGGCGTTGCCCACGGCGTCTGCATGGCGATCTAC
>JAKPQE010000138.1 GCA_029572955.1 Pseudomonadota bacterium
CAAGACCCCCGACGAGGTCCTCAAGGCCAGCAGCGAGCTCGGCGTGACGATGATCGGCGTCCCCGAGGAGCTCGGCGGCGCCGTCGAGCAGCGCTCGGCGGTCACCAGCGTCCTGATCAGCGAGGCGCTTGCCAAGGGCGACCTCGGCATGGCCGTCGCAGTCCTCGCCCCGGCCGCCGTCTCGACGGCGATCGGTCTCTGGGGCAGCGGCGAGCAGCAGGCCAAGTATCTCCCCGAGTTCGTCGGCGAGGACGTCCCGGCCGCCGCCTTGGCAGTGATGGAGCCGAAGCCGTTCTTCGACCCGTTCGCGCTTGACACCAAGGCCACCAAGTCCGGCGACGGCTACGTGCTTTCCGGCGTCAAGAACCTCGTCCCGCGCGCCGCCGAGGACGAGCTCTTCGTCGTCGCGGCCGATCTCGACGGCAAGTCCCGCATGTTCATCGTCGAGAGCAAGTACGACGGCATCTCGGTCACCCCCGAGCCGTCAATGGGCATCCGACCGGCCGCCAACGGCATCGTCCAGTTCGAGGACGTCAAGCTGCCGGCCGACGCACTGCTCGGCGAAGAGGCCGACTACGCCGAGATGATCCGCCTCTCGCGCGTCGCCTGGGGTGCCGTCACCGCCGGCTGCGGTCGCGCGGCGCTCGACTACCTGATCCCGTACGTCAACGAGCGCATCGCCTTCGGCGAGCCGATCAGCCACCGCCAGGCCGTCGCCTTCAAGATCAGCGACATCGCGATCGAGCTCGAGGGCATCCGCCTCGCGACCTACCGTGCCGCCGCGCTCGCCGACGAGGGCAAGGACTTCTCGCGTGAATCCGCGATCGTCCGCCAGCTCGTCGCCAAGTACGGCATGCAGATCGGCTCGGACTCGGTCCAGCTGCTCGGTGGCCACGGCTACACCCAGGAATATCCCGTTGAACGCTGGTACCGCGACCTTCGCGCGGCCGGCCTGATGGAGGGCGTACTTCTCGTCTAATGGCTATCAATCTCGAAACTCCCAAGAAGTTCGCGCCGCTCGTCGGCCAGGCCCACATGGTCGCCGAGGAGCTGCTGCGCCCGAACTCCAAGAAGTACGACAACTTCGACCACGAGTACCCGGTCGAGCTCGACATGCTTCGCGCCCTGATCGACGGAATGGAAGAGGGCTCCGGCCAGGGCGCCGGCGCCGCCGGTGTCGGCCAGGCCGACACGCTCGTCCAGACCGACACCGACGACAACAAGAACGGCACCAACCTCTCGACGATGCTCAGCATCATCGAGATGTGCTGGGGCGACTGCGGCCTGTTGCTGACGATGCCCGGCCAGGGTCTCGGCAACTCCGCGATCGCCGCCGTCGCCAACGAGGAGCAGCTG
>JAKPQE010000150.1 GCA_029572955.1 Pseudomonadota bacterium
CCGGAGAACTTGAACTTGAACTTGTAGGGCAGAGCCGGACGATGCATCTCGTCCAGGTACTCGTTGAGGATCTCGCGGTGGGCGCGAACCTCGTCGTAGCACGACATCTCGCAGCGGGCATGGCCGACGCAGTTCATCGAGGTACGAAGGGCCGGACCGGCGCCGCCGAGGTCGAAGCCGAGCTCGTTCAGCTCGTCGAAGGCGTCCTGGGTCTTCTCGGTCGAGGTGCCCTGGAACATGATGTCGCCCGACTGCCCGTGGAAGGCGATCAGGCCGGAGCCGTGACGCTCCCAGACGTCGCACATCTGGCGCAGCAGGTCGGTGGTGTAGTGGTAGCCCGCCGGCGGGATGACGCGAAGGGTGTGGAACTCCTTCGACTCGGGGAACTTCGAGGCGACCTCGGAGAAGCGCGGGATGATGCCGCCGCCGTAACCGAACACCGAAACGGTGCCGCCCTTCCAGAAACCGAGCTTGTTCTCGTAGGAGTGCTCGAGCTGGCCGAGAAGGTCGTTGACCATCGGCGAATACCGGTCTTCGGCGTCGCGCAGACGCTTGAGGCCGGTAATGAAGCTCGGCCACGGGCCGCTTTCGAGCTGATCGAGCAGCGGGGTATCGTGAACCTTCTTATCGCTAGGCATGGATCCACCATCCTCCTTGGTAGGGCTGAGCTGCTGTCCCCCCTAGCGACAGCAACCCCATATCCGATTTGTTATTGTCCGGTTGTTCGGCATGGCTATGCGCACGCCGGTCACCGGACCCCCGTCGCGCCGATACGAGCACGCCTGTTAAGGACGCGATCATATATCGATCTTTTCATATCAGCAATCTATAATATTCGGGTCGCCGGGAATATCCCACAGGAACTTTTCCGGCCGGACGACTTCATGATGCCACGTTTGACGCTGGTCTCAAGAGGCCGAGACGATCCGTCGCCGCTTTTCGGCGCAATGCCGGAGAAAGTCTCGCCGGGCGGGCAAAAGCGTGCTTTATAGAGCAAAAACTAAGCAAAAATGCCGGGATGAGCCGGTACAAGGGGAGAAAACACCATGTCCTCGCGCGCGCAAGACGCCTTCCGGGAACACTTTCTGGTAGCGCCGGACCGTGGTCCGTTCGCGCTTTCGGAGCGCGAGGCGTATCGACGCTGGCGCGACTGGAAACTCGAGCACCATCCGGCGCGGGCGGCGGAAATGGTCGTCGAGATCGCCGATCTCGCCAAGCCGACGGCGGCTGAGCGCGAAGCGATTCTCGACCTCGTCAGGCGCACCAACATGGCGCTCTATGCCTGCACGGGACGCTGCCGCGACGAGGTCGACGTGCGGCCGGACCTGATGAAGTTCGCCGCGACCTTCGGTCTCGGTCTCCTCGAGCAGCACCGCTCGGCCGGGCTCGACGGCATCGTCGCGATCGAGGTCGCCGACGAGGGCGGGCGGGCCGGCTTCATCCCCTATTCGACCAAGCCGATCAACTGGCACACCGACGGCTACTACAATCCGCCGGCCGAGCTGATCCGGGCGATGACGCTGCACTGTGTGCGGCCGGCGGCCGAGGGCGGCATCAACGGCCTCATCGACCCGGAGATCGCCTATATCCGCCTGCGCGACCGCAACCCCGATTTCATCCGGGCGCTGATGCACCCCGAGGCGATGACCATTCCCGCCTTCGAGGAGGAGGGGCGCACCCGGGCGACCTCGACCGGACCGGTCTTCTCGGTCGAGGCGGCGACCGGCGCGCTCTACATGCGCTACACGGCGCGCAAGCGGAATGTCGTGTGGCGCGACGATCCGGCGACCAGGGCCGCCGTCGAGGCGCTGATGGACATTCTGACCGGCGGCCACGAGCCGCTGCTCTTCCACACCCGGCTCGAGGCCGGCCAGGGCGTCATCTGCAACAATGTGCTGCACGACCGCTCCGGTTTTGCCAATGCCACTGGCAGCGCGCCCGGCCGGCTCTATTATCGTGCCCGGTACGCCGAACGGATCGCCGGCAGCCTTGCCGACGCGGCCCACGCGGCCTGAAGAACACCACCCGAGGGAATCGACCAGCCAATGGCCAAACTCAGCGACGTCATCATTTCCAATCCGCACATCATCACCTTCGACGACCTTGCCCGGGCGGTCGGCCTGCTCGGCGAGCAGGGCGAGCGTTTCCTCGAGTTCGACATCAAGCCGGACTACCGCGACACGCCGAAGAACTGGGAAATCAAGCTGGAGACCGCCTTCTACTGGGGCGAGCGGGTGAAGAAGTGAACGGGGTCGAAGTCGAACGCCTGGCCGAGATCGAGGCGCCCTACCGGCGCAAGGTCCTGCTGCAGGAAGCCACCTACGAGAGCGGCATGAAGCTCCTTCGCGTGACGCTGCGCGAAGGGCACCGGATCACCATGGTCGATGTCGACGCCGAGGCGGCCGATGCCATCGCCAAGGTGCTCGCCGAATGGGCGAGCCGCCAGCCGCGCGCCTGATCGGGCGCATCCCTCGCGTCGGGACAAGATGTTTTGCCTTTGCGGCAAAACCGCATAAAGAGGCCGCTCGCCCGCGCCCGAAGCGCCGGGGCGAGCCAATGAAAAGACGTTTCATGGCGCCGTGGTGACGGCGCCACACGAGGAGCCGATCCATGGACCATCTTCCGATCTTCTTCGACGTCCGCGGCAAGTACGTCGCCGTCGTCGGCGGCGGCACGATCGCCGCGCGCAAGACCGAGATGGTGCTGCGCGCCGGCGGCCGCGTCACGGTTTTCGCGCCGGAGCTCGGGCCGGATTTCCTCGAGATCCTGCGTCACGACGGCCTCTCCCATTCGAGCGCGCCGGTCAGCCGCGAGGCGCTCGCCGGGGCCGTGCTCGCCTATGGCGCGAGCGAGGACGCGGCGACCGACAACCACCTCTTCGAACTCGCCCGCGAACTCGGCATTCCGGCCAACATCGCCGACACGCCGGAAAAGTGCGACTTCATCATGCCGGCGATCCTCGACCGCGACCCGCTGGTCGTCGCCATCTCGTCGAGCGGCTCCTCGCCGATTCTCGCCCGCATCATCAAGGCGCGGCTCGAAAGCGTCATTCCGGCCGCCTATGGCCGGCTCGCCCGCTTCGTCGGCCGCCACCGCGAGAAGGTGTCGGCGGCGCTGAAGCGCGGCACCGACCGGCGCCGCTTCTGGGAGCGGGTGCTGGAAGGCCCGATCGCCGATCTCGTGCTCGCCGGCGCCGACGACCAGGCCGAAGACGAGATCGCGGCGCTCATCGCGGCCTCGGGCAAGGCCGCCGAGGCGCCGATGCCCGGCGAGGTCTATCTCGTCGGCGCGGGACCGGGCGACCCGGACCTGCTCACCTTCAAGGCGCTGCGCCTGATCCAGCGCGCCGACGTGGTGCTCTACGACCGGCTGATCGACGACTGCATCCTCAACCTGGTGCGGCGCGACGCCGAGCGCATCTATGTCGGCAAGATGAACCGCGACCACACCATGCCGCAGGAGGACATCTCCAAGCTGATGGTCAGGCTCGCCAAGGAAGGCCGGCGCGTGCTGCGTCTGAAGGGCGGCGACCCGTTCATCTTCGGGCGCGGCGGCGAGGAGATCGAGGAACTCGCCAAGGAATCGATCCCGTTCCAGGTGGTGCCGGGCATCACCGCGGCGTCGGGCTGCTCGGCCTATGCCGGCATCCCCCTCACCCACCGCGACCACGCCCAGGCCTGCATCTTCGTCACCGGCCACGGCAAGAACGGCAAGCTCGACCTCGACTGGAAGACGCTGCTGCAGCCGCACCAGACCGTCGTCATCTATATGGGCCTGTCGATGCTGCCCGAGCTGTCGCGCGAGTTCCTCGAGCGCGGCGCCGATGCCGGGCTGCCGGTCGCCGTCGTCGACCACGGCACGCGGCGCACCCAGCGGGTGGTCTCGGGCACGATCGCCGACATCGCCGGCAAGGTCGCGGCGGCCGAATTCACGGGCCCCTCGCTGGTCATCATCGGCTCGGTCGTGACGCTGCGCGACAGGCTGAAATGGTACGCGCCGGAATCCTCGGCCTCAGACGAGGGCGATTGCCTCCGGACCCTGTCGCTCGACCCGATCGAGATCCAGACGAGCGAACCCGAGACGGCGTGAGGGCCCTCGCCTCAGATCCCGAGTTCGCTGTGCGAGCCGAGACGAACGAGTTGCAGAGTGTTTTCGTCGGGAAGACGGTAGAGAAGAATGAGGTCCGGCCTGACGTGGCAGTCGCGGTGATCGGTCCAGTCACCCGTCAAGGCATGATCACGATGGCGCGGCGCCAGCGGTTCGTCGGCGACGAGCTTCACCAGGACCTGCCGCAATTCCTCATCGAGGGTCTTTGCGTAGCGTCCCTTCTTCTCTCTCTTGTAGTCACGCTTGAACTGGGTCGTCCTTTCAATCGTCCGCACCGAGGTCGTCCATCAGTGCGTCGACGGTAGCGAACTCCGTCAGGCCGCCGGCGCGGGCCTCGCGCATCGCGGCAACGGTCTCGGCGTTGGGAACCAGAGGCTCGAAGGGCAAGGCCCTCTCGCGCGCGACACGCACCAACATCATGCGGAACGCGTCCGAGACCGTGAGCCCCATCGCGGCAAGGACCGCGGCGGCCTCTTCCTTCACACGCCCGTCGATGCGAGCCCTGACGACAGCATTCTCGGCCATTTTCAATCACCTCTGGGCTACAATGTAGCGCAAAAGCGGGAAATTGTAAGGTCTCCCTGCATCCGACCGAGAAAAGGGAAGTCACGCCTGCGGGCGAAGCAAGGCGCGGCTGTCGGAACAGGCAGGTTTCGGAGAGGTCCGAGACGGCGTGAGGGCGGGCAGAGCGGGCCTCCCCTAGGACCGGAAACACAAAGGGCGGCCGCGGCCGCCCTTTCCATTTGTCGCCATCACCGCGAAGGCGCGGCTCACACCAGCATCGTCACCGGGCGCTCGATGTAGCGCTTGAAGGCGGCGAGAAGTTCGGCGCCGAGGGCGCCGTCGACGGCGCGGTGGTCGGTCGAGAGAGTCACCGTCATCATGTTGGCGACGACGATCGCGCCGTTCTCGACGATCGCCCGCTCCTCGCCCGCCCCGACCGCGAGAATCGTCGCGTGCGGCGGGTTGATGACGGCGGCGAATTCCCTGATCCCGTACATGCCGAGATTGGAGATCGTGGTCGCCCCGCCGGTGTATTCCTCGGGCAGCAGCTTGCGGGCCCGGGCGCGGGTGGCGAAGTCCTTCACCTCGGCCGAGATCGCCGAAAGGCTCTTGCCCTCGACGCCGCGCACCACCGGGGTGATGAGCCCGCCGGGAATCGCGACCGCGACGCCGACATCGGCGCGGCGATGGCGCAGCAGCGCCTCCTCGGTCCAGGTGACGTTGGCATCCGGCACGTCGCGTAGCGCAAGGCCGAGCGCCTTGACGATGAAGTCGTTGACCGAGAGCTTGAAGCGCGGCTTGCCGTCGGCATCCTTGGGGGCGCCGGCGTTGATCTCGCCGCGGGCGGCGAGCAGCGCGTCGATGCGGCAGTCGATCGTCAGATAGAAGTGCGGGACCGTCTGCTTGGATTCGGTGAGGCGCCGGGCGATGACCTTGCGCATGGTATCGTGCGGAATGGTCTCGTAGTCGGCCCCGGCGAAGGCAGCCTTGACCTCGGCACTCGAAGGCCCGGCGGCGAGCGCCGCGGGCGCGGCGGCTGGCACAGCAACCGGCTTCGGCGCAGCGGCGAGGCCGCCGGCGATCGCTGCCTCGACGTCGGCGAGGACGATGCGGCCACGCGGGCCCGAGCCGCCAACGGCGGCGATGTCGATGCCCTTTTCCCTGGCGACGCGGCGGGCGAGCGGCGAGGCAAAGACCCGGGCGCCGGTGGCACGGCCGAAGACCGCCGGGTTTCCGGTCGTCTGCGACGGCGGCACGGAGGTGGTCGGAATGCCGATGCCGGGTATCGGCGGGACGGGGGCCGGCGCCGGGACCGGCGGCGACGGCGTGGCGCCCGGTGCGGGCTGCGACGGCGCGGCACCGCCACCCGGTGCGGGCTGCGACGGCGTGGCACCGCCGCCCGGTATGGTCGCGGGTGCGCCCGTGACCGGCGACGGCGGCACCGATGTGGTCGGAATACCGGCCGACCTGGCTTTTGCCGGCGCGCCCTCGCCCTCGAGGGTCGCAATCACCGTGTTGACCGGAACGTCGGCCGTGCCCTCGGCAACGAGGATCGCCGCGACGGTGCCCTCGTCGACGCTTTCGACCTCCATCGTCGCCTTGTCGGTCTCGATCTCGGCAACGACATCGCCGGGAGCGACCTTGTCGCCCTCCTTGACGTGCCAGCGGGCGAGCGTGCCCTTTTCCATGGTCGGCGACAGCGCCGGCATCAGGATCTCGATGGGCATGTCCTGTCCTCCCGCCGTCAACGATAGCAGACGGCCGCGGCCGCCTCGACGACCTCGGCGACGCTCGGCAGGGCGAGCTTCTCGAGATTGGCGGCATAGGGCATCGGCACGTCCTTGCCGGTCACGCGGACGACGGGCGCATCGAGATAGTCGAAGGCCTCGTCCATCAGCCGCGCGGCGATCTCGGAGCCGATCGAGTTCTGCGGCCAGCCTTCCTCGACGGTGACGCAGCGGCCGGTCTTCATCACCGACTTGACCACCGTCGCCATGTCGAGCGGGCGGATGGTCCGCAGGTCGATCACCTCGGCGTCGATGTCGCGCTCGTGCAGCTCGGCCGCCGCCTTCATGGCGTAGCTCATGCCGATGCCGAAGGAGACGATGGTGACGTCACGGCCGTGGCGGGCGACGCGCGCCTTGCCGATCGGCACGACGAAATCGTCGAGCACCGGGACCGGGAAGCTCTGACCGTAGAGGATTTCGTTTTCGAGGAAGACGACCGGATTGGGATCGCGGATCGCCGCCTTGAGGAGGCCCTTGGCGTCGGCCGCCGTATAGGGCGCGACGACTTTCAGGCCCGGGATGTGCGAATACCAGGAGGCGTAGTCCTGGCTGTGCTGGGCGGCGACGCGGGCGGCGGCGCCGTTCGGGCCGCGAAAGACGATCGGGCAGCCGAGCTGGCCGCCGGACATATAGAGGGTCTTGGCCGCCGAATTGATGATGTGGTCGATCGCCTGCATCGAGAAATTGAAGGTCATGAACTCGACGATCGGCCTGAGGCCGGCAAAGGCCGCGCCGACGGCGAGGCCGGCAAAGCCGTGCTCGGTGATCGGCGTGTCGACGACGCGCTGCGCGCCGAACTCCTGCAGGAGCCCCTGGGTGACCTTGTAGGCGCCCTGGTATTCGCCGACCTCCTCGCCCATGACGAAGACGTCCGGATTGGCGCGCATCTCTTCCGACATGGCGTCGCGCAGCGCCTCGCGCACGGTCATGTCGAGCATCTCGGTGCCGGCCGGGATTTCCGGCGGGCCGGCATCCTCGTCGAACGGGGTGACCGGCGCCGGGGCGAGCGGCGCGGCGTGAACATGATGGACCGGCGGCTCCAGCGGCGGGACGAGCGGCGTCATGTCGGCGACGTGATCGACCGCCGGAGCGGTCGCCGCGGTGGCGGCATCCTCGCCCTCGCCGACGACCACGGCGATCGGGGTGTTGACCTTCACCTTCTCGGTGCCGGCCGGCACGAGGATCTTCGCCAGCACGCCGTCGTCGACGGCCTCGACCTCCATCGTCGCCTTGTCGGTCTCGATCTCGCAGATCGGATCGCCGGCGGCGACCTTGTCGCCCTCGTTCTTCAGCCACTTGGCGAGCGTGCCCTCTTCCATCGTCGGCGAGAGGGCGGGCATCAGTACGTTGATCGGCATGACGCGTCTCCCTCAGCGCAGGATGTCGGTGTAGAGCTCGGCGACGTCCGGCTCGGGATCGTTCTGGGCGAACTCGGCGGCATCGGCGACGATGTCGCGGATCTCGCGGTCGACGGCCTTCAGATCGTCCTCGCTCGCCGCGCCGATCTCCAGCAGGCGCTTTCTGACCTGCTCGATCGGATCGTGCTCGGTGCGCATCTTCTGCACCTCGTCCTTCGAGCGGTATTTCGCCGGGTCCGACATCGAGTGGCCGCGATAGCGATAGGTCATCATCTCGAGGATGTACGGGCCCTTGCCGTCGCGGCACCAGGCGAGCGCCTTCTCGCCGGCGGCGCGCACGGCGCGCACGTCCATGCCGTCGACCTGCTCGCCCGGGATGCCGAAGGACAGGCCGCGCTGCGACAGGTCGGTCTGCGAGGAGGCGCGCTCGACGCTCGTGCCCATGCCGTACTTGTTGTTCTCGATGACGTAGACGACCGGCAGGCTCCAAAGCCGCGCCATGTTGAAGCTCTCGTAGACCTGGCCCTGATTGCTGGCGCCGTCGCCGAAATAGACCATGCTGACGGCGCCGTTGCCGCGATAGCGGTTGGCAAAGCCGATGCCGGTGCCGAGCGAAACCTGGGCGCCGACGATGCCATGGCCGCCGAAGAAGTTCTTCTCCAGGCTGAACATGTGCATCGAGCCGCCCTTGCCCTTGGAATAGCCGCCGCGGCGGCCGGTCAGCTCGGCCATCACGCCGCGCGGGTCCATGCCGCATACCAGCATGTGACCGTGGTCGCGATAGCTGGTGATGACCTGATCGCCGTCCTTCGAGGCCATCTGCATGCCGACGACGACCGCTTCCTGGCCGATATAGAGGTGGCAGAAGCCGCCGATGAGGCCCATGCCGTACATCTGGCCGGCCTTTTCCTCGAAGCGGCGGATGAGCAGCATTTCGCGATAGGCGAAGAGTTCGTCGTCCTTCGTGAACTCGGCGATCTTCGGCGCCTCGTCGCGCCTGGCCTTCGAGCGGCCGGCGGCAGCGGTGCGTTTGGCGGCGGGTTTCGGGCTTTCAGCCATGCTTGCGGCCTTTCCCAGGGTGATTGCGACCGATTGAGAGTGCCGGAGAATCTAGCGGAGTGCCCGCGGCAATCCAAGGTCTTTGTTGGCAGGTAGAAATATACCAACTTACTGATATATATAGTGTTATTTGAATAAACTCAATTCCGGTTCATTGATTGAATGAACCGGTTTTCAGCTAACCATCGGGAACGCACGTGGAGTACGGGTCACTGCCGTTCGAGAATGACGATCTCGTCGGGCCCTGCAAGATTGAGACTCATGCGGGCGCGCTCGTCAATCATGTCCGGGTCGAGGCTCGTCGGCTTCATCAGGGCGACGCGCTTTTCCAGCTCCTGCCGCCGCGCCTCGAGGCCGTCGCGCTCGGCCTCGACGCGGGCGATCTCCACCGCCAGTTCGTCGCGGGCGAAGATGCCGTATTCGCCGTGGAAGGCATGGTAGGCGAAGTAGCCGAGGCAGGCGATGGTGGTGGCCGGCAGGATGATCTTGCCGAGACCGGATCGCCGTTTCTGCCGTGTGGTCATGCTGCCCTCGGGCCTCCCGCAGGATCGATCGCGCCCTGCCCTCGCCGGCCTTCGCCGACACTTCGGAACGGGCTTACGGAGCGCGTCGCGCGCGCCGTCGAATCGATGCTCGGAGGGTGGCTCGGCAAGCGTTAAGGGCAGGTTTCCGGCGACGGGTCGCGCCGCCGGAAAAGTCGTTTCGAACGCCTCTCGGCTCAGCGGCCGCGCAGGATCGAGCGGCCGGCATAGCGGGCCGCGGTGCCCAGCTCTTCCTCGATGCGGATGAGCTGGTTGTACTTGGCGAGCCGGTCGGAACGGGCGAGCGAGCCGGTCTTGATCTGGCCGCAGTTGGTGGCGACCGCGAGATCGGCGATGGTCGAGTCCTCGGTCTCGCCCGAGCGGTGCGACATGACCGCCGTGTAGGCCGCCTTGTGGGCCATCTCGACCGCCTCGAGGGTCTCGGTCAGCGAGCCGATCTGGTTGACCTTGACGAGGATCGAGTTGGCGACGCCCTTGGCGATGCCGTCGGCGAGGCGCACCGAATTGGTGACGAAGAGATCGTCGCCGACGAGCTGGCACTTGGAGCCGATCATGTCGGTGAGGATCTTCCAGCCGTCCCAGTCGTCCTCGGCCATGCCGTCCTCGATCGAGATGATCGGGTAGCGGGCGGCGAAGTCGGCGAGATACTTGGCCATGCCTTCCGAATCGAGCTTCCTGCCCTCGCCGGCGAGGTCGTAGACGCCGCCCTTGTAGAATTCGGTCGAGGCGCAGTCGAGGGCGAGGCAGACGTCGTCGCCCGGCTTGTAGCCGGCCTTCTCGATCGCCTTCATGACGAAGCCGAGGGCATCGTCGGTCGAGGCCAGGTTCGGGGCGAATCCGCCCTCGTCGCCGACATTGGTGTTGTGACCGGCGTCCTTCAGGGCCTTCTTCAGGGTGTGGAAGATTTCCGAGCCCATGCGCACGGCGTCGGCGATGCTCTCGGCACCGACCGGCATGATCATGAACTCCTGCACGTCGATCGGATTGTCGGCGTGGGCGCCGCCATTGACGATGTTCATCATCGGCACCGGCAGGATGCGGGCGTTCGGGCCGCCGACATAGCGGTAGAGCGGCAGGCCGGAAGCGTCGGCCGCGGCGCGTGCGACGGCGAGCGAGACGCCGAGGATGGCGTTGGCGCCGAGCCGGCTCTTGTTGGGCGTGCCGTCGAGGGCGTTCAGCGCCTCGTCGATGCGCACCTGGTCCTCGGCGTCCATGCCGCCGATGGTGTCGTAGATCTCGCCGTTGACGTTGTCGACGGCGCGGGTCACGCCCTTGCCGAGATAGCGGGCGTCGCCGTCGCGAAGCTCGACGGCTTCGTGAGCGCCGGTCGAGGCACCCGACGGCACGGCAGCACGACCGAAGGAGCCGTCCTCGAGGACGACGTCGACTTCGACGGTCGGATTGCCGCGGCTGTCGAGGATCTCGCGGCCGATGATGTCAACGATGGCGGTCATGGGAGGGTCCTTCCCTGTCACATTCGCAGGCTGAGAGATTCCGAGGCGCTTCTAGCCTTTCGCAGCCGCGCTGAAAAGCCCGCAGAAAGGCGGTTGCCGCAACACTATGGCCGGAATACCGCAGTCCGGCACGGTTTTGCGGGTTCGAATCTGCCGCAGCGCAGCAATTGTCGCAGTCCGACGTGCCGGTTTCTTGACATTCGCCGCGCGATGCGTAGGGTGCCGCCGAAGAATCTGGATTTCACGCTGGACGCCTGCCGTTTTTTCCGCACGGCCGCCGGCGCAGACCGAGGAAAGACCCATGGCCAAGGCCACCACCATCAAGATCCGGCTCGTGAGCAGCGCTGACACCGGCTACTTCTATGTCGCCAAGAAGAACACCCGCACCATGACCGAGAAGCTCACCGTGCGGAAGTATGACCCGGTGGTGCGCAAGCACGTCGAGTTCCGCGAGGCCAAGATCAAGTAATCGATCGGCACCATCGCCAACGACCGAAAGCACCGCTTCGGCGGTGCTTTTTTGTTGCCCGGTCGGTCGCGGTCGCGGCGCCGGGTCGTCGTCTGTCGCGGGATGAGGAAGGTGGCCGAGCCGATAGCGCAGGTTAACGAGGAGGCCACTCTGTGCTGCCGGCCCGGCCTACCCCACGGACCCAGGAGATGCGGCGGACCTGAGAATGCCGTAGGGCTTCGGACGTCGACACCTCATTTCCGACAAGACTGTCGAGACTTGCTGCGATGTCGACGAATTCATGCGTGTTTCTGTTTTGAACTTATCCAGCCTGTCGGCCGAAACAAGTTTTTTCGAGATTTAATAGCTAAGGACATCCATCTTTAGTAAAGCATTAATATTAATATTTACAATTTTAACGAATACACCCTCGAGGCGCAACAAAAAGCCGCGCGACTGGCGTCACGCGGCTTCGATCCGGTCGTCTGTCCGGCTTGGCGCCGAAGCGTCAGGCGGCGTCGGCAACCACCCGGTTGCGGCCGTCGCGCTTGGCGGCATAGAGCGCCTCGTCGGCACGCTTCAGGAGCTGCGCGGTGGTATCGGCAGCGCCCGACAGGGTCGAGACGCCGATGCTGATCGTCACGTCGATCGCCCGGTGTCCGCCATTGATGATGAACGGCTCGGCCGCCACCTTCTGGCGCAGCCGCTCGGCGATCATGTAGGCGAGCGCCTGGTCGGTCTCGGGCATCACCACGACGAACTCTTCGCCGCCGAACCGGCAGGCAAGGTCGATGCCGCGGATGTTGGCGCGGATGCGGCTGGCGAATTCGCGCAGCACGTCGTCGCCGCCGTCGTGGCCGTAGGTGTCGTTGACCGCCTTGAAGAAATCGATGTCGACGATGAGCAGCGACAGCGCCTTGCCGCGCGAGGCCGCCTGATCGAAGAGCGCCGTCAGGTGGCTTTCGAGATAGCGGCGGTTGTGCAGGCCGGTCAGCGCGTCGGTGACGGCCATCTCCATCTTCTGCTGCACGTTCTCGCGCAGATAGGAGGTGTAGCGCTTCTTGCGGATCTGGGTGCGGACGCGGGCGACGAGTTCGTTGCGGTCGACCGGGCGCATCAGATAGTCGTTGACGCCGAGCTCGAGGCCGCGCAGCAGGCGGGCGTTCTCTTCCGGCTCGGCGAGCACCAGAATCGGGATCAGCCGGGTGCGCTCCAGCGAACGGATCTGCGAGCAGAGCCGCAGGGCGTCGAAGTCGCGCAGCGACAGGCTGACGATGACCAGATCGAACCCGCCCTCGGCGGCGCGGAACAGCGCCTCCTGCGGGTCCGACTCGACGGTCACCTGGTTGTGCTCCATCAGCGCCTTGGCGATGCGCTGCCAGGAGCTTTCGCGGTCGTCGACGAGCAGGATGCGGCCATTGTCGGCGCTGATCGAGGACGGCGTCACCTCGCTGGAATCGTAGCCGAAGCCCTGGCCGGTGGCGACGCGCATGCCGAGTTCGTCGGCGAGCATCTTCAGTCGGACGAGGCTGCGCACGCGGGTGATGAGCGCGAGGTCGTTGACCGGCTTGGTCAGGAAGTCGTCGGCGCCGGCCTCGAGGCCGCGAACGCGATCGGACGGCTGGTCGAGCGCCGTCACCATGACCACCGGCAGATGCGCGGTGCGCGGATTGCCCTTCAGCCGCCGGCAGACCTCGAAGCCGTCCATGCCCGGCATCATGACGTCGAGAAGAACGATGTCGCACTGGCCGCGCTCGCAGATCTCGAGGGCGTCCGGCCCGTTCATGGCGGTCACGACTTCGAAGTACTCGGCGGTCAGCCGCGTCTCGAGCAGCTTCACATTCGCCAGAATGTCATCAACCACCAGAATGCGTGCAGTCATTTTCGTCCCCTCGGTCCTGCCGCTTTTCCAGTCCTCAGCTTTCGCCGAGATAGGCCCGCACGGTCTCGATGAACTTGGCCACCGAAATCGGCTTGGAAATGTAGGCTTCGCATCCCCCCTGCCGGATCCGCTCCTCGTCGCCCTTCATGGCGAAAGCGGTCACGGCGATCACCGGTATCCGGCGCAGTTCGTCGTCTTCCTTGATCCACTTGGTGACCTCGAGGCCGGAGACCTCGGGCAGCTGGATGTCCATCAGAATGAGATCGGGACGGTGGGCGCGGGCGAGATCCAGCGCCTCGAGCCCGTTGCGGGTCTCGATGGTGCTGTAGCCGTGCGCCTCCAGCAGATCGTGGAAGAGCTTCATGTTGAGCTCGTTGTCCTCCACGATCATCACGGTCTTCGTCATCAGTCCCTCTCTCCCCGCTCGCCGTCGTTGCTGCCATGCGCGTTGACGCAGGATTCGGCAGCCCGCTATGCTCCCCGAACGGGTTGCGCCGCCTTTGCCGGGTCCCCTCGGCACAGGGCGGCGGTGCGGATCACGGCTTTGCGATCGTCCACTAACCGTCTCGACCCTACCGGAAATACCTTTCGGAATAACAAACAGGACCGCCGAATGCCGCCGAGAGATGCCGCGATCGACGTCGAAGCAGCGCAAGCGCTGGCCGTGGCCGCGCTCGCCTTCATCGCCGGCGAACCCGAGCGTCTCGGCCGATTCCTCGCCCTTACCGGCCTTGGTCCGGAGACCTTGAGGGCGGCGGCGGCCGAACCCGGCTTTCTCGTCGCCGTGCTCGATCACGTGCTCGCCGACCAGTCGGAACTCTTCGTCTTCGCCGAATCGGCCGGCGCGAGCCCGGAGCGGATCGAGGCGGCCCGCGGTGTACTCGCCCGCACGCGGCCGCGGGACGGCATCGAGCCTTGAGCGTCGCCAGCCACACCGCCGAACAGATCACCGCCGTCCGCCTCAGCGGGCGCCCGCTCGTCGTGTGCGACGTCGACGAGGTGGTGCTGTCGTTCATTGGTCCGTTCGAGACCTACCTCGCCGATTCGGGCTTCCGGCTCGTCGCCCGCTCCTATGGCCTGACCGGCAATATCGAGCGCCTCGACGACGGAACCGCCATCGCCCAGGCCGAGGTCGGCCGGCTGCTCGACGAATTCTTCGCCCGCGAGACGGCCCGCCAGCGCCCGGTCGAGGGCGCGATCGACGCCCTCGCCGCGCTCGAGGCCGTCGCCGACATCGTCTTCCTCACCAATCTGCCGAAGGCCTATCGCGACACGCGGGCCGAGATGCTGGTCGATCACGGCGTGCCCTATCCGGTCGTCGCCAACGAGGGCCCGAAGGGACCGGCGGTCGGGCGACTCGCCGCGACCGGCGGGCGGCCGGTGTTCTTCCTCGACGACAGCCCGTCGAATATCGTGTCGGTGCGCGACGCGGCGGCGGCCGATCACGTCATCCATTTCGTCGCCGACCGGCGCTTCTTCGACCTCGTCGATCCGATCGACGGCATCGCGCTGCGGTCGAATTCCTGGACCGAGACCGGCGACTTCATCCGCGCCGCGATCGACGCCGCGACCAGAAAGGCCTGAGCCATGGCAGCCATTCCCGATCTGCGCATTGGCATCGATCTCGGCGGCACCAAGATCGCCCTCATCGCCTTCGACCCGGACGAGCGGGTGGCGTTCGAGAAGCGCGTGCCGACGCCGCGCGAGGACTATGCCGGCACCGTCGAGGCGATCGCCGCGCTCGTCGCCGAGGCCGAGAGGACGACGGGCAAGCGCGGCACGGTCGGCATCGGCATGCCCGGCTCGATCTCGCCGGTCGACGGCAAGGTGCAGAACGGCAACTCGACCTGGCTCAACGACCAGCCGTTCGGGCGCGACCTCGAAGCTGCCCTCGGGCGCGAGGTCCGGCTTGCCAACGACGCCGATTGTCTCGCGCTTTCAGAGAATTACGACGGAGCGGCAGCGGGTGCGGCATCGTCCTTCGCGATCATCCTCGGCACCGGCTGCGGCGCCGGCGTCGTCATCGACGGCCACCTTCTCGCCGGCCCCAACGCCATCGCCGGCGAGTGGGGTCACAATCCCCTGCCCTGGCCGAAACCGGACGAGACGCCGGGGCAGAAATGCTGGTGCGGCAAGCATGGCTGCCTCGAGACCTGGGTCGCCGGACCGTCCTTCGCCGCCGACCATTTCCGGGTGACCGGCGAGAAACTCGACGCCGCCACGATCATCGCGCGGGCTCCCGCCGACCCGAATGCCCAGGCGACCCTCGACCGCCATCTCGACCGGCTCGGGCGCGCCGTCGCGGCGATCGTCAACATTCTCGATCCGCACGTCATCGTGCTCGCCGGCGGGCTTTCCAACATGCCCGGCCTCGATCAACGATTGCCCGGCGCCGTGCTACCATGGGTCTTCGCCCGCCTGCCGCGCGTCACTGTCCGCAAGGCGGTGCATGGCGATGCGAGCGGCGTGCGCGGCGCGGCGCGGCTCTGGAACGACTGACCGAACCGATCTTGCGGGCGTCCCGCCCGGGAGTTCGCCTATGGCCGAAAACGGGCACGAGACGGGCGACGGGCTCTGCCGCGACTGCGCGGCACGGGTGCCGGCGGGGCGCGACCGCTGCCCGGCCTGCGGCAGTCCGCGCGTGCTCTTCCACCCCGAACTCTTTGCCCTGTCGACCGCCCATGTCGACTGCGACGCCTTCTATGCCGCGATCGAGAAGCGCGACGATCCCGCCCTCCTCGACCGGCCGGTGATCATCGGCGGCGGGCGCCGCGGCGTCGTCTCCACGGCCTGCTACATCGCGCGGATCAGCGGCGTGCGCTCGGCGATGCCGATGTTCAAGGCGCTGGAGCTTTGCCCCGATGCCGTCGTCATCCGGCCGAACATGGCCAAATACGCCGCCGTCGGGCGCGAGGTTCGGGCGCAGATGCTGGCGCTGACGCCGCTCGTCGAGCCGCTGTCGATCGACGAAGCCTTCCTCGACCTCGCCGGTACTGAGAAGGTGCACCGCATGGCGCCGGCCGAGACGCTGGTGCGCTTTGCCCAGAGGGTCGAGCGCGAGATCGGCATCACGGTCTCGGTCGGCCTTGCCGCCAACAAGTTCCTCGCCAAGATCGCCTCGGACCTCGAAAAGCCGCGCGGCTTCTCGGTCATCGGCCAGTCGGAAGCGGCGGCATTCCTCGCCCCGCGCCCGGTCGGCTTCATCTGGGGCGTCGGCAAGGCGATGGAAGCGCGCCTCGCCGGGGACGGCGTCCGGCGCATCGCCGACCTGCAGGCACTCGACGAAAAAACCCTCGCCAAGCGCTACGGCAGCCTGGGTTCCCGGCTCTTCAACCTTGCCCGCGGCATCGACCATCGGCGCGTCGAGCCCGACCAGCCGGCCCGCTCGATCAGCGCCGAGACGACCTTCGAGACCGACATTGCCGATCTTGCCGAACTGCGGCGCGTCCTCCGGCGCCTCTCGGAGAAAGTCTCGGCGCGGCTGAAAGCGGCCGGGATTGCCGGCCATACCGTGGTGCTGAAGCTGAAAACGGCCGATTTCAAGCAGCGGACCCGCAACCGGCGCCTCGCCGACCCGACGCTGCTCGCCGACCGCATCTTCCGCACCGGCGACGATCTTCTCGCGCGAGAGGCGGACGGGACGGCGTTCCGGCTCATCGGCATCGGCGTCACCGATCTCGTCGATCCGCGCGACGCCGACCCGGTCGACCTCGTCGACGACGGCCTCGGGCGCCGGGCGGCGGCCGAACGGGCGATGGACAAGGTGCGGGCGAAGTTCGGCGACAAGACCGTCGCGCTCGGGCTGACGGCGGAGTTCACGGCCCCGGCGGGCCGGCGCGTCAAGCCGGCGCAGATGCCGCCCGACGAGGACTGAGCGCCGGCGCGGCGCCTACTTGGCGCGGGCGCAGGCCGGCGTATCGAGGAGCTGCAGCTCGACGAGGCGGGCGTCGATGATGAGATCGCCGTAATCCATCGAGACGCCGCGGCTGACGCCGTTGTCGTAGAGATCGAAGCTCAGCTTGTAGACCGGCGTGAGTTCGCCGGTGCCCTCGGTCGGGTCGAAATAGGTCAGCGCCACCGGCCAGGTCGGGAGTTGGCGGAACACGTCCGGGATCGCCGCGAGCTCCGGATCGTCGGCCTTCGGCGCCGCCGCCGGGCCGATGACCGAGGCGGTCGCAAAGAACTTGTCGCCATTCTCCGAGCCGTCGAAGATCGGCGCGTCGAAGAAGCGCTCGCCGGCGCGGGCCTTGGCGATCGTCTCGATGAGGTGCTCGGTCGGCAGCAGCACCGGCCCCTGCGAGGAAACCGATTTCGTGGCCGGCGCCGTGGTGGTGACGTCGAGGCTGCCGTCCTTGTTGCGCTCGGCGCTGCCCTTCACTTCCTCGGACATCTTGTTGTCGAGGAAATTCTGGGTGAGGAAGCGGAAGCTTTCGCCGGCGCCACCCTCGAACGAGGTCGAGCGCAGGTCGCTGACACGGCGCCCGCCCTCGGTGTCGGTGATGTCGGTGACGAAGCGGAAATTGACGCCGTAACCCTCGCAGGCCGCGCCGGTGAACTCGTAGACCATGCGGCCGCGGAGCGCCGCGATGCCGCCGGTGCCGACTTCCTGGCCGAGGCTCAGGTCATAGACGGCGCGATGCGGCAGCAGCGCGATCGGCGCGGCCGGTGCCGCCTGCGGCGCGGTCGGATCGTTGGCAAGGCCCGGCATCTGCGCCAATGCGACGGCGGGCAGCGCGAGCATCGCGATACCGGCAAGGCGCAGCGTGAGATCGATCCGGGCAAAGAGCTTCATCGGCATTGCAACACTCCCTTTCGCGATCGGCCCCGGTGCGGGCCCGAGCGGCGAAGTGCGTCGTCATAGCAGATAATCGGGCGCGTCGTCTTCTTTCCGCGGCGCGGATGCTCCGCCGGCCTTCTGTCAAAACCATGGCGCGGTGCAAAGGCGATCGGATAAGCTCGGCGCCGACGACAACAGCGACGAGACGGAGGCAGCATGAGCGGCGCAACGGAAGCCCGACTGAAGGAACTCGGCATCGAAATCCCGAGCGCTCCGGCGCCGGCGGCCAACTACGTGCCCTTCGTCCAGAGCGGCAATCTGCTTTTCATTTCCGGCCAGATTCCGTTCGTCGGCGGCAATGTCGGCCACAAGGGACGGCTCGGCGAAGACCTCGACGTCGCCGCCGGCAAGGCGGCGGCGCGGCAATGCGCGATCAACATCCTCGCCCAGTGCAAGGCCGCCCTCGGCGACCTCGACCGCATCCGCCGCGTCGTCAAGCTCGGCGGCTTCGTCTCCTCGACCGCCGATTTCACCGAACAGCCGGCCGTCATCAACGGCGCCTCGGACCTGATGGTCGAGGTGCTCGGCGAGCGCGGCCGCCACGCCCGCTTCGCGGTCGGCGCGCCGGTGTTGCCGCTCGGCGTCTCGGTCGAGATCGACGCGATCGTCGAAGTGGAGTGACGCATGTCCGCACTCGGCTGGCTGACGGCGCGGCCGGTCGCCCATCGCGGGCTGCACGAGGCTTCGCGGGGCATCATCGAGAACACCAGCTCGGCCTTCGCGGCGGCGATCGCGAACGGCTTTTCGATCGAGTGCGACGTGCAGCTCTCCGCCGACGGCGAGGCGATGGTCTTCCATGACAGTCGCCTCGACCGGCTGACGAGCGAGACCGGGCCGCTCGCCGAGCGCTCCGCCGCCGAGCTTCGCAAGGTCGCCTTCCGCGACACCGGCGACCGGATGCAGACCCTCGGCGAGCTCCTCGAACAGGTCGCCGGCAAGGTGACGCTCGTCGTCGAGATCAAGAGCCTGTGGACCGAGGCGCCGGGCCTTGCGGCCCGCGTCGCGGAACTCTGCGCCGGCTATGACGGACCGGTCGCGGCGATGTCGTTCGATCCGCGGCCGATCGCGGCGCTTGCCGAGATCGCGCCGGGGCTTACCCGCGGCATCGTCGGCGAGCAGTACCGGGATCTCGCCTACTGGAACCGCTACGGCCTCACCGCCTGGCAGCGCTTCCAGCTTCGCCACATGCTGCACGCCCACCGCTCGAGGCCGCAATTCGTCGCCTACGACATCGACGGCCTGCCCGCCGCCGCGCCGCTCGTGCTCCGGCGCCTCGGCCGGCCGCTGCTGACCTGGACGGTGCGCAGCGCCGAGCAGCGCGCCCGCGCCGCGCGCTATGCCGACCAGATGATCTTCGAGGGTTTCGTGCCCGGGACGCCTTGAGATGGCGGCGCACTCCCTTACCTCCCCTCGCAGCGCAGCTCACTGGCGGGAACAGGCATGACGGAACGGGCGATCACGGTCATTGCCGGTCTCGACGAGATCGGCAGGGAAGACTGGGACGCCTGCGCCAACCCGCAGGCCGCGACCGGCGGGCGCTACGACCCCTTCGTTTCCCACGATTTCCTTTCCGCCCTCGAGCGCTCGGGCTGCGTTGCCGGCGAGCATGGCTGGCTGCCGCAGCATCTCGTCCTCGACGGCCCGGACGGGCGCCCGGCCGCCGTCGCGCCGCTTTATCTCAAGGGCCATTCCTACGGCGAATACGTCTTCGACCATGCCTGGGCCGACGCCTGGCAGCGGGCCGGCGGGCGCTACTATCCGAAGCTCCAGATGTCGGTGCCGTTCACGCCGGTGACGGGCGGGCGGCTGCTGGTGCGCCCGAACCCCGGCGCCGCCGAGGACCGGCGGCTGCTCGCCGCGGCCGCCGTCGAGCTTTGCCGGCGCCTCGGTGCTTCCTCGGTGCACGCGACCTTCCTCCTCCCCGAAGATGCCGAGACCTTCGCCGAGGCCGGCTGGCTCGCCCGCACCGACCGGCAGTTCCACTTCGTCAATGCCGGCTACAAGAGCTACGACGATTTCCTCGCCACCCTCGCCTCGCGCAAGCGCAAGGCCCTGAAGAAGGAGCGGCGCGAGGCACTCGCCGACGGCATCGCGATCGACTGGGTCGGCGGGCGCGACATCACCGAGGCCCATCTCGACGATTTCTTCGAGTTCTATCTCGACACCAGCGGGCGCAAATGGGGCCGGGCCTATCTCAACCGGCGTTTCTTCTCGCTCCTTGCCGAAACGATGGCCGACAAGCTGCTCCTCGTCTTCGCCTCGCGCGGCGGCAAGCGCATCGCCGGCGCCCTCAACCTCATCGGCTCGGACGCACTCTACGGCCGCTACTGGGGCGCGATCGAGGACCAGCCGTTCCTGCATTTCGAGGTCTGCTACCACCAGGCGATCGACTATGCGATCGCCCATGGCCTCGAGCGCGTCGAGGCCGGCGCGCAGGGAACCCACAAGCTCGCCCGCGGCTATCTGCCGGTCGAGACGCGCTCGGCGCATTTCATCGCCGATGCGTCCCTGCGCCGGGCCGTCGCCGACTATCTCGTCCACGAGCGGGCGCATGTGGCGCTGGAAGCCGAGGCGCTGACGCAGGCCGGCCCCTACCGGCGCGGCGGCGACACGGCGACCCCTTGACCCGCCCTGCCGCCCCTGAAACAACAGGCCGAACGGTTCTCATCGAGGGTGCGACATGGCTCCGGCATACGACAACGACAACGTCTTCGCGAAGATCCTGCGCGGCGAGATTCCGTCCCACAAGGTCTACGAGGACGAGCACAGCTACGCCTTCATGGACATCATGCCGCGCTGCGACGGCCATACGCTGATCATCCCGAAGAAGCCGGCGCGCAACCTTCTCGACGTCGAGTTCGACTCGCTCGGCCACACCATGGCGACGGTGCAGAAGATCGGCCGCGCCGTGATGAAGGCCTTCGCCGCCGACGGCATCTCGCTCTTGCAGTTCAACGAGCCGGCCGGCGGTCAGGTGGTGTTCCACCTGCATTTCCACATCGTGCCGCGCTTCGAGGGCGTCTCGATTCCGCCCTATACCGGCGAAATGGCCGACCACGCGGTTCTCGCCGCCAACGCCGAGAAGCTCCGCGCCGCGCTCGAGGGCTGATTCTGCGGAAAGATCCTATTCGGCCGGAACCGGCGCCGGGATGGCGGCGCCGGAGGCCCTGCTCGCCTCGCGGCGGGCGATCAGCGCCCGCAGCCCGAGCGACAGGCGGAACGAGACGAGGCCGAGGACGAGGCCGGCAAGGCCGTCGATCATGTGGTGGCCGCCGTCGATCGGCGTCGTCAGGATCATCGTGCCGTTGACGAGGACGACCGGCACGAGGAAGCGCGGCATGTCGCGCAGCGACAGCATCAGGATCGCGCCGAGCGCCACGTGATAGGACGGAAAGGCGATGAGGCCCTTCGGCTCGGCGAGCGAGAAGAGCACGGGCGCGCCGTCGCGCAGATCGAAGAAGGTCTGCTTGTAGGCGAGATCGACCAGCGGCCCGTTCTGCAGGTAGAACTCGGCCGGCGGCTTGTAGTAGGCGAGCGCCCCGCTCGCCGGCAGGAGGCCGGAGACGAGGATGGCGACGAGCGCGCCGATCATCACCGTCATCAGCATTTCCTCGGCGCGGTCGGCCTTGCCGATCAGCGGCAGTACGGCAACGGCGAGCGCGATCAGCGGCAGCGAGGAGAGATAGAACAGCGTCGAGAGATCGCCGAGCCAGGGCCGCGCATTGACGAAGCCGACATAGGCCATCCAGTCGAAGCCGATGGCGGCATCGACCGCGACCAGGGTCTCGTCGATCGTGGGCAGGCCAAGGCTCGTCACGAGATAGGAAAAGAGCGCCGTCGCCCCGGAAAACACCAGCAGGAACAGCGTCTCGCGGGCCATCGTCGCGAGCGCCGGCTCGCCCCGGCGCAAGGCGTAATAGGCCCAGACGAGCGCCAGCACCGGCGCGACGACGGCGAGCTGCACCGCGCCCGGCCAGTCGAAGCGGACGTTCGAGACGGAAATCCAGACGGCGTCGAGGACGACGATCACGAGGATCATCGCGATCTTCACCCGGGCTTCGAGCTTCATGCGGCCGCTCCGGCGCTTGCCTTCGATGGGCAGGACCTTAGCCGCGAGCGATTGAGATTCGGTTTAGAGGAGCAGCGAGCCGCCGACGAGAACGGCCTCGGCGGCAAGGATCGCGAGGAAGAGATTGCGGCGCACGCCCCAGAAGAAGCCCATGCCGGCGGCGACGGCGGCAAGGGGCAGGGCCATCGGCGCGGCGGCGAGCGCCCCGCCGGGAAAGACGATCAGCTTGGCGATCACGCCGGCGACGAGCGCGGTCGCCACCGAGCGCACGAAGATCAGCGCCTCGCTCTCCTCGGTCAGCCGGTCCGAGAGAAAGACGCCGAGGAAGCGCCAGATGTCGGTGGCGAGCCAGCCGGCGACGAGGATGAAGACATAGGGCCACCAGGTGGCGTCGAGCGACCAGAAACCGGTGTTCATCGGCGCCGCCTCCAGCGATGGACGAGGAAGGCGAGCGTGCCGGCGACGAGGCCGGTCCACATCAGATCGAATTCCGGCGCGACGAGGTGGAACACCGGCCCGAAGACGAGGCCGAGGGCGAGCGCCGCCCGGTCGGCGGTGAGCTGGGCCGCGGCCGAGAGCGAAATGAGGAAATAGACCGGCGTCAGGAAGGCGAGGCCGGCGGCGATCTGCGGCGGCACGACCGCGGCCATCAGGTAGCCGGTCGAGACGGCGCAGAGATTGAGGAGGATGAGGGTCGTGCCGAAACCGGCGAAATAGGGCACGCGGGCCGAGCGCGGCAGGGCCGGCAGCTTGCGCATGGCCTCGACCCAGGCGGTCACGGCGATGTAGTGCGACAGCCAGAGCAGCACGGCGCGCGGCGTCTTCTCGGTGCGCATCAGCGGCATCACCGACATCGTCATCGGCAGGAGGCGGACCGAGGAGAGCGTCACGGCGGCGATCGTCGCGGCGATGCCGGTGCCCGCCGAGATCGCGCCGATGAGGACGATCTGCGCCGGCAGGGCCCAGACCATGCCGGTCATCACCACCGTGTGGCCGAGATCGAGCCCGGTATCGCGGGCAAGCGCGCCAAAGCCGATGAAGGCGGAGACGAGGATCAGCGGCGGGACGGAGACGATGCCGGCGATGCCGCGCAGTACCCAGTACCGCGCGGGCCGCTCGACAGCATCTTCCTCGACGGAGCCGTGACGGTCCGACATGCCCCCTGCCCTCGATCCTTCGGAAAACGGGCAAACGGACCCGCTCGGATCCGCTCACCTCTCGTCACTCCGGCCGCCCGGCGGCCGGCGTCACTTCTTCGGGCGTGGCAGCTTGGGCACCGGGCTCTTGCCGCGCACCGGCTCGGCGGTCGGCTCGGGCTCCTTCGGCGGTGCCGGCTTCTTCTTCGCCGCGACCGGGGCCGCGCGGCGGCGCGGCTTGGCCTTGGCCTTCGGCTTCTTCTTGGCGACGTCCGGGTCGGTCTTCGGCTTGACCCGCACATCCTCGACGGCCTCGAGCTTCAGGCCCTTCTTGCCGTCGACCTCCTCGAGATCGACGCGGACCGTGCCGCCCTTGACGAGACGGCCGAACAGCACCTCGTCGGCGAGCGGCTTCTTGATGTGCTCCTGGATGACGCGGCCGAGCGGCCGGGCACCCATGCGCTCGTCGTAGCCCTCGGTGGCGAGCCAGGCGGTCGCCGCGTCGGAAAGCTCGAAGGTGACGCCGCGGTCGGCGAGCTGGGCCTCGAGCTGCATGACGAACTTCTCGACGACCCGGCGCACGACCTCGGCCGGCAGGCTGTCGAAGGCGATGATGGCGTCGAGACGGTTGCGGAATTCCGGCGTGAACAGCCGGTTGATCGCCTCGGTGTCGTCGCCCTCGCGCTTCTTCTGGCTGAAGCCCATCGGCGCACGGGCCATGTCGGAGGCGCCCGCATTCGTCGTCATGATGATGATGACATTGCGGAAATCGACCTGCTTGCCGTTGTGGTCGGTGAGCTTGCCGTGGTCCATGACCTGCAACAGGATGTTGAAGAGGTCGGGATGGGCCTTCTCGATCTCGTCGAGCAGCAGCACGCAATAGGGGTGCTGGTCGACGCCGTCGGTCAGAAGGCCGCCCTGGTCGAAGCCGACATAGCCCGGAGGCGCGCCGATCAGCCGCGAGACGGTGTGGCGCTCCATGTATTCGGACATGTCGAAGCGCAGCAGCTCGATGCCGAGGCTCTCGGCGAGCTGGCGGGCGACCTCGGTCTTGCCGACGCCGGTCGGGCCGGAGAAGAGATAGCTGCCGATCGGCTTTTCCGGCTCGCGCAGGCCGGCGCGGGCGAGCTTGATCGCCGCCGAGAGGGCCTCGATCGCCTTGTCCTGACCGTAGACCACGCGCTTCAGATTGGCCTCGAGGCTCTGCAGCATCTCCGCGTCGTCCTTGGAGACGGTCTTGGGCGGAATGCGGGCCATGGTCGCGACGGTCGCCTCGATCTCCTTGAGGCCGATCGTCTTCTTGCGCCGCGACTCGGGCAGCAGCTTCTGCGAGGCGCCGGTCTCGTCGATGACGTCGATCGCCTTGTCGGGCAGCTTGCGGTCGTGAATGTAGCGGGCCGCGAGCTCGACGGCGCCCTTGATGGCGTCGCCGGTGTAGCGAACCTTGTGGTAGTCCTCGTAATAGGGCTTCAGGCCCTTCAGGATCTCGATCGCATCCTCGACGCTCGGCTCGTTGACGTCGATCTTCTGGAAGCGCCGGAGCAGCGCCCGATCCTTCTCGAAGAACTGGCGGAACTCCTTGTAGGTGGTCGAGCCGATGCAGCGGATCGTGCCGCTCTGCAGGGCGGGCTTCAGCAGGTTCGAGGCATCCATCGCGCCGCCCGAGGTGGCGCCGGCGCCGATCACCGTGTGGATCTCGTCGATGAACATGATCGCGCCGGGATAATCCTCGATCTCCTTGACGACCTGCTTCAGCCGCTCCTCGAAATCGCCGCGATAGCGCGTGCCGGCGAGCAGCGAGCCCATGTCGAGGGCGAAGATCGTGGAATCGGTGAGCACGTCCGGCACCTCGTTGCGGACGATACGGCGGGCGAGGCCCTCGGCGATCGCCGTCTTGCCGACACCGGGGTCGCCGACGAGCAGCGGGTTGTTCTTCTGGCGCCGGCACAGCACCTGGATGGCGCGGCTGATCTCGCTGTCGCGGCCGATCAGCGGATCGATGCGGCCCTCGCGCGCCTTGTCGTTGAGATTGACGCAATAGGCGTCGAGCGCGTCGGACTTCTTGGTCGGGCCTTCGGTCTCGTCGGTCGTGGCGGCCTCCTCGTCGACGCCGCGCACCGCCTTGGTGTCGGACAGGCCCGGCCGCTTGGCGATGCCGTGGCTGATGTAGTTGACCGCGTCGAAGCGGGTCATGTCCTGCTCCTGCAGGAAATAGGCGGCATGGCTCTCGCGCTCGGCGAAGATCGCGACGAGCACGTTGGCGCCGGTGACTTCCTCGCGGCCCGACGACTGGACATGGATGACGGCGCGCTGGATCACGCGCTGGAAGCCGGCGGTCGGCTTGGCCTCCTCGCCGGCATTGGCGACCATCGGGTCGAGCTCGGTCTCGACATAGTCGGTGAGGTTGCGGCGCAGCAGGTCGAGATCGACGTTGCAGGCGCGCATCACCGCGGCCGCGTCCTGATCGTCGAGCAGGGCCAGCAGGAGATGCTCGAGCGTGGCGAACTCGTGCGCCCGCGCGGTGGCGAGGGCGAGCGCCTGATGAACGGTCTTCTCAAGGCTGCGAGAAAAAGACGGCACGGCTCGACCTCACTTTTTTTCCATGACGCATTGAAGCGGATGCTGATGCCTGCGCGAGAAATCCATCACCTGGGTCACCTTCGTCTCGGCGATCTCGTAGGTGAAAATTCCGCACTCCCCGACCCCGTTGTGATGGACATGCAGCATGATCTGCGTGGCCTCGTCGCGGTTCTTCTGGAAGAACCGCTCCAGCACATGGATGACGAACTCCATGGGCGTGTAGTCGTCGTTGAGCAGCAGCACGCGGTACATCGACGGGCGCTTGGTCTTGGGCCGGATCTTGGTGACGATTTCCGTGCCGCGACCGTGATCCCCGTCACCGTTGTCGCCGCCGTTCCCCCTGCTCATGTTCGTTTCGTGTCGCATCAAATGCCAGCTTGTCACACTTTGCGGCCCACCCGCACCGCGGCACCCGACCGACCATCGGTCGTTCCCTCGGGGCCTTGCGAATCCGGGACGGACCACACTGCCAATAATCTAGGACCAAGTTTGGGAATTGTAAGGCCAACAATGCCCGGCGCAATCGCTTCACGGCGACGGGCGGCGGCGGCGGCGCCCCGAAACGCAAGAAGCCCGGTCTTTCGACCGGGCCTCGAGCAGCGCTCACTCACCGAGGAGGGCGCAATCGTGATCGCCGTGCCGCCAGCGGCGGCCCCTGAAAAGCCAGGGATTACTTGCCGTTCTTGGAGACCATCACCTCGAAGGGCTTGTAGGCCTCCTTGGCGAGGTCGGCATACATCTCGCCGAGCTTGGTCACTTCGGCGACGTAGCCCTCATAGGCGGTCTTGGCATAGGCGGTCTGGATCTCGACGGCCTTGTCGACGCTCTTGGCGCCCATCAGCTTCTCGAGGACGGCCGAGCCTTCTTCGAACGACTTCTTGGAGTAGTCGGCGGCCTCGGTGGCGATCGCCTGCAGGCCTTTGGACATGGCGCCGAACGCCTTCATGGCCAGATCCGCATTCTCGCCGCCGATCTTCTGGAAGTCCTGAATCTTGTCCATCATGATGAAGCCCTCCTCGCAGGCACCGACCCTCGTCCCGAACGGATTTCGGCAGTACGGCGCGTTCATGTTGCACTGCGGTAAACATAGCTGCACTGCACAATCGCGTCAAGATTTTTTTTGCACTGCAACATCGCTCGCATTTCGCTCGCCGACTTTACGGAATGGTAACCGCGATGCCGCTAGCGTGCCCCCGATCGACGGACGGACTTGCGACGGTCGGTGCGGCGCGACGCCACCGACTGAAAAGGCCGATCGGGCCGTTCCGGGTACCGGACGGTGTGCGTAACGGCGCCGTCGCCTTTCGTTCGCGATCGCGTTGATAGTCGAGGTGGAGGTCGGGTCCCGAGGCCCGCCCGCCGTCAGATGGGTGGTTCAGTCGTGGTGTACGGTAGTGTGGCGCGCGTTTTGCGCCGGGTCGGACAGAATGTCCTTGTTGCCGCCGTGGCCTTCGTTGTGGCCGGAGCGCTGTCGGTCGGGTCGGTTTCCCAGGCCAGGGCCGATTCCAAATATGCCTCGATCGTGATCGACACCAAGACCGGCAAGGTGCTGCAGGCGACCAATGCCGACGACCTGCGCTATCCGGCCTCGCTCACCAAGATCATGACCCTCTACGTGCTGTTCGAGCAGCTCGAGGCCGGCAAGGTCTCGCTCGATACGCAGATGAAGGTCTCCAAGCACGCCTCGCTGCAGGCGCCTTCCAAGCTCGGCCTCAAGCCCGGCCAGACGATCAAGGTGCGCGACGCGATCCGCGCGCTCGTCACCAAGTCGGCCAACGACGTCGCCGCGGTCGTCGCCGAGCATGTCGGCGGCACGGAATCGAATTTCGCCGCGATCATGACGAAGAAGGCGCGTGCGCTCGGCATGAGCCGCACGACCTATCGCAACGCCTCGGGCCTGCCCAACCCGGAACAGCGCACCACGGCCCGCGACCAGGCCCTGCTCGGCCGCGCGATCCAGGAACATTTCCCGAGCTACTACAAGTTCTTCGCGACCCGCAGCTTCTCCTACAAGGGACGCTCCTACGCCAATCACAACCGGCTGCTCGGCCGGGTGCGCGGCGTCGACGGCATCAAGACCGGCTACACCCGGGCTTCCGGCTTCAACCTCGTGTCCTCGGTGAAGCGCGGTCCGCGCCACATCGTCGCCGTCGTCATGGGCGGCAAGACCGGCCGCAGCCGCGATGCGCAGATGGCCGCCCTGATCAAGAAGCATGTCGGCCGCGCCTCGTCCGGCAAGCGGACCGCGCCGCTGATCGCCCGCGCCGGCGGCGTCAAGGTGCCGACGCCGAGCCCGGCGCCGCTGATGGCCTCGGCCGTGCCGGTGCCCGCACCGGCGCCGGCGCCGGTGGCGGTCGCCGCGCTCGCCCCGATGCCCTCGGCCCGCCCGACCATCGAGCAGAAGATCGCCGAGGGCGCCGACATGCCGGTGCCGCAGGCACGCCCCGACGAGACCACCGGCAGCATCGCCGAAAGCCCCGAGGCGGCCGTCGAGATCGCATCCGGCTCGGCCGGTCGCGACAACAGCAAGGCGACGCATCTGGCGGCCTACGCCCCGGCCACCCGGGCCGGCTGGGTGATCCAGATCGCGGCCGTCGCAGACGAAGGCGACGCCCACCAGCTGCTCGACGAGGCTCGCGCCGCCTCGCGCCGGCATCTGGCCAAGGCCTCCCCCTATACCGAGAAGGTCTCGAAGGGCGACACCACGCTCTATCGGGCCCGGTTCGCCGGCTTCGACAACAAGGCGAAGGCCTGGGCGGCGTGCAAGGATCTGAAGCAGAAGGATATCGCGTGTCTGGCCCTGCCCCAGTAAGCGGGCGGCCAAGTCAGTAGCGTTGCGTAGAGGGAAGAGCCCCGTGTCCACGGAAAAGCGCAGTCTCAACATCCTCGAGTTCGGCCGCCGCCTCGGCGTCGCCAGCCGCGGCACCGCCCGTCCGTCGCGCCAGGAGGCGGTCCGTCTGCCCGAGTTCCGGCGCCCCGGCGAGAGCCGCCGCCCCAGCGACATGATCAGCCAGCTCCTGACCCATCAGGCGCGGGTCCGCCGCTCGATGAAGCCGGTCTGCGAAATCAAGCTGCGCGTCCTCGACCCGGCCGGCCGGCCGGCGGTCGAATTCGGCTTCTGAGCCTTTCCCCCGAATGAAAGACGGGCGCCGCATCGCGACGCCCGTTGCCTCGTCCGTCCCCGCCTTCCCCGTCAGTTGACGAAGATGTCGTGCTGCTCCAGCGGCTCGGTGTGGCTGCGCGCCCAGGTCTCGCGTGCCTCGGCCCGGCGCTTGCCCTTTTCGTCGATGGGCAGGCGCAGATCGGCGAGGAGCGCGCGGATCTCGTGGCGCGCGGCGAGATGGGAGAAGCTCGGCTCGCGCCCGAGCATCGCCTCGTCGAGCGGATCGAGCGCGGTCAGCCCGAGCGGGAAGAGTTCACGGAAGACGACGCGTTCCGACAGGCCCTCGTGCAGGCGGAAGCCGAGCTGCAGCGTCAGCGCCTTCAGGCTCGCGTGGATCTTGCGCTTGTTGTGGCTGTCGAACTGGGTCAGCCGGTTGCGCAGCACGACCCAGTCGGTGAGGCGCCCGTCGATCAGCCGGCGCTTGCGCGCGGCCTCGCGCACCAGCTTGCCGTACTGGCCGATTTCCACGGTCTCGCCGGTCACCGGATCGACCCGGCCGAGCACGTCGAAATCGACATAGCTGTCGTTCATCGGCGAGATCAGCGTGTCGGCCATCGAATGGGCGAGCTGCATCAGGTAGCTGTCGGTCGCCGGCGTGTCGATGACGAGGAAATCGGAGCGGCGCTGCACCTTCTCCAGGACGTCGGCGAAGAAGCCGAACTCGGCCGCCTCGCGCTCGGCGATGCGCTGGCCCTCGCCGCGCCCGACGGCGAAATGCTCGGGCAGCGAGAGCATCGAACCGGGCACCTTGACCTTGGTGCGGCGGCGGTTCTCCACGTAGCGCGTGAGCGAGCCCTGGCGGGCGTCGAGATCGATCGAGACGACCGTCTGACCCGCATTGAGGAGCGCGACGATCAGGTGCATCGAGATGGTCGACTTGCCGGAGCCGCCCTTCTCGTTGGCCACCACGATGACGTGTGCGGACTTTGGCTCTTCGTAGAGCGATTGCATGTGCCGATGCCGTCCCCAGACCCTGTGATTGCATGCAATACTGCGGATTTTACAGGAATTTTACAATAAGCCGGTGGCCTCCACCTGCCGACGTGGTAAACCCGCCTCGCAAACGGGACTGCGGACGGGAGCCTGGGGACATGACGAGGGTCGTTACGACTGTGGAGGATCTGCGGGCGGTCGTCGCGGAATGGCGCGGCGCCGGCGAGCTCGTCGCGGTGGTCCCGACCATGGGCGCGCTCCATGCCGGCCACCTGCATCTGGTGCAGGCGGCCAAGGAACGGGCCGACCGGGTGGTCGTCACCATCTTCGTCAATCCGGCCCAGTTCGCCCCGCACGAGGATTTCGACCGCTATCCGCGAACGCTCGAGACCGACGTCGCGGCGCTGCGCGATATTGGGGCCGAGCTCGCCTATGCGCCGACCGCCGCCGACATGTACCCGTCCGGCCATGCCACCAGCCTTGCCGTCACCGGTCCGGCCGAGGGCCTCGAGACCGATTTCCGGCCGCACTTCTTCGGCGGTGTCGCCACCGTCGTCGCCAAGCTCTTCCTGCGCGTGCTGCCCGACCTCGCCTTCTTCGGCGAGAAGGACTACCAGCAGCTCCTCGTCGTCAAGCGCATGGTCGCCGATCTCGACATGCCGATGGAGGTCGTCGGCGTGCCGACGGTGCGCGAGGAGGACGGCCTCGCCCTCTCCTCCCGCAACGCCTACCTCTCGGAGGAAGAGCGCATGCTGGCGCCGCTGATCTATGCCGAGTTGCAGGCCGCGGCCGAGCGGATCGTCGCCGGCGACAATCCCGAGGAGGTCGCGGCGGCCTCGGCGGCGGCGCTGACCCGCGCCGGCTTTGCCGTCGACTACGTCGCGGCGCGCAATGCCGAGACGCTGGCACCGGTCCGGAAGGCCGGCGAGCCGGTGCGCCTGCTCGCCGCGGCGCGGATCGGCAACACCCGCCTCATCGACAATATCGGCGTCTGAGCGGCGGTCGGATCTAGCGCCTTTTCACTTTTCGTTGAATCGCGAAAAGGCTCCAAGTGTCTGATTTGCCGCGTTTCCGGGCGACGAACCGGTGTCCACTTCGCCTGGAAACGCTTTAGAGCAGGCCGAGTTCGGAGAGGGCGCGGGCCATTTCCGGGTCGATGCCGTCGGCGCCGCCGCCCTTCGGCAGGTCGCGCGGGGCGTCCTTGGCGGTGAGGTAGCGCCAGCCCTGGAACGGCCGGCGCGGCTGCATCTCGGTCGCGTGCAGCACCGGTTCCATGACGATGCGACAGCGCGAAATGCCGGCCTCGTCGGTGAATTCGCGAAGGTCGACGAGACGCTGGCGCACCTGCACGAAGCCCTTGATCACCCAGTAGAGCGAACCGCCGTCGAGCAGTTCGTCGCGGCGCTTGGGGGACATGCGCGTGGTGTGGATCTGCTCGGCCGGCTCGCTGCGGGCGCGCCGTTCGGCCTGCTTCAGGGCGATCCAGTCCGCCAGTTCCTCGACGGTTTCGACGCCGACGCACAGCTTGATGAGGTTGAGGGCCATCGCTCCCCTGCCCGCCGGCCCGCGCCGCTCGCCGGATCAGTCTTCCGGAACGAGCCTGTCGCCGTCGACGAAGCCGACCTTGCCGTTCCACTCGATCTCGCAGGCCTTGTCCTTGAGCTGCGCCTTGCGGCCGTCGCGGCTGCCATAGGCCCAGTTGCGGAAGTTGAATTCCGGCCGGCACCAGCGCAGGACGATGCCCTTGGCGTCCTTCGGCAGCGTGCCGACGACGGCCGAGCCGGCCTCGGGCGCGGCGCGCATCTCGACGTCCTTGCCGCCCCAGCCCGAGGCGACCGAAAAGGTGGTGTCGTAGGGGCTCTGTCCCGCCACGGCCGGTGCGGCCATGAGGGCGAGGCCCACGAGGGCCGTTGCCAAGCGCATGACGTTCCTTCCTCCCCTTGTCGCCCGGTCGCGATCGGGCACCGCGCTCACGACGACTTCTTGAACAGCTCGCGGCCGATCAGCATGCGCCGGATCTCGCTGGTGCCGGCGCCGATCTCGTAGAGCTTGGCGTCGCGCAGCAGGCGTCCGGTCGGATAGTCGTTGATATAGCCGTTGCCGCCGAGGCACTGGATGGCGTCGAGCGCCACCTGCGTCGCCTTCTCGGCCGAATAGAGGATGGCGCCGGCGGCGTCCTCGCGGGTGGTCCGGCCGGCGTCGCAGGCCCTGGCCACAGCGTAGACATAGGCGCGGCAGGCGTTCATCGTCGAATACATGTCGGCGAGCTTGGCCTGCATGAGCTGGAAATTGCCGATCGGCTGGCCGAACTGCTGGCGCTCGTGCAGATAGGGCATCACCACGTCGACGGCGGCCTGCATGATGCCGACCGGGCCGGCGGCGAGCACGGCGCGCTCGTAGTCGAGGCCGGACATCAGCACGTTGACGCCCTTGCCGACCGTGCCGAGCACGTTCTCTTCGGGAACCTCGCAATCCTCGAAGACGAGTTCGCCGGTGTCGGAGCCGCGCATGCCGAGCTTGTCGAGCTTCTGGGCGGTCGAGAAGCCCTTGAAGTCCTTCTCGACGATGAAGGTGGTGATGCCGCGCGGGCCGGCTTCCGGATCGGTCTTGGCGTAGACGACGAGGGTGTCGGCGACCGGCCCGTTGGTGATCCACATCTTCGAGCCGTTGAGGATGTAGCGGTCGCCCTTCTTCTCGGCCTTCGTGCGCATCGAGACGACGTCGGAGCCGGCGCCCGGCTCGGACATGGCGAGCGCGCCGACATGCTCGCCGGTCATCAGCTTCGGCAGATAGCGGCGCTTCTGCTCGTCCGAGCCGTTGCGGCGCAGCTGGTTGATGCAGAGATTCGAATGGGCGCCATAGGAAAGGCCGACCGAGGCGGAGGCCCGCGAGACCTCCTCCATGGCAATGCAATGCTCGAGATAGCCGAGGCCCGTGCCGCCGTATTCCTCTTCGACGGTGATGCCGTGCAGGCCGAGCGCGCCCATTTCCGGCCACAGGTCGCGCGGGAAGGTGTTGGTGCGGTCGATTTCGTCGGCGCGCGGGGCGATCCGGTCGTCGGCGAAGTCGCGCACCGTGTCGCGCAGCATGTCGGCGGTCTCGCCGAGACCGAAATCGAAAGTCGGCAATGCGTTGCGGATCATCGTTCTTCCTTTTGTCGGGTGGGGCCTGCGCCTGGTCGAACCGGGAAGAACGATAATTGCCGCTCGGGGCGGCGTGTCAATGGCGAGCGCGCGCTTCTGTGCCGTCGCTCAGGCGCATTCGCTCTGCCCGCTGTCGGCCAGATAGATGGCTTTGCGGTAGGGATTGTGGAACTTGTCGGTCTCCAGGCGGCGGATGAAATCGCGGCACTGATAGTTGTTGACAAGCAAGGTGCTGGCGCCGACGAGCTGGAGATCGTTCCTGAGGACGTCGTTGATGGCGCTGCTCAGCTTCTCCGTCTCGGCGCCCTCGCCGGTGGCGTTGCGCAACCGGATGAAGAACTTGCCGACGACCTCGGCGACCTCCTGCGCCTTGACCATGTCGTCGATGGTCAGCGCCTGGCCGCGCTCGACCGACAGGTGGTTGTAGGCGCTGTTGACGACGCCCGGGATGTCGAGGCCGAGAGGCGTGGCGGCGATGGCGATGAGCGCGTCGGCCATGTGGGTGTACCAGCCCTTGCCGGCGCGCGCGCCCTGACCCGGGAAGGCCGCCTTCATCAGATCGATCGTGTAGGCGAACATGACGAAGCCCGGCAGGGTCTTGCGGTTGAACGCCCGCGAGCCGTTGCCGCGGTGGGTCGCCACGCAGTCGTCGTAGATCTTTTCGAAGACGCGCGAATTGCCGGCGATCTTGGTGTTGAACGCGACGGAAAGTTCGGCGATTTCGTCGGTCGTGAGCTGGCCGCCGGCCTGCTCGGCACGCCGAACGAGCTCGCGAAAGATCCTTTCTGAGATGTCACGGGCCGTCCCCATGCAGAAATGCGGCCCGCTGAGCTTGTTTGTCATTCGGTCCCCACCTCGGATCGCCGGCACCCAACCGTGACCCGAGACCTCATGGTCGCCCTGCCCAAGCGGCAACGGCGACGCGCCGGCCCCGGAAGAGCCTTCCACCACCCCTTAGATAAACCGTCGGTGGTAAAATAATCGTTTTCCGGCTATTCTTTTTTGCTCGTGAAAAATATCAGGGTAACAACAACTTAGCCGTACCGATCGGTCAAAAAACTCGGTCCCGGCCGATTTCCCGACACAACCGACCGAGGCTTTCCTGGAACTGCAACCAAGCCATTGATCCAAATGCATTTTCGGCGGCGATCGATGACGCGGCGGCCGGTGCACGGTCCGTGCGACGACGGAACGGCGGTTGCACGTCCGCCCCGGCGCAGGAGAGGAGATTCCTTTCCTGCGGCAACTTGTTGCGGGTCGGCTGTCGCGATCGACCGGGCGAGCGCGGCGACGGCTACCGCGCGACCTTGCGGCCGATGACGGCAAAGACCGGGTCCGAGAAGGCTTCGCTTCCCGCATAGGGATCGTCGGCGGGCCGCGGCAGCCCCTCGACCGAGATCGTTCGCAGATCGGCGAAGCGACCGGTCCTGAGGAAATACTCGGTGACGAGGCCGATGCGCTCGAAGGCGTGGGCCTGGCGCCAGACGGCGACGACCTTCGGCGGGAACCAGCGATGCGAGAAGGTGACGGCGAAGGGCGCGCCCGGCTTCAGCACCCGCGCCACCTCGTCGACGACGGCGACCGGATCGGTGAGGTATTCGATCGAGACCGTCGAGATCGCGGCGTCGAAACCGGCATCCTCGTAGGGCAACCGGGGATCGGCGTTGAGGTCGTGGACGACGTGGTCGGTCAGCCGCGCGTTGGCGGCGAGTTCGTCGGCGTTGAGGCCGAGACCGGCAAGGCGCGACAGCTCCAGACCTTCGGGAACATGGGAATGGAGGCTCGACATCAGGTCGAGCACCGCCATGCCGTCGGCGAGCACCTCGCCATAGATCTCCGCGACGATCGCGAGCGCCGCGCTGTCGAGATGCACGGTCATGCGCGGCTTGGCATAGAACGTCGCGTCGTCTTCCTCGACGGCACGGGAAAAGGCGCCCTCGAAGAAAAAGTCCGTCGGCAGGCCATCGGCCCGCGCCTCGATGCCCGGCCCGTCGCTGATCTGGTGCATCCAGTCGGTGACCCGGCCGCCCTGCTCGTAACCCTGTTCGGCGACCTCGCCGATCCGCACCGCGAGGCGGGCCGGAATGCCGGCGAAGGGGTGGTTGAAGTCGACCGTCAGGCGGTCCTCGGCGCGGTCGAGGCAGCGGAACGGCCGACGATCCTGCCGAAAGGTGCCGCGCACGCCCTCAAGGATGCCGCGCGGATAGAAGCGACCGAAGTCCGGCTCGACGCGCATGCCGGTGAGGATGTCGCGCTTGAAATCGCGCTCGCGGATCTCGAACACCTCGCCCTTCGCCCGGTCCTCGACGAGCGAGCCGACCGGGCAATCGATCTCGACGACGTCGCCGGCGCCGCGGCCGAAGAGCGCCGCATCGAGCCCGGCGGGGAACATGTCGCGCCACATGTTGATGCGGCGGTGGCGCTTCTCGGCGCGGTGGCGGACGCCGTCCTTCTCCCAGTCGAGGACGAAGTCGACGATGGCGAGCGAATTGGGGCCGATCACCGGGCCGTGCTCCCGATCGTTTCCGCTGCCCTCGCCCATTGTCGGCCTCCCTCGGTCATTCCTTGTGAACATTGTCCGCGGCGCTCGGATTTGCGGCCGGCACCGGCCAGAATCGCATATAAGCCTATGCCATGAAGGCTTATCTGGAACTCGTCGAGCGCATTCTCCAGGAGGGGGTGCGCAAGGAAGACCGTACCGGCACCGGCACGCTGTCGGTGTTCGGCCATCAGATGCGTTTCGACCTTGCCGAAGGCTTCCCGGTGGTGACCACCAAGAAGCTGCATCTGAAGTCGATCATCCACGAGCTCCTGTGGTTCCTCGCCGGCGATACCAACATCGCCTATCTCAACGCCAACGGCGTTTCCATCTGGAACGAATGGGCCGACGCGAACGGCGATCTCGGCCCGGTCTACGGCCATCAGTGGCGTTCCTGGCCGGGGCGCGACGGCGCGACCATCGACCAGATCGCCAATGTCGTCGAGCAGATCCGCCGCAATCCGGATTCGCGCCGGCTGATGGTGACGGCCTGGAACCCGGCCGATGTCGACCGCATGGCGCTGCCGCCCTGCCACTGCCTGTTCCAGTTCTACGTCGCCGAGGGGCGGCTTTCCTGCCAGCTCTACCAGCGCTCGGCGGACGTCTTCCTCGGCGTGCCGTTCAACATCGCGTCCTACGCGCTCCTGACGATGATGATGGCCGAGGTGACCGGGCTGCGCCCCGGCGAGTTCGTCCATACCTTCGGCGACGCGCATCTCTACACCAACCACCTCGACCAGGCGCGGCTGCAGCTCGGCCGCGAGCCGCGGGCGCTGCCGAGGCTGAAGATCGCGCCCGGCATCGCCTCGATCTTCGACTATCGCTTCGAGCATTTCAGCCTCGAGGGCTACGACCCGCATCCGCACATCAAGGCCGAGGTAGCGGTATGAGCATCGTGATCCGCCCTGCCCGGCCCGGCGACGAGGCGCTGGTCCTTTCCTTCATCCGCGAGCTCGCCGACTACGAGAAGCTGTCGGCGATGGTCGAGGCGACGACCGAGAGCGTCGCTGCCTCGCTGTTCTGCGAGGCGCCGAAGGCGTTCTGCGACATTGCCGAACTCGACGGCGAGCCGGCCGGATTTGCGCTCTGGTTCTACAACTACTCGACCTTCCTCGGGCGTCACGGCCTCTATCTCGAAGACGTCTACGTGCGGCCGCAGGCGCGCCGGCGCGGCGTCGGCGAAGCGCTGCTGACGCAGCTCGCCGCCCGCTGCGAGGCCGAAGGGCTCGGGCGCTTCGAATGGTGGGTGCTCAACTGGAACACCCCGGCGATCGACTTCTACAAGTCGCTCGGCGCCGAGGCGCTGGACGCCTGGACGGTGTACCGCGTCAGCGGAAAGGCGCTCGGCGACCTCGCGAGGCGCGGGCGATGACGCCGCGCATCGTCCTCGTCGTCGCGGTCGCCGACAACGGCGTGATCGGCGCCGCCGGCGGCATGCCCTGGCGGCTCTCCTCCGACCTCAAGGAATTCCGCCGCCTCACCATGGGCAAGCCGATCGTCATGGGCCGCAAGACCTTCGCGGCGATCGGCAAGCCGCTCGACGGGCGCGACAACATCGTCGTCACCCGCGATGCCGCCTTCTCGGCACCCGGCGTTACCGTCGCGCCCTCGATCGCGGCAGCACTGGCGGCGGCCGAGCGCTTCGCGGCGGAGCGCGGCGCCGACGAGATCGCCGTCATCGGCGGCGGCGAAATCTATGCTGCGACGATCGGCGCGGCCGACCGGCTCTACGTGACCGAGGTCCATGCGACGCCCGAGGGCGACACCCGTTTTCCGCCGATCGAGGCGGCCGAATGGCGCGAGACATCGCGCATGGAAGGCACGCGCGGCCCGCGCGACAGCGCCGCGTTCGACTTCGTCGTCTACGAGCGCGTCGAGGAAAATCCGCAAGGCGGCATTTGACTTTGGCCACCCTCGTTCCCACCTGTGGCTAGACGTGGCGGGCGGGCTCGCCGGCGGGCGCTTTCGTTGAAAGGCGCAAGCGGTTCGCCTATAACCCGGCGCAACAGTCGGTTCGGCTCTTTTCGACGGCCGGACGCATTCGTTTCAGCAGGCGCGCGGCCTTCGGGCTTGCGGGCAATTCCCGAGACAAGGATCCCTTCATGCCTTGGAGCAATCAGAGCGGCGGCGGTTGGAAAGGCGGCGGCGGCCCGTGGGGCAGCGGCGGCAACGGCGGCGGCCCGTGGGGCAGCGGCCCGCAGGGTGGCGGCGGCAATGGCGGTGGCGGCGGACAGCCGCCCGACCTCGAGGAGCTTCTGCGCCGCAGCCAGGATCGCCTGAAGACCATGCTGCCCGGCGGCAGCTCGCTCGGCGCCAAGGGCATCGCGCTCGCCGTCGTGGCGGTCGTCCTCGTCTGGCTCGGCAGCGGCTTTTACCGGGTGCAGCCCGATGAGCTCGGCGTCGAGCTCGTCTTCGGCAAGCTCTACGACAAGACCCAACCGGGCCTCAATTACAACTTCCCCTACCCGATCGGCGCGGTGTTCACGCCGAAGGTCCTGACCATCCGCGAGATGACCATCGGCCTTCGCGACGCCGACGGCCGCGGCGGCATCCGCGACGTGCCGGAAGAGAGCCTGATGCTGACCGGCGACGAGAACATCGTCGACGTCGACTTCAAGGTGCAGTGGCGCATCAAGGACGCCGTTGCCTACCTCTTCAACATCCAGAACCCGGAAGGCACCGTGAAGGCGGTCGCCGAGAGCGCCATGCGCGAGATGGTCGGCCGCTACAACATCCAGCCGATCATCACCGAGGCGCGCCAGAAGATCGAAGCCTCGGTGCAGGAACTGATGCAGGGCGCGCTCGATTCCTACGAGGCCGGCATCGAGATCACCCAGGTGCAGATGCAGAAGGTCGACCCGCCGCTGCAGGTCATCGACGCCTTCCGCGACGTCCAGGCGGCCCGCGCCGACCAGGAGCGCGCCCAGAACGAGGCGCAGGCCTATTCCAACAAGGTCATCCCGGAAGCCCGAGGCGAGGCGGCCCGCATCGTCGAGGACGCCAGCGCCTATCGCGACAAGAACATCGCCGAGGCGCGCGGTCAGGCCGACCGCTTCCTGAAGATCTACGGCGAATACAGGAAGGCGCCGGAAGTCACCCGCGAACGCATGTTCCTGGAGACCATGGAGCGCGTGTTCAGCGGCACCGACAAGATCATTCTCGACGACAAGGCGGGCGGCGTCGTCCCCTACCTGCCACTCGACCAGCTCAACAAGTCCGGCGGCCAGACCAGCGGGGGGACGAAGTAATGAAGACCGGCATCATCAGCGCAGTCCTCATCATCGCCGCTGCCGCGGTGGTGGCCCTCGTTTCGGCGGCCTTCATCGTCTACCCGACGCAGCAGGCCCTCGTCCTGCAGTTCGGCGAGGTGAAGCGGCCGATCACCGAGCCCGGCATCTATTTCAAGGTGCCGTTCATCCAGAACGTCATCTTGATCGACCGGCGCATCCTCGATCTCGACATGCCGGCGCAGGAGGTCATCGCCTCCGACCAGAAGCGTCTCGTCGTCGATGCCTTCGCCCGTTACCGGATCACCAATCCGGTGCGCTTCTTCCAAACGGTGGAGCGCGGCTCGATCGCCGAGGCCAACAACCGCCTGACCACCTTCGTGCAGTCGTCGCTGCGCGCGGTGCTCGCCGATGCCAGCTTCGTCGCCGTGGTACGCGATCAGCGGCCGCAGCTCATGGAGAGTATCCGCGACCGGGTCACCGCCCGGGCCGCCGACATCGGCGTCCAGGTCATCGACGTGAAGATCCGCCGTGCCGACCTGCCGGAGGCCAACAGCCAGGCGATCTACCGCCGGATGGAAACCGAGCGTCAGCGCGAGGCGACCGAGATCCGCGCCCAGGGCGAGGAAGCGGCCCGCCGCATCCGTGCCCAGGCCAACCGCGAGGCGACCGTCGTCAAGGCCGAGGCCGACCGCGAGAGCGAGCAGATCCGCGGCGACGGCGACGCCGAGCGCAACAAGATCTTCGCCGAGGCGTATGGATCGGATCCCGACTTCTTCGCCTTCTATCGCTCGATGCTGGCCTACGAGCAGGGGCTGAGTTCGGGCGACACCCGCATGGTGCTGTCGCCGAACTCCAGCTTCTTCCGGTATTTCGGCAATCCGGCCGGTAACAACGGCAAGCCGGCGCCGAACGCTCCGGCGGCCGGCGCCCCGGCGATGACGAACGGCGGCCAATGAGCGACTTCATCGCGGCCGTCGGCCTCGTCCTGGTGATCGAGGGCCTGCTCTACGCGGCCATGCCCGGCCGGCTGAAGCGGATGATCGCGATGATGCTCGACGTGCCGGACAACACGTTGCGCTATGCCGGACTGATGGCGGCCACGCTCGGGCTCGTCGTCGTCTGGCTGGTGCGCGGCTGAGCGATGACGGGGCCGGCGACCGCCGGCTCCGCCGTCGGCCATCAAAACGCTCAAATCGCTTTCTCTGTTGAGTCAAACTGCGCCAAACTCTCCCATCCCGGGGAGAATCGACATCACATCTGAGGAGACCGGAAGATGGCCCTTCTGCAACGTTCCTGGCGGGCATTCGCGCCGACGCGGGTAGCTGCGATCGCCGCAGCGGCGGTGATCGGCTGGACGGCAATCGCTGCTGCCCCGGCCCGCGCCCAGGGGCCGGCCTCGGTCGCCGACATCGCCGAGGGCCTCGTCGACGCGGTCGTCAACATCTCGACCCGGCAGACTGTCAAGGCGCCGCAGGGCATCCCCCTGCCCGACCTGCCGGAAGGCTCGCCGTTCCGCGACTTCTTCGAGGACTTCTTCGATCGCCAGCAGCAGGAGGACAGCAAGCCGCGCAAGGTGCAGTCGCTCGGCTCCGGCTTCGTGATCGATCCCGCCGGCCTCGTCGTCACCAACAACCACGTCATCCAGGACGCCGACGAGGTGACGGTCAATTTCAACGACGGCAGCAAGCTCGAGGCCGAGATCATCGGCCGCGATTCCAAGACCGATCTCGCGCTGCTGCGCGTGAAGCCGGAAAAGCCGCTGCACGCGGTCAAGTTCGGCTCGTCGGAGAAGCTGCGCGTCGGTGACTGGGTGATGGCGATCGGCAATCCGTTCGGCCTCGGCGGCACGACGACGCTCGGCATCGTCTCGGCTCGCAACCGCGACATCAATTCCGGCCCCTATGACGACTTCATTCAGACCGACGCGGCGATCAACCGGGGCAATTCCGGCGGCCCGCTGTTCGACATGGAAGGCGACGTGGTCGGCATCAACACGGCGATCATCTCGCCGTCCGGCGGCTCGATCGGCATCGGCTTCGCCATTCCCTCGGCGATCGCGGTCAACGTCGTCGAACAGCTGAAGCAGTTCGGCGAGACCCGGCGCGGCTGGCTCGGCGTGCGCATCCAGGAAGTCACCGACGAGATCGCCGAAAGCCTCGGCATGGGCAAGGCGCGCGGCGCGCTCGTTGCCGGCGTCACCGAGACCGGCCCGGCCGAGAAGGGCGGCATCCAGCCCGGCGACGTGATCATCGAGTTCGACGGCCGGCCGGTGCCGGAAATGCGCGAACTGCCGCGCATGGTCGCCGATACGGCGATCGGCAAGACGGTCCCGGTCAAGGTGCTGCGCAAGGGCGAGGAAGTCACGATCGACGTCGCTCTCGGCCGCCTCGAGGAGGGCGAGAAGATCGTCGGCGCCAACAGTGGCGAGCCGACCCCGAAGGCGGAGACGCCGAAGACCACCGAAATGCTCGGCATGACGCTCGCCCCGGCGACCGGCGAATATCGCGAGCGCTTCAAGATCGCCGAGACCGTCGAGGGCGTCGTCGTCGTCGACGTGAAGGCGGGCGGCGCGGCCGCCGAAAAGCGCATCCAGCCGGGCGACGTGATCGTCGAGGTGGCGCAGGAAGCCGTGACGACGCCGGCCGAGGTCGCCGCCAAGGTCGCGGCGCTGAAGGACAAGGGCCGCAAGTCGGCGCTGCTCCTCATCTCCGGCCAGAACGCCGAACTGCGCTTCGTCGCCGTGGCGATCGAGGACTGATCGACAAGGGCCGCTCCGGCATGCCGGGGCGGCCCGCGACCATCGCTTCCCGGGAGGTGCCGATGTCGGGCGAGATCGTCAACCTGCGTCAGTTCCGAAAAGGCAAGGCACGCGCCGACAAGGCCGCGAGCGCCGCCGAGAACCGGGCCAAGCACGGCCGCAGCAAGGCGGAAAAAACGCTCGAGGCGGCCCGCGACACCCTCGCCGGACGCCGGCACGAGGGCCATCGCCGCGACCGGCCGGACGACAGCTCCGACGCCTGAGCCATCCGGACATGCTGCGCAAGCGCTCGATCAGCATCCGCGGCCACCGCACCAGCATCGCCCTCGAGGCGAGCTTCTGGGATGCCTTCGAGGAGATCGCCGCGGCGCGCGGCAAGAGCATCGCCGGGCTCGTTGCCGAGATCGACGAGCAGCGCGGCGAGACGAACCTGTCCTCGGCCCTGCGCCAGCACATTCTCGCCTATTATCGCGCCCGGGCGGGTGCGTCGACGGACTGACCGGCCCGGCTTCTCGACATCGCCCCGCCGCGATCAGCGGATCGGCGTCAGGATCAGCGGCGCGCCGGTCGCCGGATCGTTCGGCGCGGTGATGCCACCGAGCGGCGGAACGAGGATCAGCGGTCCCGCCTCGCCCCGGCCGGCATTCAGGTTCATGCCACCCATCCCGTCCACGGCCTTCTTCAGCGCCTCTTCCTCGGCCTTGCGGCGGGCGGCGTCCTCGGCCTTGCGCCGCGCCTCGGCCTCCGCTGCCGCCTTCCTCTCCCGCTCGCGCCGTGCTTCCAGTTCGCGCAGCCGCCGCGCCTCGCGGGCGAAGCGCTCCTTTTCGAGGATGTCGGCCTGCATCTCCTCGATGCGGCGGACCTCGCGCTCGAAGGCGCGCACGGTGAGATAGCCGGTGAGGCCGGTTGCATCGATCCGCCGGGTCGGGTCGGCGAGCGGCCCGGTGAAGGCGATCGCCACCTGCGGCTCGGCGCCGGCGACGCGCTCCTCCGGCCCCGGATCGACGGCGAGCGTCCAGGAACTGTCGAGCGTCATCGCGCCGAGGTCGATCGAGGCGCCGCCGAGGGTCGTCGCGCTCTCGGTCGAGACCGAGACGTTGCGGGCGCGCAGGACGCCGCCGGAGATGGCGAAGGCGCCCTCGGCCGTGGCGACGGCGAGCGTGCCGGCATCGAGGTGGCCGGCGAAGACATCGCGCACCTTTTCGGCGGTGAGTTCGAGGCCGGCGTCGGCGGCGCGCACCACCGAGGAAAAGGCGACCGGATTGAGCCCGCGAACCGTCGCGTCGCGGATGGCGAAGCTGCCGCCGCCGCCGAGCGAGGCGATGACGCCGGTCATCGCGTGGCCGCTGCCCTCGAACTCGCCGGAAAGGGAGAGGTTGCCGTTGGCGACCGGGCTGGCGTCGCGGCGCCAGACGAATTCCTCGAGCGCGGCGTCGGCGAGCCGGACCCGGCCGGAAAGGGTGGTGCCGTCGGCGCCGCGGCGAAGGCCGAGCCGACCCTCGAAGCGGCCGCCGCCGATCGACCCGGCAAGGTTCTCGACCGAACTCTCGGCAGGCGTCGTGCGGACCCCGAACGCGGCATCGGCAAGGGCGTAGTCGAACGGCAGATAGACCCGCTTGGCCTTGACCGCGAGGTCGACCGAGGCATCGCCGAACGGGTATTCGGCAAACGCCGCCTCGGACCAGACGCGGCCGCTGCCGTCGTCGAGGGCCGCCGCCGGGCCGACGGCAAGGCCGAACAGCCAGGGCAGATCGACCTCGTCGGTGGCAAGCTCGCCCTTCACCGACACGGCCCCGCGCGACCAGTCGAGGTTCGCGGCACCGCTGAAGCCGCGTCCGCCGATGGCGCCGCCGACATCGGCGAGCCGTGCGGTCCTGCCCTTGCCGTCGAGCGACAGGGCGACCCTTGCCGGCGTCACCTCGCCGAGGCCGGGGATGGCGAGGCCGGCGGCGAGCGCCAGCGGCACCACGTCGGCGGCCCTGCCCTCGACCTTTGCCGCGTAGACCGGCGCGGCGCCGGCCGCGAGCGTCAGCGTGCCCTCGGCCGACAGGCCGGTCTCGCCGAGGGCGAGCGCGGCCTTGCCGGAGAGGCCCGATTGCGGCACGCCGGCGAGATCGACCGTGAAGCTCGCCGCGCCGAAATCGACGGGCAGGCCGGGCGTGCCGAGCTGGGCGAGGAGGCCGCGCGATTCCTTGCTGGCGAGCGACAGCGACAGGCCGACCACGGCCTCGGTCGGCGCATCGATACGGCCCGAGAAGTCGCCCTTGACGGCAAGGTCGGAGGCGCCGGCGGTGCCCGACAGCGTCGCGGCGATGCGCGAGCCTTCCGGGTTGCGCGCCGCCTCGATCCGCCCCTCGAGCCGCGCCGGCGCGAAGGCCGGGGCGCGGGCGGCGATCGCCGCGGCGACCGGGCTCGCCGGGAAGAGGTCGCCGACGACGCGGCCGAGGCCGTCGAGCCGGCTCGCGTCGACCGAGATCTCGATGCCGCCGTCCGGCGCCGTCGACAGGCCGTCGATCTTGCCCTTGGCGGAGACCCTGGCGCCGGCCGCGTCGGCGATGTCGAGGCGCTCGATCTTCAGCCGGTCGGCGTCATAGGCGAGCGCCGTCGCGACGCCCTTCATCTCGACGCCCTCGACGACGACGCTGTCGGCCAGCAGCGTCACGGTGATGCTGTCGGCGATCCGCGTGCCGCCGCCCTCCGGCGCCATCAGTTCGGCAAGGGCGCGGAGCTGATCGAGGTCGAGGCGGTCGGCCTCGAGATCGGCGGTGAAGGCGCGCTTCCTGGCGTTGCTGTCGGTCCAGCCGAGGAAGCCGGAGACGTCGGCCTTGCCGAGCGTGCCGGACATCTCCGAGAGGATCACGGTGTTGGGGCGCAGCGAAATATTGCTCGAGAGCACGATCGCCTCGATCGGCACGCGGGCCTTCAGCGGCGCCTCGGCCGCCTGACGCCACCAGGCGGCAAAGGCGGCCGGCTGGGCCGCATCGAGGGTCATCAGGCCGTCGAAGGCCGGTTTCGGCGTCACCGACAGGCGGCCGTTGGCGGTCAGCCGCGTCTGGCCGGGGAACTGGGCTTCCAGCGTCTCGATGCGCCAGGTGCCGTCCTCGCCGGTGACCGCATCGAAACGCAGGTCCTGGACGATGCCGCCGCCGACCACCACGGCCGGCACGTCGAAGCCGACGCGGCCCGGGAGATCGGCGCGCGGCAGGTCGGCGAGGAAGCGGGCGAGCGCTGCCGCCGCCGCCGGAATGTCGGTCGGTGCCTCGGGGCCGCCGCCGAGGCTGCGGTCGAGATCGATCTGGCGCGACGACAACACGGCGTCGAAACGCGGCGTGGCGCCGAAGGCGAGCTGGGCCGTACCGGTGATGCCGAAGGCGTGGCCCTCACCGCCGCGCTTCAGTTCGAGGGCGCTGAACAGCAGCCGCTCGGCGTCGAGGTCGAACTGGCCGTCGAGGCGCCAGGGCTGGCGCGGGCCCTCGCGGTCGCCCTTGCGGCCGAGCCCCTCGCCTTCTTCGGCGACGACCACCTCGGCGATCTCGACCGTGCCGAGATAGCTCGGATGACCGCCGTCGCGGCCGAGCTTGCCGTCGGCGATGAGCGAAAGCGGCTGGTTGACCGGATTGAGCGCGAGCTTCAGGCGGATCGAGCCGTCGGCTTCGACCTTGCCGGTGGCGGCGCGCAGGGAATAGGGCTCGGTGCCCTGGCGGAAATTCGCCTCGAGCCGATAGGGGCCGACGAGGGCGCCCGCCTCGAGCAGCACCGAGACGTCGTTCACCGTCCATTCGCGCCCGACGCGGCGGTCGAGGACGGTCACCTGGCCGCCCTGCATCTCGACATGCTCGAGCACCACCGATTCCGGCGCGAGGCGGCCGTCGGCCGGGCGCTCGCCGAGCCAGTCGAGCCGCCCGTCCTCGGCGACGACGATGCGCAGGACCGGCTTTGCCAGCGCCATCTTCTGGACGCGGACCTCGCCCTTCAAGAGCGGCGTCAGCTCGATATCGATGTCGAAGCGCTCGACCGTCATCTTCGGCTCGCCGCCCGCCGGGCCGACGACGACATCGGTGAAGGTCAGCGAGGGGGTCGGCAGGAGTGTCGCCTCGGCCTTGCCGAGGACGCGCACGTTCTCGCCGAGCACGCGCCCGGCCTCGGTCTCGAAGACCGCCCGATAGGCCGACCAATCGACGAAATAGGGCCCGATCAGCGCGGCGAGCAACGCGAAGACGATGGCGCCGCCGATCCCGAGATAGAGCTGGTTCAGGTCATCCCTCCTTCGCGTCCCGCGCCGTTGCCGGCGCGACCGCGATCCGCCCTCTCCTCAGCCTGCGAGGATCTTGCCGGGGTTCATGATGTTGTCGGGGTCGAGCGCCTGCTTGATGGCGCGCATGACGCCGACGCCCGGGCCGTGCTCGTAGGCGAGGTATTTCATCTTGCCCTGGCCGATGCCGTGTTCGCCGGTGCAGGTGCCCTCCATGCCGATGGCGCGCATGTTGAGGCGCCCGACGAAGGCCTCGGCCTCCGCCTTCTCCTTGTCGCTGTCCATGTCGACGAGGACGAGGACATGGAAATTGCCGTCGCCGACATGGCCGACCATCGGCGCGACGAGGCCGTGTTCCTCGATGTCGCGGCGGGTTTCGGCGACACATTCGGCAAGGCGCGAGATCGGCACGCAGACGTCGGTCGAAAGCGCCTTCTTGCCCGGCGAGAGGGCGCAGGCCGCCCAGTAGGCGTCGTGCCGGGCCTTCCACAGCCGGGTGCGGTCCTCGGTCCTGGTGGTCCAGACGAAATTGCCGCCGCCGCAATCGGCGGCGATCTCGCCGAAGCGCTCGGACTGTTCGGCGACGCCCGCCTCGGTGCCGTGGAATTCGAGGAAAAGCGTCGGCGCCTCCTCGAGCTCGAGCTTGGAATAAGCGTTGACCGCCTTGACCTGGAGCGTGTCGAGCAGCTCGATGCGGGCGACCGGGATGCCCGACTGGATGGTCAGGATCACCGCCTCGCAGGCCCCCTCGACGGTCTCGAAGGTGCAGACGCCGCCGGAGATCGCCTCGGGAATGCCGGCAAGGCGCAGCGTCACCTCGGTGATGATGCCGAGCGTGCCCTCCGAGCCGACGAGCAGGCGGGTGAGGTCGTAGCCGGCCGAGGACTTCTTGGCGCGGCCCGCCGTCTTGACGACGGTGCCGTCGGCCATGACCGCGGTCAGGGCGAGGACGTTCTCCTTCATCGTACCGTAGCGCACCGCATTGGTGCCCGAGGCGCGGGTCGCGGCCATGCCGCCGAGGCTGGCGTCGGCGCCCGGATCGATCGGGAAGAAGAGCCCGGTGTCGCGGATGTAGTCGTTGAGCATGGTGCGGGTGACGCCGGCCTCGACGACGCAGTCGAGGTCCTCGGCGTGAACGGCGGTCACCCGGTTCATCGGCGTGAGGTCGATGCAGATGCCGCCATAGGGGGCGTTGACGTGGCCCTCGAGCGAGGTGCCGGTGCCGAAGGCGATGACCGGCACCTTGTGGGCGGCGCAGACCTTGACGATCTCCGAGACTTCCTCGGTGCTTGTCGCAAAGACCACGGCGTCCGGCGCCTGGGTCTCGAGCCAGGTGGTGGTGTGGCCGTGCTGCTCGCGCACCGCGGCCGAGGTGGACAGCCGTTCGCCGAAGCGCTGGCGCAGGATGTCGACGACGGTCGCCGCGGCGGCGCGGCGCCGGTCGCCGTCGATGGTCATGGTTCCATATGCGAAGGTCATCTGGTGTTCCCGACCGTTCTCGCGGCCGGGCCTTTTTCGAGGGGCCGAGAAAGCATGGCGACGGCCCGAGACACTGGACGCAACCTAACAAATTTCGCATGAAGGATTAAAGGCTTCTGCGGTCGTGACGGACCTCTGGCGGCAAGCCACACGGGAGGAGGCGGCGAATGGCCATGAACGATGTGACAAGCGACGGCTTTCCGGCGCCCTTCGTCACCGCTCCAATGGCGATCGAGCCGGCCTGGATCGACTATAACGGGCATCTCAACTTCGCCTATTACCTCGTCCTCTTCGATCACACGATCGACGCCGGCCTGTTGCAGGTCGGACTCGGGCCGGACTATGTGAGCGAGCGCAGCGCCTCCTATTTCACCGTGGAACTGCACACCCACTATCTGCGCGAACTCGCCCTCGGCGACCCGGTGACGGGGACGCTGCAGCTTCTCGACCACGACGCCAAGCGCGTTCACGTCTACATGGAGCTGCGGCACGCCGAGGAAGGCTGGGTGGCGGCGGCCTGCGAGCAGCTTTTCCTGCATGTCGACATGGCCACCAAGAAGACGAGCCCGTTCCCGCCAGACGTGCTGGAGCGGCTGTCGCTGATGCAGGCGGCCCACGCGGTGCTGCCGGTCAGTCCGCGGGTCGGTCACGTCATCGCCATTCCGCGCCGCGCCGGCGCGGCGGACTGAGCGGGCGGGAGGCGATGGCCGGGCGATGCGCGATTTCCTCATCCGCCAGATCGACCTCGTGCGGAACTGGGTCGAGCCGAACCTTCGGACCTTCATGTCCGGCCGCCAGCCGCTGGTCTGGTTGCTGGCGATCGTCATCGGTCTCGGCACCTCGGCCTTCGCGATCCTGTTTCGCCTGACCATCGCGGCGACGCAGCTGCCCTGGCTCGGCACCTTTTCGGAGAACGTCTGGACCATGGCCTCGGCGGCGCCCTGGTGGGTGATCGTCGCGGCGCCGACGGTCGGCGGGCTCGCCGTCGGCCTCTTCCTGCAATTCGTGCTGCCGGGCATGCGCGCCGGCGGCATCGCCGACGTGATCGAGGCGCGCACCCGCGGCGGGCGCGGCCTCGGCTTCTGGCAGGGGCTCGGCAGCGCCCTCGTCTCGGCCGTCTCGCTCGGTTCGGGCGCGAGCGCCGGGCGCGAGGGGCCGGTGGTGCATCTCGGCGCGTCCGTCGCGGCGGCGCTCTGCGGCGCCTTCTCGCTGCCCGAGACGACCCGGCGCACGCTCCTTGCCTGCGGCGTCGCCGGCGCCGTCTCTGCCTCGTTCAACACGCCGATCGCCGGCGTTCTCTTCGCCCACGAGGTCATCCTCGGCCATTATGCGATGCGCGCCTTCGTGCCGATCGTGCTTTCCTCGGTCACCGGAACGGTGCTGTCGCGGGCCTGGTTCGGGGATATCGCCGCCTTCAAGGTGCCGCCCTACCAGATCACCTCCTATCTGGAGGTGCCGGCCTTCGCTCTCCTCGGCCTCGTCGCCGCGCTCGTCGCGGTGCTGTTCCAGTTCGCCCTGATGGGCACAGACCGGGCGGCCCGCCACGTCAAACTGCCGCTCTGGCAGCGCCCCGTGCTCGGCGGTTTCATCGTCGGCGTGATGGGCGTGTTCGCGCCGCAGATCCTCGGCGTCGGCTATGAGGCGACGAACGCCGCGCTCTACAACTGGCTGTCGCTGCCGGTCATGCTGATGCTGATCTTCCTGAAGACCGGCGCGACCGCCATCACGCTCGCCTCGCGCTTCGGCGGCGGCATCGTCGCGCCCTCGCTCTATGTCGGCGCGATGACCGGCGGCGCCTTCGGCCTCATCGCCGCGGCCGTGGTGCCCGACATGGCCTCGAGCCAGGGGCTCTACGCGATCCTCGGCATGGGTGCGGTGGCGGCCGCTGTGCTCGGCGCGCCGATCTCGACGGCGGTGATGGTGTTCGAGCTGACCGGCGGCTACGCCCTCACCCTCGCGCTGCTGCTCGCGATCTCGATCTCGACCGGGCTGATGCTCGCAATCCACGGCCGCTCCTACTTCCACTGGCAGCTCGAAATGCGCGGCCTCGTCATCAACGAGGGGCCGCACCGCCATCTGGTGCGCACGGTGAAGGTCGCGGCCTTCACGACGCCGCTCGGCGCCGACGGCGTGCTGCCCGACGGCATCGCGACGGCCACGACCCTTTCCCCGGGCGACACCCTCGAAAAGGCCCTGAGGGCTTTCGACGAATGCGGCGGCGCGCCGATCCCCGTCGTCGATCCGGCCCGGCCCGACGAGCCGGTCGGCTATGTCGAACAGGTGCGGGCGCTCGCCTATTTCAACTCGACGCTGATCGAGACGAGCCTCGAGGAACACCACTAGAGACGTTGGTCTTGTCACGGAATCGACGATCGGCCCGTCGTCTTCGTATTGGCGCGTTTGGCGACGGCGGACCGCTGTCCACTGCGCCTCGAAACGCGCTGGACGGGCCGACAAAGCGATTCATGTTTCCAGGATAATCTTTTGAAATATCTACATATTCTATGAGCTGCCCGGCGGCCGGCCGCTTGTCGCGACCGGCTCCGGTATCGATTCAACGCGGACTCGCAAGCCCTTGGCCGGGAATCGCTTTTACGCCGAGAGGTGTTCGCCGAAGAAGGCGAGCGTGCGATCCCAGGCGAGCTTGGCGTCCTCGGCGTCGTAGCGCGCGCCGGTCGGGTTGGCGAAGGCGTGGTTGGCCTCGTACCAGTTGACGGTGAGGCTCGCGGTCTTGCCGGCCTTTTCCATCTCGGCCTCGAAGCCCGATACCATCTCCTTGTCGATGTTCTGGTCGAGCGTGCCGAAATGGCCGAGCACCGGGCCCGCGAGCTTGCCGAGGTCGTCGGCCTTCCTGGCGACGTTGCCGTAATAGACGACGGTCGCATCGACCGGTGTCGCGATCGAGGCGTTGAGCGACCAGCCGCCGCCGAAGCACCAGCCGACGGTGCCGACCTTGCCGTTGCCCTTCTCGTGGCCGCGCAGATAGTCGACGGCGGCAACGAGCGTCGCGGTCGCCTTCGCCGGATCGACGGCCTTCATCGCCGCCATCGCCTCTTCGGCCGAGGTCGCGACCTTGCCGCCATAAAGGTCGACGGCGAGCGCGAGATAGCCGGCATCGGCGAATTCGCGGGCAACCGCCTTGATCTGGTCGTTGAGGCCCCACCATTCGTGAATGAGCACGAGGGCGCCGGCCGGCGCCTTCTCGGGGACGGCGAGGAAGCCGCTGCCGGCCTCGCCGAAAGTCACCGCCTCGGTGCGGGCCGCGCTCGCCGCGGCGAGTTCCGGATGGAACAGGATCGCCGCCAGCGGCAGGCTCGCCGCGCCGATCAGAAAGGCGCGCCGATCGGTTTCCGCCACCACGATCGGCGGCATGTCGTTGTGGGTGCCGCATCCGTCCAGGTCACACATCGCCGTTCGCTCTCCTCATCTGGGCAAAAGTCCCGCCTCATAGTTTTCTAGCGCGACAAGGTCGCTGCGTCATGGCCTCGCGGACCGGGAAGCGATCTCTTTTTCGTGAACACTGCCCCTGCAGGGACGCCGTCCCGTTGCTATATTGTTCCTTCGTTCCAGAAGATTCGCGCCCGACCCCGAGGTCCGATGTCCGAATTCGCCAGCTCCCCCCACCCCCGCCCCGGCGGCATCGCCGCGCGGGCGCTCGGCACCGGGGGCGCGCCCTATCTCGCCGCGCTCAATCCCGAGCAGCGCCGCGCCGTCGAGACGCTCGACGGGCCGGTGCTGGTGCTCGCCGGCGCCGGCACCGGCAAGACGCGGGTGCTGACGACGCGCATCGCCCACATCCTCGCGACGCGCTCGGCACGGGCGCACGAGATCCTTGCCGTCACCTTCACCAACAAGGCGGCGCGCGAGATGCGCGAGCGCATCGGCCAACTCGTCGGCGAGGCGGTCGAGGGCATGCAGTGGCTCGGCACGTTCCACTCGATCGGCGTCAAGGTCCTCAGGCGCCACGCCGAACTCGTCGGGCTGAAGCCGAACTTCACGATCCTCGACACCGACGACCAGATCCGCCTGCTGAAGCAGCTGATCCAGGCCGAGAACATCGACGAGAAGCGCTGGCCGGCACGCCAGCTCGCCGGCATGATCGACGGCTGGAAGAACCGCGGCCTCGGCCCGCAGGACCTGCGCGGTTCGGACGACTTCGCCTATGCCAACGGGCGCGGCGCCGAACTCTACAAGGCCTATCAGACGCGCCTCAAGACGCTCAATGCGGTCGATTTCGGCGACCTGCTCGTCGAGATGATCCGGCTCTTTCGCGAGAACCCGGACGTGCTCGCTGCCTGGCAGAAGCGCTTCCGCTACATGCTCGTCGACGAGTATCAGGACACCAACGTCGCCCAGTATCTCTGGCTCCGCCTCTTGTCGCAGAACAACCGCAACCTTTGCTGCGTCGGCGACGACGACCAGTCGATCTACGGCTGGCGCGGCGCCGAGGTCGACAACATCCTGCGCTTCGAGCGCGACTTCCCGGGCGCCGCCGTGATCCGGCTCGAGAACAACTACCGCTCGACCGGCCACATCCTCGCCGCCGCCTCGCACCTCATCGCCCACAACGAGGGCCGGCTCGGCAAGACGCTCTTCACCGAAGGCGAGATGGGGTCGAAGGTCGAGGTCGCCTCGTCCTGGGACTCCGAGGAAGAAGCCCGGGCGGTCGGCGCCGAGATCGAGGACCTGCAGCGCGAGGGCCATGCCCTCAACGAGATGGCGATCCTCGTGCGCGCCTCGTTTCAGATGCGCGAGTTCGAAGACCGCTTCGTCACCCTCGGCCTCAATTATCGCGTCATCGGCGGCCCGCGCTTCTACGAGCGGGCGGAGATCCGCGACGCCCTCGCCTATTTCCGGGTGACCGCGCAGCCGGCCGACGACCTCGCCTTCGAGCGCATCGTCAACACGCCGCGCCGGGGCATCGGCGACGCAACCCTCTCCGTCGTCCACCGCTATGCCCGGGCCGAGAACATTCCGCTGCTGCAGGCCGCAAGCGACCTCGTCGAGACCGAGGAGCTGAAGCCGCGGGTGCGCAGCGCCCTCGCCGAGGTCGTCGCCATGTTCACGCGCTGGCGCGACCAGATGGCCCATCTGCCGCACACCGAGATCGCCGAGATCATCCTGGAAGAATCCGGCTACACCGACATGTGGCAGAAGGACCGCGCGCCGGACGCGCCGGGGCGCCTCGAAAACCTCAAGGAACTGATCCGCTCGATGGAGGAATACGAGTCGCTGACCGGCTTCCTCGAACACGTCTCCCTCGTCATGGACGCGACCGAGGAAGCGGCGATCGATGCGATCAACCTGATGACGCTGCATTCGGCCAAGGGGCTGGAATTCGACACGGTGTTCCTGCCCGGCTGGGAGGAAGGGCTGTTCCCGCATCAGCGCGCCCTCGACGAGGGCGGTCGCTCGGGCCTCGAGGAGGAGCGGCGGCTCGCCTATGTCGGCATCACGCGGGCCAAGCGGCGGGCGCGAATCCGCTTCGCCTCCAACCGGCGCATCCACGGCCTGTGGCAAACCACCCTGCCCTCGCGCTTCCTCGACGAACTGCCCGAGGCCCATGTCGAGGTGATCGAGGGCGGTTCGTCCTATGGCGGCTACGGCACCTATGGCGCCGGCGGCAGCCGCTTTTCCGGCGGCTTCGCGGGCGCCGAGGCGTTCTCCTCGAGTTACACCACGCCGGGCTGGCAGCGGGCCAAGGCCAATGCCGGCCGAACCGCCGGCGGGCGAACGCAGCCGCGCCTCATCGAAGGCGAACTCGTCGCCAAGAGCGTCGTCGAGACCGGCTCGGACTATGCGGTCGGCGAGCGGGTGTTCCACCAGAAATTCGGCTATGGCCGCATCACCCGAATCGAAGGCAACAAGCTCTCGATCGACTTCGAGAAGGCCGGGTCCAAGAAGGTCCTCGACAGCTTCGTCGAGCGGCACTGAAGGCCTCTTCCGGCCGCGGCACCGCTCGAACGCCACGTTCCTTCAATGACTTACCCCCCTCACCCAACCCTCTCCCCCAAGGGGGCGAGGGCTTTTGGCGCCGTGCCGTTCGCACCACCTCACCCAAAGGCGGGCTGCTGACCGCGCCTTGCCGAATGGTCCCTCCCGGCACGCCGGGGCGCATGCGCCGTGCAAAACCAACCGACCTCCGAGGCGAGCGAGGCCGGGCTCGGACCTGCATCTTGCGTCCCCTCTCCCCGCCGGGGAGAGGGACAGGGTGAGGGTGCTGCGAGACGTCAAAGCGGCGCGGTCGCCGCGTCGAGCCAGACGCGGGCCGTGCCGTCGACGAGCGGCGAAATCGTCTCGCGCACGCGGCCATGATAGGCGTCGAGCCAGGCGCGCTCCTCGGCCGTCAGCAACGCCACATCGACGAGGCGCCGATCGATCGGCACGACCGTCAGCGTCTCGAACGACAGCAGCTTCTTCTCGCCGCCCGCGACCTCCTCGGCCGGGCGGACCAGCACCAGGTTCTCGATGCGGATACCGTAGGCGCCGGTCTTGTAGTAGCCGGGCTCGTTGGAGACGATCATGCCGGGTTCGAGCTTCACCGAACCGGCCTTCGAGATGCGCTGCGGTCCCTCGTGCACCGAGAGGAAGCTGCCGACGCCATGGCCGGTGCCGTGATCGTAGTCTAGGCCGGCCTGCCAGAGCGAATAGCGCGCCAGCGTGTCGAGCTGGGCGCCGGTCGTGCCTTCCGGGAAGCGCGCCGCGGCAATCCCGATATGGCCCTTCAGCACGCGGGTGAAGCGGTCGCGCATTTCCGCCGAGGGCTCGCCGATGGCGACGGTGCGGGTGATGTCGGTGGTGCCGTCGACATACTGGCCGCCGGAATCGACGAGATAGACGCTGCCCGCATCGAGGACGCGGCTCGTTGCCCGGGTCACGCGATAATGGACGATGGCGCCGTTCGGGCCGGCACCGGAAATCGTGTCGAAGGAGAGGTCCTTCAGCAGGCCGCCGTCGCGACGGAACGCTTCGAGGCGCTCCGCCGCCGCGATCTCGTCGACCGTGCCCGGCGCCTCTCCCTCGAGCCAGGCGAGGAAGCGGACCATCGCGGCGCCGTCGCGGACATGGGCGGCACGGGCGCCGGCGATCTCGGCCTCGTTCTTGATCGCCTTCGGATGGGTGCAGGGATCGGCACCGGGAACGAGCGTCGCCCCGGCCGCCGTCAGCCGCTCGCCGATGGCATGGGGCGCGCCGGCCGGATCGACCAGCACCTTGGCACCGGCCTTGCCGAGCGCATCGAGCACGTCGGCGAAGTCTTGTGGCGCGCGGATTTCGGCGACGGTCTCGAGGTCGGCGGCAAGCGTCGCATCGAGCCGGGCCCGGTCGAGCAAGAGGCGCGGCAACGCCTTGGCAACGAGCACGGCGAAGGCGAGCACCAGCGGCGTGTGCGGGACGTCGGTGCCGCGAATATTGAAGGCCCAGGCAAGCGAGGTCGGGTCGGTCAGCAGCGCCGCGTCGAGCCCCTTTTCGACGAGGATCGCGTCGAGCTCGGCAAGCTTTTCGGTCCGCGAGCGGCCGGCGAACTCCAGCGGGCGGTCGACGACCGGGCTTGCCGGCGGCGCCGGTCGATCGGTCCAGACCGCATCGAGCGGGTTCGCCGCCACGGGCACGAGGCTGGCGCCGGCCTTCTCGCAGGCGGCGGCGAGCTTCCTGATTTCGTTGCCGGTATGGAGCCACGGGTCGTAGCCGATGCGGGCGCCGGCCGCGGCGTTCCTTGCCAGCCACTCGGCCGGCGGCGTGTCGACGAGGTGTTCGGGCGAATAGACCGCGACATCGACCTGGTCGCGGACCTGCAGCGTGTAGCGACCGTCGACGAAGATCGCCGCCTTTTCGACAAGGACGACGGCAAGGCCGGCCGAGCCGGAAAAGCCGGTCAGCCAGGCAAGGCGCTCGCTCGCAGCCGGCAGGTATTCGTTCTGGAATTCGTCGGCATGGGGAACGATGAAGCCGTCGAGCCCGACGCGCGCCAGTTCGGCACGAAGGGTGGCGGTGCGCGGGGCGCCGACACTCGGGTCGGCGATATCGTCGAAGCTCTGGAACATGGGCTCAAGTTGTAGAGCGAAGCGGCGGAAAATCCATCGGATTCTGGGCGCCGCGCCGGCCCATCGCCGCACGATCACGCCGCCCCGCACTCCACCGCTCGCCGGGTAGCCAACACGAAAACGGCCGGTGGAGCGCCGGCCGTTTCCTCATCCGCCATCTGCCGCCATCCGGCGAAACCTCAGGCCTCGGCGGCGCTGTCGAGATCGTCCGGCCCGTCCTCGAGGAACTGCTCGGCGATGAGACCGGCATTCTGGCGAACGGCGACCTCGATGCGCCCGGCGACTTCCGGGTTGTCGCGCAGGAACTGCTTGGCGTTCTCGCGCCCCTGCCCCAGCCGCTGGCTGTCGAAGGAGAACCAGGCACCGGACTTCTCGACGATGCCGGCCTTGACGCCGAGATCGATCAGCTCGCCGGTCTTGGAGATGCCCTCGCCATACATGATGTCGAATTCGACCTGCTTGAACGGCGGGGCGAGCTTGTTCTTGACCACCTTGACGCGGGTCTGGTTGCCGACGACCTCGTCGCGCTCCTTGATCGCGCCGATGCGGCGGATGTCGAGGCGGACCGAGGCGTAGAACTTCAGCGCATTGCCGCCGGTCGTGGTTTCCGGGCTGCCGAACATCACGCCGATCTTCATGCGGATCTGGTTGATGAAGATGACCATGCAGCGCGAGCGCGAGATCGAGCCGGTGAGCTTGCGCAGCGCCTGGCTCATCAGGCGCGCCTGCATGCCGGGCAGCGACTCGCCCATCTCGCCCTCGAGTTCGGCGCGCGGGGTGAGCGCGGCGACCGAATCGATGACCAGCACGTCGATGGCGCCCGAGCGCACCAGCGTGTCGGCGATCTCCAGCGCCTGCTCGCCGGTGTCCGGCTGGGAAATCAGCAGGTCCTCGAGATTGACGCCGAGCTTCCTCGCATAGACCGGATCGAGCGCATGCTCGGCATCGACGAAGGCGCAGATACCGCCGCGCTTCTGGGATTCGGCGACGGTGTGCAGCGCCAGCGTCGTCTTGCCCGAGGATTCCGGCCCGTAGATCTCGACGATACGGCCGCGCGGCAGGCCGCCGATGCCGAGGGCGATATCGAGGCCGAGCGAGCCGGTCGAGACCGTCTCGATCTCGACGACCTTGTCGTTCTGGCCGAGCCGCATGATCGAGCCCTTGCCGAACGCCCGCTCGATCTGGCTCAGCGCCGCGTCGAGCGCCTTGGTCTTGTCCATTGCATCCCCTTCGATCAGCCGAAAAGTGGTCTGCGCCATCGTCGCGATCCTTATTTCACAGGCGGCAAGCCGTTTCAAACAAGGCCAATGTACACATTTTGTTCTATTGCGCAAGGGGTCGGCGAACGATTTGACAAAAAAAGACTATTCAGACTTTGTTCAGAATTTGTTCCGGCACGTCGACGGGCAACGTCGCGGCCGCTGCGAGCCCCGGTTGCCGGGCGAATCTCCCGCGTGCGATGCCGCTCAGTAGTCCCACTCGACCTGGACGCCGACCTTGCTCTTGCCGCCCGAGCCGACCTCGCCGCGCGCCTTGACGTTCTTCGTCACGTCGATGTCGACGGTGACCTTGCCGCTGTCGGCCGAAGTGCCCTTGCTGACGCCGAGATAGACCTTGTCGGTGACGTAGCGGCCGGCCTTGACGTTGGCGCCGCCCTCCTCGTCGCCGGTGACCTCGAGGTCGTCGACGCCGAGGCCCTGGCGCAGGCGGCCGAGAAGGCCCGGCCCGCCCGAGAGCCCGCCGAGTTCGGCGGCGCTCGCAGCGAGCGATGCGATCTGCGCCGGCGACAGCTTGTCGGTCGTCTTGCCGAAGATCAGCATGGCCAGCACCTCCTCCTCGGGCAGCGCGGGCGCGGAGGAGAAGGCGAAGGTCGGGTCGCTGGCGCGGCCGCTCACCGTCACGGTGATGACCGCATCCGAGGTGTCCGTGGTCGCGACGAAATCGAGATAGGGGTCTAGGTCGCCGGAGAAATCGAGGGCGCCGCGCGAAAATTCGAGGCGCTTGCCGAGCAGCGACAGGCGACCGCGGCGCATCTCGAAGGCGCCCTGGGCAACCGGCGCCGAGGCCGGCCCGGTCAAGCGGATGGTGCCGCCGAGTTCGGTATCGAGGCCGCGACCGCGCACGAAGATGCGACCCGGCGCGTTGACGAGAATGTCGAGGAGGACGTCGGAGCTGCCGCCACCGCCGCCGGAACTCGCCCGCAGACGCAGCGCCTGCGCCTCGACGGCCTTCGGCGCGTTGCGATGCTCGACGTCGAGGACGGCGACGCTCGCCGGCAGCTTGTCGGGCACGGTGACGTCGACCTGCTGCAGATCGACCTTGCCGCGCGCCGTCGCCTGGCCGAGCAGCGGGCCGGAAAGCGCGAGGTCGGCCGAGAAGCGGGCGGTCACCAGCGTGCCGTCGGCATAGAGGCCGTCGCGCACGGCAAGGGTGATGTCGGCCGGATAGTCGCTGCCCGGCACGATGCCGACGCGACCCGAGGCGGTGAAATTGCCGTTCTTGCCGAGACTGCCGGTGAGCTTTTCGATCTCGACGCGGTCGCCGGCAAGGCGCAGCGCCGCCACGATGTCGGAGGCGGAAAGGCCGGAGCCCGGATCGCTGAAGCTCGCACCCGAGGTCGTCACCCGGCCGCCGATCGCCGGCGCCGGCAGGCGGCCCTTTACCGACAGATCGAGGGCGAGCGTTCCGCCGGCGCGCGCGCCGCGTGCGCCGAGGCTGCCATTGGCGAGAGCGAGCGGCACGGCGCCGGTCACCTTGACATCGACCGGCTCGACCGAGCCGACCGGCGCGGTGCCGGTGGCGGTGACGTCGAGCCCGCCGCCGCCGACATGGATGTCGAGGCTGGTGCGCGGCCCGCGCAGCTCGCCCTTGCCGGCGATGTCGAGCGGCAGAAGGCCAAGCCCCCGCGTCTCGGCAAGCGCGGCCTCGCGCCAGTCGAGCCGCCAGGCGACGACCGGTGCATCGGCGGCGCCGGTGACACGGGCGTCGGCGGTGATGCGGCCGCCGGCGCCGAGCGCCGGATCGGCGATGTCGAGAAGACGGGCCGGCAGGTCGCGGGCGGCGACGTCGAGGGCGAGGATGTCGCCGGCCTTGCCGGAGACGGTGAGCGTGCCGCCGGAGACGTCGAAGGCCGCCGGATCGAGGAATTCCGCCCCTTCGGCAACGAGGACGCGGGCCGGGCGAACGAGGCGCAGGGGCAGCCCCTTCCAGTTGGCATCGAGACTCGACAGGCGGATTTCGGTGCCGCCTTCGGCGGTCGCGAGGATCGCCGCCGCATCGGCGCGGCCGTCCTTCGATCTGGCGGCAAGGGTGATCGCCGAACCGGCGTCGGCGGGCCGCGCCGCGAGGTCGAGCGTCTCGATGCGCTGCGTCCCGGCGCGCACGGCGCGGGCGGCGAGCGTGCCCTCGACCGCCGGGGCGGCGAAAGCGGAGGTGATGCGGGCCGAGAGTTCGGCCGAGCCGATGCCGGCCTTCGCCGTCTCGACATTCCGCGCCCGGCCGGCGAGGGCGATCACCTGACCGCCGTCGGCGCCGCGGCCGAATTCGGCCCTGGCGGCAAGGCTGCCGGAAAGGTCGGCAAGGACGAGCGGGGCGATCTCGACGAGGTCGGGAGCCGATATGTCGAGCGGGCCGGTGACGATGCCGTCTGCGGCGATGGCGAGGCGGCCCTTGGCGCGGGCGGCGAGAATGCCGATGTCGATGTCGGCGACCGAGCCGGCGCCGTCCGGAACGATGCGGGCGGTGCCGCCGATGTCGCGGCCGTCGAGCTTGCCGGAAAGGGAGAGGTCGCCGGTCGGGCCCGGCATCTGCCCGGAGAGCTTCAGCGCCGCGCCTTCGAGCTTGCGGTCGCCGAAGCGGGCCGTGTCGGCGGTGATTTCGGCCGTGACGACAGGGGCCTCGGGCGTGCCGGTCACCGTCGCGGCGAGATCGACGGCGCCGGTGGCGGTCGGCTCGAGGCGGGCGAGATTATCAATCCGCCCCTTGGCGGCGAGGTCGACGGTCGCGCCCCAGTCGCCAGAAAGCGTCAGCCGCACGGCGGCGTTCGAAGCCGTGAGTTCATGGATGGCGAGGCCGCCCTCGTCGGTCAGATCGAGGACGAGGTCGAGCTTGTCGCCGAAGAGGCGATCGAGCGCCGCGGTGCCGGTCGCGAGGCCGGAAAGCGGGCCGGCGAGCGCCACCCGCGTCGCCGCGCCGTCGCGCGCGGCCGTTCCGACAAGCGCGGCGCGGATCTCCGAGCCGAGGCTGCGGCCGGCGGCGAAAGCGTCGGCGGCGACGAGGTCGAGCGTCAGGGTCGTCTCGTCGAGCACGGCAAGGCCCGGCGCGGCGCGACCCGACGCACTGACGGCAAGGCCGCCAACGCGGGCGTCGGGCATCGCCAGGCCGTCGCCGTCGATTTTCAGGCGCCAGTCGGTGCCGCCCTCGCCCGGCCCGGCGGAAAGATCGAGGCGCAGGCCGCCGATCGCCGCGGGCCGGTCGCCGAGGACGAGGCGGATCGGGCGATCGTCCGGGGCGGCGACGACGAGCGAGGCGGCAAGGCTCTCCGGCTCGCCGGCAATGAGCCGGCCACGGGCGTCGAGGGCGAGGTTGCGGGCGGAAAGGCGCAAGGCACCGAGATCGAGGCCGCCATCGGCGGGCAGTCCGGCATCGAGGGCAAAGGCGATGTCGCCGGCGAGGAGTTCGGCGACCGAGACCGGCGCGATGCCGTCGAGATTGCCGGCAAGATCGGCGCCGAGGCGGCGGCCGCCAGCGCCGTCCGGGCGCAGGCGGAAGCTGCCGGCGAGCGCCTTGCGGTCACCGGCGAGAAGGCCGAGCGTTCCGTCGAAATCGTCGAGCGTGCCGGTGCCGCCGAAGTCGAGGGCGAGCGCCGGGGCATCGGGAATGCGCAGGAGGCCGGCGACGACGCCGCCGGCCGGTTCGGAGAGATGACCCTCGACGACGAGCCGGTCGGCGGCCGGGTCGGCATCGAGCTTCAGATCGAAGCGACCGCCGGGACCGTCGGTGCGCTCGACATGAACCGTCGCAGCGAGATCGGCGCCTCCCCCGGCGTAGCGCAGGCCGGCCAAGCCGGAAAAGCTCGCGGCGACGCCGGCAACCGGCTCGGCGAGGCGAAGCGCGTGGAGATCGAGGCGGCCGAGCGAAATGTCGAAGGCCGGCGCCGCGCCGCCGCCCTCGTCCTTGCCCGGCAACGGCCGGCGGGCGACATCGATCGCGCCGATCTCGACATGGGAAACGTCGATACGACCGAGGAGCAGGGCCGCCGGCGACCAGTCGACGGCGAGGTCGGAAACGGCGAGCCATTCGCCGTCACGATCAGCGACGGTGATCCGCCCGACCTCGAGGCTGAACGGCAGGAAGCCGCCAAGATCGCCGATCTCGACCTTCTGCGCCTCGCTGGAGGCAAGGCGCGAGGCGAGGCTGGCGAGGAGCGCGCGGCCGGGCGCGACCTGGAGAGCCAGCAGGACGACCGTCAGGAGGGCCGCCGCCGCCAGCGCGATGAAGCCGACAGTCTTTGCGATACGTCGCGTGGTCATCACAGATCAGAACGACTGGCCGAGCCCGAGATAGACGGCGACCGGCGGATCGTCGGGTTCCTTGTCGAGCGGCACGGCCACGTCGAGGCGCAACGGGCCGACCGGCGTCAGGTAGCGAAGGCCGATACCGGCACCGACCTTCAGCGGTTCGTCGAAGGCGGGCCAATCCTCGGCATAGACCTGGCCCGCGTCGATGAAGGGCACGATGCCGATCTTGTCGGTGACGCGGATGCGGACCTCGGCCGAACCCTCGACGAAGCTGAGGCCGCCGATCGGATTGCCGCCCGAGGTCATCGGGCCGATGCCCTGATATGGGTAGCCGCGCACCGAACCGCCACCGCCGGCATAGAAGCGCCGGTCGGCCGGCACCGCCGTCAGGCCCGCCCCGGTGATGCTGCCGGCGGCGATGCGCCCGGCAAGGACGAAGCGACGGGATTCATCGATGGCGCGATAGGCCGAGAAGCTCGCCTTCGAGACGAAGAAGCTCTCGTCGTTGCGCAGGTCGACGATCGGCTCGGCGAAGGCGAGGGCATGGAAGCCCTTCGAGGGATCGAGCCGGTTGTCGCGGGTGTCCCAGACGAGTTCGGCCGGCGCGCCGATCAGCGTGTAGTCCTCGGTGCCAAATTCGTCCTCGATGCGCGCCTGCTCGATCTCGGCGCCGATCGAGGCCGAGAGCGTGTCGGAGAAGCGATGGTTGAGGCCGAGCTTGGCGGTCGCCGACCGGCTCTCGTAGGCGTCCGGCATCTCCTGCCTGAGGCGGGCTTCGGCCGTGAGGTCGGTGTCGGGATCGATGATGCCCGGCTTCACGAAGGTCACGCCGAGTTCGTAGTCGAGTTCGCTGGTATCGGCAGAACCGATGCGCGAGACCGAGCCCTCGACGCGGATCTGCTCGGCGCCGCCGAAGAGATTGCGATGGCCCCAATGGGCCTCGATGCCGGCGCCGTCGGTGTTCGACCAGGAAAGGCCGGCGCCGACGAAGCGGCGCTTGCGCTCGACGACCTCGATGGTGACCGGCACCGTGCCGTCGGGATCGAGCGCCACACCGGGCGTGACGCGGACCGTATCGAAGACCTCGAGGCGGCGCAGGCGCTCGCCTGCCCGCTTCAGCGCGGCCGGCGAATAGGGCTCGCCGACGGGGATTCTCGCCTGCGCCTTGATGATCTCGGGGTCCATCTCCTCGGCGCCACTGACCTCGACGCGGCCGAAACTGGCCAGCGGGCCGGGATCGACGGCGAGCACCAAGTCGACGGTGTGGGAGCGGTGATCGGCGACGACGTCGCGGCTCGTCACCCGGGCGAGCGGATGGCCGCGGTCCTGCCAGTCGGCAACCAGCCGGTCCTCGGCGCCGAGGATGAGGCTGGAGGCGGCGACGCCGCCGGGCGCGAGATCGTAGGCGGCCGGATCGGCGATCGGATCGCCCGCCCCTGCCCCGCCGGTAACGTCGATGCGCGTCTCGGAGAACGCAAAGGCCGGACCCGGCGAAACGCCGACGACGACGGGAACCAGCCCGTCCGCAGCGGTGGCGAGCGGGGTATCGGGCTCGATGCTCTCGATCGGCCGCCCGGCGACACGGATGTCGACAGTGCCGCCGTAATAGCCGCGGGAATAGAGGCCGGCGACGATGCGGCCGCGATCGCCGCGCGCCCGGGCGAGCAGCGCCGCGGTGCCGGCCGGCGGCTGGTCCTTCTTGGCGACGAGCTCGGAGACGTCGGTGAGCAGCGCGGTCAGTTCCTCGTCGCCGCCGGCGACGTCGAGCACGGGCGCATAGCGCACCGCATCGGGCGGCAACGGCTCCTCGGCCTGCTTCTCGAAGAGCTTCCAGCCGAAGATTTCGAAGGCATCGGCGGGGAGCGGCGCGGACACGGCGATAGCCGCCGCGGCGCAAAGCACCACGGTGCGGCGCGCGCGGCGCCGCGACAGCCGGATGAGACGTCCGCCGGTCTTCACTTCGAACCCGTACTCCCCGTCGGAGGTCCGTGTGGGATACCAGAATGCGCCCGATATCTCGACACAAGATTAAGGCCCGGGGACGGCACGCGGAAGAAAAACAGAGTTTTTCCAGAGGCCTTTTGCCCGGCCGTGCCATCCTTGCAACGACGCGCCTTGCTGCGGCGAAGACGAGAATGGCTTGCGAATTGTTCTTGGTTATGTTCGAAACAATGAATAAAACAATTCGACCTCGCCGGCATCGAGTGCCGGCCGACGATTCCCGTCGCCGGTGATCGGTCGCGAGACCGCTTTGCCTGCCCTTTCGACGGCCGAACCGGCCGAAACGAGCAAGGAACACGGACCCATGAGCGAGCAGACCGCGCCGCAGGCGCAAGCAGAAGCCGCCGAGCCGCGGCTGAAGCATTTCCCGATCAGCTTCTTTGCCATCGTCATGGGCCTGTCCGGCCTGACCCTCGGCGTCGAACGCCTCGAAATGAACCTCGGCGCGTCCCATTCGGTGAGTCTCGTCGTCCTCGTCGTCGCGCTTCTCGCCTTCATCGTGATCGCGACGGTCTACGGCCTGAAGGCCGCGCGCCACTGGGACGCGGTGGTCTGGGAGTGGCACCACCCGGTGCGGATCGCCTTCTTCCCGGCGGCCAGCATCTCGATCATCCTGCTCGCCACCGCCGCGCTGCCGTTCAGCCCGCAGGTCGCCTTCGTGTGGTGGGCGATCGGCTCGGCGCTCCATCTGGTCGGCACACTGTCGGTGGTGTCGGCCTGGATCGGCCATCGCGCCTTCGAGACGCCGCACCTCAATCCGGCCTGGTTCATCCCCGCCGTCGGCAACGTTCTGGTGCCGATCGCCGGCGTCCCGCTCGGCTTCGTCGAGATTTCCTGGTTCTTCTTCTCGATCGGCATCCTGTTCTGGATCGTGCTGCTGACGCTGGTGTTCAACCGGCTGATCTTCCACACGCCGCTGCCGGAGCGCCTGTTCCCGACGCTCGTGATCCTCGTCGCGCCGCCGGCCGTCGGCTTCGTCGCCTATATGCGGCTGGTCGGTGAGGTCGATGCCTTCGCGCGCATTCTCTACTATGCGGGCGTCGTCTTCTTCCTCGTCGTCGCGCTGCAGTTCCCGCGGCTGCTGCGCCTGCCCTTCGCGCTGTCGTGGTGGGCCCTCTCGTTCCCGATCGCCGCGATCACCGTCGCGACGCTGCTCTATGCCTCGAAGATCGGCAGCCCGGGCCTCGCCTTCTTCGGCTACGCCCTGCTCGCGCTGCTTTGCATCGTGATCCTGGTACTGGCAGTGCGGACATTCAAAGCAATTCGCGCACATAAAGTGTGCGTGCCGGAATAATTATCTGATCAGGGTCGGCGCCACGGCGCCGACCCCAGTTACGGTACGTAACAAATCGGACATTTTATTACTGACCAGTCTGTTTTCTAACATCCGCTACTTACCACCGGAAGCTACACAGCCAAACCACACGCACCGATATATAGTAAATTGTCCCAATACACGTTCATATCGTTTTTCCCTTATCCATGCCGCACGACTATTGATGGGCGATTCGATTCGGGTCGAACCGCCGAGCTTTTTCGGACGCAGCCGCGTGCCGACAACAAAACAGGCAGAAAAATGCCCGCCACGTTCCGCGCCCGACAGGCGCGTCATATCCATCCCGTCAAGCTTGTCGTAATCGCGTTCGCCGCCACCACCATAGGCTGCGCCGCCCCTGGCCTCGCCGACGAGACCGATCACAAACGCGACCGCCTCGCCCACACCCTCGGCAAGGTCGTCAGAATCGCCGAACACTGTCCGAATCTCGAGATCGACGACCCGGTGCTCGATGCGGCGCTGGCAGAGGTTCAGATGGACGGCCCGCAGCTGCTCGAAAGCCACAGCACGGCCTTTCGCACGGGCTCGGAGACCATGGAGCGGGTGTTCGCGGCGCAGGAAGAGGCAATCGTCTGCAATGCGGCGAACGATCTCTTCGGCCCGCGCGGCTGGCTTCATCGCGGCATCCTGAAGGCGCGCTAGCCGCGCCGGGCGAGCGCCTATTCTTCCAGCTCGGCCATGTTGTAGCGGCTGATCAGCCGGTAGGTGTTGCGCTCGCTGATGCCGAGAATCGAGGCGATGCGGGCGCGGTGCCCGCCATAGGCCTCGTAGAGCCGCATGAAATAGACCTTCTTCAGCTCCTCGAGGGTCGGCTCGGCATCGAAGCTGAGTTCGACCTTGCGCGCGATGCGCTTGCCCGAGCCCGGCAGGCCGAGATGCTCGGGCCGGATTTCGATGGCGTCGCCGGAAACGAGGATCGCCCGTTCCATGACATTGCGCAGCTCGCGCACGTTGCCCGGCCAGGGATAGCGCGAGAGCGAGTCGAGCGCGGTCTTCGACAGGCGCTTCTCGACCCGGCGGGCGAAGTCGCGGCTGCGCAGGAAGTGCTCGGCCAGCGGCTCGATGTCCTCGCGGCGCTCGCGCAGCGGCGGCACCGTGATGACGAAGGTCGCGAGGCGATAGTAGAGATCGCTGCGGAAACCGCCGGCCTCGGTGAGGCTGGCGAGATTGTGGTTGGTCGCGGCGATGAAGCGGGCATCGCTCGGCAGGTCCTGGGTGCCGCCGAGACGGCGGAAATGGCCGGTCTCGAGCACGCGCAGCAGCTTGGCCTGAAGCGCCGGCTGGATCTCGCCGATCTCGTCGAGGAACAGCGTGCCGCCCTCGGCGACCTCGATCAGGCCCTGCTTGCGCCGGTCGGCGCCGGGATAGGCGCCGCGCTCGTGGCCGAACAGCTCCGACTCGAAGATGTTCTCCTGCAGCGTGCAGCAGTCGACCGGGACGATGTTGCGCCGGGCGCGGGGCGAAAGCTGGTGGATCGCCTGGGCGACGAGTTCCTTGCCGACACCGCTCTCGCCCTCGATCAGCACCGTGGTGTCGACCGGCGCCACCAGCTCCATCAGCTTGACGACTTCCTTGAAGGCGCTCGAGCGGCCGAGGATGAAGCCGCCGACGTCGAGTTCGGCGCGCTGGCGATAGAACTGGTAGCTGCGCTGCAGGCTGACCGCCTCGAGGGCGCGCTCGACGGCGAGTTCGAGCTGCTCGGGGCTGATCGGCTTGGTCAGATATTCGATGGCGCCCATCTTCATGGCGCGCACGGCGTCGTCGATCGAGCCGAAGGCGGTCAGCACGATGACCGGGCATTGCTCGGTCAGTGTCGGCAGTACGTCGAAGCCGTCGACGTCGGGCAACCGCATGTCGAAGATCGCCATCGAGGGGTCCTGCTGGACGAGGGCCTTCTCGGCCTCCTTCCAGGACGCGGCGCGGATGACGGCATGCCCCATCTCCTGCAACTGGCCACCGACCAGCATGGCGAGGGTGTGGTCGTCCTCGACGAGCAGAATGCGTTTCGGTGTCGGGCCCTGAAGCGTCATGAAGCCTCGCTCCTCTGGTCGGCGTCAGGCAGGATAATGGTGAAGGTGGTGCCCTTGCCGAGTTCGCTCTCCACCTCGATGCGGCCGCCGGCGTGCTTGACGATGGCACGGCAGATCGACAGGCCGAGGCCGGTGCCGCGCACGCTGTCGGCGCGGCGGCTCCAGAACGGATCGAAGATGCGGCTGATGTCCTCGGCGGCGATGCCGACGCCGGTGTCGGCAATGGCAAGGGCGATCTCGCCGCCGACGCGGCTGCCGGTGATGGTCAGCGTGCCGCCGCCCGGCATGGCATGGAAGGCATTCTGGACGATATTCAGAATGAGCATGCGCATGTCGCTGTCGGACGCGATGACGCGCAGGCCCTCGGCAAGCTGGACACGGACCTCGACCTTGTGCTCGATCGCCTCGAAGTTGATCAGCGAAATGATGTCGGAGGCGACCTCGTCGAGGGCGATGAGGCTCGGGCGGGCCGGCGGCATCGACAGCTTCAAGAGCCGGTTGGTCACCGCGATGCACTTGTCGATCTCGGTGTTGACGATGTCCATGTAGTATTTGGCGTCCGGATGCGCGTCGAGACCGACGCGGCGCTGCATGGCGCGGAAGCCGAGGCGGATCGAGGCCAGCGGATTGCGGATCTCGTGAGCGACGCCGGTCGCCAAGAGGCCGATCTCGGACAGCTTCTGCTCCTGGGAGACGGCCATTTCCTGCGACAGATCGCGGATCGCCTCGACGACGGCGGGCTTGCCGCCCTCGGCGTCGTAGAGCGGCGCGACCGAGACCTCGACGTGGAATTCGGTGCCGTCCGGCTTCACATGGCGGTGCCGGCAGGTGAACGGGCGGGCGGATTCATCGAACTCCACCAGCGGGCAGGTCACGAAGGTTCCCGCACAGGGCTCCTCGCGCTTGTGGCTCGAGGCGTAGCACGGCGCGCCGATCACCTCGGCCATCGGCATGCCGACCTGTTCGCAATAGGCCCGGTTGGCCTTGACGACCTTGTAGTCCGGGCCGATCACCCGCACGCCGTCCGGGATCGCGTCCATCAGCGCCTGCAGGAAGGCTTCGCGGCCTTCGATTTCGTCGAGGCTCCTCGCGATGCGCTCGGCCATGGTGTTGAACGAGCTGCCGAGGTCGGCGAGCTCGTCGTTGCCGGCGACCGGGGCGCGAACGGTGTAGTCGCCGGCGGCGAGCGCCCGGCTCGTTTCGGTCAGCGCGCCGACCGGCGTCAGCACCCAGCGGTGCAGCATCATCCAGATGCCGAAGATCGAGGCGCCGACAACGGCGAGGCCCGAGGCGCCGAGCACCAGCGCGCCGGTCAGCGCATCGTGCTTGATGCCGGCCGCGGCGTAGTCGACGACGAGAATGCCGTTGACCGGATGGTCGGCCATCGACCCGTGGCACTGCTGGCACGGCTCGCGGTTGTAGACCGGGTTGACGCTGCGCAGCACTTCCATGTTGTCGGCATCGGTGAGGAACGCGCTCTGGGCGTCGCGGATCGGCAGCGTGCAGTTCGGGCAGAGCCGGTCGTTGGTGCCGTCGTAAAGATGGCCGAGCAGGCTGTCGTTCGAGGCGAAGCGGACCTCACCGTCGGGATTGACGATCATCACCCGCAGGATGCGCGCCTGCTCGCCGAGGCGATGGACGATGTCGCGCAGACCGTCGAGGTCGCGCTTCAGCATGGCGTTCTCGAGCGATACCTGCAGCAGCCGGTTGACCTGGGCCGAGGCCTCGGCGCGCTCCTTGACGAGGCGGTTGTGATAGGCGCCGACGAACAGGGCGAGGAACACCACCGATCCGGCGATGAGCCCGACGGCCATCGACAGGATCAGCTTGCGTCCGAGACCGCCGTGGACTTCGACCACCCGCACCCCTCCCCTAGCGGCTCGACCAGAGACGCATCAGCATCGTCTCCTCGGGGATCGAGCCGGCTTCGATGCGCAGCGCGCGCGGCATCTCGACCGGCACGTCGACACCAAAGATGACGATCGGCACGACGACCGGACGTTGCCACGGCGTCGAAAGGAAGCGGGCGAACCAGGTGCGGCGCTCGGCCGGCGACTTGGTCGACAGCAGCGCCTCGACATTCTGCAAGGCAAGGCCGCGTTCGGCGGTCTCGGCGGCGATCCACTCGTCGAGCGCCTCGAGCGGTATGCGGCCGGCGGCCGCGCCGTGCCGCGCCATCACGGTGGCGCGGAAATCGACGAAGTCGAGGCCGGCGGCGCGGGCGATGCCGTGCAGGAGTTCGGGCCGATAGTCCGGCAACACGATGACGAAACCGCCGGCATAGCCGTGGCGGTCGATCAGGTCGACGATCGGGCGGGTGAAGGCGGTCGGCTCGGTCCGGTCGGTCATTCGAGCACCTGGAACAGATTGCGGTTGTGGTCGACGCGCCGGCAGATGCGGCAGGTGCGCTCGCCGGTGTCGCGCTCCTGCGGCTCGGCGAAGGGCGCGCCGCATTTCGTGCAGCGCCGGGCGACCAGCCGCAGTTCGGTGCGGCGCGGGCGGGCGAGCCGCTCGACGGTGATCGCCGCCTCGTCGCAGATGTCGACGCAGAGGCCGCAGCCGGTGCAATTGCCGGCGATGATGCGATAGCTCCAGCCGACGCCGCTGGTGCCGTCCATCAGCAGCGCGCGATGGCGGCAGATGCGCACACAGGCCTCGCAGGCGGTGCAGCGGGCGCCGTCGATCGCCGGCACGTAGAGCGACAGCGGGCTCTCCTCGACCGGCGCCGGGGCCGGGGCCGGCGTCGCGGCCTGCTTGCTGCGGGGCCTGAGAAAGGCCGTGAACAGCTCGCGGCGCTCGAGATGAGGCAGTCCGCCGGGCCGGTCGTTGCCGGAAAGGTCGCGGTGCCAGGTGTCGCGATCGAGGCGACGCACGAGGATCGGCTCGCTGCCGCGATCCTCGGCGAGCGCCCGGAACTCGCCGACCGCGTCGTCGAGACGCCGCCCGACGCCGCGCGGGCAGTCGTCGCAGGCGACGTCGGTGACGACGATGGTGCGCACCGAGTTGGCGTGGAGACGGGCAAGATCACGCAGGCCAAGGGCATGCAGGCAGGGCATCACGGCCTCGTCGGCGGTGACCCCGGCCCGTTCGCAGGCGCCATAGGCATGGTCGCCGCCCGCCACCGCCCGCACCGCGAGGCCGCGCGGCAGCGACAGCGCCTCCTCGGGACAGGCCGGCAGGCAGAGACCGCAACCGTCACAGGCTTCGGTGTCGAGGCCGAGCCCCTCCTCGCCGAGCAACCAGGCACCGCGCGGACAGGCATCGACGCAGGCGCGGCAACTCGCCAGCGGGCTGCGCGCATGCACGCACCGCCCACCGTCGCATTCCGGCAGCACGGGGGCGGAAGCCCCCCGAAATCGCTCTTCGCTCGGCATTCCAGTTCCGGCTCCAGCCGTCGGGCTCGCGACCCGATCCGTCACCAGCTCGGGCCCGCACCTGGAAAATAGGTCGCGGGCTCGTCCGTTTCAGTCTCCTCTTGCGCCTCTTCGACCACCGGCTCGGGGCGCGGCAGGTCGAGCGCCTCGGCCAGGTAGTCGCGCAGCTCGTCGAGATAGGCGGCGATCACCAGGACGAGGCCACCATAGAACGGCGAGCGGCTGCGGCCGGAGACGCGCAGCGCGAAATCGCCGACCCAGCGCAGCGGATGCTCGTCGAGGAAGCGGGCGGCGTCGGCCGGCGCATGCGGCGCCTCGGCGGCGAAAAGATGCGCCAGGAAGGCGAGCTGCAGCCCGACGAAGTCCTCCGTGCGCCGGCTCCAGTCCTCGGCGGCAAGTCCGTAATGAGCATACCACTTCCGGATCTCGAACATCGGCCCCTGTCGCTCGAGATTTTCCTTGTCGAGCCAGACGGATTCGTTGGGCGAGGCCTGAAACGCATAGTTGAGGAAAATGTCGGCGTAGTCCACGGCGAGCCGATCGAGCGCGACCGGGTCGACGGGGTCGCCGAGTTCGGCAAGGCCGGCATCGATCAGCCGGAAACCGTCGGCGGCCGCTTCGCTCGCCAGTTCCAGGCCGAGCCATCCGGAAGCCGGAACGGCCGCGAGCCCGGCGACTCGTTCGCCGTCGAGCTCGCGGTCGACCAGCGCGGCAAGGAGGCCGAGATCTGTCGACAGGATTTCGCGGACGGTGGCATCGAGGCCCGGTCCTGCGCTCATGTCCTTTTCCTTCCCCTCATGGCAGACGCCGCCCGTCGGGCTTGCGGGCCCGGCGAGCGGTCGATCCGCATCGTCACTTCACCCGTCGCTATTCGATGATCGCCTTGGAGTGCGGCACGAATGCGATGGACGGGTTGGTCAGCTGCCAGTCAGCCATGTTGCGCACCCGGCGCACGACCTTGTCGTTCGGACCGATCGCCTTGGTCTCGTAAGATCCCTCGCGGATCTTCTCGATCGGGCCGACGTCGAGAACGCGCATCATGCAGGCCATCACGCAATAGGGCTTGCGGCCGGCTTCGAGCTCGTCGATGCACATGTTGCACTTCACGACGGTCTTGGTTTCCGGGTTGTACTGCGGGGCACCGAACGGGCAGGACGCCTCGCAACGCCGACACCCGATGCACAGCGTCGAGTCGATGTCGACGACACCGTTGTCGGCGCGCTTGAAGATCGCCCCGGTCGGGCAGGTCGGCAAACACGCGGGTTCCGCGCAGTGATTGCACGACATGTTGACCTTGTAGGCGAACACCTCCGGGAAGCTGCCACCCTCGACATACTGGACCCGACGGAAACGCGGTCCGGGTGGCAGGCCGTTCTTGTCCTTGCAGGCGATTTCACAGGCACGGCAGCCAATGCAATCGACGTTGTTGTGTACGAAGCCCCACTGCTCGTCAGGCACCACCGGCGTATAGGTGACGCGCTTGCGAGCCTTCACGGCTTCCTTGACCTTTGCCTTGTCCAATTCAGCGGCCATGGTCGTCGCTCCCTTCTCGCGCCGTCACATATCCCGCCTGAAGACATGGCTGCGCGCGGTGGCGAGCTTGTCCCAGACAGGGCGGTGATCGAGGTCGGATTTCTTGATATTCGCAAGCACGGTGTTGTAGGCGAACGCGCCGGCCGGGCTCGGATTGTCCAGCGTGAGGAAATCCGGGTTGCCGGAACGGTCGACACCGTTCTCGTCGAGGTCCATCCAGGCGCCTTCATGAAGCACCAGGACGCCGGGCATGCAGCGCTCGGTGACATAGGCCGGAACCACCACCTTGCCGCGGTCGTTCCAGATCTCGCACATGTCGCCGGTCTTGATGCCGAGCTTCTTGGCGTCGGAGGCGTTGACGGTCACTTCCTGCTCGTACGTCTCGCGCAGCCACGGGATGTTGTTGAAGATCGAGTGGGTGCGCCAGCGCGGATGCGGGCTGATCATGTGGAACGGATGGTCCTTGGTCTTCGGGCTGTTCAGCGATTCCCAAGGCTCGATCCACTTCGGGATGTACGGGATCTCGTAACCGTACTGCGTCTTCGTCCAGTCGGTGATGTTGGCGAGCTGGCCCGACAGGATCTCGATCTTGCCGGAGGCCGTCTGGAACGGAACCCCCTTCTCGATCTGGTCGCGGAAGGCGACGTGCGGCTGCTCCTGCTTGAACTTGTAGACGCCGAGGTTCTTGAACTCCTCCCAGGTGACGTCGACGTGGCTGTGATGGGACATCTTATCCCACCAGGCAACGAGATAGGCTTCGTCGACCGGGTCGTTGTTCAAGAAGTACTCCCGCGTGGCGCGCGGATTGTACTGCGGGCCGAAGCCGAGACGGTAGGCGAGCTCGGTGAAGATCTGGAAGTCGGTCTTCGACTCGCCCATCGGCTCGATGACCTTCGGCCGGTGGATGTAGTAGTGGCCCTTGTACCAGGGCAGCGCCACGTCGTGCCGCTCGAAGTGAGTGGCCACCGGAAGCAGGTAATCGGCCCAGATACCGGTCGGCGTGATGGTGGAGTCCATGCACACCAGCAGGCTCTCGCTGTCCCCCTGGGACTCGAGCTTGCGGATGGCCTCGATCTCCTTGTTGATGTTGGTGAGCTGGTTGAACCAGTCCGATCCCTGCCAGAAGATGCCGCGAATGTTCGGCACGACGCCGTCGAGCTGGTCGTTGCGCGGCCACAGGCCGACTTCCTCGCGCTTCACGTTCGGATAGTTGAGCACGATGTGGGCCCAGCGATCCGACTTGATCGAAGCGAACCAGACATTGGCGAACTGGTCGTAAGGATAGGCGACGGCCTCGGAATGCCAGCCCTTGCCGACGCCTTCGGCGCAGCCGCCGAGGATGCCGATATTGCCGGTGATGGACTGCAGGCCGGCGGCCATGCGGTTGTACTGCTCGCCATAGGCGTTGCGGCCCGGAGACCAGGACGCCTTCAGCGCCGCAGGCTTCGTCGTCGCATACATATGGGCGAGCTTCTTGATGTCGTCGGCCTTGACGCCACAGATCTTCTCGGCCCATTCGGGGGTCTTCGGCGTGTCGTCGTACTTGCCGAGGATGTAGTCCTTCCAGTTCTCCTTGCCCTTTGCCCAGTCGGGCATGGTGCCTTCGTCGACGCCCTGCGTGAACTTGTCGATGAAGTCCTGGTCGTGGAGATTGTTGGTGAAGATGTAGTGGGCCATGCCGGCCATCATGGCGGCATCGGTGTTCGGCCGGATCGGGATCCACCAGGCATCATAGGCGGAGGCCGAGTCCGTGTACTGCGGGTCGATCAGCACGAACTTGCAGCCGCGCTGCTTGGCGAGCCGCATGTAGTAGAACGTGTTGCCGCCGTGGAACGTGTAGGCCGGGTTCCAGCCCCACATGATGATCAGCTTGGAATGGGCGAACGCGTCGTCCTCGTTGCCGTCTTCGATGGTGCCGAAGGTCATGCGCGAGGAGAAGGTCGTGCCCTGATAGGACGGCACCGACCAGGACGAGGTGCGGCAGCCGAACATGCCGAGGAAGCGGCCGAGAAGGCCCTCGATCTGGTCGGACTTGTGCAGCACGCCGTATGACGCGCCGGCGTAGGACTGGTCGACCAGCGCCTGCGGACCGTACTTGGTCTTCAGGTAGACCATGCGCTCGGAGATCTCGGTGAGCGCCTGCTCCCACGAGATACGCTTGAACTTCGACTCGCCGCGCCGGCCGACCCGCTTCATCGGATAGAGCAGACGTTCGGGCGAATAGAGGCGCGAGCGATAGGACCGGCCGCGCAGACAGGCGCGCAGCTGGGGCTCTTCCTCGGTATCCTTGCCGAACTCGCCATCCTTCTGATAGCGGCCGTCGTCGGTCGAAAGGCGAACGATCACGTCACCCTTCTTGTGGGCGACCAGCATGTGGCGCGAACCGCAATTGTGGGCGCAGCTCGTCGGTACGGTGACGAGATCGTCGTCGCGAGGGTAAGGCTCGTAGGCGAAGGCTTCGGCCTTTTCCTCGAAGCCCGGCATCGGCACGAGGCCGGCGGCGGCACCCGCCGCGCTCGCCTTCAGGAAGCTGCGCCGATCGAGAGTGACGGCGCTTCTCACCCGGTTTTGAAGGTCCTGTTTCACGGCTTCTCTCCTTTATCCGACGCTTACTTTTTCAGCTGATAGCGCGGATCGGATTCGGTCGGGCGATCCTTGGCCCAGTCAGGCACGTCCGTGTCCATGCCTTCCCAGGCATGACGCGGATACGGATAGGAAATGCGGTACCACTGGCGGCCGCCATGGCAGCCGTAGCAGACGTCGGAGCTCGACTTGCCCGCTTCCTCGATGGCTTCGGCGTTCAGGTAGCTGACCTGATGGCGCACGGTGCGGAAGAGTTCGCCATGGCAGCTGAGGCAGCCATTGGGTTCCTCCGGGCTCTCGAGGTCGGCGCGGAACTCCGGCCAGGGCGCCGTTCCCATGATCTCGTAGGGATAGGAGCCGTGGCAGCGCAGGCAGGTCTCCGAAGGATTGACCATCTTGCGCAGCGTGAAAGGCTCGCTGCCGTTGTTCGAGGTCATGTCCGCGGCGGCGACCGTCACATGCGGGCTTTCCTCGCGCGGGTCATTGCCCTGGTGGCAGAAATTGCACTGCAGGTTCATGACCTGCTTGGCGTAGTCCGAGGTCAGGTGGCGCTGGTGGAAGGTCATCTGCTCACCGGCGTAGGTATCGAGCGTCTGATACCAGGCGAGCGACTTCTCGGCCTCGACGCCGGCCTGCGACTTCGGCAGGACGTTGTCGGAAAGCACCTCCTGGTGGCACTTCAGGCAGTCCTCGTTGGACGCCTTGTCGATCGCCGGCTTGAAATGGATCGGATCCCAGCGGTCCCGATCGTAGCTGGCGGGCTTGGCGGCCGCGTCGGTCTTGGCCGGCGTGGCGGTCTTCTTGTCCGCGGCAGCAACGACGATCGCGCCGTCGGCCGCCACAGTCGATGACGCGCCACGGTCGGTCGGCACGTCGGAGACGAATTGCTGGCTGGCGGCATAGGCGCCCGCGGAGAGCGCCACAACGCCGCAAAAAGTCAGCAACGACTTGAGTTTCCTGTTCGATTTCATGGCCCCGGGCCTTTTCGCGCTTTGCCGCAGATGCAGTCCGCAACCCGGGGCCGACCGGCTGGCGGCCGGCCCCGAAATGCATTTTTTTCGTCACTTGGCGAGGGCTCAGTTGCCCGTCTGGTAGGTCCACTGGGTGCAGGACCAGTTGCCCGCACCGGACATGCCGCCCATGCCCGACATACCGGACATGCCACCCATGCCGGACATGCCACCCATGCCGGACATGCCACCCATACCGGACATGCCGCTCATGCCACCCATACCGGACATGCCGCTCATGCCACCCATGCCGGACATGCCGCTCATGCCGCCCATACCGGACATACCGCCCATACCGGACATGCCACCCATGCCGGACATACCGGACATGCCGCCCATGCCGCCCATGCCGGACATGCCGCCCATGCCGCCCATGCCGGACATGCCGCTCATGCCACCCATGCCCGACATACCGCTCATGCCGCCCATGCCGGACATACCGCCCATGCCGCTCATACCGGACATGCCGCCCATGCCGGACATGCCGCTCATGCCACCCATACCGGACATACCGCTCATGCCGGACATACCGCCCATGCCGCTCATACCGGACATGCCGCCCATGCCCGACATACCGGACATGCCGCTCATGCCGCCCATATCGTTGCGGGCGCTCCACTGAGTGCAGACCCAGCCGGGGCCGGTGCCGCCCATGCCCGACATACCGGACATGCCGCCCATGCCGCCCATACCGGACATGCCGCTCATGCCGCCCATACCGGACATGCCGCTCATGCCGCCCATACCGGACATGCCGCTCATGCCGGACATGCCGCCCATACCGGACATGCCGCTCATGCCGCCCATACCGGACATGCCACCCATGCCCGACATACCGGACATGCCGCCCATGCCCGACATACCGCCCATGCCGCTCATGCCGGACATGCCGCTCATGCCACCCATACCGGACATGCCGCCCATGCCGGACATACCAGACATGCCACCCATGCCGGACATACCGCCCATGCCGGACATGCCGCTCATGCCGGACATTCCGCCCATGCCGCCCATACCGGACATGCCATCCATGCCGGACATGCCGCTCTGCGCGATCGCGGGCAGCGCCAGCGCACTGCCGAACACCATCGCGAGGGCTGCCTTAGAGATGTGCTTCAACATTTCCATTTCTCCCTTGATCCTTGCCTGCATTTCCATCCTGTCCGGTGGAGCCGTCGACGCGCCAAAACTCGGCCGGGCTCCGACCCGGAGGCACTCACGCCACCGATCTTAGCGTCGGTGCGGCGCAATCGAACGACACTGCGATACCTGCTCGGACAGCGGCGAGGCCGCCTCGGTCACGAACCGTTGCCGAACCAGCCGCGGATGTCGTAGGGACCGGGCATGCCGGGGCGCGTGAACGGCGTGTACCAATCACCCTGGCGATCGAGGAAATTCAGCGACGGCGGATAGGGCGGTTCGACGCCCGTCAGCGCGTGCTGATACCAAGCCTGGTCATGTTTGACTTCGGTGATCGCCGGCGCGCCTGCGGGCCGTTGATCGGGTGCCGTTCCGGCAATGAATTCTTCCTCGGCGCTCCATGCCGGCAATGCACCAACGCACGCCGCACCGAGTATCGCCGCAATGACTGCAAGCTTCGTGGCCGATCTCATTTTGACCCCCTCGCCGTCGAATAGCTTCGACCGTCGAGTTCCTGCCGCCATCCGCCCCGCGGCTGAACCTTCGCGATCCGCAGGCTCAGTCGACCGCGAAACCCCGCAGGACTCAAGACATTTCACGCTCTGCCAAACTGACATGGCCGGGGCTGGACCTCAGCATTCCAGCCATACCCGGCAAGGCGAAACGACTCCTGACAAACTGGCATAAATTGCGATTTGTCGCGATCTGAGACGTTCTGCCGCACCTTTCGGAAGGGGTTTTCGGCGGGCAAAAACAGCTCCGGGGTCTCGCGGCAATGGCCGCAAAACCCCGGAAAACCTTCCATCTCGGGGAGACGTGCTACTCGCTCAGAGCCTTCTTCACGGCCTCGGCGAGCTGTTTCAGCGAGAACGGCTTGGGCAGGAACGAGAAGGTCTCGTTCTCGCCGAGATTCTTGGCGAAGGCGTCCTCGGCATAGCCGGACACGAAGATGATCTTGAGGTCCGGGCTCTGCTTGCGCAGCTCCTTCAGCAGCGTCGGACCGTCCATCTCGGGCATGACCACGTCGGACACGACGAGATCGATCTTGCCCTCGGTTTCCGCCATCACCTCGAGCGCTTCGGCGCCGGTCGATGCCTCGTGCACGGTATAGCCGCGCGAGGCGAGCGCCCGGGCGCTGAAGGCGCGCACCTGCTCCTCGTCCTCGACGAGGAGGATGGTCGCCGAGCCGGTGAGATCGGCCGGTGTCGCCTCGGCCTTGGCCTTCTCGGCGGCCTGCTCGGCCGGGTCCGGGATATGCCGTGGCAGGAAGATGCGGAAGGTGGTGCCTTCGCCGAGGGTGCTGTCGGGATAGATGAAGCCGCCGGTCTGCTTGACGATGCCGTAGACGGTGGAAAGGCCGAGGCCGGTTCCCTTGCCGACGTCCTTGGTCGAGAAGAACGGCTCGAAGATCTTCTCCATCACCTCGGGCGTCATGCCGGTGCCGGTATCGGCGACCTCGATGAGGACGTAGTCGGCCGCCGGCATGCCCTTGAGGCCGAGGCCGGCGGTCTCCTCCGCGGTCATGTTGGCGGTGCGCACCGTGAGCTTGCCACCGGTCGGCATGGCGTCGCGGGCGTTGACCGCGAGGTTCATCACCACCTGCTCGAGCTGGTTGACGTCGGCCTTGACCGGCCACAGGTCGCGGCCATGGACGACATCGAGGCTGACCTTCTCGCCGAGCAGGCGATTGAGCAGCACCGACAGGTCCGAGAGCACGTCGCCGAGGGCCAGCACCTGCGGGCGCAGGGTCTGGCGACGCGAGAACGCCAGCAGCTGGCGCACGAGGCCGGCCGCCCGGTTGGCGTTCTGCTTGATGTTCATGATGTCCTGGAAGGACGGATCGCTCGGCCGGTGGTTGGCGAGCAGCAGGTCGGAGAAGCCGATGATGGCGGTCAGCACGTTGTTGAAGTCGTGCGCCACGCCGCCGGCGAGCTGGCCGATCGCCTGCATCTTCTGGCTCTGGGCGAACTGCAGCTCGAGGGCGCGCTGCTCGGTCGTCTCGATGGCGTAGACGATCGCCGTCTCGCCGTCCTCCTCGCCGTCCTCGACGCCGGAGACGAAGAAGCGGGCGCTGCGCTCGCGGTCGCCGGCGAGCGAGGCATCGACCGGCGGCACCTCGCCCTGCCCCTCGGCCGCCGCCGAGATCGCGGCGGCGAGCGCGGCCCGGTCGCGGTCGGCGACGATGTCGAGAAGCGTTGCGTTCTCGCGATCGACGAGGCTGCCGAAGAGGCGGCGGAACGGCGCATTGGTGCGGCCGATGGCGGCATTCTGGCCGACGCCGGCGATGGCGATCGGCGTGTTGTTGAAGAAGCGGGCGAATCGCACCTCGGCGGCGCGCAGCGCTTCCGAGACGTCCTCGCCGGGCGAGCGGTTCAGCACCAGCGTGCGCGAGGCGCCGGCGCGCCCGTCGGCGGCCATCGGCACGCGATGCAGCAGGCGCACCGGGAAGCGCTGGCCGTTGCGTTTGACGAAATCGATGTCGATGAGCTCGGTGCGGGCATCGCGGGAACCCGGAATGCCGGCGAGCAGCGCCGCGCCGTCGCCGCTGACGATGTCGGCAAGGCGGATCGCGCCGCGGGCGAAGCGGGCGAGATCGTAGCCGAGCCAGTCGGCAAGGGTCGCGTTGAGATAGACGATGCGACCGGACGGGTCGGCCGACAGGTAGCCGGCCGGCGCGTGGTCGAGATAGTCGATCGCGTTCTGCAGCTCGAGGAAGAAATTCTCCTGCCGGGCGCGGTCGCGGGTGATGTCGGCGACCTGCCAGGAGGTGAGCGCGTGGCGTTCGTCGCCGAGCGCCGTCGGGCGCATCGCCACGCGATACCAGCGCCCGCCCTCCTCCGCCTCGCCGGCGTCGCGGCCGGAGAGCGGTACCGACAGGCGCACCTCCTCCTCGGCGGCACGGCCGTCGCGGGCCGCCTGCAGGAGGCGGTAGACGACATCGGCGGCGTCGGGATCGCGCGAGAAGACGCGCTCGACCGAGCGCACGTCCTTGGCGCTGTCGGCGTCGATCATGTCGCCATAGGCGCGGTTGGCGTACATGATGCGGCCGTCGGCGTCGGTCATGACGACGCCTTCCGGCATCGAATCGACATAGGCGCGGGTCAGGTCGTCGCGCAGCGGACGGCCGGCAAAGCGGATGAGACCGACGGTCATCGCCGCCAGCATGACGACGCCGATGACGGCGAGCAGCGACAAAAGGCCGAGCGCCCAGGGCTCGGCGGTGTCGCGCTCCATCACCGCGAACAGGACGCCGGCGCCGCCGAGCACGGCGGCGAGCAGCAGCAGCATGCCGACATTGCCCGATTTCACCGGCCGGTCGATGATCGGCCCGGTGCCATCGATCTGTCCTTCGCCCGTGGTCATTGCCCTGTTCGTCCCTCGTCCGCGGCGCTTCGGCCGCGTCGTCCCCACTCGACCGGCCGGCGCCGAGGATGGAGCGGGCGGCCCGAAAGATCAATGTCGCTCCCGCGTCCGCGGGGACACCACCCTCACCCGGCCTGCCAGTCGACCTTCCGGCGCAGCCGCATGACGTAGCCGATGACCTCGGCGACGGCCTTGAAGTGCTCCTGCGGGATTTCGTCGTCGAGTTCGACGGTCGCGTGCAGGGCGCGGGCCAGCGGCGCGTTCTCCACAACCGGTACCTGATTCGCCTCGGCGATTTCGCGAATCTTGAGCGCCGTGGCGTCGACGCCCTTGGCGACGCAGATCGGCGCCGGCATGCCGCTCTCGTATTTCAGCGCGACGGCGAAGTGGGTCGGGTTGGTGATCACCACCGAGGCCTCGGGCACCTTCTGCATCATGCGGCGACGGCTGCGTTCCATGCGGACCTGGCGCAGCTTGGCCTTGATGGTCGGATCGCCTTCCATCTGCTTGTACTCGTCGCGCACCTCCTTGATGGTCATGCGCTGGCGCTGGTGCCAGCGTTGGCGCTGCCAGAGGAAGTCGAGGCCGGCAACGACGGTGAGGACCGCGACGACGCCGCCGAGCAGCTTCAGGGCGAGGTCGCGGATCATCGGCATCAGCGCGGCGAGGTCGGCCGTCAGGATGGTGTCGAGCCGGTCGCGCTCGGGCCACAGGATGACCACCATCAGGGTCGAGACGATCGACACCTTGACGAGGCCCTTGAGGAAGTTGACGAGGCTTTCCTTGGAGAAAAGCCGCTTGAAGCCGCTCAGCGGCGAGACCTTGGAGAGCTTCGGCGTCAGCGGCTCGACGGTCCAGACCGGCTTGTGCTGGACGATGTTGCCGGCCGCGGCGGCGATCATGAACAGCAGGAACGGCAGCAGCATGGCGCCGATCACGCCGAGGCCGAGGCCGAGCCAGAGGCGGCGGAGGCCGCCGCCGTCCATCGGGATCGAGTGGGCATGCTCCATGACGCCGCGCAGCGTCGCCGTCAGCCCGGTCGCCATCGACGGCGCGAGGGCGGCGACGAACAGCGCCGCGCCGGTGATCACGAACCAGGAATTGACCTCCTGGCTCTTGGCGATGTCGCCGCGCTTGTGCGCATCGTCGATCTTCTTTTGGGAAGGTTCTTCTGTTTTTTCCGATTCGTCGGGTTCGTCGGCCATGACGCGCGCTCCGCTAGTGGACGACGAACCTGCCGAGCAGCATTTCGACGTGGTCGAGGTACCACATCATCACCGCTCCGATCAGGAACATCAGAAGAATGAAGCCGACCATGATGCTGGCCGGCATGGCGATGAAGAAGATCTGCAACTGCGGCATCAGCCGCGACAGAATGCCGAGGCCGAGGTTGAAGATGAGGCCGAAGACGATGAACGGCGCGGCGATCTGGATGCCGATGACGAAGGTCTCGGTGATCGTGCGCAGCGCCGCGGCGCTGAAGTCGCCGACCGGCCAGGTCTCGCCGGGCTGGAACATCGTGTAGGAATCATAGAGTGCCGCGAGCACCAGATGGTGCAGGTCGGTGACGAAGATCATCGTCAGGGCGAGGATAGTCAGGAAGTTGCCGATGATCGCGCCCTGCTGGCCCTGGCTCGGATCGACGCTGAGGGCGAAGCCGAGGCCCATCTGGAAGGCGATGGTGGTGCCGGCGGTCTGCAGCGAGGTGGTGATCATGCGGGCGATGAGGCCGAGGCCGAAGCCGATCATCAGCTCGCCGGCGAGCGCCGTCAGGACACCGGCGAACGAGGCCGGCATCGCCGGATAGGCACGGCTGACGGCGGGATAGAGCACCAGCGTGATGGCGAGGGCGAGCGACAGGCGGATGCGCGCCGGCATGGTGCGCTCGCCGATCGCCGGCATCAGCATGACGAGCGTGCCGAGCCGGGCGAACATCAGCATGAAGAGAAAAGCCGTCTGAGGCAGCAGCGAGATCGTCATCGCCCTTCCCCGTCCCTCACCTTCAGCCGCCGGCGACGATGCGCTCGGTCAGGCGCGCCATCAGGCCGGCGAGCGCCTGGCCCATGAACGGCAGGGCGAGCAGCAGGGCAACGAAGATCGCGACGATCTTCGGCACGAAGACGAGGGTCATTTCCTGGACCTGGGTCAGCGCCTGCAACAGGCCGATGCCGACGCCGACGAGCAGGCCGACGAGCATCGGCGGGGTCGCCACGACGATCATGGTGTAGATGGCGTCGCGCGCGATATCGACGACTTCCGCTCCGGTCATGGCGCCTTCCTCGCGCGCCGACGGGTCAGATCGGCATGCGCATGATCTCTTCGTAGGCGGCGATCACCTTGTCGCGCACCGTGACCATGGTCGACAGCGCGACCTCGGTCTCGGCGACGGCGGTGACCACGTCGACCACGTCCGCCTTGCCCTGCGCCGCGGCCAGAGCCTTCTGGTCGGCGACCTTGCCGGCCTCGACCACGTCGCCGATGGCCTGCTTGACCATCGAGCCGAAATCACCACCGGCGTCGCCCGTGGCCTTGGCCGCCTTCTCGTTCCCGGCGAGCTGATTCGCCAGTCTTCCGACGGAAGAATACGCCTTGGCGGCGGAAAGTGGCGTGGTCATTCCTTCGCTCCCCGTTCTGGTGCGGTGCCCGGCCGGCGATCAGCGCTCAGGCGCGCAGGATGTCGAGCGTGCGGTCGATCATGCGGCGCGTCGCCGTGATCAGGTTGAGGTTGGCCTCGTAGCTGCGCTGCGCCTCGCGGAAATCCATCGCCTCGACCATGGTGTTGACGTTGGGCAGCTTGACGTAGCCCTTGGCGTCGGCGGCCGGGTGGCCGGGGTCGTAGCGGGTGCCGAAGTCGCTCTGGTCGCGCTCGATCTTGCCGAGGCGCACGGTGTCGGCGCCGAGCTCGCGGTCGAGCGCGGTCTTGAAGGTCGGGATCTTGCGCCGGTAGGGGTCGGCGCCGGGCGCGTTGCCGGTCGAATCGGCGTTGGCGAGGTTTTCCGAAATGACCCGCATGCGTCCCGACTGGGCCCTGAGGCCGGTCGCCGCCACCATGATCGAGCGCAGGAATTCCATGGGCTAACCCCTTCAGATCCGTCAGGCGCCGCGGCCGATCGCGGTCTTGATGAGGCCGAGACCGCGGCTGTAGAGGGTCGCAACCGTCTGGTAGTCCATCTGGTTGGCCGTCACCTTCATCATTTCTTCCTCGAGAACGACCCGGTTGCCTTCCGGCGTCGTTTCGAAATCGGTGATCCGCCGGGTGTCGAAGGGACCGGCGCCGGACGGCGGCCGCGTCGCGAAATGCGCCGCATCGGTGCGCAGCGCGGTGACGCCCTCGACCTGCGCGGCCTTGACGTGGCTCTCGAAGTCGAGCGGCTTCAGATCGTGACCGCGATAGCCGGGCGTATCGGCATTGGCGATATTCTCGGACAGCACCCGCTGGCGCGCCTCGTGCCATTTCATGCGGGTGCGCAGGGCGGAGAAGATCGGCAGATCGGTGATCGCCATGGTGGCCGCGTCCCCCACGATGGGTGATTGCTGAATGCGGCAAATTCTGCAGGGTGTATGGTTAATCAAAGGTTAATCGTGTTAACGCTGCATTTACCGTTCGGGGCGATGCGGCGCCCCATGGCGAAAGCCTGTGGAAAAGACGGCAAGGGGAGACCCCGTGGTCGGCAGTTTTTGCTGACTGGCGTTAACCTGCCGGTTGGGGTAACCCGCCGGGAAAGCGAGGGGGCCGGACAGAATGGGTGACTGGATGATCGAGACTTTCGGCGAGGGCGGCGCCAGGGCAGCGCAATTCATTTTCGCCCTCATCTTCGTCCTGCTTCTGATCGCCATCGGTGCCTTCCTGCTCAGGCGTTTCGCAGCCGTGCGCTTCGGGGCGACCAGCGGGCGCAGCCGCCAGCCGCGCCTCGCCATCATGGACGCCGCACCGATCGACACCCGCCGCCGGCTGGTGCTGATCCGCCGCGACAACATCGAGCATCTCCTCCTGATCGGCGGCCCGAGCGACGTCGTCGTCGAGCAGAACATCGTGCGCGGCTATCCCGCGACGATGCCGCAGCCGCGCGTCGGCGCGCCGCGCCGCCACGGCGCCGAGCCCGAGGAGCACGGCGAGGAGGCGGCCGCCGAGCCGGCGCCGCGCCACGCCGCGGTCGAGCATCGCCACGCGCCCGAGCGGCCGGCGCACCGGGCCGAGGAGCATCCGCCGCGGGCCCGCCAGGAAGAGCTGAGGCCCGACGCCCTCCACCGCCTCGACGACGCGCTGCGCCACCACGACCAGAGCCCCGTGCCGCCGAAGACCGAGCCGGCACCCGCCGCCGCGCACGTCCACGCGCCGGTCCCGCCCGCCGCACCGGCGCCCGCCGCCGCGCACGTCCACGCACCGGTCCCGCCCGCTGCACCGGCGCCGGCCGCCGCCCATCCGCCGCGCCCGGCGCAACCGCCACGCCCGCAGGCAACGCCGCCAGTCATGCCGCGCCAGCCCGCCGCACCGCGGCCGAGCGAGCCAGCAGCGCCAGCCGCACCCGCCGTTGCCCATGCGCCGGAGCCGAAGCCGGCGAGCCCCTTCCGCTTCCCGTCGCGCATGACCGAGCGGCCGGCCGGCAGCCCGCCGCCGCAGCCGCCGTCGCGCGGCAGCCTGCTCGGTGCCTCGCGGGCAACGCCGACCCTGGCGCCGCCGCCGGTTCCGCCGCAGATGCCCGCGACCGCACCGGAGCCGGCACCCGCACCCGCAGCGAAGGTCGAGATCGAACCGGAGCCGATCGAGCCGATCGCCGCTGCGCCGGCGCCCGAGATGGCCGCCACCGCGCCGGCCTTCAAGATCGAGCCGGAGCCCGAGGCCGAGCCGAAATTCGAACTCGCCATCGAGCCGGAACCGGAACCGGAGCCGGAGGCAGCGCCGGAGCCCGCGCCTGCGCCCGTCGAAGAGGCACCGCAGCCGGCCAAGGCCAAGGCGCCGACCATAGAGAGCCTCGAGGACGAAATGGCCAAGCTCCTCGGCGAGATCGCCGGGCAGCCGCCGCGATGAGTGCCAAGGGCCGCGGCCTGCCGGCCCGGCGCTTTCTCCCGGCCGCCCTCGCCTTCCTGGTGCTGGCGGTCGGATTTCCGGCAGCAGCACAGGACATCACCCTCGGCTTCGGCGAAGGCACGACGCTGACCGAGCGCGCCGTGCAGCTGGTGATGCTCGTCACCGTGCTGTCGCTCGCCCCTTCGATCCTCGTGATGGTGACCTCGTTCACCCGGATCGCGGTAGTGCTGTCGCTGCTCAGGACCGCCATCGGCCTGCAGACCGCGCCGCCGAACGCGGTGATCGTCAGCCTCGCGCTGTTCCTCACCGCCTTCGTCATGGCGCCGACCTTCCAGCAGGCCTATGACGAGGGCATCCAGCCGCTGATCGACGGGGCGATCGAGCCGGACCAGGCGTTCGAGCGGGCCTCGGCGCCGTTCCATGCCTTCATGCGCAAGCATGTGCGCGAGAAGGACCTGCGGCTCTTCATCGATCTCGCGCGCCAGCCGCCGCCGGAGACGCCCGAGGAAGTCAGCCTCAGGATCCTCGTTCCGGCCTTCATGATCTCGGAGCTGCGCCGGGCGTTCGAGATCGGCTTCCTCTTGTTCGTGCCGTTCATCGTCATCGACCTCGTCGTCGCCTCGGTGCTGATGTCGATGGGCATGATGATGCTGCCGCCGGTGGTGATCTCACTGCCGTTCAAGCTGATCTTCTTCGTTCTGGTCGACGGCTGGAATCTGGTGGCGGGCAGTCTGGTGGAGAGCTTCGGGACCTGAGGCCGGCGCGGCGGCGTCCCCGGCGTCAGCCCTTGTTGCCGACTCCGGCCGGCAGGGCCGAACTGCCGATCTCGCCTTCGACGAAGCCCTTGCGGTATTCGGCAAGGAACGCCTGCAGGCGGTCGACAGCGCCGATCTCGGCGATGATCGACTGGAATTCGACGCCCTGCGCCTCGATTGGCCCGGTGACCACGTCGAAGGCATGGGCATGGGCGCCGCCCGCCATCTTGGCCGCGTATTTGCCGTGCAGCCGGTCGAGGCCGATGCGATCGTCGGCAAGGGCATAACCGATCGCGGCGCGCAGCACGTCGAAGCGCTGGTCGTCGTCGAGGGCCCGGTCGCCTGACCAGGATTCGCCATACATGCGCTCGATCTGCTCGGCCGCCTTCTGCCACTGCTCGCCCTTCCAGAGCACGTCGGCGCGAACCCGGTCGACGTCGGCGCCGACGAAGGAGCGCAGGAGGTCGAGCGCAATGTCGGCGCGGCCGGTCTCGCCGAGGGCGACCGCCTCGACGATGCGGCGGCGACGCTCGAGCGTCTTGGGCAGCTGCGCCTGGCGGGTGCGGTGGATGGTCCTCAGGGCCTCGGCCGGCTTGTGATCGGTAAGATAAATGACGGCGAGGTCGGCGGCGACCTCGGCCCGTGCGGCGCCCTTCAGGCGATTGTCGACCTGATGGGCGAGCAATTCCTCGGCCGGCTCGAGCAGATCGACCGAGACCAGACGGTCGGCGAGACGGCGCACCATTTCGTCGCCGCGCCGCCCGACGGGCGTCAGCTGGCGGTGGTCGTAATAGAGCGCCAGCGCCGCGAGCGGCTCCATGTTGTCGGCCTTGCCGTTGAGATAGAGGTCGGCAAAGACCGTCGACATCTCGTCCTGGATGAGGCGCGTGGTCTTGTCTTCCGGCGCCGCGATCATCGCCGAGCGCATGGTGGTGAAGGCGTCGCGGTAGCGGCCCTTGTCGACATAGAGCGAGGCCAGCATCCCGAGCGCCTTCAGCTCGGTCTCGTCGCCGCGCCACACCGAGGACAGCGATTCCAGCGCCTCGATGCCCTTGACGGGGTCGAGCACGCCGTCGCGCTTCATCTGGGTGAGCTTGCGCAGCTCGGCCTCGGCGGCGAGCGGACGCGGCGCGGTCTTGATCACCCGGTCGTAATAGCCGAGGGCCTCGTCGGTACGCCCGGAGGCGTCGGCGATACGGGCGCGCAACAGGTCGTAGCGGGCAACGCGCTCGTTGCTGACGGTCGCCGGATTGATCTCGGAGAGATAGCCGGTCGCCGAGGCGAAGTCGTTGATCTCGACGGAGGCCTGGGCGGCGGCGAGGTTGACGTCGGTCTGCAGGGCGAGCGGATAGGAGGCGAGCACCGTCTCGACATCGGGCATCAGGCGGCGCACCTCGAGCCAGTTGTGCATCTGCTCGTGGGCGAGCACGCGCCAGACCTGGGCGTCGGCATTGCCGTCGAGCGCCGGGTCGGCGAGCGCCTTGTAGGCGTCGATCGGACGGTGCGCCATGACATCGGCGGCGCCGAGCAGGACGCGATAGTCGGCGTCCTCGTTGATCGCGGCCGATTCGGCGCCGGTCATGCCGAGGATGCCGATCGCCTCGTAGGCAAGGCCGTTGGCGAGGTAGAAGCGGGCGAGATCGAGGCGCGGCTGGTCGCGGTTGCCGGCCTCGGCATTGGCGGCGGCGTGCTGGAGATCGCTGAGGCGATTCTGGAAGTCGCCCGGGCTTGCCGGCTGCCAGGCCCGGAAATCGATGAAGCCCGGTCGCCCGAGCTCCTCAGGAAGCGGTGCCGTGATGGCGGCGGACCTGCCGCTGGCGTTCGACAGCGTCAGGCCCTTCGGCCTCGATATGGTGACGATGTCCGCCTCGATACCGGCTTTCAGATCGTCGACCGAGGGGATCACCGCGATGCCGTGGGCCGAAGGCAGGACCTCGAAATCGACGAACCGCAGGGGCTTGATGAAGCCGCGCGGCGGGCCGAGCGCGGTGACGACGGCGATGCGGTCGCCGACGGTCGGATCCTCGATCCAGTGCACCGAGCCGGCATTGGCCAGCGGCACGCGGACGATGGCGCGGCCGTCCGGCTCGGCGGAACGGTCGATGTCGAGCGGGCGGCTCGGCGCCAGCACCATCTCGCCGATGGTGACGATCCAGCTCGGGCCCTCGCTGCCCATCGTGGTCAGGCGCGGCTGGTCGAAGGTCATGCGGATCGACTGGGAATTGCCCGAGCGGGTGATCTGGCTGTCGACGACCATGTCGGAGAGATCGTTGCGCACGGCGCGCAGATCGATCGGCAGGCCGCTGTCGAACACGATCCAGAGATCGGCGCCGCGCCGGAAGACGGCGGCCGGCGTATCGTTGTCGAAGGGAAAAACGAGGCGGATGGTGCTGCCGATGCGCCGCGTCTCGACATGAACGTAGTTCGGCGCGACGCTGCCATGGTCGGCCGTGTCCTCGCGGGGCGCCGGCTCGGGCGCCGCGGCGACTTCATCGGCCGCGATATCGGCCGCCGCCTCAGAGGCCGGTGCTGCCGGCGCCTCGACGGGCTTCGACTTTTCGGCGACGGCGACGGGCGCTTCCGGCTCGGCCGGCATGTCGGCGGTCTCGGCGGCTGCGGGACGCGGCGCCGGGCTGCCGCCGAGCAGCGGGCGCTCGGTCGTCGTCACGTCGGCCATCGGCGCCGTCTCGTCGGGCTCGGCGACCGCGCCGTCGGTCCGGCCGCGGGTCACGATGCGGGCATCGGCGCCACCGGCCATGCTGCCGACCGCGTCGGAAATCTGCCTCTCGACGTCCGGCCGCTCGGCCGCGAGCGCCGGATTGGCGACGTCGACGACATAGGCCTCGCCGTCGCGGAAGGCGCGGACATCGGCGGAGGGATCGACCTTCAGCTTGATCCGCAGCCCCTTCTCGCCATTCTCGCCGGTGATTTCGTCGACGAGCGGCGGCATGTCGGAGCGGATCGGACCGAGGTCCGGGTCGGCGAAAACGTCGAAGCCGATGGCGACGTCGCCGCCGTCGCGGGCGAAGGCCGGCTGGAACGGCACGTTCCAGACGAAGGCGAAACGGGTGAAGGTCGGCTGGCGGCCAACCCGCACGTCGACCTTGGGCTCCTTGCCGTCGAGCAGCTTGGCGCGCTCCTCGGCGCGCGCCTTGTCGGCGGCTTCCTGGGCGCGGCGGGCGAGCTCGGCGACGACCTCCTCGGGCAGGCCCGGCGGCAGGCCGGTCCAGTCGTAGGGCAGCAGGTCGATGAACAGCTTTTCGCCCGCCTCCATGGTGTTGACCCGGACGGCGCGGGCGAGCGCGAAGCGCAGCGCCTTGTCGTTGGGATCGGCGCGGGCGACGGTGATGTACTCGCCAAGGCTCAGCGTCACCCGGTCGACACCGGCGGCGATCGGCTCGTCGAGCTTGACGACGAGGACGCCGTTGTTGACCTCGGCATTGTAGCCGGGCAGCGTCAGGCGGCCCTCGAAAGTCAGCACCAGCCGGCCGAATCCCTCTTTCATCGCAACGGCTTCGACGTCGACCCGCTGCTCGGCGAGAGCGCCGTGGCCGATCGGCACGATGAGGCTGAGGAAGAAGGCGAGCAGGACCGCGCGCAGGGCCATGAAGCACCTGCGTCCGATCGCGCCGAGGGGCATTGCCGCCTTCACCATCACTCTCCAAACCGGCCGGTCACCCGTCACGCGCCCTCGCGCGCGAAGCGGACGAGCCGCACAGGAACCCGATCGAGAGCCTAAATGCCATGGCTTAACAGGCTGTTACGGATCGCCGGCGGCGGCCCTTGCCGGGTCGTCGGAAATGCCTTTTCCGGTCCGCCGGCAGGGCGGCAAAAGAGCGCGCGATCGCACCCCGCCGCGCGCCGTGCCGGCGCCGCAGGACGGCAGCCCGTCAGCTCGCGCCCGGCTGGATCGGCTGGCCCTCGATCTTGGGAAGCAGGCGCGGGCCGTCGTCGGGTTTCGCCACGCCCTTGCCCTGGGTGGCGAGCTCGACGGTCAGCCGTTCGGCCGCGTCGGGCGACATCTGGGCGAGGATCGGCGCCATCTTGCGCGGATTCATCTGGCGGGCGAGATCGACGAGAATTTCGATCGAGAGGCGATCGAAGACCTTGGCGGCGTCCTTGGGCTTCATCGTCTCGTACATCGAGATGAGGCGGGCGAGCTCGGCGGCGCGCTCCTCCTCCTTCTTCTTCTGGGCCGCGCCGAGTTCGTTCTCGAGGCTCTTGAGCTTGCCGACCCGCTCCTCGAGGCGCTTCTCGGCCGCCTGGAGCAGGGATTCGCGCAGCTTCAGCTGGGCTTCGCGCTTGTCGAGCTCCTTGCGGCGGTCGCTGAGCCGCGACAGCAGCGCCTGCTCCGACGAGGACCGGCCGTTGGGATCGAGCCGTTCGCCGAAAACCGCAGGCTCGGGCGCGGCACCCTCGCCCGGCATGCCGCCCATGCCCGTCATGGCATCCATACCGGCCATGCCGGTCATGCCGTCGGCCGGCGGCGGCACCGCGGCGGGATCGGCGGCCGCATCCGGCGCGGCGGCGACATCGGCAGCGAGCGGCGCCGGCGTTCCACCGGCGGGAGCGGCCTCTCCGGCCGCGGCATCGGCGGCGGCGGCCTCGGTCCTGGCGCCGTCATTGGCGGCGCTGGCGCCTACGGTCCCGCTCAGCACGTAGCCGCCCTCGCCAACGAGCGCGATCGTCTTGAGGACGAGCAGCGCCGTGGCGGCGAGCGCAACGAGCGGGATGAGGCGGATCTGCGTCACGCGGCTTGTCCCCTGCGGACCCGGCCGAGATCACCGAAACGGCCGGCGGGCTCGCTCACCCGACCCGCCTCGGTGATGCGGGCGATTCTGTTCATCAGAGACTCGCCCGCGTCGAGCTGTTCGGCAAGGTCGGCGTTGAATTTCTCGGCCTGGCGCAGGCGATGGGCCAGCGTCTTGTCGCAGTCCGACGCCGTCGCCTTGAGGCCGATGATGGCGCGCTCGGCGATCTCGGTCGCCGTGACGAGTTCGGAGATCGTGGCGCGCAGGTCCTCCTCGTTCGCCCGGAACATCTTCAGGCGCCGGTTGAGGACGATGCAGTAGACGATGGTCAGCACGAGAAGGACCGCAACGAGGCTTTCGACGATCATTCCGAGGGGAAGCGGGCTCATGCGACCTCCGAGCGTGACGACACGGCCTTCTCGAAGGCCGCGAGGGTTGTGCGCGGGCGCCGCAGGTCGCGGTTCACCCGAACGGATATGTGCTTGTCGATGCGGCCGATATTGCCCTCGGTCAGGGACACGTCACCGCATTTCAGAAGGACCGGATCCTCGGGACGGGCCTCGAAGACGAGGGTGTCGCCGATGTTCAGCTTCATGATCTCGCCGAGCGGCATTTCCTGCTCGTAGAGCACCGCGTCGACCTCGATGTCGGCGGAGTAGATCTCGGTGGCGAGATGGCCTTCCCAGATCGGGTCGCGGCCGAACTTCTCGCCCATGAACTGCTGCAGCAGCAGTTCGCGGATCGGCTCGATGGTGGCGTAGGGCAAGAGCATCTCGATCTTGCCGCCGCGATCTTCCATGTCGATGCGCAGCTCGACGAGGATCGCCGCGTTGGCCGGCCGCGAGATGGCGGCGAAACGCGGGTTGGTCTCCAGACGCTCCAGCGTGAAATCGACCGGCGAGAGCGGCTGGAAGGCATGCTGGGCGTCGGCCAGCACCACCTCGATCATGCGGCGCACGAGATTGCTCTCGATCGTCGTGTAGGGCCGGCCTTCGACGCGGACCGCCTGGGTGCCGCGACGGCCGCCGAGCAGCACGTCGATGATCGAGTAGATGAGGTTCGAATCGACCGTGAAGAGGCCGAAATTGTCCCACTGCTCGGCCTTGAAGACAGCCAGGATCGCCGGCAGCGGGATCGAGTTGAGATAGTCGCCGAAACGCACCGACGAGATCGAGTCGAGCGAGACCTCGACGTTGTCGGAGGTGAAGTTGCGCAGGCTCGTCGTGGTCAGCCGGACCAGCCGGTCGAACACGATCTCGAGCATCGGCAGGCGCTCGTAGGAGACGAGGGCCGAGTTGATGATGGCGCGGATGCCGGAGGTGTCGGCGCCGATATGGTCGTCGAGATTGAAGCCGAGGAGATTGTCGATCTCGTCCTGGTTGAGGATGCGGTCGGCGCCGCGGCTCGAGGCCGAGACGTCGGGCTCGGAGTCGTCGATCATCGCGGCCCATTGGGCCGCCATATCGTCGTCGACCTCGCGACCGTCGCCTTCGGCCTGCTCTTCCAGGGCCGCTCCCCACAAGGAGGCGAGATCTTCGTCGTCTTCGTCGTCGGCCATCGCGCGGGTCCGTTACTGAACGATGATTTCGCGGAAGAGGATGCCGTCGACCTTGGCCGGATAGACGGCGACGTTGATGCGGCGCTGCAGCTCCTCGCGCAGGCGGAACAGCCCGGCGGAGCCCTCGAAATCGGTGGTGCGCAGCTCGCGCAGATAGACCTGGAAGGCGTCGAGCACGCGCGGCATGTTCGGCTCGATCATGGCGATCGTTTCCTGATCGGCGAGTTCGAGCGACACCTTGAGGCGCAGATACTGATCGCGCGCCGTGGCCGAGACGAGGTTCACGGTCATTTCCGGCAGGTCGTAATAAACGACGGGCTTGGGCGCCGGCCCCTGATCGACGATCTCGGCGCCACCGCCGATGAGACCGAACCACCAGGCGGCACCGCCGCCGCCGACGCCGAGCACGAGGAGCGGCGCAACGACGAACAGAAGGATCTTCTTCAGATTGAAGCCCTTCTTTTGTTCTTCGCCGCCCTCGCCTTCTTCGGCTTCGGCTTCGACCTTGTCTTCCTCGTCAGCCATCACCCGGCCTTTCGCAGGTTCAACCTGCTCTTTTCACCTCACTTTTTTCTAAAGAGCGCATGGTTAACGAAAGGTTGCCAAACACCCCTCGGGCGGCAAAATTTGCCTGGCTGGACTTGCCCAGGGCAGCTTCTTCCCGCCCCTTCGGCCCACCTGATATCCCGTAACCTATTGTTTTTACATACATCGTTGGCTTGGCACGGCTTCTGCTAACCTTCGAAGGCGGATGCAGCACGGGGAGGTGCGGCGTCCGGGAGAGAACCGAGGTCACAAGACGATGGAGAATGCCCAGATCATCGGGCTGTCGCGGCAGGTCGCCCTGCGGCGCGAACTCGACGTCATCGCCAACAATCTGGCGAATCTCAACACGACCGGATTCCGGGGGGAATCGGTCATGTTCGAGGAATATCTGATGCCGGTGGCCGAGATGGATTCGTTCCGTCAGCCGGACCGCCAGCTTTCCTATGTGCTCGACCGGGGCACCTTCCACAATTTCGACCAGGGCAACGTGGTGACGACCGGCGCGCCGCTCGACGTGGCGCTGCAGGGCGAAGGCTTCTTCGTCGTCCAGGCGCCCGAGGGCGAACGCTACACGCGCGCCGGTTCCTTCGCCATCGACAACACCGGCACCCTCGTCACCCTCGACGGCAAGCCGGTGATGGGCGAAGGCGGCACCATCGTCTTCGGCCCCGACGACGTCGACATCGCGATCGCCGGCGACGGCACGATCTCGGTCGGCGGCGAGGCCCGCGACCGGCTGCGGGTCGTCGAGTTCGCCCAGCCGCAGCTTCTCGAAAAGGTCGGCGAGAATCTCTTTTCGGGCACCGGCGGCGCGCCGGCCGAACGCACCCGCGTCATGCAGGGCGCGCTCGAGAAGTCGAACGTGACCGCCGTCGCCGAGATCAGCCGCATGATCGAGGTCACCCGCACCTACGAAACCATCTCGCATCTCCTGGCCAAGGGCGCGGACCTGCGCTCCAAGGCCATCGAGAAGCTCGGGACCACGAATGCCTGAGGGCCCGCTCCGGTTCGGCCGGCTGAATTCTGAGGAGATCGGACGATGAAGGCACTCCACACCGCCGCCACCGGCATGATGGCGCAGGAGCTCAGCGTCGAGGTCATCGCGAACAACATCGCGAACATGCGCACCACCGGCTTCAAGCGCCAGCGCGCCGAGTTCCAGGACCTGCTCTACGCCAATCTGCGGCGTACCGGCGCGGCCACCTCGGACGCCGGCACGATCGTTCCGGTCGGCGTGCAGATCGGCTCGGGCGTGCGCACGGTCGCGACGCCCCGGGTTATGACCCAGGGCGGCGTCACCACCACCGAGCGCGAACTCGACCTTGCCCTGCGCGGCGAAGGCTTCTTCCGGGTGCAGCTTCCCGACGGGCGCACCGGCTACACCCGCGACGGCTCGTTCGAGCGCGACGCGGAAGGCAACCTCGTCACCGCCGACGGCTACATCGTCGAGCCGGGCATCACCATTCCGGGCGATGCCAACAGCATCACCATCAGCGCCCAGGGCCAGGTGCAGGCCTATGTCGGCACCGACACGACGCCGACCGATCTCGGCCAGGTCGACATCGCCCGTTTCGTCAACAAGACGGGCCTCGAATCGATCGGCGACAATCTGTTCGTCGAGACCGCCTCGAGCGGTCCGGCGCAGGTCGGCGTGCCGGGCGATGCCGGCTACGGCACGCTGCTGCAGGGCTACCTCGAGGATTCCAACGTCGAGGCGGTCACCGAAATCTCCGACATGATCGCGGCCCAGCGCGCCTACGAAATGAACGCCCGCGTGATCAGCGGCGCCGACGAGATGCTCTCGTCCACCGCCAACATCCTGCGCTGAAGGTGAGAGCCATGACCATGCTGCGCAATCTCCTCCTCGGCGGCGCCCTCGGGCTCCTCGCCGTCGTGCCGGCCGCCGCCGAAGGCTTCGTGCCGCTGCTCAAGCCGCAGGTCACGGTCGCCGCCGAGCTCGTCACCGTCGGCGACCTGTTCGACCACCCCGGCCTCAAGGCCGAGACCGCCGTGTTCCGCGCGCCGGACATCGGCACCCGCGGCACCGTCAGCGCCGAGGCCGTGGCCGGTGCGATGCGCGCCGCCGGCATCACGAGCTTCGATCTCGGCGGCCTCACCGAGGTCTCGGTCACCCGCATGAGCCGCACCATCGGCGCCGAGGAATATGCCGATTTCATCGCCGATGCGATCGCCGCCGCCGCCGGCATCGCCGACCGGCGCCGCCTGTCGATCGCCTTCGACACGGCGCCGGGCGACACGATCGTCAATCCGAACCTGCGCGAAGTGCTGAAGGTCGTCGGCCTCAACTATTCGCGCATCAACGGCCGCTTCGAGGTCGTGGTGCAGCCGAGCCGGCCGGGTGCCGAAGCCGAGCGCTTCACCGGCACCGCCATCGAACTCTTCGAGATCCCGGTGCTGACCCGCACGCTGTCGCGCGGCGACGTCATCCGCGCCGGCGACATCTCCTACGAGCGGGTGCCGCGCAACCGGCTGCCGCGCGAGGCGACGGCGGATCTCGCCGACGTGATCGGCCTCGCCGCCCGCCGGCCGATGGCCGCCGGCACCCCGGTCGCCGCCGTCGACTTCCGCGCCCCGACCCTCGTTCAGCGCAACGAGACGGTGACGATCCTCTACACGATCGGCGGCATGAACCTGACCGCCCGCGGCCAGGTGCTCGACAGCGGCAGCAAGGGCGACCTCGTCTCGGTCCGCAATGTCCAGTCCAAGAAGGTGATCCAGGCGACCGTCACCGGCTCCGGTACGGTTTCCGTCTACAGCGCCGGCGGCCGTGTCGCCGCCGTCGCGGGAGGTGTGCAATGATCCGCGTCCGTTTCGCCCCGATCGCCGTCTGCCTTCTCGGCGCGAGCCTCCTTGCCGGCTGCGGCACCGTCGACAAGCTGAAGGATGTGGGCCGCGGCCCGCAGCTCTCGGCGATCGACAACCCGGCGACCCAGCCCGGCTACAAGCCGGTGCAGATGCCGATGCCGGCGCCGGAAATGGCGACCTACAGCCCCAATTCGCTGTGGCGGACCGGCTCGCGCGCCTTCTTCAAGGATCAGCGCGCCCATCAGGTCGGCGACATCCTCACGATCCACGTGGCGATTTCCGACCAGGCCAAGATCGACAACGCCACCAACCGCAAGCGCTCGGCGAGCGAGGACTGGGGCGTTGCCGGCAATCTCGACAGCCCGCTGGTCGAACGCTGGCTGATGCCGGACTCGACCTCGGCCTCGACCGTGCTCGACTCGACCTCGGGCGCCACCACCACCGGTTCCGGCTCGGTCAAGCGCTCCGAGCAGGTCGATACCAACATCGCCGCCGTCGTCATGCAGGTGCTGCCGAACGGCAATCTCGTCATCGAAGGAAAGCAGGAGGTCCGCGTCAATTTCGAAATTCGCGAGATGATCGTCGCCGGCATCGTCCGTCCGGAGGACATCGCCGCCGACAACACCATCGAGTCGACCAAGATCGCCCAGGCCCGCATCTCCTACGGCGGCCGCGGCCAGATCACCGACGTGCAGCAGCCCCGCTACGGGCAGCAGGTTCTCGATATCATCCTGCCGTTCTGATCCTCCCCTCCCCACCAAACGGAACGGCAAACAGGAACGTGGCCCCGGTTTCTCTCCCCGGGGCCACGTTTCGTTTCGTCGCGATGTCTTGCGTTGTGGGAACGACCGGTGCCGCTCAGTCGTCGCGATAGACCCGCTCGCGGCGCTCGTGGCGCTCCTGGGCTTCCAGCGACAGCGTGGCGATCGGCCGGGCGTCGAGGCGCTTCAGCGAGATCGGCTCGCCGGTTTCCTCGCAATAGCCGTAGGTTCCATCCTCGATCCGGTCGAGCGCGGCCTCGATCTTGGAGATCAGCTTGCGCTGGCGGTCGCGGGCGCGCAGCTCGATGGCGCGGTCGGTTTCGGAGGATGCCCGGTCGGCGAGATCCGGGTGGTTCTGGTTGTCATCCTGCAGGTGCTGCAGCGTCTCGCGGCTCTCCTTGAGGATGTCGTCCTTCCAGGAATTGAGCTTGGCGCGGAAATACTCGCGCTGGCGCTCGTTCATGAAAGGCTCGTCGTCGGTCGGATGATAATCCGCTTCGATCTCTGCAATCATGTGCGAACCCATTCTGCTCCAGACTCGAATTGGCGCGGAATATAGCGACACCGACCGCCTACGACAATACGTGCGGGGGGTCGCTGTGGCGCCTCATTTGCATTTATTTATCAATGTTTTATGACAGCTTCCGGAGTTCGCTGCAGCGCCAGATTTCTTTTTGCGGCGCACCATTTCCGGTTTCGTCGACCGTCGCGGCGGCGATTGTCGGCAGCGCGACGCCGTGTCGCGGCACCGGAGCCGCCGTCACGGTCAGCGCCCGAGCTTGGCGAGTTCGACGCGGGCGCGCAGCTCGATTTCGGCGAGCAGCGCGTCGAGCTTCTCGTCGCCCGTCGCGTCCTGCTGACGCTCCACGACGACGAGCAGCCGGGTCAGCCGCTCCGGCGAGACGCGGCCGGCCAGAAGGTCGAGTTTCAGCTGCTCGAGAATGTCGAGAATGTCGAAGCCGCGGCGCACGGCGCGCTTGCGGCCGGTCAGCGGATCCTCGACGCCCTGCAGCGCGAGCAGCGCGTCGATGCCCTGCAGGCCGCGGGTCGCGCCGGCGGCGGTGCTGCGCTGGGTTTCGGCCTGTTCTTCCTCGAGCGTGAAGAGGCTGCCGCTGCCGGCCTTGCGACGCCCGCTCTGGGCCGCACCGACCGCATTCAGTCGACCGGGTCCGTTGACGTACATCGTGCTCCTGCCCTTTCACCGCCCGCCATCTGCGAGATATGGGGCGCAACGACCGGATTCGGCCGGTTCGCGGCCCATTTCAGGCATGCTTTGGCCGGCATGGTTAAGAGAAGGTAAACGACCCGGCAGGATTTGCCGCCCGGGGCGGAAAATACCGCCCTCCCCGAGCCCGGCGGGGGTCGCGCGGAGATTCCGGAAAATCCGGCAAGCCCTTGAGATTCCTTCCCGACGCCCTTCCACAGGGGTCTGGCATGGCTCTCGCATGGCGGATTGCGAGAGAACGTGTCGCCGGTGGGGGCGAAAACAATGAACTATGACAAGACGCTGGCTTTCGCGGTGCGGGGCGTCCGCTTCATCGGCGCGCTCGCGACCGGGCTCGCCGCGGTGGGCATCGCCATCGCGCTCACCGTCCAGACGGCGGCAGCGGCCTCGCGCATCAAGGACATCGCCGACGTCGAGGGCGTGCGCGAGAACCAGCTCATCGGCTACGGCCTCGTCGTCGGCCTCAACGGCACCGGCGACGGCCTCACCAATTCGCCCTTCACCCTGCAGAGCTTGCAGGCGATGCTGGAACGGCTCGGCGTCAACACCCACGGCGCCAAGCTGAAGACGGCCAATGTCGCGGCCGTCATGGTCACCGCCAACCTGCCGGCCTTCGCCACCCAGGGCACCCGCCTCGACGTCGCGGTCAGCGCCCTCGGCGACGCCACCAGTCTCGACGGCGGCACCCTGCTCGTCACGCCGCTGCTCGGCGCCGACGGCGAGGTCTATGCGATCGCCCAGGGCACCGTGGCGATCGGCGGTTTCGTCGCCAAGGGCGATGCCGCCTCGATCACCAAGGGCGTGCCGACCACCGGCCGGATTTCCAACGGCGGCGTCGTCGAGCGCGAGATCGACTTCAAGCTGGCGACGATGACCACCGTCCGGCTCGCCCTGCGCAACCCGGACCTCACCACGGCGCGCCGCGTCGCCATCTCGATCAACGAGCTGATCGGCCAGCCGGTCGCCATGCCGACCGATCCGGCGACCGTGCGCCTCGATCTGCCGAACGGTTTCAACGGCAATATCGTCGACCTCCTGACCGACATCGAGCAGCTCGTCGTCGAGCCCGACCAGCCGGCCAAGGTGGTGATCGACGAGCAGTCCGGCATCATCGTCATGGGCCGCGACGTGCGCGTGAACACCGTCGCGATCGCCCAGGGCAATCTCACGGTGACGATCTCCGAGACACCGCAGGTGAGCCAGGCCGAGCCCCTCGCCCCCGGTGGCGCCACCGTCGTCGTGCCGCGCACCCAGGTCGACGTCAACGACGGCAGCGGCGCCCAGCTCGCGGTCGTTCAGGAGGGCATCACCCTTCACGAACTGGTCGACGGGCTCAACGCCCTCGGCATCGGCCCGCGCGATCTCATCGCCATCCTGCAGGCGATCAAGGCCGCCGGCGCCCTCCAGGCCGACATCGAGGTGCTGTGATGACCGCCGCCGCGCTTCAGCTTTCCCTCGCCGGATCGAACGCCCGGACCGCCGCGCTGCCCGACAATGTCGCCAAGGCGCGCGCCTCGGCCGAGGAATTCGAGGCGATCTTCCTGTCGACCATGCTCTCGGAGGCTTTCCCGAAGACCGAAGAGACGCCGTTCACCGGCGGTCAGGCGGAAGACACCTGGCGCGGCTTCATGATCGACGAATACGGCAAGGCGATCGCCAAGGGTGGCGGTCTCGGCCTTGCCGATCACATCCAGCGCGAGCTTCTCGCCATGCAGGAGGCGTCCCGATGACCCCGCCGAACGGCACTCCCGCCTCGCCCGTCCTCGAGAACGCGCCGGTGATGCTGGTGACGCGCGCCGATGCCGAGCAGGTCTGCGAGCGCATCGTCGAGACGATGAAGAAGCTGCAGGCGCTGATCCTCGACGAAACCCGCCTCTTCAAGACCGGCAAGATCGCCGCCGCGAGCGAGCTTGCCCTGGCCAAGTCGGAACTCGCCCGCCAGTATTCGTCTGACATGCGGTTCGCCAAGGACAATCAGGCGCTGCTCTCCAAGCTGGTGCCGGTTCAGGTCGATGCGATCCGCCGCCTGCACGAGACCTTCCGTGGCGAGCTGCAGGTGAACCTCGCCGTCATCGCCACCGCCAAGGCGGTCTCGGAAGACCTGGTGCGCGGCGTCTCGAACGTGATTTCCAAGGCCGAACGGCCGCAGACCTATGGCGCCCAGGGCCGGATGGCCGGCACCACGGGCGCACCGCGCCACGGCATCACCGTCAATCGTTCGCTGTAGCGGTCGCCTCGCGCCCGACCACGGCGCCGGCGCACCGCAAGACCCGAGCACGGCACGCGCGGGGTCACCCCGGAAACGGGGCGGCCCCGCAATCGTCTCGGGCGCCCGCCGTTCATCGTGTCTTCACCACAACCTGGCGTTTCCGTGCACCGGGCGGTTCAAAACGCGGCCGCGATTCGGCCGCCAAGTTGTTGATGATTCGATCTTCTTGGCAATTCTCGAACCTCAGCAAGTCTAAGCATTCCGTTAATCGCGGATTCATTTCTCTGCCTTAGTATCGCCAGCATAGGTGTACCAGAAGCAGGAGGCTTGACGCCCAAGGAGGGGTGATGGACGGCCTAAGCATGAAGGGGTCGATGCCGGCGATGGCATATGCCACGCCGCGACCTACCGAGCGGCAGGAAAACGCCGCACAGACGGAACTTGCCGCGCCCAAGAGCGTGCCTCAGGCCGGCAAGATCGAAGAACATCAGGACATGGGCAAGCGCCCGCAAATGGCGCAGACCCAGAAGACCTTCGAGGTCGATCCGGAAACCGCGGAATTCGTATTCAAGGCGGTCGACACCCGGACGGGCGAGACGGTGAACCAGCTTCCGGCGGAGACGATCCTGAAGCTGCGCGCCTATGCGAAAGAAGGCGCCCAGCAAAAGGAAAGCCGGGTCCGGGAGCACGAGGACCAGGATCCGGAAAACGCCCACGTCGACCGCGAGGCGTGACCGAGCCCCGGCTTCGGCCAGCGCGATCGAGCTTCATCGAAAAGGCCACACGCCAACCGCGTGTGGCTTTTTCGTACGTCTCGCCTGCCCTGCCCTGCCCGGCCTTTTTCGGGCGTTACTTTCCGACCGGTCGTTATTCTTCACTCCGTTTTTGCAACGCCGCCGGGAAGGCTCCCGGAAACACCCGGAAACGATCTGTAAACCACTGCAATTATTTCAGAATTATTCCGCGAAAGATCGCAATTCGCGGCCCCGTATTAACCCGAAATTATGAGATGGGCCCGGATAGTCGGTGCGGCTGCAGGACGCAGCCATTTTACACATCAACGCTCCTAGAAAGGGAAACGACATGTCCGATATCACTCTCTCCGCCGGTGTCCGCCAGAACCTGCTCTCGCTGCAGAACACGGCCGACCTGATGGCCACGACCCAGAGTCGCCTGGCCACCGGCAAGAAGGTCAATTCGGCTCTCGACAATCCGACCAACTTCTTCACTTCGCAGTCGCTCAACAACCGCGCCAGCGATCTGTCGTCGCTTCTCGACGCCATGTCCAACGGTATGAAGACGCTCGAAGCTGCGGATAACGGCATCACGTCGCTGACCAAGACGATCGAGTCCATGCAGGCCACGGTTCGCCAGGCCCGCCAGGACGCTTCGTTCAAGGCCACGTCCTATTCGCTGGACGACACGACCCTCGCGGCGGCCACCACGCAGCAGACGATCAGCTTCACGGGCGGCGAAGTCGGCAACACCGCCGTCTCCGTCAACCTGCTGTCGACCGTCGGCACCGGTGCGGCTTCGGCCGGTACCTACGCCGGTGGCGCGATGACCGCGATGACGGTCGAAGCCGGCACGACTGCCACGGCCGGTACGTCGGTCGCCACGTTCGGCTCCGCCATGGACTTCGCCAACGGCGGCTCCAACGACGGCTCGCTGGCGTTCGACATCGCGATCGATGGCGGCTCTGCCACCACGGCCACGATCACCTATGCCAACGTTGCGGCGGTCGGCAACAACGACGGCGTCATCGACGACGAGAGCGAGCTGAAAGCCGCTGTCGACCTGGCCCTGACGGCCGCCGGCGTGACCGGCGTCACCACCAGCGCGTCTGGCGGTGCCCTCACCTTCACGTCCGACACCACCGGTGCCACGTCTGCGGTTGCGATCAGCAACGTTGCGGCCACCAACGCGACCGACACCTCCGGTCTCGCTACGGCCTCGGCGACTGCCGGTCAGGCTGCCGGTTCGTCCGACACCATCACCTTCGACATCGCCGTCGACGGTGGCACGGCGACCACGGTGACGATCGACAACTCCATCGTGGCCGGCGTTGGCAACAACGACTCCACGATCGATGACGCGGCCGAACTCGCCGCCGCCATCACTGCGGGCCTGACGGCTGCCGGCGTCTCCGGCGTGACCGCCGCGGACGATGGCAATGGTGGCGTGACCTTCACGTCGGCCACGACCGGTGCCTCCTCGGCCGTCGCGATCAGCAACGTCGCGGTGACCAACAACAACGCCACCACGGCCCTTGCCGAGACGACCGGTCTTACCGGTGGTACGGCTACCGGCGGTGCCGACGCGGCCCTTTCGGTGCTCAAGACCGTCGATGCCCTCGTCTCCGAGATCAACGCCAACACCAGCCTGTCTGGCAAGGTCAAGGCCTCGAACGACAACGGCAAGCTGCGTCTCGAGAACCTGTCGACCACCGACCTCACCGTCACGGGCGTCGGCTCGACGTCGGGCGAAGTCGACGGTTCGACCGGCACCTCGTCGATCAGCGGCAACACGGTGCGTCGCAACCTCACCAACCAGTTCAACGAGCTGCGCAACCAGCTCAACAAGCTGGCCAGCGACGCGTCGTTCAACGGCATCAACCTTCTGAAGGGCGACAAGCTGAAGCTGACGTTCAACGAAGGTGGCACCTCGACCATCGACATCCAGGCCAAGGACTCGGACGGCAACGTTCGCGCCCTCGACACCACGACCCTGGGCATCGACGCGTCGACCGCGGCCGAGTTCTCCGACGACGACTCCCTCGACACCCGTCTCGCCGCCCTCGGCGACTCGTTGACCACCCTGCGCACGCAGGCTTCCGACTTCGGTTCCAATCTGTCCATCGTGCAGAACCGCACCGAATTCACGAAGAACATGATCAACACCCTGCAGACCGGTGCCGACAACCTCGTCCTCGCCGACTCGAACGAGGAAGCGGCCAACATGCTCGCCCTGCAGACCCGCCAGCAGCTGTCCTCGACGGCTCTGTCGCTCGCCTCGCAGGCCGACCAGGCCGTGCTGCGCCTCTTCTGATCGACGCATCAGACGCGACAACAGGGGCGGGGCCGGCAACGGCCCCGCCCTATCCTTTTTCGGCCCCCGTCGCGGTGCGGAAACCGGTGCATTTGCAGTCCGTTAACCAAACGTAGCGAATTGGCCGGCTAGACTTCGAAGGCTAGTTGGCAACGGAGAATCACTGACATGGCGCTCAAGGTCGAGCTGAAGCCCGGCGAGCGGATCATCCTCGGAACATCCGTCGTCACCAACAGCAATCAGCGCACCCGCCTGTTCATCGAAGGCGATGCGCCCATTCTTCGTGAGAAAGACATTCTCACACCCAAGACCGCCGATACCCCGGCAAGACGGCTCTATTTGACCGTTCAGTTGATCTACCTCGGTGGAGATATCGAAAACCTGACGAAGACTTATTTCGAAATCGTCAGGGATATTTCGCGTGCCGCTCCGAGTACGTTGAAATACATCGATCGCATCAACAACGAGATGTTAACTGGGTGCTATTACAAGGCCTTGAAGGAAGCAAAGGCCCTGATCGGCTATGAAGAGGACCTCTTGAATCATGCAAAACAGAGCGGCTCAGACCTACGGACGCACGGCACAGGCCACCACGAATCCGCGCGATCTTGAGGCCAGTCTGCTGATCAGGGCAGCCTCGAAGCTGCAGGGCCACAAGGACAATTACGCGGGGCTCACCGACGAGCTGCGCGCCTCGCTGCAGTTCAATCGTCAGCTCTGGACGCTGTTCACCACCTCGGTGACGCGCGAGGACAACCCGCTGCCGGCGGCCGTGCGCCAGAACATCGCCAATCTCGGCCTGTTCATCTTCACCCAGACGATTTCGATGATTCAGGAGCCGGCGCCCGAAAAGCTCAACGCGCTCATCGCCATCAACCGCGAGATCGCGGCGGGCCTGCGCGGCAATCCCTGATCCGACATCCGCCGACCGGTCAGCCAAGGCCCGCGCCGGGACGCCCGACGCGGGCTTTTCGCTGTCCTGGCGCGGTTTTCGGCGCCGGCCGCCGCCCGGCTCGGTTCAGCGCCGGCCCGTTGCACGCGCCTCGGTTGCTGCGACAGTTCGTCTTGTAGCCAAGGCGGCAGATACATATATCCTTCCGTACATATTCGAAAGTTCGCGAATAGGCCATCCGTCGTCATGTCTGGTCTGTTCGTGGATCTCCGATGGGTGGATCCCGTCCACCTTTCGGTCGTTTCGAATCCCATTCCTCCCAACTTCGTTTGCCGGCGCGTCAGCGCCGGTTCTTTTTTGTGGCAAGGGCATTGCCGCCCGCGGCCGACCGATGGCCGCTGCCCCTGCCCGTCCTTCCACGAAAAAGCCCCCGCGACAGGCGTCGCGAGGGCTCGCTTCTAGCGGCTGTTCGGCCGTCGCGATCAGTTGCGCGACTTGTCGACCAGCGCCTTCTCGGTGATCCACGGCATCATGCCGCGCAGGGTCTTGCCGACCTTCTCGATCGGGTGCGCTTCGGCGGCGGCGCGGCGGGCCTTGAACGAGGTCTGGTTGACCTTGTTCTCGAGCATCCAGTCGCGGGTGAAGATGCCGGTCTGGATGTCCTTGAGAACGCGGGCCATCTCGGCCTTGGTCTCGGAGGTGATGATGCGCGGGCCGGTGACGTACTCGCCATATTCGGCGGTGTTCGAGATCGAGTAGTTCATGTTGGCGATGCCGCCCTCGTAGATGAGGTCGACGATCAGCTTCACCTCGTGCAGGCACTCGAAATAGGCCATCTCCGGGGCGTAGCCCGCCTCGACGAGGGTCTCGAAGCCGGCGCGGATCAGCTCGACGAGACCGCCGCAGAGCACGACCTGCTCACCGAAGAGATCGGTCTCGCATTCCTCGCGGAAGGTCGTCTCGATGATGCCGGCGCGGCCGCCACCGATGGCGGAAGCGTAGGACAGCGCGATGTCGTGGGCGTTGCCGGTGGCGTCCTGGGCGATCGCCATCAGGCACGGCACGCCGCCGCCACGCAGATATTCGGAGCGCACGGTGTGGCCCGGGCCCTTCGGGGCGACCATCAGCACGTCGAGGTCGGCGCGCGGCTCGATCAGGTTGAAATGGACGTTGAGGCCGTGGGCGAAGAGGAGCGCGGCGCCCTCCTTCATGTTCGGGGCCAGATGCTCGCGGTAGATGTCGGCCTGGAGCTCGTCCGGGGTCAGCATCATGACGACGTCGGCCCACTTGGCGGCGTCGGCGACGGACATGACCGGCAGGCCGGCGGCCTCGGCCTTCTTGGCGGTGGCCGAACCGGCGCGCAGGGCGACGGCCACTTCCTTGACGCCGGAATCGTGCAGGTTCAGCGCATGGGCATGGCCCTGGCTGCCATAGCCGACGATGGCGACCTTCTTGCCCTTGATGAGATTGATGTCGGCATCCCGATCGTAATGGACGCGCATGGTGGTGCCCCTTCCTGTCCTAAGTGATCCGTGTTGAAGGCTTTCACGGCCGTCCTTCCGCCACACGCGGCGGAAACGGCTGAAACTCACGTTCGGCGCCGGTCTTAGCGGTCGCGGGGCATTCGATCAACGGGGTTGTTGCCGGAAAGGTGCGGGAGGAAGCCGAATCTTGCCGAAAGACGGGGGCGGAGCGGCCCGATTTTTCGCGAACCGCAATCGCCTGCCTCGGCTCAAGCGCTCCCCGCTGCCCTGACATAGCGCTTCACCGTCTCTTCCATGCCCCAGATGAGCGCGTCGGCGGTGAGGCCGTGGCCGATCGAGACCTCGGCGATGAAGGGCGCCGCGGCGACGAGCGCCGGCAGGTTTTCGGTCGTCAGGTCGTGGCCGGCATTGACCTCGAGCCCGGCGTCCCTTGCCGCCTCGGCCGTCGCGACGAGCTTTTCGAGTTCGACGGCGGCGCGGGCCGGGTCCGAATGGGCGCCGCCATAGGGGCCGGTGTAGAGCTCGACGCGGTCGGCGCCGACGGCCCTGGCGAGCGCCGGCACGGCCGGGTCGGCGTCGATGAAGATCGAGATGCGCATGCCGCCGGTCTTCAGCCGGGCGCAGATATCCTTCAGCAGCGCCTCGTTGGCGGCAACGTCCCAGCCGTGGTCGCTGGTCGGCTGGCTCGGATCGTCGGGAACGAGGGTTACCTGATGCGGCCGGATTTCCTCGACGAGCGCCATGAAGCGATCGTCCGGATAGCCCTCGATATTGAACTCGCGGCCCGGATATTCGGCAACGAGCGCGGCGAGCGGCGCGACGTCCGAGCGACGGATATGGCGCTCGTCGGGACGCGGATGAACGGTCAGCCCGTGGGCGCCGGCCTCGAGCGCGATGCGGCCGAGGCCGGTGACGCTCGGCCAGGGCAGATCGCGCCGATTGCGCAGCTGGGCGATCGCATTGAGATTGACGGAAAGATGGGTCGTCATCGCTCGCTCCCGGGATCGGTCATCCAGCCGGATCGCAGACCGGCCGGGCGGCGTCAATCCTTTTTTCGGACGGGGCGCCCTCAGTGGCCGCAGGAAAGCCCTTCCGGGTATCCCGGCAGGAACGCCGTCTCGCCGAGGACGAAGCGGAAGACGCCGGTGCCCGGCTGCAGGACGCCGCAGCCGATGCCGCCGGCGCCGTCGCGCACGAAGGAGAATTCGCCCTTGCGGTTGTCCGAGCAGGCGATCGTGCCCGCGCCCGCGCCGTTTATCTCGCGATAGCTGCCGGTACAGGCGGCAAGGCCGGAGAGCTGGACCTCGACCAGCCCCTCGCCCTTCCCCTCCCCGCGCAGGAGGCCATGGACCGCCTCGCCGTTCGACAGGAACTCGCCGCGGAGCGCCGCGTAGTCGGGCCCGGCGGCCATGGCGGGCGCCACGAGAACGAGAAAGGCGAGGCCCGCGCGGATCATGCGCCGCGGCCCGCTTCCATCACCTCGATGACGATCCGCGCGGCGCGGGCGCCCGGCGTCTCGCCGCCCTCGAGGCGCATCGTCTCGTCGAGACGGGCAAGGCCCTGCGCCTGGCGGGCGCGTTCCGGGCTCGGGGCGAGCAGCGGCGCCAGTGTTTCGGCGAGCGCCGGCGGCGCGACCGCCTCGTCGAGGAATTCGGGAATGACGTTCTCGCCGAGGACGAGGTTCGGCAGCACCATCGAGGGCACGCTGCCGAGCCATTTGAGGCGGCGGGCGATGGGGTCGAGCTTGTAGATCACGGTCATCGGCACGCCGGCAAGGGCAAGTTCCAGCGTCACCGTGCCCGAGGCGGCGAGCGCGGCGTGCGCCTTGCGGAAAGCGGCGAATTTCGCCTCCTCGCCGGCAACGATCGTCGGCTCGACCGGCCAGTCGGCGGCGCGCGCCTCGATCTCGGCGCGCAAATGCGAGACAGCCGGCAGCAGAAGCTCGAAGTCGAGCCCCTTGGCGACGAGCAGGCGCAGCGTCTCGCCGATCGGCCCCATCAGCCGCGTCACCTCGCCATGGCGGCTGCCGGGGAGGACGAGGAGCGTCGGGCGCACGCCGGCGGCGCCGAGTTCGGCGCGTTCGCCCGGCGCCGGACGCAGCACGTCGAGGCGATCGCTCAAGGGGTGGCCGACATAGCTGCAGGGCGGGCCGGCGAGGCGCCGGTGCACCTCCGGCTCGAACGGCAGGATGGCGAGGAGATGGTCGACATAGGCCGCCATCTTCCTTGCCCGACCCGGCCGCCAGGCCCAGACGCTCGGCGAGACGTAGTCGACGATCGGGATCGACGGATCGGCCTTGCGCACGCGCTTGGCGACGTTGTGGGTGAATTCCGGGCTGTCGATGGCGACGATGACGTCCGGGCGCGCCGCGAGCGCTGCCCGTTTCGTCTGGCGGATGCGCTTCACGATGGTCGGCAGGCGGGCGAGCACGGCGGTGATGCCGCCGACCGAGATGTCCGTGAGCGGGAAGATCGAGGTGAGCCCCTCGCGGGCCATGCGTTCGCCGCCGACGCCGGAAAAGCGCACCTCGGCGTCGAGCTGCTCTTTCAGCGCGACCATCAGGCGGGCGCCGAGCTGGTCGCCCGACTCCTCGCCGACGACCATGAAGACGTGGCGCATCGTGCTCTCCCGATCAGGCGCTCGCCGGCGCGGCAACGATCCCGGTGACGAAGATGCCGGCGGCATCGGCAGCCTTTATGACGGCGGGCCGGTCGACGATCATCACCCGGCCGGTCTCGACGACGATGCCGGCAAGGTCCGCGGCGGCGACCGCCTCGACGGTGCGCACGCCGATCGCCGGCATGTCGACGCGCAGGTCCTGCTGCGGCTTGGCGCATTTGGCGAGGACGCCGGCCCGGCCCTTCCAGTTCAGCCGGCCGCTCGTGTGCAGCGCCGCTGTCCGGGAGACGAGGCCGTCGGTGCCTTCCACCCCCTCGAGCGCGACGGCGCGGCCGCCGACGGCGATCGCCGCCTGGCCGACGTCGAGGCGCCCGATGGTGCGGGCCGCTTCCATGGCGGCGGCGATGTCGGCCTCGTTCTTCCGGCCCGGCGCGATGCGCCCGATCGGGCCGTGGCCGGCGACGAGTTCGGGCGCGATCTCGTGGGCGCCGACGATGCCGATGCCGCGCGCCTCGAAGAAGCGGACGGTCCCGGTCAGCACCGTGTCGTCGCCGCCGATGACGATCGAGAGGATCTCCGGCAGGCTGCGGATGGCGCCGAAATCGAGGCGGATCGAGGTGAAATCCGGCCGGCGGGTGATGCCGCCGACGAGCACGGCCTCGCGGGCGCCGTGCCGGGCGATGAGATCGAACAGGCGGCCGATCTCGCCCCATTTGAGCCAGGCGTGCGGGAACGCCTCGATGCTCCGGTCGGCCTCGCCGACGATGCCGAAGACGAAGGGCGGGCGGCCGACGCGGCGGGCCGCCTCGGCAACGATCACCGGCACCTGGCCGCCGCCGGCGATGATGGCGAGCGGGGCGCCGGAGGCCGGAGCGGCGGGCGCGTCAGTCATGGCTCAATCGTCGAGGCTGCGCGGCGTGCAGAGCGAGCGGCCGGACTCGGCGCGGATGAAGTCGACGACCTTCTGGACGAGCGGTTCGCCGGCGAATTCCCGGGCGACCAGCTCGACGCGCTCGGTCAGCGTCCCCTCTTCGGCGAAGAGCTTCTTGTAGGCGTGGCGCAGCGCATGGATGCGGTCGCGCTCGAAGCCGCGGCGTTTGAGGCCGACGATGTTGAGGCCGGCAAGGCCGCCGCGGGCGCCGATCACCGTACCGAACGGGATGACGTCGTTCTCGGCGCCGGACATGCCGCCGATGAAGGCGTGCTCGCCAATGCGCACGAACTGGTGCACCGCCGAGATGCCGCCGAGGATGGCGAAATCGCCGATGGTGCAGTGACCGCCGACGGTGGCGTTGTTGACCAGAATGACGTGGTTGCCGATGTGGCAGTCGTGGGCGACGTGGCTGCTGGCCATGAACAGGCAGTCGTCGCCGATCGTGGTGACGAGACCGCCGCCCTCGGTGCCCGGGTTCATGGTCACGTATTCGCGGATGCGGTTGCGCGCGCCGATGACCAGCCGGCTGTTCTCGCCGTGGAACTTCAGGTCCTGCGGGATATGGCCGATGCTGGCGAAGGGGAAGACGTGGGTGTCGTCGCCGATCGTGGTGTCGCCGTCGACGACGACATGGGATTCGAGCACGACACGGTTGCCGAGGGTGGCCTTGGGGCCGATGACGCAATAGGGACCGACGCGGCAGCCTTCGCCGAGGCGGGCACCATCGGCGACGATCGCCGTGGCATGGATCTCAGATGACATCGGCTCAGTCCTTGTCGATGACGAGCATGGCGCTCAATTCGGCCTCGGCGACCTTCTGGCCGTCGACCATGGCCACACCCTGGTACCACCACATGCTGCCGCGGTTCTTCAGCTTGGTCAGGTGATACTCGACCGTGTCGCCGGGAACGACGGGCTTGCGGAACTTGCATTTGTCGATGGTCATGAAATAGACGACCCGCGGCACAGCCGAACCGGACGCGGCGAGCACGCACATCGCGCCCGCGGTCTGGGCCATGCCCTCGACGATCAGCACGCCCGGCATCACCGGCTGACCCGGGAAATGCCCCATGAAATGCGGCTCGTTGAAGGTCACGTTCTTGATGCCGACCCCGGATTCGTTGCCGTTGATGTCGACGATCCGGTCCACCATCAGGAACGGATAGCGATGCGGCAGAACCTTCAGGATATCCAGGATATCGGCGGTGCGAAGTTCGGTCTTGGCGTCGTCGGCCATGCCCCCGGCCCTTTCGTTTCTTCTCTCAGCGCGCGGGTGCAGCCTGGCGAGCCCGCGTCGATCCTTGTGGTTGGATGCCCGTCGCGGCGGCGCCGCGGGGCCGGCTCGATCAGGCGCCCGCCTCGCCGTCCTTCTTGCCGCGCTCGGCGAGATGCTTCAGCGCGGTGATCTCGCGGAACCATTCGCGGACCGGCTTGGCCGGCGTGCCGCCCCAGCGGGCGCCCGGCGGCACGTCGCAGTTGACGTTGCTCGACGCGGCGATCTGGGCGCCCATGCCGATGCGGACATGGCCGACGATGCCGACCTGACCGCCGATCGCGACGAAATCCTCGAGCGTCGTCGAGCCGGAAATGCCGACCTGGGCGACGATCACGCAATGGCGGCCGATGACCACGTTGTGGCCGAGCTGCACGAGATTGTCGATCTTGGTGCCCTCGCCGACGATCGTGTCGCGGGTCGCGCCGCGATCGATCGTCGTGTTGGCGCCGATCTCGACGTCGTCCTGGATGATGACGCGGCCGACCTGCGGCACCTTCAGATGGCCCTGCGGCCCCATGGCGAAGCCGAAGCCGTCCTGGCCGATGCGCACGCCCGGATGGATGATGACGCGATTGCCGAGCAGCGCATGGATCAGCGTCGCGCCCGGGCCGATATAGCCGTCGCGGCCGACGCGCACGCCGGCGCCGACGACGGCTCCGGACGACACGACGGTGCCGCGCCCGACCTCGGCCCCGGCCCCGACGACGGCACCGGGCTCGATGGTGGCGCCCTCCTCGATGCGCGCCGTGGCATGCACATGCGCCCCGGCGGCAACGCCCGGCTCCCCGGCAAAAGCGCCCTCGAGGCGCACGGCGGCGGGAAAGAGCCGGGCCGCGACCTTGGCGAAGGCACGATAGGGCTCGGTGCTTTCGAGGACGACGGCACCGGCGGGGGCGCGCGCCGCGAACTTGCGCGCGACGATCACCACCGTGGCGCCCGTCGTTTCGAGCGCGGTGGCGTATTTGGGATTGTCGAGAAAGGCGAGATCGCCGGCCGCGGCCTGCTCCAGCGGTGCGACGCCGGCGATCGCCGTCGCCTCATCGCCGGCAACGAGCCTGGCGCCGGTCAGCTCGACGATCTCGGCGACCGTAACCGGGCCCATCGGGCGAAAGAATTGCGGATCGCTCATCAGGCGCGGCTCCGTACCAATGGGTCTTGAACAAACGTGTCTTGAACAGACGTGTCTTGAACGCAATGAGCCGCCGAGTCTCCCCGGCGGCCCGCTTTTCGAATGCCGGAACCTAGAGACGCCACCGGCCGGACGACCGATCCCTTCCCTAAGTCGCTGTTCCCATGTCCTGGCAGGGCCCGACGCCGAAGCGCCGGGCAATTGCCGTGGATCAGAAGTTGGTGCCGCCGCTGAAGCGGAAGACCTGACGCTGATCGTACCACTCCTTGGAGGTCGCGTGCGCGAAGTCGGCGCGCAGCGGACCGAAGGGCGACTTCCAGATGATCGAGCCACCGACCGACGAGCGGATGGCGCTGCTGTCGGCGACGTTGCCCGGGTTGAGCGTGCCGATATCGCCGACATCGTAGAGCGAACCGGCATCGGCAAAGACCGCGCCGCGCAGGCCGAGCTCCGGCGGCAGGCCCCAGATCGGGAACTGCAGCTCGGCGGTGGCCGACCAGAACACGGTGCCGCCGAGGGCGTCGCCGTTCGAGCCCGGGGTCAGGTCGCGCGGGCCATAGCCCGAGGAGTCGAAGCCGCGGATGGTCTCGCCGCCCTTGAAGAAGCTGTCCATGATACGGACGTCGTCGCCGCCGATACCGTTGATCATGCCGCCCTTGGCCTTGAGGACGCCGACGATGCCCCAATCCGGCACCAGCTCGCGATAGGCACGGCCCTCGACGGTGGTGCGGACGTAGCGAACGTCGCCGCCGATACCGGCGAAGTCCTGGGTCAGCTCGCCGTAGTAGCCGAAGCGCGGATCGCTCTTGCTGTCGCGGCTGTCCCAGACCAGCGAGTAGCCGGCCGACGAGACGATGGTGTCACCCTCGGCCTGCTTCAGGGCGAGCGAAGCCTCGCCGTCGCCGGCAGCGCCGTTCTTCAGCACGGCCGGGATGGTGATCTCCTGCTTGAAGAGCTGGTAGTTCACCTGCAGGCCGAGATGCTCGGAGATCGGGAAGCCGAAGCGGATGCCGCCGCCGATGGTGTCGGAGTCGTAGGAATAGGTGTCGTTGTTGCCGACCACGCGACGGTAGCCGTCGAAACCGGCCGAGATGCGCTGGCCGAGGAAATACGGCTCGGTGAAGGAGATATCCACCGTGCGCTTGTCCTCGCCGCCACCGACGGCAACCTTCACGTACTGGCCGCGGCCGAGGAAGTTGCGCTCGGAGAGACGGACGTCGCCGATGACACCGTCGCCGGTCGAATAGCCGATGCCGAAGGAGAGCTCGCCGGTCGCCTTCTCGACGACGTCGACCATCAGGACGACGCGGTCCGGAGCGCTGCCCGGGGCGGTCGAGATGTTGACGGTCTCGAAGAAGCCGAGGTCGTTGAGCCGGCGCTGGGCGCGGTCGACCAGCACGCGATTGTAGGCGTCGCCCTCGCCGAGATCGAACTCGCGGCGGATGACGTAATCGCGGGTGCGGGTGTTGCCGCGAACCTCGATGCGCTCGACGTAGACGCGCGGGCCCTCGTCGATCGTGTAGGTCAGCGAGATCGTGCGGTTGTCGTAGTCGCGCTCGCCGCGCGGACGGACCTGCACGAAGGCGTAGCCACGCTCGGCGGCGGCGATGGTCAGGTCCTCGAGGGTCTTCTCGACCTCCTCGGCGCTGTAGGTCTTGCCGGCCTTGGTGCGCGCGGTGCGGCCCATCTCGTCGACATCGATCTCGGCCAGGGCCGTGTCGATGATGACGTCGCCATAGGTGTACTTCTCGCCCTCGTCGAGGGTGAAGGTCACGAAGAAGATGTTGCGCTCGCGGTCGAGATCGGCGACCGCGGAGACGACGCGGAAGTCGGCATAGCCGTGGTTGAGGTAGAAGCGGCGCAGGCGCTCCTGGTCGGCGGCCAGACGGTCCGGATCGTAGGTGTCGGTGTTCTTCAGGAAGCTCAGCCAGTTCTTCTGGGCGGTCTGCACGACGTCGCGCAGCTTGCCGTCCGAATAGGCCTTGTTACCGATGAAATTGATGCGCGCGACGGCGGTCTTCTCGCCCTCGTCGATCTCGAAGACGAGGTTCACGCGGCCGTCGCCGAGCTCGATGATCTTCGGCTCGACATGGGCGTTGAAGCGGCCCGAGCGGCGATAGCCCTCGAGGATGCGCTGGGTATCACCCTGCACCTTGGCGCGGGTGAGCACGGAACGCGGCTTCGATTCGACGAGGCCGAGCAGCGCGGCGTCCTTGAGCTTCTTGTTGCCCTCGAAATTGACGCGATTGATGGTCGGGTTCTCGACGACGTTGACGACGAGGGAACCGCCCGAGGGGGCGATGCGAACGTCGGAGAACAGACCGGTGGCGAACAGCGACTTCAGCGACGCGTCGATATCGGCGGCGCCATACGATTCGCCCGGCTTGATCGTGAGGTAGGAGCGGATCGTCTCCTCCTCGACGCGCTTGTTGCCGTTCACAACAATCCGGCTGGCGGTTGCGGCGTAAGCAGCGGTGGTCCCGGAAACCCCGGCGACGTCCGGCATGACCGGCGTCAGAACCAGGACCGCGATCGCAAACGCCGCCCACTTCGAAACTTTCGACAAGACTCTCATGAGGCTCGCGCACCTTCGTGTTGTTTTGGCATCCCCCACGGCGCAGCAGGGGTCCGGATTCCCTCACCCGAACACCGTGCTTTTACAGCGTTTTCAGGACGGTGCAAGCGCACGAAATGGTTAATTTGGTATTTTCTCGGACACAGTTGCCCTGGTGCCACGTCCCCGGCCTCCGATCGGCGGCCGATCATGACACGAGCCGCAGGATGTCGTTCCCGGTGACGAAGATTATCAGCATCATCAGCAGAGCAAAGCCAATCTTGAATCCGACCTCCTGGGTGCGCTCGCTGAGCGGCCGGCCGCGCACCGCCTCGATGGCGTAATAAACGAGATGGCCGCCGTCGAGCATCGGCACCGGCAACAGGTTGAGGATGCCGATCGACACGGAAATCACCGCCATCATGTTGACGAGAGCGGCGAATCCGATCTCGGCGACGTCGCCGGAGGTCTTGGCGATGCGCACCGGCCCGCCGAGCTGGTCGGCCGATTCCCGGCCCGACACGAGTCGGAACAGGAACACCATCGAGCGATCGACGACCCGCCAGGTCTGGTGCACGCCCTCGACGAGCGCCTCGGGCAGCGAATAGCGCTCGGTGACGACATCCTCGGCCGAGACCGAGCGCGAGATGCCGAGAACGCCGACGCGGCTCTTGTTGCCGAACGGATCGGTCATTTCCTGGCGGCGCGGCGTCGCGGTCAGCGCCGTCTCGACGCCGCCGCGGTCGACGACGATCGAGAGCGGCGTGTCGGCGGCGAGCGTGACGATCGCCTGGACGTCGGTGAACGCCTTCACCGCGGTACCGTCGATCGACAGGATCATGTCGCCGGCCTTGAAGCCGGCCGCCTCGGCGGCGCTGCCGGCGACCACCGAATCGACGCGCGGCGCCGTGTACTGGCGGCCATAGGCGGCGAAAAGCAGGGTGAAGACGACGATCGCGAGGATGAAATTGGCGATCGGGCCGGCCGCGACGATGGCCGAGCGCCAGCCGACCGCTTTGCCGGCGAGGCTGTTGCGGCGCACGTCGTCGGGCATTGCCGCGATGGCGTCCGCATCGGGCACGCTGGCCGCGTTCTCGTCGCCGAGGAACTTCACGTAGCCACCGAGCGGGATCATCGACAGGCGCCAGCGGGTGCCGTGACGATCGTTGAAGCCGACGATCTCGCGGCCGAAGCCGACGGAGAAGACCTCGACCGTTACGCCGGCCCAGCGGGCGACGAGGAAATGGCCGAGTTCGTGGAAGAACACCACCACCGTCAGCACGAACAGGAACGCCGGCGCGCCGGTGATCAGCCAGTGACCGAGGCCGCTGAGGCCATCCATCAACGTCATGCGCTTATCTCTCCACTCGCGAACGACCGCGAAATCCTATCAGAAATCTGCGGCTTGCGGCCTCGATATAGCGTCGGCGCCGCAAGTTTCCATTGGTCCGGCGCTCAGCCGGCGCCGGTCGCCGCGGCGATCCCGGCGAGAAGACCGCCGGCCACCGCGCGGGCGCGGGCATCGAGCGCGAGGACATCGGCGAGCGAGGCGAGCTCGGCCGGCACCCCCTCCCCTTCGAGCGCCGAGAGCGTCGCCTCGCAGAGCGCCGGGATACCGAAATAGGGCAGCCGGCCGGCGAGGAACGCGGCGACCGCGATCTCGTTGGCGGCGTTCAGCACGTTGGTCGCCGCCGTGCCGCGGCGCAGCGCGGCGAGCGCGAGGCCGAGCGCCGGGAAGCGTTCCATGTCCGGCGCCTCGAAGGTGAGCTGGCCGATGGCGGCAAGGTCGAGCCGGGCGCTCGGCGCCGGGCCGCGGGCCGGCCAGTTGAGGCAGTAGGAGATCGGCGTGCGCATGTCGGGGCTGCCGAGCTGGGCGAGCACCGAGCCGTCGGAATAGGCGACGAGGCCGTGCACGATCGACTGCGGATGAACCAGCACGTCGAGCTGGTCGGCCTCGATCGGAAACAGGTGGTAGGCCTCGATGACCTCGAAGCCCTTGTTCATCAGGGTCGAGGAATCGACGGTGATCTTGGCGCCCATCTTCCAGTTCGGATGGTTGAGCGCCTCGGCCGGGGTGACGCTCGCCATGCGCTCGCGGGAAAAGGTGCGGAACGGGCCGCCGGAGGCCGTCAGAATCACCTTTTCGATGCGGTCGGCGCGGTCGGCCTCGAACACCTGGAAGATCGCGTTGTGCTCCGAATCGACCGGCAGCACGGTCGCTTGCCGCGCCCGCGCACGCTCCATGAAGAGGCCGCCGGCGCACACGAGGCTCTCCTTGTTGGCAAGGGCGATGGCGTTGCCCGCCTCGATCGCGGCCATCGCCGGCGGCAGGCCGGCGGCGCCGATGATGCCGGCAACGACGAGATCGACATCCTCGGCGGCGACATCGACGAGGGCGTCCGCTCCGGCGGCGGCCTCGATGCCGGTGCCGGCAAGGCGTTCCTTCAGTTCGCCATAGGCGGCCGGGTCGGCGACGACGGCGCGGCGGGCACCGAGGGCGATCGCCTCGGCGGCGAGATCGGCGGCATTGCGATTGGCGGTGACGTTCTCGACGACGAAACGCTCGGGCTCTCGGCGCACCAGATCGAGGGTCGAGGCGCCGATCGAGCCGGTCGCACCGAGCACGGTGAGACGACGCGGCGCGGGAGCTTGCCCGGCGCGCGGATGAACGTTGGCAACTACCATGTGAACAATCCTTCGGCCGGCGCGGCGAAGCCGGCATGCAGCCAGCCGATGATGGCGGCGCCGACCGCGGCGGCGGCGAGCCCGTCGACCCGGTCCATCACGCCACCGTGGCCGGGAATGAGACGGCTGGAATCCTTGACGCCGAAATGGCGCTTGAAGGCCGATTCGAGGAGGTCGCCGCCCTGGGCGACGATCGAGACGAGGCCGGAGACGATGGCGACCGGCCAGAGCCGGTCGATGCCGCCGAAATGGACGACGACGATGCCGGCGACGATCGCCGCGGTGAGGCCGCCGAGGAAGCCCGACCAGGTCTTTTTCGGCGAGACGCGCGGCCAGAGCTTCGGCCCGCCGACGGCGCGACCGACGAAATAGGCGAGGATGTCGGTCGCCCAGACGACGGCGAACAGCCAGACGACGGCGAGAAGGCCGAAGCCGCCGTCATTGCGCAGGGCGACGAGGGCGACGCCGATGAGGCTCGCATAGAGCATGCCGGCAGCGTGCCAGCGCAGCCGGCCGTGCGACAGCCAGAGGCCGAGGCTCGCCGCCGCGAGCGCGGCGATGAAGACGACCGACATCTCGATGTCGCCGAGCGCGGCGATGAAGACGATGGCGGCAACGCCGCCATAGCCGGCGAGCGTCTCGGGGTGCCAGGCGTCGTGGCCGGAGACCGTCGCCCACTCGTAGAAGACGAGGACAGCGAGGACCATCATGCCGAGGCCGAAGACGAAACCGCCGGCCCAGGTCGCGCCAAGGGCGATCGGGGCAAGCACCAGGGCGGAGACAACGCGCTGGAAAAGCTCGGATTTTCCCTTCACCGGGAGGCCGCCGCCGGCAGCATCGGGGGCCGGACTGGTCACGGAACGGCTCGCCCCTTGGTGGTCAGGCCGCCGAAGCGGCGATCGCGGCCGAGATAGTCGTCGATCGCCCGCTCGAGGTCCTCGGGCGAGAAATCGGGCCACAGCACCGGCAGGAAGACGAATTCGGAATAGGCGGCCTGCCAGAGCAGGAAGTTCGACAGGCGCTGCTCGCCGCTGGTGCGGATGATCAGTTCGGGATCGGGAATGTCGGCGGTGTCGAGCCGGCTGCCGATGGCGGCGCTGTCGATGTCGGCGGCCTTCAGGCGGCCGGCCTCGACGTCCTCGGCAAGGCGCCGCACCGCCCGCTCGATCTCGTTGCGGGCGCCGTAGTTGAAAGCGACGACGAGGTTGAGGCCGGTATTGCCGCGGGTCAGCTCCTCGGCCTCGTCGAGCAGGCTGCGGATGTCGCCGGCGAGGTCGTCGCGGGCACCGATGATGCGCACGCGCACATTGGCCTTGTGCAGGTCGGCGAGATCGCGGCGGATGAACAGCCGCAACAGGCCCATCAGCTGGCGGACCTCGGTCTGCGGGCGCGACCAGTTCTCCGAGGAGAAGCTGAACAGCGTCAGGAACTCGATGCCGAGCTTGTCGGCATGGCTCACGGTGGTGCGCAGCGCCTCGACGCCCTTCTTGTGGCCGAAGGTGCGATCGAGGCCGCGGGCCGCGGCCCAGCGGCCGTTGCCGTCCATGATGATCGCCACGTGGCGGGGCATGCGGCGATCATCATCGCGCAGGGCTTCGTCCCGCACCACCGCCTTCTGGCCCGTCGTCATCGGATCTCCGCATCGCCCGCCGGCGCCCGTTGCCGGGCGGCCGGTCACACCTGCATGATTTCGGCTTCCTTGGACGCCAGCGCCTGATCGATCTCGGCGATCGTCTCGTCGGTCAGCTTCTGCACCTTGTCGGACTGGACGCGATGGTCGTCCTGGCCGATCGAGCCGTCCTTCTCGAGCTTCTTCAGGATCTCCATGCCGTCGCGGCGCACATGGCGGGCGGCGACACGGGCCTGCTCGGCGTATTTGTGCGCGACCTTGACGAGGTCGGCACGGCGCTCGGCGTTGAGCTCCGGAATCGGAATGCGCAGGTGCTGGCCCTCGACCACCGGATTGAGGCCGAGGCTCGATTCGCGGATCGCCCGGTCGACGGCGTTGACGACGCCGCGATCCCAGACCTGCACCGAAATGGAGCGCGGCTCGGGAACGCTGATGGTCGCGACCTGGTTGAGCGGCATCGGGGAGCCATAGGCCTCGACCGTGATCGGCTCGAGCAGGCTGGCCGACGCGCGCCCGGTGCGCAGACCGCCGAGCTCGTGATGCAGCACCGACACGGCACCATGCATGCGCCGCTGCAGATCCTTGAAGTCCAGAGTCCCTTCGCTCATCTCTTCCCGCCTCGTCTCGATCTTGCCGGGGCGCCCCCTAGTCCTCAGCCCCGCCGGCCAGGCCCGGAAGGCCGACCACGCGGCGACGCCGCCCCGCTTCCAAAACTCCAGGCCGCGAGCACCGATTGCGCCCGGCGACCAACTCAAGGCCGCTTATGCCGACTCTTTCCGGCATTGTCGCGGCAAAAACGACGCCGGCACAGGCACGGCGACGCGATTTCAACCTTCCACGACGGTCGCCCGGCCATTGCCGGCGACGACGGCGGCAAGGCTGCCGGGCTCGTGGATCGAACACACGATTATCGGTATCCGGTTGTCGCGGGCAAGGGCAATCGCCGCCGCATCCATGACCTCGAGGCCGCGGTTCAGCACTTCCTGATGGGTCAGGCGGTCGAAACGGGTGGCGTTCGGGTCCTTTTTCGGATCGGCCGAATAGATGCCGTCGACCTGCGTCGCCTTGACGAGGGCGTTACAGCCCATCTCGGCGGCCCGGAGGGCGGCCGCGGTGTCGGTGGTGAAGAACGGATTGCCGGTGCCGCCGACGAAGATGACCACCCTGCCCTTCTCGAGGTGGCGCAGGGCCCGGGGCTGGACGAACGGCTCGCAGACGGTCGGCATGGCGATGCCGGAGACGACGCGGGCGGCGATCCCCTCGCGGCTGAAGGCGTCGCGGAGTGCCAGGCCGTTCATCACGGTGGCGAGCATGCCCATATGGTCGCCGGTGACGCGGTCGCCACCCTTGGCCGCGACCTGGACGCCGCGAAAGATGTTGCCGCCGCCGACGACGACGGCGACCTCGACGCCCGACCGCACGATGCCGGCGATGTCGGAGACGATGCGCGTGACGACCGCCGGATCGATGCCGTAGCCCTGGCCGCCCATCAGCGCCTCGCCGGAGACCTTGAGCAGGATGCGGCGATAGCGTGGCGGCGTGGTCATGGTCGGTGCCTCGAGGGTTGCGGCCGGTGCGGCGCGTGCGGACGCGCCCTGCCAAAGAGAATCGGCCTTGCCGTGTATCCTATTGTTTTTTCCGCATCTTTGTCGACAGCCGGCGGCTCCTGCCGGTCGGTTGAGACGTGGAAAACCCGGGATTTGGATACACGAAGGGCGCCGGCGTGTCATCCGGCGCCCCAAATCGTGTTGCGAAGGATCAGTGGCCGGCAGCGGCGGCGACTTCGGCAGCGAAGTCGCTCTCTTCCTTCTCGATGCCCTCGCCGAGCGCGAGGCGCACGAAGGCGGCCACCTTGATCGGCGCGCCGACGTCCTTCTCGGCGTTCTTCAGCGCCTTCTCGACGGTGTTCTCGCCATCGATGACGAAGACCTGCTGCATCAGCACGACTTCCTCGTAGAACTTGCGGACGCGGCCCTCGACCATCTTCTCGATGATGTTCTCCGGCTTGCCGGTCTGGCGGGCCTGGTCGGCATAGATCGCCTTTTCGCGCTCGATGGTCGCACCGTCGATCTCGGCGGCGGTCACGGCGAGCGGGTTGGTCGCGGCGACGTGCATGGCGACCTGACGGCCGATCTGGGCGAGCTTGTCGGCATCGCCCGTCGACTCGAGCGCGACGAGCACGCCGATCTTGCCGAGGCCGTCGGCGATCGAGGAGTGGATGTAGCTGGCGACGACGCCGTTCTCGACCGCGAGGCGGGTCGAACGGCGCAGGTTCATGTTCTCGCCGATGGTCGCGACCATCTCGGTGACGAACTCGTCGACGGTCTTCTCGGAGCCCGGATAGCCGGCGGCACCGACCGCGTCGCGGTCACCGCTGGTGGCGAGCGCCACGCCGGCGATCTCGCGGACCATCGCCTGGAACTTGTCGTTACGGGCGACGAAATCGGTCTCGGAATTGACCTCGACGACCGCCGCGGCCTTGCCGCCGACGGCCACGCCGACGAGGCCCTCGGCCGCCACGCGGCTGGCCTTCTTGGCGGCCTTGGCAAGGCCTTTCTTGCGCAGCCAGTCGACCGCGGCTTCCATGTCGCCGTCGTTCTCGGCCAGGGCGGCCTTGCAGTCCATCATGCCCACGCCGGTCTTCTCGCGCAGGTCCTTCACCATCGCGGCAGTAATCGTTGCCATCACAGCCTCGCTCGCTTTTCGAATCGGGTTCTTCTAACGGCGTCTCGCGACGATCGAACGACCGCCGCGACGCCTCTCGACGCTTGCAGATACCGGCGGGCCGCCCCTCGGCCGGCCCTGCCTTGCTTCTTGCGGCGCCCGTCGGTCCCGCCCTGAGGGGGACCGGCGCGCCGCCGGGATCAGGCCTCGCCTTCGGTCGGCGCGGCTTCCTCGAGGACGGGCTCCTCGAGCACTTCCTCGGAAGCACCGAGGTCGACGCCCATGTCGCCCTGGGCCCGGCCGATGCCGTCGATGGCGGCGCGGGCGATCAGGTCGCAGTAAAGGGTGATCGCGCGGCCGGCGTCGTCGTTGCCCGGAACCGGGTAGGTGATCCCGGCGGGATCGCAATTGGTGTCGAGGATCGCGGCGACCGGAATGCCGAGACGGCGGGCTTCCTGGATCGCGATCGCCTCCTTGTTGGTGTCGATCACGAACAGCAGGTCGGGCAGGCCGCCCATGTCCTTGATGCCGCCGAGGGCGCGCTCGAGCTTCTCGCGCTCGCGCTGCAGCGACAGGCGCTCCTTCTTGGTGAAGCCGGACATCTCGCCGTCGAGCAGCTCCTCGAGCTTGCGCAGGCGCTGGATCGAGATCGAGATGGTCTTCCAGTTGGTCAGCATGCCGCCGAGCCAGCGGGCATTGACGTAATACTGGGCCGAGCGGCGGGCGGCATCGGCGATGATGTCGGAGGCCTGACGCTTGGTGCCGACGAAGAGCACGCGGCCGCCGCCGGAAACGGTGTCGCTCACCGCCTTCAGCGCCTGATGCAGCATCGGCACGGTCTGGGCGAGATCGATGATGTGGATGTTGTTGCGCGCGCCGAAGATGAACTGCTCCATCTTCGGGTTCCAACGGTGGGTCTGGTGACCGAAATGAACGCCCGCCTCGAGCAGCTGACGCATCGTGAAATCGGGAAGAGCCATCTTCCGCTTCTCCTTTACCGGTTCATGCCTCCGCGGGACTGCACCGCCGCCCTTTCCGCCCGATGAAACGGGGCCGAGGACGGCAAGCACCGGAAGGCCGGCAACAGGCTTCTTGCCCGGTCCGGCCGAATGTCCCGCGTGTGGGATGGCGGCCTTATAGGGGTGCGCCGCGCCTAATGCAAGCGTCGGCGCGGGTTTGCGGGGTCCGGGCGACATTGCGTGCGGGGAGTGTCCGGCGGGTCCCTGCTGCAAGCCCCCTCGCCGCCCGTCGCGCCGCCGCCGCGGTCAGACCATCTGCACCTGGACGACGCCGGGGACGGATTTCACCGCGCCGGCGACCTGGGGCGTGACGAGATAGCGGCCCGGCAGGCGGACCTCGACCTCCTTGGCGCCGCCCTCGAGGATGAGGACGAGGCTGACGTCGCCCTCGCCCCTCGCGGCGAGGCGGCGGGCGACGCTGTCGACCGGGGCGGCGTCGCGCAGGAAGATGCGCATCGATTTCACGTCGCGGCTCGCCACCTTGTCGAGCGGCTCGACCGACTGGATGCGCACCCGCACCTCCTCGTCGCGCTCCTCGGCGGCGACGAGCACCATGACCGAGGCGCCCGGCTCCAGGAGGTCGCGGAACTGGTTGAGGGCCTCGGAGAACATCACCGCCTCGTATTCGCCGGTCGGGTCGGAGAGCTGGACGATGCCGATGCGCCCGCCGCTGCGGGTCTTGCGCTCGTTGCGCAGCGTGACCGTGCCGGCAAGGCGCCCGGCGCTCGCCCCGCCGCGCACGGCGCGAACGAAATCGGTCCAGTACTGGACGCGGATCTTCTCGAGGATCGGGCCGTAGCCGTCGAGCGGATGGGCCGAGAGATAGAAGCCGATGGCGTCCTGCTCGCGGTGCAGCCGCTCGGACGGCAGCCAGGACTCGATGCGCGGCAGCTCGATCGTCTCGGCCTTGCCGCCGCCGCCCTCGCCGAACATGTCGCCCTGGCCGAGCTCGGCGTCGGCGGCGGTGCGCGCCGCATGGCCGAGGATCAGGTCGATGCCGGCGAAGACCCTCGCGCGATCGGGCTCGAAGGTGTCGAAAGCGCCGGCGGCGATGAGGCTTTCCAGCGTGCGCTTGTTGACGGTGCGCGGGCTGACCCGCTTGGCGAAGTCGGCGAGGTCGCGGAACGGCTCCTCGCCGCGCATCTCGACGATGTGCTCGACCGCCTGGCGGCCGACGCCCTTCAGGGCGGCCAGCGAATAGAAGATCGTACCGTCGCGCACGTCGAACTCGACCGCCGAGCGGTTGATCGAGGGCGGCACGACCGGAATGCCGAGGCGCATCGCCTCGCGGCGGAACACCGCGAGCTTGTCGGTGTTGCCCATGTCGAAGGTCATCGAGGCGGCGAGGAACTCGCCCGGGTAGTTCGCCTTCAGATAGGCCGTGTGATAGGCGACGAGGGCGTAGCAGGCCGAATGGCTCTTGTTGAAGCCGTATCCGGCGAACTTGTCGACGAGGTCGAAGACGAATTCGGCCCGGGCCGCCTCGACGCCGCCCGCCTTGGCGCCCTCGACGAAGCGCGAGCGCTGGGCGTCCATCTCGGCCTTGATCTTCTTGCCCATGGCGCGGCGCAGCAGGTCGGCCTCGCCGAGGCTGTAGCCGGCGAAGACCTGGGCGATCTGCATCACCTGCTCCTGGTAGATGATGACGCCGTAGGTGTCGCGCACCACCGGCTCGATCGTCTCGTGCAGGAATTCCGGCTTCTCCTGGCCGTGCTTGCAGGCGAGGTATTTCGGGATGTTCTCCATCGGGCCCGGGCGATAGAGCGCGACGAGCGCGATCAGGTCCTCGATGTTGGTCGGATGGGCGCGGCGCATCAGGTCGCGCATGCCGGCGCTTTCAAACTGGAAGACGCCGATGGTCTCCGCCCGCTGCAGGATCTCGTAGGTCGGCCCGTCGTCGAGCGGGATCGCCGACATGTCGATCGTCGGTCCGCCGTTGCGGGCGATGAGATCGACCGCCTTCTGGATGACGCTGAGGGTCTTCAGGCCGAGGAAGTCGAACTTCACGAGGCCGGCCTGCTCGACCCACTTCATGTTGAACTGGGTGACCGGCATGTCGGAGCGCGGGTCGCGGTAGAGCGGCACCAGCTCGGCGAGCGGCCGGTCGCCGATCACGATGCCGGCGGCGTGGGTCGAGGCGTGGCGATAGAGCCCTTCGAGGCGCTGGGCGATGTCGAGAAGACGGGCGACGACAGGGTCCGAATCGCGCTCGGCCTGCAGCCGCGGCTCCTCGTCGATGGCCTTGCCGAGCGGCGTCGGATTGGCCGGATTGTTGGGCACGAGCTTGGCCAGCCGGTCGACCTGGCCATAGGGCATCTGCAGGACGCGGCCGACGTCGCGCATGACGGCGCGGGCCTGGAGCGTTCCGAAGGTGATGATCTGGGCGACCTGGTCGCGGCCGTAGCGGGCCTGGACGTAGCGGATGACCTCGTCGCGGCGCTCCTGGCAGAAGTCGATGTCGAAATCCGGCATCGACACGCGTTCAGGGTTGAGGAAGCGCTCGAAGAGCAGGCCGAAGCGCAGCGGGTCGAGGTCGGTGATGGTGAGCGCCCAGGCGACGACCGAGCCGGCACCCGAGCCGCGGCCGGGGCCGACCGGGATGCCTTGGGTCTTTGCCCATTTGATGAAGTCGGCGACGATCAGGAAGTAGCCGGGGAACTTCATGCGCTCGATGACGTCGAGCTCGAAGGCGAGCCGGGCCTCGTAGTCGGCGGCGGTAAAGCCCGCCGCCGGCCCGAGCGCCGAAAGCCGTGCGGCGAGGCCCGCGGCGGCCTGTGCCTTCAGTTCGACCGCCTCCTCGCGCTCGGCATCCTCGCCCGTCCCGATGAAGCGCGGCAGGATCGGCTGGATGGTCTTCGGCCGGAAGCGGCAGCGGCGGGCGATCTCGATGGTGTTGTCGATCGCCTCGGGAATGTCGGCAAAGAGCGCCACCATCTCGGCGCGGGTCTTGAACCGGTGTTCCGGCGTCAGGCGGCGCCGGTTGTCCTCGGCGATCACCCTGCCCTCGGCGATGCAGACGAGCGCGTCGTGCGCCTCGAAGTCGCCGCGCTCGGCATAGAACGGCTCGTTGGTGGCGACGAGCGGCAGGTCGAGGTCGTAGGCGAGCTCGACGAGCGGCGCCTCGACGGCGCGCTCGGCATCGCTGCCGTGGCGCTGCAGCTCGACATAGAGACGGTCGCCGAAGATCGCGGCAAGGCGCGCAAGGCGGGCCCGCGCGAGATCGGCCTGGCCGGCGGCGAGCGCCATGTCGACCGGCCCGCCGGGGCCGCCGGTCAGCGCGACGATGCCCTCGGAGGTCGCGGCCACCTCGTCGAGGGTGACGTGCGGGCGCTGGGTCGCGTCGGTGTCGAGGAACGAGCGGCTGACGAGGCCGATGAGGCCGCGATAGCCGGCCTCGGTCGCGGCGATGAGGACGAGGCTCGGAATGACCGGGGCGATGCCGCCCGGCTTGCGGTTCGGTTCCTGGTCGGCGAAGTCGACGGCGAGCTGGCAGCCGACGATCGGCTGGATCCCGACCCCCACCGCCTTCTGGGAAAATTCGAGGGCGCCGAAGAGGTTGCCGGTGTCGGCAAGGCCGAGCGCGGGCATCTCGTCCCTGGCGGCGAGGCCGACGAGCTTGCCGACCGGCAGCGCGCCCTCGAGCAGCGAATAGGCGCTGTGGGCGCGCAGGTGCACGAAGCCGGGATCGCTTCCCGAGGCCGCCATCGAACCGTCCCCTCGCGACCCCGCGGCCGCTGCCGAAGCGCCGGACCACGCCACCCCCGCACGGGCGCAGGGATCAGGCGGCGAGTTCCAGCCAGACACAGACCGTCGCGACGAAAAGAACGATCGCGCCGGCCGAAGCGACATCATGCACCAGATCGAGGACAATCGCGCGGATGGACATGGGGCACCTCCCTTGGCTTGTGGATTTTGCCTTCCTGCCACTCATGTTTCTTATTTGTTCTCTTTGTGACGCGTTTTTGTTCCCGTGTCAACGATATTATTGATCGATCGCAAAACGCGCCCGCCGGCGCATCGGCAGGCGCCGCGGATCAACCCGACGGGCAACGATTCGGCTGGGAGAGCGACACTGCCGGCGCCGGCCTCGGGCCGGTCTTCGGCCCGGCAGTGCCGCCGGTCAGCGGCGCGGCGTCAGCGGGTCGGCAGGTCGTAGATCACGCCTTCGTGCAGCGTGACGATGCGATCCATGCGCCGGGCGAGGTCGAGATTGTGGGTGGCGATGAGGGCGCCGAGGCCGGAGGCGCGCACCAGCTTGGCGAGCGCGGTGAATACGTGGTCGGCGGTGTGCGGATCGAGGTTGCCGGTCGGCTCGTCGGCGAGCAGGAGCCGGGGCGCGTTGGCGACGGCCCGGGCGATGGCGACGCGCTGCTGCTCGCCGCCGGAAAGCTCGGCCGGACGATGCTCGGCGCGGTCGACGAGGCGCAGATAGGCGAGCAGCTGCTCGGAGCGCAGCTTTGCCTCGTGCACCGGCAGGCCACGGATCAGCTGCGGCATCATGATGTTCTCGATGGCGCTGAATTCCGGCAGGAGATGATGGAACTGGTAGACGAAGCCGATCTCGAAGCGCCGCTTCAGGGTGCGGTCGGCGTCGGACAGCGGGCCGCAGGCGACGCCCGCGACATAGACCTCGCCGCCGTCCGGGCGCTCGAGCAGCCCGGCGATCTGCAGCAGCGTCGACTTGCCGGCGCCCGACGGGGCAACGAGAGCGACCAGTTCGCCCTCGCGCACGACGAGATCGGCGCCGCGCAGGATTTCCAGATGGCCGCCGCTGCCATCGGCGAAGCGGCGCTCGAGCGCCTCGAGGCGCAGCACCTCGGGCGCGGCCGCCGGCGGCCGGCCTGCCCGGTCGTCACGCTGCGTGGCGGCATCGCCGGTGCGGCTCGTCTGCTCGGGCGCGTCGGTCATTCGTATCTCAGGGCCTCGACCGGATCGAGGCGGGCGGCCCGCCATGCCGGATAAAGAGTGGCAAGGAAGGACAGGATCAGCGACATCGCGACGATGGCGACGACCTCGCCGGCATTCATCTCGGCCGGCAGGCGGCTGAGGTAATAGAGTTCGGGCGAGAACAGCTCGGTCCGGGTGATCCACGAGGTGAACTGGCGGATGCTCTCGACATTGAGGCAGATCAGGGTGCCGAGGCCGAGGCCGGCGATCGTGCCGAGGGTGCCGATCGAGGCGCCGGTGATGAAGAAGACGCGCATCACGGCGCCGCGGGTCGCGCCCATCGTGCGCAGGATGGCGATGTCGCGGCCCTTTTCCTTCACCAGCATGGTGAGGCCGGAGACGATGTTGAGGGCGGCGACGAGCACGATCAGCGTCAGGATCAGGAACATCATGTTGCGCTCGACCTCGAGCGCGGAAAAGAAGGTGATGTTGCGCTGGCGCCAGTCGGAGAGCAGCACCGGGCGGTCGGCGGCGACCTCGACCGGCTTCCAGAAGGCGGCGACATTGTCCGGATCGTCGACATAGACGTCGATGCCCGAGACCTCGTTCTCCTCGTTGAAATAGAGCTGGGCCTCGGCGAGCGGCATGAAGACGAAGGTCGCGTCGTATTCCGACATGCCGATCTCGAACACGGCGGTGACCGGATAGACCTTGGAGCGCGGGGTGACGCCGAACGGGTCGAGACGCCCTTCGGCGACATCAGTGTCACGGTATCGCCGACCTGCAGGCCGAGCGCCTGGGCGAGGCGACGGCCGAGGGCGACGCCCTCGCTTTCGTCGAAACCGTCGAGCGTGCCCTGACGGATGTTGCCGGCGACCGTCTTGATGCGCGCGAGATCGGCGCCGCGCACGCCGCGTACCAGCGCGCCGCTCGACTGGCTCGGCCCGGCGGCGAGCACCTGGCCCTCGACGAAGGGAATGGCGAGTTCGATCCCGGGCACGCGGGCGACGCGGGCCGCGACATCGTCGAAGTCGGAAAGGGCCATGTCGATCGGCTGGACGACGAGATGGCCGTTGAGACCGAGGATCTTGGAAATGAGTTCAGTGCGGAACCCGTTCATCACCGAGAGAACGACAATGAGGGTCGCGACGCCCAGCATGATGCCGACGAAGGAGAAGCCGGCGATGATCGAGATGAAGGTCTCGCGGCGGCGGGCGCGCAGATAGCGCCCGGCGAGCATCCACTCGAACCGCGCAAAGGGTCGGGTTCCCCTCGCCTCGCTCATCGCCTTCCCTTTTCGGCCGTCGGCATGGTCGCCTTGCGGCGCCGGCGCGGCTGGTCGTCCCAATCGGTGCCGCCGCAACGGCGCGCTTGCCGCCGCGTCAGCCGACGAGGCGGTTCAGCGCCGCCTCGATGCTCATCGTCTCGCGCTCGCCGGTCGCCCGCCGCTTCAATTCGACCTCGCCCTGGGCGAGGCCGCGGGGGCCGACGATCAGCTGCCAGGGCAGACCGATGAGGTCCATCATGGCGAACTTGGCGCCGGCGCGGGCGTCGGTATCGTCATAGAGAACCTCGACGCCGGCCGCCTCGAGCCTGGCGTAGAGATCCTCGCAGGCCGCGTCGACGGCTGCGTCGCCGGGCTTCATGTTGACGAGGCCGACGGCGAAGGGCGCGACGGCATCCGGCCAGATGATTCCGGCATCATCGTGGCTCGCCTCGATCAGGGCGCCGGCGAGGCGCGACACGCCGACGCCGTAGGAGCCCATGTGGACCGGCCGTTCGACGCCGTCGGGACCGGCGACCCTGGCGCCCATCGGCTCGGAATACTTGGTGCCGAAATAGAAGATGTGGCCGACCTCGATGCCGCGGGCCGACACGCGGTCGGCCTCGGGAATGGCGGCGAAGGCGGCCTCGTCGTGCTTTTCCTCGGTCGCGGCGTAGAACGACGTCCACTCGTCGATGATCGGCTTCAGGTCACCCTGGAAATCGGTGTCCGCGGGCGGGATCGGCAGATCGAGCACGCCCTTCTCGCAGAACACCTGGGACTCGCCGGTCGACGCGAGGATGATGAACTCGTGGCTCATGTCGCCGCCGATCGGGCCGCTGTCGGCGCGCATCGGGATCGCCGTGAGGCCGAGGCGGGAATAGGTCCTGAGGTAGGCCACGAACATCCGGTAATAGGCCTCGCGGGCGCGGTCCTGATCGACGTCGAAGGAATAGGCGTCCTTCATCAGGAATTCGCGGCCGCGCATCACGCCGAAGCGCGGCCGGCGCTCGTCGCGGAACTTCCACTGGATGTTGTAGAGGTTGAGCGGCAGGTTCTTGTAGGAGCGCACATAGGACCGGAAGATGTCGGTCACCACCTCCTCCGCCGTCGGGCCGAACAGCATGGCGCGGTCGAGACGGTCGGTGATGCGCAGCATCTCCTTGCCGTAATCGTTGTAGCGGCCGCTCTCGACCCAGAGGTCGGCCGGCTGCACGGTCGGCATCAGGATTTCGACGGCGCCGGCGCGGTTCTGCTCCTCGCGCACGATCGCCTCGATCTTGTCGAGGACGCGAAGGCCGAGCGGCAGCCAGGAATAAATTCCCGCGGCCTGCTGCCGGATCATGCCGGCGCGCAGCATCAGCCGGTGCGAGACGATTTCGGCTTCCTTCGGGGTCTCCTTCAGAAGCGGCAGAAAGTAGCGGGAAAGGCGCATATCGAGGCTCGTTCTCTTCGAATCCGGGCGCGGCGGGCGCGCCGGCGGCAGTCAAACCGCAAAGAGCGGGAAAACACAAGGCCTCGCGGCCGCCGCCGTCACTTTTGCGGAACCGGCTCCTCGACGAAGGCGCGGCAGGCGGCGAGCGCCTCGGCAAGGCTGAGCGCCGGGCCCTCGGGCACCGGCTCGGGCGAGAAGATCATGCCGGCGCCGATCTCACCGGTGTTTCCCGGAGGCCGATGACCGCCGGGACCCTGCCCGCCCGGTCCGCCATGGCCACCGGGTGCGGCCGGCAGAACCACCCAACCCTGCAGCCCCTCCGGCCGCCAGCCGGTGCCGCCCGGCAGGTCGGCCGGCGGGCCGATCTCCGAGCCGCCGGCGGAATAGTCCGGGGCCTCGGGATAGCGGGCGAGGAGTTCGGCACAGACCTCCGGGTCGAGCGCCCGAAGAACCGGCTCCTCGCCGGCCGCCATGTGCGGACGGTTCGAATACTGGGCATCGGCCGCCTCGGGAACGAGCAGGCAGATGGAGAACAGCGCCACGATTGCTGCAACGCAACACGAATTGGATCGTATATCGACCGGCTTGCGAGGCATTTCCCAACCGCGAAGACGAAAAAAAGTTGCTCCGGAATTGAGCAAACCATGCACAATATGATGACAAAGGGAAATCGTTTTGTTAGATTGGAATTCTCAGAAGAAGAGCAAGGGTGACGGGACAAACACCGGCCCAAAGGCATCGCGGTCTGAGTCTTGGGAGGAAGGATCCGGAGAACGAAACATCGTTCGCGCAGCGTGGTTTCGCATCGCCGCAGCAGCGCACAACGGATCAAGACGCGGAACTAAAGAAGCAAGGCCTTGGCCTTGCTCTTTTTTTTGCCCTCGCCCGATCGCCGGCAAGACCCATCGCCAGCCGTTGACGCGGCCGCGCCGAGTCGCCGGATCGCGTTTCCCGGCCGCCGCCCGCCGAGCCGCACGGGATGCGCGCGCGGCCGCCCGATCGCCGCGCGGATGAGGTCCGCGGCCGACTGTCCACTATCGAACCGTCAAAATGGCAGGGTCCGGAGGTCTCCGGAGGCGTCGCGCAGGGTCGTCGCGGGCGTCGCCGATACGTTTGCGTCAGCGCGCCGGGGGCCTCGATCGCCCTCCCGGCGGCGGGCCACGCCTTGCTGCAATGCAGCAAAGTGATCCTGAAATCAGTTTTGCTGCTCGAAACGCGGCAGCGGCAGGTCGCCGAGGGTGATGCCGAGCTCGAGCTTGGCATAGAGGAAGGCGGCGAAGATGATCGCCGCGACGACGGTCGTCACGGCGAGCTTGACGAGAAGATGCGGCCGGGCCGGCGCGCTCGGATTGGATCCGGGCACGACCTCGCCGACATCGGCCTGGGTGCTGACGCGCCACGGCAGGACCGCGAAAAGCGTCAGCCACCAGATGATGAAGTAGATGGCGAGGCCGCTGGCGAGGCTCATCGCCGGATCAGGCCTGTTCGAGCTCGACCAGCGTACCGTTGAAGTCCTTCGGGTGAAGGAAGATCACCGGCTTGCCATGGGCGCCGATCTTCGGCGCGCCGAGAATGCGGGCATGGCTCGCCTGCAGCTTCTCGACGGCGGTATCGATGTCGTCGACCTCGTAGCAGACGTGATGGATGCCGCCGTCCGGATGGCGGTTGAGATAGGCGGTGATCGGCGAATTCTCGCCGAGCGGCTCCAAGAGCTCGATCTTGGTATTCGGCAGCTCGATGAAGACCGTGGTCACGCCATGGTCCGGCTGCGGCTCCGGGTCGGAGACCCTGGCGCCGAGCACATCGCGATAGACGGCCGAGGCGGCGGCGATGTCCTTGACGGCAATGGCCACATGATTGAGACGTCCGATCATCCCGTTCTCCCTTTCCCTGGCCCTTGCGGGCGAACCGACTTCTGCAGCCTCATATGCGGCTGACGAGCACCTTGCAAAGGGGCTTCTTGCCCCAAATCTGATTGATCGCGGCACGCACAGAGCGGCGCACGGCGTCGGCGACGAGTTCCGAATCGCGGCGGCGCGGCCGCGGAATGCTCTCGATCGTGCCCATGACCGTGTCTTCGACGACAACGCCGAGGGGCGTTCCGATGTCGTCCTCCTCCGGCAGGCCGAGGAGTGCGACCTGCGGATCGTCGATCATCTCGCCCTTCGAATTGAGGATGAGGCTGACGAAGACGACGCCGGCATAGGACAGGCGACGGCGGTCGCGCACGCCCGACTCCTCCGGCGTGCGCAGCATCGCACCGTCCTTGACGAGCCGGCCGCTCGGCACTTCGTCGACGACCTCGAGGGGGCCGGGCAACAGGCGGACCATGTCGCCGTTGCGCACGACGCGGGCATCCGGGATGCCGCTCGCCCGGCCGAAGGCGGCATGGGTGGTCAGATGCGCCATCTCGCCATGCACCGGCACGAGCGCCTTCGGCTGCGTCCAGCGATACATCTCGGCGATCTCGCCGCGGCGCGGATGGCCGGAGACGTGGATCATGGCATCGCGGTCGGTCAGGACCTCGATGCCCTGGCCGACGAGACCGTTGATGATGCGGTAGACCGAGCGCTCGTTGCCCGGAATGGTGCGCGAGGAAAAGACGACGAGATCGCCGGGGCTGAGCGACACGCGCGGATGATCGCCGGCGGCTATGCGGGCGAGCGCGGCGCGGGCCTCGCCCTGGCTGCCGGTGCAAAGGGCGAGCACCTTGTCGCGCGGCAGATAGGCAAAGGCGCTCTCGTCGCGGAACGGTGCGATGCCGTCGAGATAGCCGAGTTCGCGGGCAACCCGGACGACGCGGTCCATGGCGCGGCCGACGGTGACCACTTCGCGGCCGGCCTTGGCCGCGGCCTCGGCGACCGAGCGGATGCGGGCGACGTTCGAGGCGAAGGTGGTGACAGCGACCCGGCCCGGCGCCCTGGCGACGACCTCGGCGAGATTGATCGCGACATCGGCCTCGCTCGGGCTCACCCCGTCGCGCAGCGCATTGGTGGAATCGCAAAGGAGAACGTCGACGCCCTCGCGGCCGATCGCCGTGAAGCGCTCCGGGTCGGTGATGCCGCCGAGCACCGGATCGGGATCAAGCTTCCAGTCGCCCGTATGCAGCACGTTGCCGGCGGCCGTGCGGATGAACAGCGAGTGGCTTTCCGGGATCGAATGGGCGACGGGCACGTATTCGACGTCGAAGGGCCCGACCTTTATGCGGGCGCCTGAGGCGATGGTACGCACCTCGACCGCCGGGGCGCCCGGCTCGGAAAGGCGCTTGGCCTCGAGCAGGCCGGCGGTGAACGGCGTCGCGTAGACCGGCACCTTGAGGCGCGGCCAAAGATCGGCGAGTGCGCCGAAATGGTCCTCGTGGGCGTGGGTCAGGAGGATCGCCTCGAGATTGGCGCGCTCCTCCTCGATGAAGCGGATGTCGGGCAGCACGAGGTCGATGCCCGGCAGCTGGTCGTCGGCAAAGGCGACGCCGCAATCGACGATGATCCAGCGCCGGCGCCCCTGCGGACCGAAGCCGTAGAGCGCGAAGTTCATGCCGATTTCGCCGACGCCGCCGAGCGGCACGAAGACGAGTTCCGGGGTTCTCATGCCGCCCCTCCCCGCGCTTCGTCGGCGCCGCTGTCGGCCGGGCCCGTCCCCGGGAGGAAGACGTCGCCGGCGGCGATGCGCCGTTCCTCGCCGCTGGCGAGGCGCAACACGAGGCGGCCGTCGCGGTCGATGGTGCTGAAATGGCCCGAAACGGTCGACTGCGGCAGGCGCACGACGATCGGCTCGCCGAGCCCGGAGGCGATGTCGAGCCAGGCGCGGCGGATGGCGGCAAGGCCGGCGCCGCGGTCCCATTCGGCAAGGGTCGCGGCGAGGCTGCCGGCAAGGCAGGCGAAGACTTCGTCGGGGCTGACGGCAAGACCGGCCGCGGCAAGGCTCGTCGCCGGCCACTCGGTACCCTCGGGGTGATGGGCGCAATTGACGCCGATACCGACGACGACGGTGCGCCGGCCGGCGATCTCGTTCGCCTCGATGAGGATGCCGGCGATCTTTTTGCCGTCGAGGAGGACGTCGTTCGGCCACTTCACCCGAAGGCGGGCGGGATCGAGGCCGGCAAGACCGGCGACGGCGCGATGAACGCCGAGGCCGACGACCAGCGGCAGCGCACCGAGATGCTCGGCGGGCGCCGGCTCGACGAGGACGAGAGAGGAGTAGAGATTGCCGGGCTCGGAGGTCCAGCTGCGACCGCGGCGGCCACGGCCGGCGACCTGGCGCCCGGCCGTCAGCCAGAACGGAGCCGTCTCCCCTGCCGCGAGGCGGCACAAGGCCTCGGCGTTGGTCGAGTCGACCTCGTCGAGGGCAATGCGGGGAACGGCGGCGATCGGCCGGAGGTTGGCGGACATTCCTTAGAAGAACGTCCGCGCGGCGGATTCGGCAATCCCGACGATCGGACCGGCAAAGAGGAAGAAGAACAGGACGAAGAGGCCGGATGCCCCGAGCACCAGCTTCAGTTCGCCCGGCATCTTCTCGAAACCGGCCGCCGGCTCGTCGAAGAACATGATCTTGACGATGCGCAGGTAGTAGTAGGCGCCGACGACACTGGAGAGCACGCCGATCACCGCGACCGTGTAGAGCTGGGCTTCGACGGCGGCGAGGAAGACGTAGAACTTGGCGAAGAAGCCGGCCATCGGCGGCACGCCGGCGAGCGAGAACAACAGGATCGCGAAGAGATAGGCCATCGCCGGATTGGTGCGCGACAGGCCGGCGAGATCGGAGATCTCCTCGACCATGCCCTCGCGGCGGCGCATGGCCAGCACCAGCGCGAAGGCGCCGAGCGTCATCGCCAGATAGATGGTCATGTAGAGGATGATGCCCTCGACGCCCGCCTTCGACCCGGCGGCGAGACCGACGAGCGCAAAGCCCATGTGGCCGATCGAGGAATAGGCGAGCAGGCGCTTGATGTTCTTCTGGCCGATCGCGGCAAAGGCGCCGAGCAGCATCGAGGCGACCGAGACGAAGATGATGATCTGCTGCCACTGGGCGGTCGCCGGCTCGAAGGCGACGATGACGGCGCGCACGAACATCGCCATGGCGGCGACCTTCGGGGCCGCTGCGAAGAAGGCGGTCACCGGCGTCGGCGCACCCTCGTAGACGTCCGGCGTCCACATGTGGAAGGGCACCGCCGAGACCTTGAAGGCAAGGCCGGCCATGAAGAAAACGAGGCCGAAGGTGAGGCCGAGGCCGACACCGTCGCGGCCGATGGCGACCGCGATCTCGGCAAAGCCGGTCTGGCCGGTGAAGCCGTAGATCATCGAGGCGCCGTAGAGCAGCATGCCCGAGGACAGCGCGCCGAGGACGAAATATTTGAGGCCGGCCTCGGTCGAGCGGGCGCTGTCGCGGTTGATCGCGGCGACGACGTAGAGCGAGAGCGACTGCAGCTCGACGCCGAGATAGAGCGCGATGAGGTCGTTGGCCGAGATCATCATCATCATGCCGAGCGTCGCCAGCACGATGAGGATCGGATATTCGAAGCGCTCGAACTTCTCGGCCCGGGCATAGCCGACCGACATGGCGATGGCGACGGCCGAGCCGATCAGCGCCAGCACCTTCATGAAGCGGGCGAAGGGATCGAGCACGAAGGCGTTGTTGAAGGTCGCGCCGGAGCCCGGCAGCATCATCAGCAGCAGCGCGGCCGCGACGATCAGCGCCACGGCGATGCCGGTGACGATCGGCGTGGAGCGCTCGCCCTTGAAGACGCCGATCATCAGGAGAACGAGGGCGCCGACGCCGAGCAGCAGCTCGGGCATGGCGGGCATCAGGTCGGGAAACATCGTCTCGGGCTGCATGTTCTTCAGTCTTCCCGTCGGTCTGTCGCGGCGCGGAACCGTCGGCCCCTGCCGCCCTCGTTACAGTCTCTCGTCGGTGGCCCGCCGTGGCGGACCGGTCAGTTCGCCGCCACGTGCAAGATGTCGGCCGCAGCCAGCGCGGCGTTGTACTGGGCGACAAGGTTGTCGACCGCGGTCGCGGTCACATCGAGGATCGGCATCGGATAGACGCCGTAGAAGATGGTCAGCACGATCAGCGGCACCATGATCGCCACCTCGCGCCGGTTCATGTCGAGGATCTCCTTCAGGCTCTCCTTCTCGAGAACGCCGAAGACGACCCGGCGATAGAGCCAGAGCGCGTAGGCCGCCGACAGGATGACGCCGAAGGCGGCGAAGAACGCCACCCAGGTGTTGACCTCGAATGCGGCGACGAGCGTCAGGAACTCGCCGACGAAGCCGCTGGTGCCCGGCAGGCCGACATTGGCCAGCGTGAAGATCATGAAGGTCATCGCGTAGAACGGCATGCGGTTGACGAGGCCGCCATAGGCGGCGATCTCGCGGGTGTGCATGCGGTCGTAGATGATGCCGACGCAAAGGAAGAGCGCGCCCGAGACGATGCCGTGGGAGAGCATCTGGAAGATGCCGCCCTGGATGCCCTGGGTCGTCATGGTGAAGATGCCCATCGTGACGAAGCCCATATGGGCGACGGACGAATAGGCGATCAGCTTCTTGATGTCGGTCTGCACCAGCGCGATGAGCGAGGTGATGATGATGGCCGCAGTCGACAGGACAAAGACGAACGTCGAGAACTGGTGCGACGCGTCGGGAAACATCGAGATCGAGAAGCGGATGAAGCCGTAGCCGCCCATCTTCAGGAGGATCGCCGCCAGGATTACCGAGCCGCCGGTGGGTGCCTCGACGTGGGCCTCAGGCAGCCAGCGATGGAAGGGCCACATCGGCATCTTCACGGCGAAGGACGCGAAGAAGCCGATCCACAACCAGGTCTGGACCTCGGGCGGGAACTTGAAGTTCAGCAGCGTGCGGATATCGAGCGTGCCGGCTTGCCAGTACATGTACATGATGGCCAGCAGCATCAGCACGGTGCCGGTGAAGCTGTAGAAGAAGAACTTGTAGGTCGCCTGGATGCGCCGCGCGCCACCCCAGATTCCGATGATGAGGAACATCGGGATCAGAGTGCCCTCGAAGAACACGTAGAAGATGGCGAGATCGAGCGTCGCGAAGGCGCCGATCATGAAGGTCTCGAGCACGAGGAATACGATGAGGTATTCCTTCGCCCGCTTGGTGATCGATCCCCAGCTGGTGAGCACGACGGCTGGCATCAGCACGGCCGTCAGCGGAATGAACAGCACCGAGATGCCATCGACGCCCATGCGGTAGCCGATCGAATCCGAGAACGGGAAGTTCTCGACGAACTGGAACGCAGTGTTCGTGGAGTCGAAAAGGTACCAGAGCCACAGGCTCAGCGCCGCGGTGGCGACGGTGAAGCCGAGCGCGATCCAGCGCGACAGGTTGTCGGCGGCTTCGCCCTTGCCCGTGACGAAGAGCAGAACGAGGGCGCCGAATGCCGGCAGGAACGTGATGACACTGAGGAGCATCAGAGAAGACCC
>JAKPQE010000006.1 GCA_029572955.1 Pseudomonadota bacterium
ACCGTGCCTTCCATGATCTTCAGCAGCGCCTGCTGCACGCCCTCGCCCGACACGTCGCGGGTGATCGAGGGGTTGTCGGACTTGCGGCTGATCTTGTCGACCTCGTCGATGTAGACGATGCCGCGCTGGGCCCGCTCGACATTGTAGTCGGCGGCCTGCAGCAGCTTCAGGATGATGTTCTCGACGTCCTCGCCGACATAGCCGGCTTCGGTCAGCGTCGTCGCGTCGGCCATGGTGAAGGGCACGTCGAGGATGCGGGCGAGCGTCTGGGCGAGCAGCGTCTTGCCGCAACCGGTCGGGCCGATCAGCAGGATGTTCGACTTGGCCAGCTCCACGTCGTTGTTCTTGGCGGCGTGGTTGAGGCGTTTGTAGTGATTGTGGACGGCGACCGACAGGACGCGCTTGGCGTGGCTCTGGCCGATCACGTAGTCGTCGAGGACGCGGCAGATCTCCTGCGGCGTCGGGATGCCGTCGCGCGACTTCACCAGCGAGGACTTGTTCTCCTCGCGAATGATGTCCATGCACAGCTCGACGCACTCGTCGCAGATGAACACGGTCGGACCCGCGATGAGCTTGCGCACCTCGTGCTGGCTCTTGCCGCAAAACGAGCAGTAGAGCGTGTTCTTCGAGTCGCTGCCGGCGGACTTGCTCATTCGATCGGACTCCGTTTCGTCTTCCGGGAGCGTGGCGCATCCCTGCGGGGTCGAACACCCCGTTTATAGAATTTAATGGCTCGCTCGTCGATCACAACGCTAGCAGGTTTCGGGCCATCCGGCCGAGCATACCCACCTCACCGCAAAACGAGTCAGTCCGAAGCGATGCTATCGGACAAAGATTCAAGAGATACTTAACGACCGGCCGGCGCATTTCCAGACCGAAAAAGAAGTCGGCGCGCAATGAGCGCGCCGACGACGTCATAGCTGTGTCCCAACCGACACAAATCAGCTCTTGTCGGCCGACGGCGTCTCTTCCAGCGCGGCGCGGGTCGTAATGACCTGGTCGACGATGCCGAATTCCTTGGCCTGATCGGCGGTCATGAAATAGTCGCGATCGAGAGTACGTTCGATCGTTTCATATTCCTGACCGGTGTGCTGGACATAGATTTCATTGAGCCGGCGCTTCATCTTGACGATATCTTCGGCGTGACGCTCGATGTCCGAGGCCTGGCCCTGGAAGCCGCCGGACGGCTGATGCACCATGATGCGGGCGTTGGGAACGGCGAAGCGATGGTCCTTCTCGCCGGCGCACAGCAGCAGCGAGCCCATCGAGGCGGCCTGGCCGATGCACAGCGTCGCCACCGCCGGACGGATGAACTGCATGGTGTCGTAGATCGCCATGCCCGAGGTCACCACGCCACCCGGCGAGTTGATGTACATGTTGATCTCTTTCTTGGGGTTGTCCGCCTCCAGAAAGAGCAGCTGCGCAACGATGAGGCTCGCCATGTGGTCCTCGATCGGACCGGTGACGAAGATGATGCGCTCCTTGAGGAGGCGCGAGAAGATGTCGTAGGCGCGCTCGCCGCGGTTGGTCTGCTCGACAACCATGGGCACGAGCTGGCTGGTGAGAATGTCGACCGGATCCTTCATGGGGGCTCTTTCCTGCTTGAGGTCGCCGGAACGGCGGGCGGGACTCGATGAAAATAGGCGCGGCGGCAATCCAACCCGACACGCGTTGTCAAACCGTTTCGATTCGTGACAATAGCCCGACACCATCGGCACGCAAGGCCGGCGGCCGGCCGTAGCCATCGCCGTCCGGTCTTCAGATAGGTCGTCCTCGCCGGATTGCGAGACGAGCGGCCCCGACAAAGGCCGGTTTTCCAACGCCGTCGCCGATTTCACCACAACCCTCGAACGGCCGCCCCCGGGACGCGATGCCGACCGGCGCGACGCGGTCCGGCACGGCGCGGCCGGTGCACCGGAGGCGCGGCGCGATCGCGAATCGCCCGGGCACGATGCGCCTCAGGCCGCCGCGCCCTTGTCGAGGCCGAGATCGGCTTCGGCCTTGCCGAGCGCCTCGATCAGCGTTCCGACGACGTGGTCGGACGGCAGCTTGTCGAGCACGCCGAGCGAGCGCAGCGTGCCGGCCGCGGTGCCGCTGAGGCCGACGATGTAGCTCTGCAGCCCCTCGTCCTTGGCCATCTGCAGAAGTTCGTCGACGGCGAGCGCGGCCGAGGTGTCGACATGGGCGGCCTCGGCGAAGTCGTAGACGATCGCCCTGTAGCCGAAGCCGACGCCATGGGCGCGCTGCACCATCTCGCGGGCCGAGAAATGCGAGAACCGGCCGCGCAGGAAGACGAGGCCGATGCTGCCGTCGAACTTCTGCAGCATCGCCCGTTCCTCGTCGGAGAGGTGCGGCGCGTGCTCGGGCAGCGCGATGTGGGTGACGCCCTTCAGCTCCTCGCGCTCCATCCATTCGGCGGTGACGAAGTTCGCCAGGATGAGGCCGATCGCCACCGCGGTGATGAGGTCGACGAAGACGGTGAGCGCGAGCGTCACCAGCATGACGACGACCTTCTCGCGCGGCGCCCGCGGCGCCCGCTTCAGGTAGCCCCAGTCGATGATGTCCCAGCCGACCTTCATCAGGATGCCGGCGAGCACGGCGTGCGGCACCTGCTCGGCGAGCGGGCCGAGACCGAGCACGAGGGCGAGCAGCACGAGGGCATGCAGGGCGCCGGAAACCGGCGTGCGGCCGCCGGCGCGCACGTTGATCACCGTGCGCATGGTGGCGCCGGCGCCGGGAATGCCGCCGACGAGGCCGGCGACCATGTTGCCGATGCCCTGGCCGATCAGTTCCTGGTTCGACCTGTGCCGGGTGCGGGTGATCGAGTCGGCGACGAGCGAGGTGAGCAGGCTGTCGATCGAGCCGAGCAGCGCGAGGATCAGCGCCGGCTGGATCATCTGCAGGATGTCGGTCGAGATGACCGGCATGTGCAGCGCCGGCAGGCCGGTCGGCACGTCGCCGATGACCGGTGCGCCGGGCAGCACGTAGAGGCTGACGAGCGTGCCGAGAATGAGCGCGGCGAGCGGCGGCGGCAGCACGGTCTTCAGCCGCGCCGGCCAGGAGATCATGGTGCCGAGGGCGATCAGGGCGACGGCGAGGGCCGGGAAGTTGATGTGGCCGGGGATGTCGCGCCAGGCGGCGATCGCGCCGAGCGGGCCGCCGGTCGCGGCCGGCAGGCCGACGAAAGGCAGCGTCTGGAGCAGGATGATGATGACGCCGATGCCCGACATGAAGCCGGAGACCACCGAGAAGGGCGTGTAGGAGACGTAGCGGCCGACCTTCAGGAAGCCGAGCGCCATCTGGATGAGGCCGCCGAGGAAGACGATGGTGAAAGCTTCGGAGAGGTTGCCGGCGTGCTGGGCGACGACGGCGCCCATGACCACGGTCATCGGTCCGGTCGGACCGGACACCTGGGCCGGCGTGCCGCCGAAGATGGCGGCGAAGAAGCCGACGGCGATGGCGCCGTAGAGGCCGGCGATCGGGCCGACGCCGGAGGCCACGCCGAAAGCCAGCGCCAACGGCAATGCGACGACGGCGGCCGTGATGCCGCCGAAGATGTCCCCCTTGAGGGACGCAAGAGAGACGCGCATCTGGGCATTCCTCCGTGACAACCGGCAGAACGCGGGCGATGCGTGTGGCTTTTGTTATCTAAGGCTGGTGCCGCTTCGGTCGGTCGCGATGCGGCGGCCCGCCCATTGCGCCGGGCGGACCGCCGTCGTTTTTCGTTGTCTTATTCTTCGTCGGGATCGGCGAAGAGGTCGTCCTTGGAGACGGCCTTGTCGGTCACGGTGACCGCGCCGAGGATGTGGTCGACGACCTTCTCCTCGAAGATCGGGGCGCGCAGGCTGGCGAGCGCTTCCGGATTGTTCCGGTAGAAGTCGTAGACCTGCTTTTCCTGACCCGGGAACTGGCGCATGCGCTCGACGAGGGCGCGCTGCACTTCGTCGTCGGTCACCTTGATCTCGTTCTTCTCGCCGACCTCGGCGAGCACGAGACCGAGACGGACGCGACGCTCGGCGATGCCGCGATATTCGTCGCGGGCCTTGTCCTCGCTCGTGCCTTCGTCCTCGAAGCTGTTGCCGGTGCGGGCGAGATCGGCCTGGACCTCACGCCACACATTGTTGAACTCCTCCTCGACCATCTTCGGGGGAAGCTCGAACTTGTGCAGCTCGTCGAGCGCGTCGAGCAGCGAGCGCTTGACCTTCTGGCGGCTGCGGGCGCCGAACTCGAGGCCGACCTGCTCGCGCACGATCTCGCGCAGCTTGTCCATCGTCTCGATGCCGAGGTGGCTGGCGAACTCGTCGTCGAGTTCCTGATGGGTCTCGGGGGCGGCGATGCCCTCGATGGTGACGTCGAAGGTCGCCGGCTTGCCGGCCAGGCGCTTGGTGCCGTAGTCCTCCGGGAAGGAGACCTCGACGAGACGGGTCTCGCCGACCTTGGCGCCGATCAGCTGCTCCTCGAAGCCGGGGATGAACTGGCCGGAGCCGATCACCACCTCGACGCCGGAACCGGTGCCGCCCTCGAAGGGCTCGCCGTCGATCTTGCCGATGAAGGCGACCATCACCTTGTCGCCGTTCTCGGCGGCGGCGTCACCCTTGTCGTGCCAATGGATATGGCCGGCACGGATGTCCTCGATGCGGGCGGCCACTTCTTCCTCGGTAACCTCGGCGACCGGACGCTCCAGCGACAGGCCGGAGAAATCGGCGACGACGATCTCGGGCAGAACCTCGTAGACCATGGTGAAGGTCAGGTCGGCATTGCCGGAGACGACGTCCTCGGCCTCGCTCTCGGACTCCGGAAGCGCCAGCTCGGGCTGCATCGCGGCCTTCTCGCCGCGCTCGTCGAGGGCCTTGCGGCTCGACTCGATGACCGTCTGCTGGATGATCTCGGCCATGGCCGGCTTGCCATAGGTCTTGCGCAGATGCGCCATGGGAACCTTGCCCGGGCGGAAACCGCGGATCTGGACACGATCCTTCAGTTCTTCCAGACGGCTCTGGAGTCGCTCCTCGAGCTCGGTCGCCGGAATGACGATCTTGAGCTCACGCTTCAGCCCCTCGGAAAGGGTCTCGGTCACCTGCATCAGTTGCGCCTTCGTTTCTTCAAAAATCTTCGGTTTCGGCCGCTCGCTGCGATCTCCCGGCCGCCTTCGACGTCGCGGATGGCATGGTGCGGGCGGAGGGACTCGAACCCTCAAGCCTTTCGGCACTGGAACCTAAATCCAGCGTGTCTGCCAATTCCACCACGCCCGCGCGTTCGGACGGCCCGATCGGCCGCGGCCGGGGCGGCCGCCTCTATAACACCCGTATGCGGCGCATCAAAGGGAAAAGCGGCGGCTGGCGCCGCAATCCGTGCATCGGCGACCGGCGGTCGACGGTGCCGGTCAGAGCTTGGCGAGGCCCCAGAGCGTGACGCCCGTCGTCAGGGCGAAGATCGCCAGCGGCAGCGGTACGACATCGATCCGGCCGGTGTGCAAAAACGCCATGCCGAGGGCGAGCGCGCCGACAAAGAGAAGAAAACGGACCATCGCGGGACCTCGCTGTACCGGATCGGGACGCCGTGGCGCGTCCCCTCCCCGGAACTGCAAGGCCCCGGCCAGCGTGGCGGGCGCGCCCGGCCGCCGGTCAGGGCGACACGAGGCCGGCGACGACGCCGCGCAGCGCCGGCGCGAGGTCTTCGGCGATCAGCCCCGGACCGACCGCGTTGGCCGCCTCGCCATGCATCCAGACGGCGGCGGCGGCGGCCTCGAAGGCCGGCATGCCGGCGGCGGCAAGGCCGGTGACAATGCCGGCAAGGACGTCGCCGGAGCCGGCGGTGGCGAGCCAGGGCGGCGCATTTTCGGCGATCGCGGCGCGCCCGTCCGGGGCCGCGACCACGGTGTCGGGTCCTTTCAGGAGCACCACCGCGCCGGTCGCAGCGGCCGCCGCCCTCGCCCGGTCGAGCTTCGAGCCCGCGGCGATCTGCGGGAACAGCCGGTGGAACTCGCCCTCGTGCGGCGTCAGCACGGCGAATGCCTCGCCCGCCGCGCCGACGAGGGCCGCGAGCGCCGCGGCATCGCCGGCAAAGCTCGTCAGGGCATCGGCGTCGAGCACCACGGTGCGGGCACCACCGAGGGCGACAGCGACGAATTCGCGCGTCGCCGCACCGACGCCGAAGGCCGGCCCGAGCGCGACGGCGTTGAACCTGGCATCGGCCAGCATGGCGGCAAGATCGCCCGGCGTGTCGACCTTCCGCAGCATGACGGCGGTGAGATGGGCAGCGTTGACGGCGAGTGCGTCCCCAGGCGAGGCGAGCGTCACGAGCCCTGCCCCGGCGCGCAGGGCAGCGCCGGCGGCGAGCCGTGCCGCGCCGGTGCGGGTCGCCGGGCCGGAGAGCACGAGGGCATGGCCGCGGCCGTATTTGTGGGCATCGAGGCGCGGCACCGGATAGTGCGCCCGCCAGAGCGCCGGCTCGTCGACGAAGGTCTGCGGGGCGATGCCGCCGAGTACCGCGCCCGGAATGCCGATGTCGACGACGCGCACCGCGCCGCAGTGGCGGCGACCGGGCAGCAGCAGATGGCCGGGCTTGCGGCGGAAGAAGGTGACGCTGGCGATCGCCTCGAAGGCGCAGCCGAGGACCTGACCGGTATCGCCGGAAATGCCGCTCGGCAGGTCGACGGCGACGACCGGCAGGCGGGCCGCGGTGACGACCCGGACCATCTCGGCGGCCACGCCCTCGAGCGGACGGGCAAGGCCGGCGCCGAAAAGGGCGTCGACGACGACGCCGGCATCGGCGAGGATCTCCGGCGACAGCGGTTCGGCGGGAACCGGGCAGCGCGCCGCGGCCTCGGCGGCATCGCCCTTCAGGGCGCCGACATCGCCGAGGAGGCCGAGGCGAACGCGAAAGCCGCGCTCGCGCAGCACCCGCGCCGCGACGAAGCCGTCGCCGCCATTGTTGCCCGGGCCGCAGAGCACGGCGACCCGCGTCGCCAGGGGAAAGCGCGTCGCGACGGCATCGGCGACGGCCCGGCCGGCGGCTTCCATCAGCCTGATGCCAGGCACGCCGCCGGCGATCGCCGCGGCATCGGCCCTTGCCATCTCTGCGGTCGACAGCAGCTCGTGCAACTCGCCCCTCCCCCGGTCCGATACCGGCGAAACCACGCCGGCACGGGCGCCCGTACCGGCCGACGGCCCCGAATCTATTCCGATGGCCGGACCGGCGCAAAGCGGAGATCGCCCAAAGGACAGGCAGGGCCGACGAACCTCTTGCGCCTATTTTGTAGGCAGATTGCCTTTGAATTAGGCAGCAAATAACGGGCGCCGCCGGTCCCCAACTTCTTGCGTTTCGGTAAACGCCCAATCTTGCTGCGAATGCGAGAAGGGGGTTAGATGGCACGAACCGTGCTTACGGAGCCACGAGCCGGCGCGCCAGCCCGGCTGCGAACCTGAGCGGAGAAGCGGAGGCTATGAAGAAAATCGAAGCCATCATCAAACCCTTCAAGCTCGATGAGGTGAAGGAAGCGCTGCAGGAAGTCGGCCTGCAGGGCATCACCGTCACCGAGGCGAAGGGTTTCGGCCGTCAGAAAGGCCACACCGAGCTCTACCGGGGCGCCGAATACGTCGTCGATTTCCTGCCCAAGGTGAAAGTCGAGATCGTCATCGGCGACGACATGGTCGACCGGGCCGTCGACGCCATCCGCAAGGCTGCGCAAACCGGCCGCATCGGCGACGGCAAGATATTCGTGTCCAATATCGAGGAAGCGGTCCGCATCCGAACCGGCGAAACCGGTCTGGACGCCGTCTGACGGAACGACCGCGAAGGCCTCACCACTCTCCAGCCGCGTTCGCTACACCGGTTCGCCGCGACAGAACGCTCGCTAAACACCTGAAACCTGTAAGCTGCCAAGGGAAGCTCAAATGACCACTGCCAATGATGTCCTGAAACAGATCAAGGACAACGACGTCAAGTATCTCGACCTGCGCTTCAGCGATCCGCGCGGCAAGCTGCAGCACGTCACCATGGACATCGGCCTTGTCGACGACGAGATGTTCGCCGACGGCGTCATGTTCGACGGCTCCTCGATCGCTGGCTGGAAGGCCATCAACGAGTCCGACATGGTGCTCGCCCTCGACCCGGAATCGGCCCATATGGACCCGTTCTTCGCGCAGTCGACGATGGCGATCTTCTGCGACGTGCTCGACCCGGTTTCCGGCGAGGCCTACAACCGCGATCCGCGCACGACCGCCAAGAAGGCCGAGGCCTACGTCCAGGCCGCCGGCGTCGGCGACACCGTGTTCGTCGGCCCGGAAGCCGAGTTCTTCATGTTCGACGACGTGCGCTTCAGCGCCGACCCGTACAACACCGGCTTCAAGCTCGACTGCGTCGAACTGCCGATCAACATGGGCTCGGAGTACGAGACCGGCAACCTCGGCCATCGTCCGCGCACCAAGGGCGGCTACTTCCCGGTTCCGCCGGTCGACAGCGCCCAGGACATCCGCTCCGAGATGCTGACCGTCATGTCGCAGATGGGCGTCACCGTCGAGAAGCACCACCACGAGGTGGCCGCCGCCCAGCACGAGCTCGGCCTCAAGTTCGACACGCTGACCCGCAACGCCGACAAGCTGCAGATCTACAAGTACGTCGTGCACCAGGTCGCCCATGCCTACGGCAAGACCGCGACCTTCATGCCGAAGCCGGTGTTCGGTGACAACGGCTCGGGCATGCACGTGCATCAGTCGATCTGGAAGGACGGCAAGCCGCTGTTCGCCGGCAACCAGTATGCCGATCTCTCCGAGACCTGCCTCTACTACATCGGCGGCATCCTGAAGCACGCCAAGTCGATCAACGCCTTCACCAACCCGACGACCAACTCCTACAAGCGTCTGGTCCCGGGCTACGAGGCGCCGGTCCTGCTCGCCTACTCGGCGCGCAACCGTTCGGCTTCCTGCCGTATCCCGTACTCGGCCTCGCCGAAGGGCAAGCGCATCGAGATCCGCTTCCCGGATCCGCTGGCGAACCCGTATCTCGGCTTCGCCGCGATGCTGATGGCCGGCCTCGACGGCATCAAGAACAAGATCCATCCGGGCGACCCGATGGACAAGAACCTCTACGACCTGCCGGCCGCGGAGCTGAAGGAAATCCCGACGGTGTGCGGCTCGCTGCGCGAAGCCCTCGACTCGCTCGACGCCGACCGCGACTACCTGAAGGCCGGTGGCGTGATGGACGACGATCAGATCGACGCCTATCTCGAGCTGAAGTGGGAAGAGTCCTACCGCTACGAGATGACCCCGCATCCGATCGAGTTCGACATGTACTACTCGTCGTAATCGACGGATCGGTCAGGACACATCGAGCGGGGCGCCTTCGGGCGCCCCGTTTCGTTTTGCGGGTTCGTTCTGCTGGAGATCTGCCGCCCCGACCCAAGGCCCCTCGCCGTCAGGCGGCGCGGAAGACCGCGTCAGGCGACGAGGAAGACCGCGGCAAGGACGACGACGAGCGTCGCACGCTCGACGACGCGGACCGCACTCATGGAAAGACTACGCATACGCCACTCACACCGACTGAGGGCCCGGCTGCGAAACGCGCCGCACGGGCCGGACCCGATGAAGCATGGCGGGCGGAGGTAAAGGTTCCGTATCCCCGTCGCGGCGGCCGCCGAAACGCCCCCTCCGGCGCTGGTCCGGGCACCTCCGGCGGTCCCGTCGCCAAGGGTTCGGCAGGCCTCGCGGCATGGTTACCAATCGTCAACCAAGCGAGCGCAAGCTTTCAAAAAGCAGATTGACGAACCCCCAAATGAGGTTCACACTTCAAGCAAATCCAGCACGGAGGTCTACGAAAATGACACCGCCGGAGCAGCTCGGAACGTCTCTCTGACGTCGCAGCGACGACCTCATGAAGACGAAACTCAGCAAAACAATCAGATATACGTAGCGTTTGGGAAGTACTGTTTGACAGCCGATCGAGATCGCCAACGGAGATGCGAAATCGACTGGCGGTGAACGGTGCGGAACAAGCGAGATGACAGGAATAACCTGATCGGGGCTTATGTCGGCGCGCAACAGGCGGCCAGACCAGGATTGAAGATCACCCCGAGAGAGAAAAGCCCCGCGGACCGGACAACGGCGCGGGGCTTGGCTTTTCTGGACCCCGAAATTCGCGGTACGCGCGAAGGGCGCGGATGGGCGGCAGCGGCGCAACGGCTGCGGCCGGCGGTTCGCTGCCCGGCGGCGGCGATGCGCGTGGACCGGGGCCGGTCAGCCGGCCGGCCAAGCCCTGCCCGAAGATGCGGCGCGACGCATCGTCGGCGCCACGCCGCAGGTCTTCCTCAACCCATCTTCGTCAGTCCATCTTCCACTTGATCGAGCAGCCCATCGACGGGATCTGGTCGGCCGGCACCTTGCCGGTCTCGGCGACGTAGCTCATCGCCTCGACGAGCTCGGGCCGGGCGCCCGCCGGCGGCGGGTCCTTGCGGCCCTCGTCGAGGCGGCCGCGATAGACGAGCCTGAGATCCTTGTCGTAGCCGAAGAAATCCGGCGTGCAGACGGCGTCGTAGGCGCGCGCCACTTGCTGGGTCTCGTCGTAGAGATAGGGGAAGGTGAAGCCGCTCTTTTCGGCGAAGGGCTTCATCGCCTCGAACGAGTCTTCCGGATAGGTGGCGGCGTCGTTGGAGTTGATGGCGACGAGCGTCACGCCCTTCGGCTTCAGCGCCTCGGCGGCGGCGACGAGCCGGCCGGTGATCGCCTTCACATAGGGGCAGTGATTGCAGATGAAGACGACGACGGTGCCGTTCTCGCCGCGGACGTCGGCGAGGCTGTGGGTGCGCCCGTCGATGCCGGGCAGGCTGAAATCCGGGGCGGCAAGGCCCAGTTCGGGCGGCGGGGGTACGGCGGCCATCTGGCGTCTCCTCGTTTTGTCGCACCGCCGGTCTCGGGCGGGCTTTCATGGATTGTCGCGGCGCGGACTGCGCGTTTCAAGCGAACAATCCGAGAACCCGGCGGCTCGCACCGGCGCGCCGCTCGTGGCAATATGGGGCGCGCGTCCGTGATTCGGAGCGCCCCACACGCAATTTCGGACAAGGGTTCGCTCCAGGACACGATGGCGAAGACGCAGGATCTGTTTGCCTCGCTCGGCGGCGAGAGCGCTCCCAAGGCGGCAAAGCCGCGGCCCGCCAAGACGAGCGCGCCGCAGGCCGCGGCAACGCCGGCCGAGGGCGGCTACACGGCTGCCGACATCGAGGTTCTCGAGGGGCTCGAGCCGGTCCGCCGCCGCCCGGGCATGTATATCGGCGGCACCGACGAGAAGGCGCTGCATCACCTCTTCGCCGAGGTCATCGACAATTCGATGGACGAGGCGGTGGCCGGGCATGCCGACTGGATCGAGGTCTCGTTCGACGCCGACGGCTTCCTGACGGTCACCGACAACGGCCGCGGCATCCCGGTCGACCCGCACCCGAAATACACCGACAAGTCGGCGCTCGAAGTCATCATGACGACGCTGCACGCCGGCGGCAAATTCGACTCCAAGGTCTACGAGACCTCGGGCGGCCTGCACGGCGTCGGCATTTCGGTGGTCAACGCCCTTTCCGAGCGCGTCGAGGTCGAGGTGGCGCGCGGCCGCCGGCTCTATCGCATGGTGCTGTCGCGCGGCAAGCCGATCGGGCCGCTCGAGGATCTCGGCGAGGTGATGAACCGGCGCGGCACGCGCGTGCGCTTCCGCCCGGACCCGGAAATCTTCGGCGCGGCGCGGTTCCGGCCGGCGCGGCTGCTCCGCATGGCGCGCTCGAAGGCCTATCTCTTCGGCGGCGTCGAGATCCGCTGGTCGTGCGCGCCCGAGCGGATCGAGCCGGGCAGCGACGTTCCCGAGAAGGCGGTCTTCCACTTCCCGGGCGGGCTCAAGGACTATCTCGCCGAGGCGGTCGCCGGCCGGGCGCTCGTCACCGACACGATCTTCTCGGGCAAGACCGGACGCGACGGCGGCCATGGCGGCGTCGAATGGGCGGTCTGCTGGATCGCCGACGACGACGGCTTCATCTCGTCCTACTGCAACACCATTCCGACACCGGAGGGCGGCACCCACGAGGCCGGCCTGCGCTCGGCGCTGCTGCGCGGCCTCAAGGGCTATGGCGAGCTGACCGGCAACAAGCGTGCCGCCCAGGTGACCGCCGACGACATCCTCACCACCGCCGGGGCGATGCTCTCGGTGTTCATCCGCGAGCCCGAGTTCCAGGGCCAGACCAAGGACAAGCTCGCCACCGTCGAGGCGGCGCGGACCGTCGAGACGGCCGTGCGCGACGCCTTCGACCACTGGCTGGCGCAGGCGCCGCAGCAGGCGCAGAAGCTGCTCGACTGGTCGATCGAGCGGGCCGAGGAACGGGCCCGCCGGCGCCAGGAAAAGGAAGTCAGCCGCAAGACCGCGGTGCGCAAGCTGCGGCTGCCGGGCAAGCTCGCCGACTGCAGCCAGAAGGCGGCCGACGGCACCGAGATCTTCATCGTCGAGGGCGACTCGGCCGGCGGATCGGCCAAGCAGGCGCGCGACCGCGCCACCCAGGCGGTGCTGCCGCTGCGCGGCAAGATCCTCAACGTCGCCAGCGCCGGGCGCGACAAGCTGCAGGCCAACCAGCAGATCGCCGATCTCGTCCAGGCGCTCGGCTGCGGCACGCGCAATCATTTCCGCAACGAGGACCTGCGCTACGAGAAGGTCATCATCATGACCGACGCCGACGTCGACGGCGCGCACATCGCCTCGCTGCTGATCACCTTCTTCTACCGCGAGATGCCCGGCCTCGTGCGCGACGGTCATCTCTATCTCGCGGTGCCGCCGCTCTATCGCCTCAGCCAGGGCGGCAAGACCGCCTATGCCCGCGACGACGCCCACAAGGCGCAGCTGATGGAGACCGAGTTCAAGGGCAAGGGCAAGGTCGAGGTCGGCCGCTTCAAGGGCCTCGGCGAGATGATGCCCGGCCAGCTCAAGGAAACGACGATGGACCGGACGCGGCGCACGCTGCTGCGCGTCGAAGTGGTCGAGGGCGAGTCCGAGGAGACGAAGGACACCGTCGAGCGGCTGATGGGCAACAAGCCGGAGGCGCGGTTCCAGTTCATCCAGGAACGGGCCGAATTCGCGCACGACATCGACATCTGAGCAGCGGCCGGACGCCGCACCGTCAGACGCTGAACGGCAGCACCTCGCCGATCATGTGGATGACGCCGTTGCTCGTCGCATAGCTCTCGCCGGAGAGCGGCACGCCCTCGACCGAGGCCGGAACCGACGTGCCGTCGACGGTGACGGTGTCGCCCCACAGCGTTGCCAGCGACCGCCACAGGCCGATGAGATCGTGGACGGGATGCGTCCCGATCACGAAATGCCGGGTGAGAAAGCCGACGAGCCGGCTGTGGGCGTCCGGGTGGCACATGTCGTCGGCGAGATCGGCCGGCAGCAGCGCCATCGCCGCATTGGTCGGCACGAACAGCGTGAACGGCCCCGGCCGGGCGAGCGTCGCGCCGAGCCCGCCGACGCGCAGCAGGTCATGGAAAGCGGTGGCCGACACGATTTCCGACAGCGCGGTTCCGAGATCACACTCGGTGCAAACCCTCCCCTGCCGCCGGTTCTTGAGAGGCATCGGGTCGTGATAGCGCCACGAGAACATGTGTCATTCACCATTTCACGCCGGATCGCACCGCAAATTGCGTTACGTGACCGGCAAACTGATTCGATTATCAGTATCAGATCGATACCGATGTTCATAAGCAATAGCATTAGGTTCTGTACTCATAAAAGGGATTCACGGCGGTGGCGAAGTGTGATTCAACCTCCTGACAGGAGGAGATCATGGCTCGCTTCGACCTCTCGGAAAGGGAATGGGAGCTCATCGCGGCGCTATTGCCGAACAAGCCGCGC
>JAKPQE010000062.1 GCA_029572955.1 Pseudomonadota bacterium
ACCGTCGTGGTGCTCGAACTGTTCTACCTGTTCTCCGTATAAGTACCTGACGGAGAACAGGTAGAACAGTTCGAGCACCACGACGGTATTCACCACCATCGTCCGCGCCGTCTCGATGCCAAGGCCGCGGGTCATTGCCCAGGCAAAGATGCCGAGCGCGCCGATGGCGAAGAGGACCGACACGAAGGCCACGCGCCACAGCAGGAAGGGGGACAGGATCGGCGCGTCGGATGCGCGGGGCGGGCGCTGCATGATGTCGGGCTCGGCGGGCTCGAAGGCGAGCACGAGGCCGAGGCCGACGGCGGTCACCATGTTGACCCAGAGGATCTGCGCCGGCGTGATCGGCAGCGTGAGGCCGAAGAGGATGCCGGCGAGAATGATTATCGTCTCGCCGCCGTTGGTCGGCAGCGTCCAGCCGATCACCTTGATGAGATTGTCGTAGACGATCCTTCCCTCGCGCACGGCCGCGACGATCGAGGCGAAATTGTCGTCGACGAGCACCATGTCGGCCGCTTCCTTGGCCGCCTCGGTGCCGTTGCCGCCCATCGCCACGCCGACTTCGGCGCGCTTCAGGGCAGGGGCGTCGTTGACGCCGTCGCCGGTCATCGAGACGATCCGCCCGGCCGATTGCAGCGCTTCGACGAGGCGCAGCTTGTGCTCCGGGCTGGTGCGGGCAAAGACGTTGGTCCGCGTCGCCGCCTCGGCGAGGGCCGGGCCGTCGAGGGCATCGAGATCGGCGCCGGACAGCGGCGCCTCGGCCCGCTCGATGCCGAGATCGGCGGCGATCGCCGCCGCGGTCGCGGTGTGGTCGCCGGTGATCATCTTCACCGTGATGCCGGCGCTGCGGCATTCGGCGACCGCCGCGATCGCCTCGGGGCGCGGCGGGTCGATGAGGCCGACGAGGCCGATGAGTTCGAGGTCCTCGTCGATGTCGTCGAAGGAAAGCTCGTGCCGCGCCGCCGCGGCGGGGCGTCCGGCGAGGGCCAGCACGCGTTCGCCGTCCCGGGCGAGCGCGTCGATGCCGCCGAGCCAGAACGACCGGTCGATGGCCTGCCGCCCGGCGCTCGCCGCCTGATAGCGGCAGAGCTGGATCAGTTGCTCCGGCGCGCCCTTGACGCAGATGATCGCGCCGCCGTCGTGGCCGTGATGCAGCGTCGCCATGAACCGGTGCGCCGCGTCGAACGGGATCTCGTCGACCCGCGGCAAGAGCCGCGCCGCCTCGGCCGCGTCGAGCCCGGCCTTCAGGCCGAGCGAGACGAGCGCACCCTCCATCGGGTCGCCGTCGACCGACCAGGTGCCGTCGCGTTCGGTGAGCGCGGCGTCGTTGCACAGGAGCGCGGCGCGGGCGAGGCGCATCAGCACCGCATCGCCCTCGGGCGCGATCTCCTGGCCGTCGAGGCTGAAGCCGCCCTTCGGCGCATAGCCCTCGCCGCCGACCTCGTAGCGTCGCTCTGCCGTGACGATCGTTGTCACGGTCATCTCGTTGCGCGTCAGCGTGCCGGTCTTGTCCGAGCAGATGGTCGTCACCGAGCCGAGCGTCTCGACGGCCGGCAGGCGGCGGATGATGGCGTTGCGTGCCGCCATGCGCTGCACGCCGATCGCCAAGGTCACGGTGAGCACGGCCGGCAGCCCTTCCGGGATCGCCGCCACCGCCATGCCGACGATCGCCATGAAGGCATCGCCGAGCGCGTAGCCGCGCACGAGGATCGCAAAGAGGAAGGTCACGGCGCTGAGACCGAGGATCACCAGTGTCAGCTGGCGGGCAAAGACGTTCATCTGACGGATCAGCGGCGTCTCCAGCCGCTCGACCTGGCCGAGCAGGGCGCTGATCCGGCCGAGCTCGGTGCGCGGACCGGTCGCCACGACGACGCCGAGGCCCTGGCCGGCGGTGACGAGCGTGCCGGAAAAGCCCATCGAACGGCGATCGCCGAGCGGCACGTCGGCGGCGACCGGCACCACGGCCTTTTCGACCGGCACCGACTCGCCGGTCAGCACCGCCTCGTCGATCTTCAGGTTGCGCGCCCGCGTCAGGCGGACGTCCGCCGTCACCCGGTCGCCGGCCTCGAGAATGAGGAGATCGCCGGGCACGATGCCGCCGGCCGCGACCGTGAGGCGCCGGCCGTCGCGCAGCACCGAGGCGCGCGGGCTGATCATGCCGCGGATCGATTCGAGCGCCCGCTCGGCCTTGCCTTCCTGCAGGAAGCCGATCACCGCGTTGATGACGACGACGCCGAGGATCACGCCGGTGTCGACGAAATGGCCGAGCAGCAGCGTGACGACCGACGAGGTCAGCAGCACATAGATGAGCAAATTGTCGAATTGCTCGAGAAAGCGCTTCCAGGCGGGCTTCGGCGCGGCCGCCGGCAGCGCGTTCGGGCCGAACCGTTCGAGCCGCGCCGCCGCCTCGCCATTGGCAAGGCCCTGCGGGCTCGCCGCGAAGGCGGCAAGGGCCGCCTCCGCCGTCAGCGAATGCCAGCTCCCCTCCGGCAGTTGCCCTTCGCTCGCGGTACCGGGAACGACGCGTCCCTCGTCCGTCTGACGCACAGCCATCTTCGGCCCCCCGCTTTCATCTGGAAAAGCCTGTTGAATGGCATGTGTGCCTGCCGCCGCCCCGGCGAAAGGGGGGTGCCGCGGAATGTCGCCGATAATTCGGTCGTCGGCGGCTCAGCCGCCGAGCCGCGGATAGTCGGTATAGCCGACCGGCCCGAGCCCGCCGACGCCGTAGATCGTCTTCATGTCGAGTTCGTTCCACGGCGCCCCGGCGCCGATGCGGGCGACGAGGTCGGGGTTGGCGATGAAGCCCTTGCCCCAGGCGACGGCGTCGGCCCGGCCCTCGGCGATCGCCGCCTCGGCGCTCTCCGGCGTGAAGCCCTCGTTGGCGATGACGGCCCCGCCGAAAGCCTGCTTCAGTTCGCCGAGGAGCGAATCCGGCCCCTCGCGTTCGCGCAGGAAGATGAAGGCGAGGCGGCGCTTGCCGAGCTCGCCGGCAACCCGGGTGAAGAGGCTCCTCGGGTCGCTGTCGCCGGCGTCGTTGGCATCGCCGCGCGGCGCGAGGTGCACGCCGACCCGGCCGGCACCCCAGACCGCGACGCAGGCATCGACGACCTCCATCAGCAACCGCGCCCGGTTCTCGATCGGCCCGCCATAGGCGTCGCTGCGCTTGTTGGTCTTGTCCTGCAGGAACTGGTCGATGAGATAGCCGTTGGCGGCGTGGATCTCGACGCCGTCGAAGCCGGCCTTTCTGGCGTTGGCGGCGGCGCGGCCATAGTCGGCGACGATGCCGGGGATCTCGCCGATGTCGAGGGCCCGCGGCGTCACGTAATCGCGCTTCGGCCGGATGAGCACCACGTGGCCGGCCGGCCTGACCGCGCTCGGGGCGACCGGCAGGGCGCCGTCGAGGTGGTCGGGATGGGAGATGCGGCCGACATGCCAGAGCTGGGCGAAGATCTTGCCGCCCTTCTCGTGCACCGCTTGCGTTACCTGCTTCCAGCCCTCGACCTGGGCGTCCGACCACAGGCCCGGCGTGTCGGGATAGCCGATGCCCATCGCCGAGACGACGGTCGCCTCGCTGAGGATGAGGCCGCAATCGGCCCGCTGGGCGTAGTATTCGGCGTTGAGCGCGGTCGGCACGTGGCCGTCGCCGGCGCGGCAGCGGGTGAGCGGCGCCATCACGATGCGGTTGGCAAGGGTGATGTCGCCGAGGACGAGGGGTTCGAGCAGTCTCGACATGACGGGGCTCCGAAGGTGTCGGGCGGGAAGGGCGTCGGCGCCGACGCGGCGGTCAGCTCTTGATGTCGAAGGCCGGATCGACCGGGATCTGCATCGCCGTCACGAGGTGATTGGTCTGCGCCGCAAGGCCGATGATCGACAGGAGCTCGGCATGCATCGCCTCGGTCATGCCCTTGGCGCGCGCCGCCGCCGTGTGCGAATGGACGCAGTATTCGCAGCCGTTCGCCGTCGACACCGCAATGTAGATCATCTCGCGGAACATCGGGTCGAGCACGCCTTCCGTTGTCATGACGGCCTTGAGGCCCTCCCAGGTCTGCTTCAGGAGCGTCGGATGGTTGGCAAGGCCGCGCCAGACATTGTTGATGAAATCGGTCTTGCGCGTCGCGCGGATATCGTCGAACACCGCCTTGACCTCGGGGATGGCCTCGGCCTCGGCATCGCTCAGCAGCTTCACGGTCGCCATTCTTCAAGTTCCTCGCAAAGGTTTGTCGGCTCATGCGCCGAAGGGCGCGCCGGCTCGACAACACCCTATCGCCGGACGGCCGGCCGATACATGATCTTTTCGTGACCGCCCGCGCGGGCATTGACCGGGAGTTTGGCAGATGAGACGGAGGCCGCAGACCAACGAGCCCGAGGACGCCGCGGCGCGCCGGGCCATTGCCCCGGTCGTCTGCTATCCGCTCGAGGGCCTGGCGCCGGTCGACGGCGAATTCTACGCCGGCGTTCGCGACGGTGCCGAGAAGGTCGGCGAGGTCGTCGTGCCGCCGCGCGACGCGCGCGCTTTCGAGGTGCCGGCCGGCCACCTCTTCCGCATCGTCTCGATCGAGGGGCCGCAGGTCGGCGACCTCAACCTGTGGAACGCCGCCGATCTCACCGAGCGCTTCTTCAGCGGCAAGACGCGCGCCCTGCACGCCACCCATGTGACGACCGGCGACCGGCTGTGGAGCACGCTGCCGTTCCTGCGTCCGCTCGCCACCATCACCTGCGACACGCTCGACTGGTACGGATTCGACGAGCACGGCGCCGGCGTCCACGACGTCATCGGCACGCGCTGCGACCCCTACACCAACAGGCTCCTCGCCGGTGGCGAGTATCATCACTGCTGCCACTCGAACCTGACCCGGGCGCTCGCCGCCCACCTCGGCCTCTCGCTCGACATCGCCGAGGCCCATGTCCACGACGTCCTCAACGTCTTCATGTGCACCGGCTTTACCCGTGACGAGCACCGGTACTTCATGAAGGCGAGCCCGGTAAGGCCCGGAGATTTCATCGAATTCTTCGCCGAGATCGATCTCCTCGGCGCCCTCTCGGCCTGTCCCGGCGGCGATTGCGGCACCGTCCATTCGAGCGACGTCGCCCGCTGTCATCCGCTGCGCGTCGAGATCTGGCGCCCGCGCGCCGAGGCGCTCGCCGGCTGGACGTCGCCGGCCGCGAATTCCTATTCGCGCAGCCACGGTGTCACCGCGGTCAAAAAGGTGACGTAGCGTAAGGAGTTGTGCCGCCGTGCAATTTGCAACGCCGGGTCGGCCGCCGCGTTTATCCAAAATTAAGGTTAATCAACAATAACATGGGGAGAAACCGATACATGCAGTCGTGTGGTCATGGCGTATCTCGACAGGCTCTCCGCTCTCCGGCTCCTCGCGGCCGTGCCCCTGGCACTGGCCGTTGCGGGCTGCGTGCATCAGACCGCTGAGGTCGGCTCGACCCGTTGCGAGGCGAGCCCGCGGACCTATCTGCTGGTCAAGGTGCCGGCCTGCGGCGCGACGACCGAACTCGGCAGCTTCGAAGGCGAAGACACCGATCTTGCCGCCGCCGACAGCGGCGAGGCGGTCGCCGAGACGAAGGTCGCCGACGCGACCCTCCCCAATGCCGGGCCCGCCGGCGACAAGCCGGCCGGTGACAAGACGCTCGTCACCGGTTCGATCGGTGGCAAGGCTGCCAGGGAACCCGCCGTTACCGGCAGCATCGCGGTCCCGCCGCGCGACGGTGCCGCGCTCGCCGGCCTCTCCATGCCGGCCAACAGCGACATGCGTGCCATCTCCGAGGAGGTCGCCGATCACCCGGACGTGCTCGCGGCCCGCGAACGCGAGGCGGCGAGCGGCGACGAGATCCGCAAGGCCCGCGCCGCCTATCTGCCCAGTCTCAGCCTCGACAGCGCCGTCGGCATCGACCGCATCGTTCAGGGCAACGGCAAGGGCGATCCCGACCTCAACCCCTATAGCTACGGGGTGAAGGCCGAGCTGACCGTCTTCGACGGCTTCCAGCGCCGCCACAAGCTGATGCGCGCCAAGGCCGATCGCGACGCCACGGTCGCCGCGACCCGCGACACCGTCCAGCAGACGCTGGTCGATGCCGTGACCCTGCTTGCCCAGTCGGTGCGCGACAAGGCCATTCTCGATCACCGCCGCGCCTATATGAAGCGGCTCGACGCGGTGATGCGCGAAACCCGCGCCCGCAAACGCGAGGGCGATGCGTCCGATACCGACGTCCAGCAGGTCCGCACCCGCATCGAGGCGGCCAATTCGAGCATTCGCCTCGCCGAAGGCTCGCTCGCCGAAACCGACGCGCAGCTGCGCCGCTATCTCACCTCGCTGAAGCTCTCGGCGCTGCAGCTGAAGGATCTGGCGCGCGCGCTGCCGCCGAGCCGCGAGGCCGCCGCCCGCGAAGCCCTCGACAACAACCCGATGCTCGAGCGCGCCAACATGCGGGCCGAGGCCGCCGAGGAAGAGCGCCTCGCCGCGCGCGGCGCCATGATGCCCCGCGTCGCCGTCGTCGGCGAGGTCAAGAGCGAGGGCGAGCAGTACGAGAACGACAAGCACAACACCGATCTGCAGGTCGGCTTGCAGCTCAGCATGCCGATCTTCACCGGCGGCTCGCGCATCGCCGACATGAGCCAGAAGAAGCACGAGGCCCACGCCGCCCGCCACGAGGCCGACAGCGCCCGCCGTCTGGTGGTCGCCGGCGTCGACGGGGCCTGGGGCCGGCTCGAAGAGAACGACAAGGCGCTCATCAGCTCGCAGGCCCGCATCGCCGCCGCCCGCCGCGCCCTCAAGGGTGTCGAGGCGAGCCACGACATCGACGAGAGTTCGACGCTCGACGTGCTCAACGCCCATCAGGAAGTGATGACGGCCGAGATCGAGCGCGAGGAATTCCTCTACACCGGCGTCGTCACCCGCCACTTGCTGCTGGCGCAGGTCGGCCGCCTCGACGATGTCTACGGCCTGCGCGACCAGGGCAAGATGGCCTCGAGATAGAATGCGAACGGGCGCTCGTCGCGCCCGTCGACTGTTCGCTGCTGCTGTCCGATCGTCTGCCCGGCCGCCCTGCGGCCGGGCAGTTCCGTTTGGTCTACCAGTCGACGCGCTCGACGTCGTACAGCTGGACGGTGGCGCCGTCCGAGAAGGTGATGGTGCCGTCCGCGTCGGCCGACAGCGTCAGATGGTCGGCGCCCTGCGAGCTGATCGTGCCCGACGAGAGGCTGAGCGTCCAATCGGCGGTCTGGTAGCTCGTCGAGGTCGACGAGATATAGGTGTCGTTGGCGCCGGCGATGTCGATGGTGTCGGTCCAGCTGGCGCCGGTGCCGCCCCGGATCGTGTCGTTGCCGTCACCGAACTCGTAGAGGAAGACGTCGCTGCCGTCGCCGCCCCAGAGCGTGTCGGCGCCGGTGCCACCCGACAGGATGTCGTTGCCGGACTCGCCGGAGAGCATGTCGTTGCCGGCGTCGCCATAAAGGACGTCGTCGCCAGCGCCGGCCCAGATGGTGTCGTTGCCGTCGCCGCCGTGCACTGTATCGACCACCACGTTGGCCTCCGCGTTGTCGAAAATGTCGTCGCCGCCGCCGAGATCGTAGGTTGCGGCCGAGGTGCCGCCGCCGATCATGTCGCCGTAGTCCGAGCCGACCACGTGCTCGATGCTGGAGAACGTGTCGCCCTGGGCATCGCCGGCATAGCCGCCCGCCGCCTGATTGGCATAGGCGCCGCCGAGGCCCGTCGCGTCGGTCGCGCCGAGCGAGAGCGAGACGCCCTCGCCGGCTGACGAATAGTCGATCGTGTCGATACCGTCGCCGCCGCTGAGGCTGTCCGCACCGGCGCCGCCGATGAGGATGTCGTTGCCGTCGCCGCCGACGAGCGTGTCGTTGTAGCCCGTCACGGACGCATTGTTGTCGTCGTAGAGCGACACGCTGGCGCCGTTGTGGAGCGTCATGTTGTGCCCGCCGACGGCGTCGATCGCCGTCGTGCTCGACGCCGTGTCCATCTGCCAGTTGGCGACGAGGCCCTGCACCGAACCCGGGTCGGCGAGTTCCATGTTGTAGTTGTCGGCGATTTCCGTCGCCGTGCGCACGTCGTTGAAGAGGCGGATATCCTCCATCGTGCCGGTGAAGATCTGCTCGGAATTGAAGCGGCCGCCGACGGTGTCCTGCTCCTGGCCGAAGACGAGCGTGCCGCCCGTCTGCATCGTATAGCCCTGACGGAAGGTGCCGGAGTTCACCAGTTCGCCGTCGATATAGACCTTGAGTGAACCCGAAGCGCTGTCCCAGCTCACGGCGAGGGCGTGGTCCTCGCCGTCGTAGAGGAGCGGTGCGATGTCTGCGACCGAATACTCCTGATTGCCGATATAGATGTCGACATCGTCCGGATTGACCGGACTGGTCGAGGACCGGGCGAGGATCGTGAACTCGTTCGGACGGCCAAAGGCGTCGTAGGAGACGATCGGCGAGCCGTTGATCGGAATCGTCGTCGAGTTCATCGTCACTTCGAAGGTGATCGCCGTCGTCGGGAAATCGGTGACGTTGGCGACCGCCATGTAGTCGTCGGTCGAGCCGTCGAGGTTGAAGCCGGCCGCCATTTCGGCGCCCTTGGCCTCGTCGCCGACGAGGATGTCGTCGCCGGCCCCGCCGGTCAGCGTGTCGGCGCCGTCGCCGCCGAAGATGAGGTTGTCGCGGGTGGCATGGCCGGTGAGGCTGTTGGCACCCGACGTGCCGGTCATCACCCGCATGCTCTCGTCATAGGTGAGGCCGCCGCTGTCCGTCGCCCGCACCGTGATGTCGTAGGTATGGGTGATCGAGGTATCGGGGTTGCTGGCCCAGGTCAGTGCACCCGTGCCCGAATTGATGGCGAACATGCCGCCGGCGCTGTTGGTGAGGCTGTAGCTGAGCGGACTGCCGTCCGGGTCGGTTCCGGCCACATAACCGGCCACCTGTCCGGCGCCGACGTTGCCGGCCGCCGTGAAGTCGATGTCGGTCGCAGCCTCGTTGACGTTGCCGACGGTCACGTTGAGCGTCTGGGTGTCGGTGAGCGAGCCGTCCGACGACTGCACGATGACCTGATAGGTGTTGTCGGCGCCGACGTCGGTCGGTGCCTCGTAGTTCGGCGCCGACGTGAAGGAGAGCTGGCCGGTCGACGAGTTGATCGTGAACTTGCCCGCGTCCGTGCCGCCGACGATCGAGTAGGTAAGCGTCGTGCCGGCATCGACGTCGGAGGCCGCGACCGTGGTCACCGCGGTGGTGTTCTCGTTGACCGAGACGCTCGCCGTGGCGCCGCCGCCGTTCGAGGTGATGACGGGTGCCTCGTTGACATTGGTCACGTTGATCGTGAACGCCTTGTCGTAGGAGAGGCCGCCCTGGTCGGTGACGCGCACGGTGACGCTGTCGCTGGCGTCCGCCTCGTAGTTGAGGCTGGCACCCGATTTCAGCGAGATCGCACCGGTCGAGGCGTTGATCTGGTACTTCGCGGTGTCGCCACCGACGAGGCTGTAGGTGAAGGTCGAGCCGCTGTCGGGATCGACGCCCGCCGCCGTGCCGACCACGGTGCCGGCCGCCGAGTTCTCGGCGATCGAATTGTTCGAAAGCGTGATGTTGGTCGGCGCCTCGTTGACGTTGGTCACGTTGATCGCGAACGCCTTGTCGTAGGTGAGGCCGCCCTGGTCGGTGACGCGGACGGTGACGCTGTCGGTGGCATCCGTCTCGTAGTCGAGGCTGACGCCGGACTTCAGCGAGATCGCACCGGTCGAGGCGTTGATCTGGTACTTCGCGGTATCGCCGCCGACGAGGCTGTAGCTGAAGGTCGAGCCGCCGTCCGGGTCGACGCCTGCCGCGGTGCCGACGACCGTACCCGCCGCCGAGTTCTCGGCGATCGAGCTGTTCGAGAGCGTGATGTTGGTCGGCGCCTCGTTGACGTTGTTGACGGTGACGTTGAGCGTCTGGGTGTCGGTGAGCGAGCCGTCCGACGACTGCACGATCACCTGATAGGTGTTGTTGCCGTCGCTGTCGGTCGGCGCCTCGTAGTTCGGCGCCGAAGTGAAGGAAAGCTGGCCGGTCGACGAGTTGATCGTGAACTTGCCGGCATCGGTGCCGCCAACGATCGAGTAGGTGAGCGTCGTGCCGGCATCGACGTCGGATGCCGCGACCGTGGTGACCGCCGTGGTGTTCTCGTTGACCGAGACGCTCGCCGTATCGCCACCGCCGTTCGAGGTGATCACCGGCGCCTCGTTGACGTTGGTCACGTTGACCGTGAACGCCTCGTCATAGGTGAGGCCGCCAGAATCGGTGACGCGCACCGTGACGTCCATCGACGTCGCGGTCTCGTAGTCAATCAGCGAACCATCCGCGACGGTGATTTCACCGGTGTTGGCATCGATGGTAAAAGCGCCGCCGGCATCATCGACGAGGCTATAAGTGAACGTGTCGCCCGCGTCGGGATCGGTGGAGGCGAGGGTCGCAATCAATGATCCGGTCGCAAGGTTTTCGGCGATGTTTATGTCGGGAACCGTGTCGGTAATCCATTCGTCGCCGTTCAGATCGCCGGTGAAGGACGCATTGTGGCCGTTGCCGGTACGGTCAGTCACGCCGGTGCCGCTACCATTGGTGAAATCGAAATAGATCTCGAGATTGGCCTCGTTGCCTTCCAGTACCTCGCCCATCGTCGAGGTGATTTCCGACTCCGTGCGGGCGTCCGTCCAGTAGCGGAAATCACTGATTTCTCCATCGAAGGCGCCGCCGATATTGATCGGGGCTGCTACGGGCGTATAGCCGGATTCCGTGACGTTGAGGACAAGTTCGCCATCGACATAGAGCCTGAAATCCTGACCTTCATGCACCAGGCTGATGTTCTGCTCGGTGTTCGCTTTCAGAACGTCGCTGTTCGTAATGTAGGTATGATACGCACCGCCGGATCGGCCGACGATCAGCATGAGTTCGTTTCCGGAGTCTGCCTTCAGATTGATGCCGTTCGTCTGCCAATTCGTGGTTTGGCTGAACAAGTGCTCGTTATAGACGGCCGTTCCGAAATCGGCCGTGAATTCGATGGTGAAATCGCCGGTGCCGCGGATGGCCGGATCGTCGGCAATCGTCAGGTATCCAGTGCCCTGGGCTAAATCGAGGCCGCGGTTTTCCACCAAATCCGTCGGCGCTTCGTTGACGTTGGTGACCGTGACGTTGAGCGTCTGGGTGTCGGTGAGCGAGCCATCGGAGGACTGCACGGTCACCTGGTAGGTGTTGTCGCCGCCGACGTCGGTCGGCGCCTCGTGGTTCGGCGCCGAGACGAAGGAGAGTTCGCCGGTCGACGAGTTGATCGTGAACTTGCCCGCGTCGGCACCGCCGACGATCGAGTAGGTCAGCGTCGTGCCGGCGTCGACGTCGGCAGCAGAGACCGTCGTCACGGCCGCCACGTTTTCGTTCACCGAGACGTTCGCCGTGTCGCCACCGCCGTTCGAGGTGATGGTCGGGCCCTCGTTGACGTCGGTGATGTCGACGGTGAACGACTGGGTCGAAGTGGAGCCGTCGGCCGAGGTCGCCTTGACGTTGATGGTGTGGCTGGTGGCGCTCTCGTAGTCGATCTGGTTCGGATCGGCGAGCGTCACGACACCG
>JAKPQE010000054.1 GCA_029572955.1 Pseudomonadota bacterium
TAATGGCTTCGAGATAGTCGGGATGGCCCTGTGCCTTGAGATGGGCGACGATCTTCTCGACTTCTTCGTCGGAGACGAAGGGCCCGTGCACGCGCTGGATGCGTCCGCCGCCGGCCATGTAGAGCATGTCGCCCTGGCCGAGCAGCTGCTCGGCGCCCATCTCGCCGAGGATGGTGCGGCTGTCGATCTTCGAGGTCACCTGGAAGCTGATGCGGGTCGGGAAGTTCGCCTTGATCGTGCCGGTGATGACGTCGACCGAGGGGCGCTGCGTTGCCATGACGATGTGGATGCCGGCGGCGCGGGCCATCTGGGCGAGGCGCTGGATCGCGCCTTCGATGTCCTTGCCGGCGACCATCATCAGGTCGGCCATCTCGTCGACGATGACGACGATGTAAGGCATCTCGGCGAGATCGAGATCCTCCTGCTCGTAGATCGCCTCGCCAGTCTCGCGGTCGAAGCCGGTCTGCACGGTGCGCTGGATGACCTCGCCGCGCTTCTTGGCCTGCTCGATGCGGGCGTTGTAGCCGTCGATATTGCGCACCCCGAGCTTCGACATCTTGCGATAGCGCTCTTCCATCTCGCGGACCGTCCACTTCAGCGCGACGACGGCCTTCTTGGGGTCGGTGACGACCGGCGAGAGGAGATGCGGGATGCCGTCGTAGACGGAAAGCTCGAGCATCTTCGGATCGATCATGATCAGTTTGCAGCGGTCCGGCGTCATCCGGTACAGCAGCGACAGGATCATGGTGTTGATGGCGACCGACTTGCCCGAGCCGGTGGTGCCGGCGATCAGCAGGTGCGGCATGCGGGCGAGGTCGGCGATGACCGGCTCGCCGCCGATGGTCTTGCCGAGGCAGAGCGGCAGGCGGGCCTTCGACTTCTCGAAATCCTCGGCGGCGACGAGTTCGCGCAGGAACACGGTGTCGCGACGGGAATTCGGCAGCTCGATGCCGATGGCGTTCTTGCCGGGGATGACGGCGACGCGGGCCGAGACGGCGCTCATCGAGCGGGCGATGTCGTCGGCCAGGCCGATGACGCGGGACGACTTGATGCCGGGGGCCGGCTCGAGTTCGTAGAGCGTGACGACCGGACCCGGGCGGACATGGATGATGTCGCCCTTGACGCCGAAATCCTCCAGCACACCCTCGAGCAGGCGGGCGTTCTGCTCGAGCGCGTCGGCACTGATGGTGCTGCCGGCGGTCTGCGCCTTCGGTTCGGCGAGGAGCACCAGCGGCGGCAGCTGGTAGCCGTCGTCGGCGAGCAGCGACGGCTGGGCCTCGCGCACGAGGCGGCGGCCGGGCTTCGGCGCCGGAGCGGCCGGGGTGACGCGGCCGACGCCGGTGACCGGGGGAGCCGCTGCCGCGGTGGCCGAAGGGGCCGGCACGTAGCTGTGTCCGTGGCCGCCGACTTCCCATTCGGCACGGGCCGGCCGGGGCGCGGCGGCGCCGTTCATCAGCGGCTCGACGCGATCGTCCTCGCGCACCGCCGTATAGTCCTCGTCGCCGAGGATGCGGCCGAGAAGACCGGGCGCCGGGCGCTCGCCATGATCGCGGCGGGGATGGATCAGCCGGTCGTCGCGGCCGAACAAGCGGCCGATCTGGCCGCGCAGGCTGAGCACGAGATGGGAGAGGGCGCCGAGGGTGAGCGAGGCGCGGTCGCCGTCGTCTTCCTCGAAATCGGCCTCGAAGGGCGTATCGTCGAGATCGTCTTCGTCGTCCTCCGCGTCATGGCCCTTGGCCGGCACGGCGACGCGGCCGGAATAGACGAGGAGCAGGCCGGCGGCGGCGAGGAAGGCGATACCGAGGATGGCATCGCCGAAGCCGCCGAGCGGAGCGACGAGCGGGCCCGGCACAGCGCGGATGAGATCGCCGAGGGCGCCGCCGAGGCCGGTCGGCAGCGGCCAGCGCTCGAGCACCGGCAGGCAGCCGATGCCGGCGGCGGCGGCGAGGGTACCGACGAGCCAGGCGAGAATGCGGGCGCGGCCGACACGGGCGGCGCCGGAGAAGACCAGACGCCAGCCCCAGATGCCGAGCGGTACGAGAAGGATGGCGGCGGCAAGGCCGATCATCTGCATCAGGAAGTCGGCGACGACCGCGCCGGGCCGGCCGAGGAGATTGCGCACCGGGCCGTCGACGGCGTGGTTGAGGCTCGGATCGGCGATGGTCCAGGTGGCGAGGCTGGCGGCGACAGCGGCGGCAGTCGCGATGAGGGCGAGGCCGGCGAGCAGCGAGGAATTGCGACCGACGAGACGGCGCAGGTCGTCCAGATCGAAGAAGCTCGTGGCGATCGGTCTAGAGGAACGCATGTCGCGGGCTTCCCTGTTCAGGCCGGCAAAGCGGCGACGAGGCGCTCCAGCGCCGTCGTGGTGGTGGCGAGATCGTCGACGAGGGCGAGACGGACGTAGGGCGTGCCGGGATTGACGCCGGCAGCGTCGGTCGCGGCGAGATAGCTGCCGGGCACGGTCTTCAGGCCCGCCTCCCGCCAGAGCCGGCGGGTGACGGCCTCGCCGCCGCCTTCGGCGGTGACGTCGAGCCAGAGGAAGAAACTGCCCTCGGGGCGGCGATAGCCGAAACGGCCGGCGAGGAGCCGGTCGGCGGCGTCGAACTTCTCGTTGTAGAGGCGCCGGTTGTCGATGACGTGGCGCTCGTCGCGATAGGCGGCGACGGCGACCGACTGTACCGGGATCGGCACCTGGGGTGCGGCCATGTTGCGCAGCTTGACGAGGAAATCGAGGAAATCGGGGTCACCGGCGGCGAAGCCGCAGCGCAGGCCCGGCAGATTGGAGCGCTTGGACAGCGAATTGAAGGCGACGACGAGGTCGACCCGACCGTCTTCGGCCGCGACCTCGAGCACGCCGGTCGGCGGCGTCGCGCGGTAGATCTCCGAATAGCACTCGTCGGCAAGGACGAGGAAGCAATGGTCGCGGGCCAGATCGAGCAGCGTGCGCCAGGCCTGGCGCGTCATCAGCCCGCCCTGCGGGTTGGCCGGCGAGGCGCAATAGACGGCGACGAGCCGCGACAGGAGCGCCGGATCGAGGGCGGCGTAGTCGACGAGGCCGGTCACCGGATCGGTCGGCGCCACGACCGGCTCGACATTGGCCATTACCGCGCCGGCCGAATAGGCCTGATAGTAGGGATTGGGAAGCAGGATCGCCGGGTCGCGCTTGTCGCCGAGATAACGGGCGGCGGCGAGGGCGGAAAAGAAGAGGCCCTCGCGCGAGCCGTTGAGCGGCAGGATCATGCGATCCGGATCGACGAGCCGGCCGATGCCGTAGCGCAGGTCGAGCCAGGCGGCGACCGCCTTGCGGAAGGCCTCGGTGCCGCGAATCGCCGGATAGCGGCGAAAATCGATGGTCGCGGCGGCGAGAACCGGGCCGACGAAGGGCGGCAGGGCATGATGCGGCTCGCCGACCGACAGATCGATCGGATCGGCGCCGGGCGCAATGTCGGCAAGCTCCGCGGTCAGCCGGGCGAAGGGTGACCCTGCGGAAAAGACAAGGGAATCGAAGCGACCTGACGGTACGGTGGCGATCATGAAGCGATCCGGTGGAAATGGACTCGGGGCCAAGTTAGGACCGCACCGGTTAAGCCCTCGTTAACCAAGCCGGGCCGCCGGCACCGGCCAAGGGAACGCGAAAAAGGGGGCGCCGCGGCGCCCCCCCCTGGTCCTGGATCGCGATGGCGGATCGGGCCGGCGGCTGGTGGCGCGCCGGGCCGCGGCCTCAGTGCTTCATGGTCTCGATTTCGGGGTTGGCGCCGATCTTGTGGATGGCGAGGTCCGCGCCGATGTGCTCGTCCTCGGGCGACATGCGGATGCCCATCGTCGCCTTGAGGACGCCGTAGACGCCGAGGCCGGTCAGGAAGGCATAGAGGCTGCCGCCGAGGGTGCCGACGATCTGGCTCATCAGGCTGACGCCGCCGAGGCCGCCGAGCGCTTCCTGGCCAAATATGCCGCAGGCGATGCCGCCCCACAGGCCGCAAAGGCCGTGCAGCGGCCAGACGCCGAGGACGTCGTCGATCTTCCAGCGGTTCTGGCAGAGCGTGAAGGCGAAGACGAACAGGCTGCCGGCAACGAGGCCGACGACCAGCGAGCCGAAGGGGTGCATGACGTCGGAGCCGGCGCAGACCGCGACGAGGCCGGCGAGGGCGCCGTTGTGCACGAAGCCCGGATCGTTCCTGCCGACGACGAGGGCGCCGAGAATGCCGCCGACCATGGCGAGCAGCGAATTGGCGGCGACGAGGCCGGTCATGTTCTGGAGCGACTGGGCCGACATGACGTTGAAGCCGAACCAGCCGACGCAGAGCATCCACGAGCCGAGGGCGAGCCAGGGAATCGAGGAGGGCGGAATGCCCATGACGCGGCCGTCGCGGGTGTAGCGGCCGCGGCGGGCGCCGAGCAGGAGCACGGCGCCGAGAGCGATCCAGCCGCCGACGGCGTGGACGACGACCGAGCCGGCGAAGTCGTGGAAGGCGACGCCGAAGGTCGCGGCCATCCAGTCCTGAATGCCGAAATTGGCGTTCCAGACGATGCCCTCGAACAGCGGATAGAAGAAGCCGACGAGGATGCCGGTGGCGATGAGCTGGGGATAGAAGCGGGCCCGTTCGGCGATACCGCCGGAGATGATGGCCGGAATGGCCGCGGCGAAGGTCAGGAGGAAGAACGCCTTGACAAGCGTGAAGCCCTGCGGCTCGAAGCCGCCCTCGGCGATGCCGGCAATCACCGCGGCCGAGGCGAAGAAGGTCTTGCCGTAGGCGAGCGAGAAGCCGATCAGGAAATAGGCGAGGGTCGAGACGGCGAAGTCGACGAGGATCTTCACCAGGGCGTTGACCTGATTCTTGTGACGCACGGTGCCGGTTTCGAGGAATGCGAAACCGCCATGCATGGCGAAGACGAGGATCGCGCCGACGAGCACGAAGAAGACGTCGGCGCCGAGAGCTGGCGTGTTCATGGAGGGTTCCCGTCTCTGTTTTGCACTGCTGTTTGGCGCGGCAAAGACAAATGCCGTGCCAAAGGCCGGACGGGCGGGCAATGCGCTGATTCGACGGGAGTCTTCGCGGAGAGCCGATGGCGCGCGCTTGGGCAGTGGATGGCGCGTGCCTCTTTTCCAGGCAAGATGCCTAGGCAATCTGCCTTTTCGAGAGGCAAAGCGCTCATGAAAAAACCCGGGGGCACGAGGCCCCCGGGCTGGATTTGCCTATGTTGTCGCCGGTTGCTGGCGATGGGGTCAGGCCAGATCAGGGAACGATCTCGCCGTGCAGGTTGATGTCGAGACCCTCGACCTGGACTTCCTTGGTGACCTTCAGGCCGATGACGAGGTCGATGACCTTGAGGATCACGAAGGTGGCGACCGCCGACCAGACCAGGGTGGCGACGATGCCGACCGCCTGGGTGACGACCTGGCCGGCATTGCCCTCGAGCAGGCCCGGGGTGCCGCCGATCGACTCGGCCGCGAAGACACCGGTCAGGAGCGCGCCGACGATGCCGCCAACGCCGTGGATGCCGAAGACGTCGAGCGCGTCGTCGTAGCCGAGCTTGGCCTTCAGCCACATCACCGCCCAGAAGCAGACGATGCCGGCGGCAAAGCCGATGGCGAGGGCGCCCGACGGGGTCACGAAGCCGGAAGCCGGGGTGATCGCGACGAGGCCGGCGACGGCACCGGAGATGGCACCGAGGACGCTCGGACGCTTGTGGGTGATCCACTCGGCGAACATCCAGGACAGCGCCGCGGCAGCGGTGGCGATCTGGGTGACGGCGAGGGCCATGCCGGCGAGGCCGTTGGCGGCAACCGCCGAACCCGCGTTGAAGCCGAACCAGCCGACCCACAGCAGCGAGGCGCCGATGACCGACAGGACGAGGTTGTGCGGGGCCATGTTCTCGGTGCCGAAGCCGTAGCGGCGGCCGAGGACGAGGGCGGTCACGAGACCGGCGACGCCAGAGTTGATGTGAACGACGGTACCGCCGGCGAAGTCGAGGACGCCCTCACCGGCGAGGAAGCCGCCGCCCCAGACCCAGTGGCACACGGGGGCGTAGACGACGAGCACCCAGATGCCGATGAACCAGAGGTAGGCCGAGAACTTCATGCGATCGGCGAAGGCGCCGGTGATGAGCGCCGGGGTGATGATCGCGAAGGTCAGCTGGAACATCGCGAAGAGGATTTCCGGGATCGAGCCGGAGACCGCGTCTGTGCCGATGCCGGCCAGGAACATCTTGGAGAAGCCGCCCATGTAGCTGTTGAGCGCGCCGCCGTCCGAGAAGGCGATCGAATAGCCGGCGACCATCCACAGGACGGAGATGAGGCAGGCCGCGATGAAGCTCTGCATCACGATGGAGAGCACGTTCTTCTTGCGGACGAGGCCGCCGTAGAAGAGCGCGAGACCGGGAATGGTCATGAGCAGGACGAGAGCGGTGGATGTCAGCATCCACGCGGTATCGCCGCTGTCGATGGTCGGGGTGGCTTCCGCCGCGGTCGCGGCGGCGTCCTGCGCTGCGGCAGGAATGACAGTCGCCAGCAACGCAGCAAGCGCGAGGCCGGGACGGATCGGTCGGGTTGCAAATGCCATGTCGAGCACTCCGTTTCGCCTTTGTCTCGAGCGGACCTGCCGAACCGTCCGGCAAGGAATGCCCGCCCGGGCAAATCCGCGACTCCATTAACAAGCCCCGTGCCAACCGGGCCGAATCGCGGCAAGGCACTGTTTTGCAACGCAAAAATTTTTCGTGATCGGCACCGGCGAAGGTTCTGCCGGAGTTTTGTGCACAATTAATAACCAGTGAATCCGCATGTGCCCAAATCTTGTTCAATGTCGGCGGATCGATCGGCGGGACCGGTGCGGGGCCGGGCGCCGCCCGCTCTTCGGGCGAGGGTGACGGGACTTCGCGGCGCGGTCGTCCACAGCTTGCCGGAACGATGGCGGGGCGCGCCGTTTGCTGATTAAATCGGCCGTCTCGTCGGCAATGCGGAGCGCGCATCATGGTTCATGCCGGAACGAACTATCTTGCGGTCCTCGTCGCCGCCATCGTCGGTTTCGGCGTCGGCGCGGTCTGGTACGGCATTCTCGGCAAGCAGTGGATGAAGGTCGTCGGCCTCGACGAGGATCCGGCCCGGCGCCGCGACCCGATGCCGTTCGTCATCGCCGGCGTTGCCGATCTCGTCATGGCCTTCGTGCTCGCCGGCGCCATCGGCCATCTCGGGCCGGGCCAGGTCACCGTCTTCAACGGCGTCGTCTCGGCGGCGATCCTGTGGACCGGCATGGTGGCGACGACGGTCGCGGTCAACAATGCCTTCGCCCAGCGGCCGTGGCGCCTGACGGTGATCGATGCCGGCCACTGGCTGGCGGTGCTCGTCGCCATGGGCATCGTCATCGGCGTCTTCGGAGAATGAGGCGATGACGGGAGGCGTGAAGGATCGCAGCCAGCCGGTCTATCCCTTCGCCCGGGTCGCGCCGGGCACGGTGCTCGTCGCGGTCGACGAACTCGGCGATCCGGGGGCGGTCAGCGTCGTCTTCGGCGAGGGCATCATGCGGGCCGACGTCGCCGTGGTGCGGTCCGGCGGCCGGATCCGCGCCTTCGTCAATTCCTGCCCGCATGCGGGCACGCCGCTCGAGACCTTCGACGGCCGCTTCTTCGACGAGGCCGATCCGACGATCCTCGTGTGCTCGACGCACGGGGCGCGGTTTCGCGCCGACGACGGCTATTGCGTCTCGGGTCCCTGCCAGGGCCTCTCCTTGCGGGCGGTGGCGGTGCGCATCGAAGACGGCAAGGTTATCGTCGCCTGAGCGGGTTCGCGGCGAGGAATCGGCGTTTCCCTACGAAAGTTCGACAGTTGTTCTGTTGCCGGCCGGCAGGCCGGTCAGCATAATCGCGCGGAACGGCGCGCGTGCCTTCGAGGACGGGCGGGCGCCGAATATTTGTTCCTGGGAGGGAGTTACATGTCCGAGGTGAAAGTCTACCCGGTGCCGGAATCCGTCGCCAAGGCGGCCCATGTCGACAATGCCAAGTACCTCGAGATGTACAAGGCGTCGGTCGAAGATCCCGACGGTTTCTGGGGCGAGCACGGCCGGCGGGTCGACTGGATGAAGCCGTTCACGAAGGTGAAGAATACCTCCTTCGCGCCGGACAACGTGTCCATCAAGTGGTTCGAGGACGGCACGCTCAACGTGTCGGCCAACTGCGTCGATCGCCATCTGGCGACCCGCGGCGACCAGGTCGCGATCATCTGGGAAGGCGACGATCCGGCCGACGACAAGAAGATCACCTACAAGGAACTGTCGGTCCACGTTCAGAAGTTCGCCAATGTCCTCCTCGAGCAGGGCGTCAAGAAGGGCGACCGCGTCACCATCTACCTGCCGATGATCCCGGAAGCGGCCTATGCGATGCTCGCCTGCGCCCGCGTCGGCGCGGTTCATTCGATCGTCTTCGGCGGCTTCTCGCCGGATTCGCTCGCCGGCCGCATCCAGGGCTGCGACTCCAACGTCGTCATCACCTCGGACGAGGGTCTGCGCGGCGGCCGCAAGGTTCCGCTGAAGGCCAATACCGACAAGGCGCTGGAAAAGTGCCCGACCGTGAAGTCGGTGATCGTCGTCAAGCGCACCGGCGGTGCCGTCAACATGAAGGACGGCCGCGACATCTGGTATCACGAGGCGGTGGAAAAGGTCTCCGACGTTTGCCCGCCGGTCGAGATGAACGCGGAAGATCCGCTGTTCATCCTCTATACCTCCGGCTCGACCGGCCAGCCGAAGGGCGTGCTGCACACCACCGGCGGTTACCTCGTCTACGCCTCGATGACGCATCAGTACGTCTTCGACTATCACGACGGCGACATCTACTGGTGCACCGCCGACGTCGGCTGGGTCACCGGCCACAGCTACATCGTCTACGGGCCGCTCGCCAACGGCGCGACGACGCTGATGTTCGAGGGCGTGCCGAACTATCCGAGCCCGTCGCGTTTCTGGGACGTCGTCGACAAGCACAACGTCAACATCTTCTATACCGCGCCGACGGCGATCCGCGCGCTGATGGGCGCCGGCGTCGACCACGTCAAGAAGACCAGCCGCAAGTCGCTGAAGCTGCTCGGTTCGGTCGGCGAGCCGATCAATCCGGAAGCCTGGGAGTGGTACTACCACATCGTCGGCGACGAGCGCTGCCCGATCGTCGACACCTGGTGGCAGACCGAGACCGGCGGCATCCTGATCACGCCGCTGCCGGGCGCCACGGCGCTGAAGCCGGGCTCGGCGACGCGGCCGTTCTTCGGCGTCAAGCCGGAGATCGTCGACGCCGAGGGCGGCATCCTCGACGGTGCGACCGAAGGCAATCTCGTCATCACCGACTCCTGGCCGGGGCAGATGCGCACCGTCTACGGCGATCACGAGCGCTTCGTGCAGACCTATTTCTCGACCTACAAGAACAAGTACTTCACCGGTGACGGCTGCCGCCGCGACGCCGACGGCTACTACTGGATCACCGGCCGCGTCGACGATGTCATCAACGTCTCCGGCCACCGCATGGGCACCGCCGAAGTCGAGAGCGCCCTCGTCGCCCATCCGAAGGTCTCGGAAGCGGCCGTCGTCGGCTATCCGCACGACCTCAAGGGCCAGGGCATCTACGCCTATGTCACGCTGATGGCCGGCGAGGAGCCGACCGAGGCGCTGAAGAAGGAGCTCGTCGGCTGGGTTCGCCAGGAGATCGGCCCGATCGCCTCGCCGGACCTGATCCAGTTCGCGCCGGGCCTGCCGAAGACCCGCTCGGG
>JAKPQE010000081.1 GCA_029572955.1 Pseudomonadota bacterium
CCGGAACTGGCAAAGTTCTGGAACTCGTCAACGTAGAGATGGAAGTCGGGACGGTCGAAGGCGCTGCCGCGTGAGAGCGCGGCCTGGGCAATCGCCGTGATAATCAACGCCCCGAGGAGATGCGACGGTCCCTCGCCGATCTTGCCCTTGGACAGATTGCAGATGAGGACGCGCCCGCTGTCCATCATGAAGCGGAGGTCGATGGTAGATCGGGGCTGGGCGATGATGTTGCGGATCGCCGGGGTCATCAGCACCCGGCCGATCTTGTTGAGCACCGGGGCGATCGCCTCCTCACGGAAGTGCGGGGGATAGGTCGCATACTCGTGCCGCCAGAAGGCGGCATTGACCGGATCGCGGACGTGAGAAAGCACCTCTGTCCGGTAGACCTCGTCCTGCAGCAAGCGCGGCAGATTGAGCAGCGTTGCGTTCGGCACGTCCATAAGGCTCCTCACCGAGTGGGCGAGGATGTGTTCGAGCCGCGGCCCCCAGAAGTCCGGCCAGACATGGCGGAAGGCCGAGACGACACCATCGGTGACGACCGGCCGCAGATCGTCGGGCACCTCGGACAAGAGATTGAAGCCGATCGGCCGGGTAAGGTCGGAGGGGTCGAGATAGACGAGGTGATCGCCACGGGTCGTCGGCAGCAATCCCAATGCCGCCTCGGCGAGATCGCCATGGGGATCGATCAGGGCGCAGCCACGGCCTTGCGCCAAATCCTGCGCCAACAAATTTGCGAGCATCGTCGACTTGCCGGTCCCGGTCTGGCCGATGACATAGAGATGCCGTCGCCGTGTCTCGGCGCCCAATCGGACATGCCCGCCATCGCTGTCGGTGCCGAGGTAGATGTGTCGCTGGAAATCGAAGGCATTCATATTTTGGGAAATTGATGGGAAGCACTCGACAGGTCACTTGCCCGTATCGATCGCCTGTCACCGAAAAGACGGGCGATCTCTGGCGCTCAACGCAAAGCGAGCCTCGGCGTCGCAGCGATGCCCTGCATCGGAGCATCGACGGGCGCGGCCTGCCGGCCGCGCGGAAAGGTCGAGCGATCCTTCACCTGTCTCATGCCCCAAGACTGGTCTGGACCATTTGCCTGCCTCTCCCGCTCACCGAAGCTCGCTTTGCGTTGGCCACCTTCATTGTACCGCGCAGACAGGCATCGCGGTGGCAGTCGATTGCATGAACGTCTCCGATCGAATTCCGGCAATCGAATCGCAAATCAAATCGCTTCCCGAAATTCCGCGCCGACCGCTCGCTCGCGATCCTTCTGCCGCTCTTTCGAGCGAGCATGCCGCCCCCCGTCGGTGACATCTGAAGCACTCGTCCTTCCTTGCCGGCGACCTCGTCAGTACGGGAAGCATGGCGTGACGGCCGACCCCGACCCAATACCCGAGGAAGAACGAGACAATGACGTTCGCCTCGTCGACGCGAACGTCATGTCCGATCGCTCTCCAAGGGCAAGGGCGCTCGGGGCTCATGGTTCTGCCCCATGAGCCCGCGCCCGCAGTGGTCTGTCCTTTATCTCAAGGACAGTCACTTTAGGACCCATATTGGGTCGGGGTCGGGCGGAACGCCCGACGGGGGGCGGCTCAAGGTCTCTTTGTTTCTAGCAACATACCAATCACCCGCGCTTCCAATACCCCTTCCTTTCTGAATCCCAGAGGCAATGGAAGGGGCAGTGGATGGGGAGGAACGGGGAAGCGGGCGATGCGGATTGGCGATGTCCGGAACGGAACTGCCGAGTGCGCACAATATTGCCGCACGCAAACATGGCTTCGGCTGAACCTATACGGAACCTAAGACCTGGGCGGGAGATGGGTGGAATTGACTAACTTATTGAAAAGAATGGCGCACCGGAGAAGATTCGAACTCCTGACCCCCAGATTCGTAGTCTGGTGCTCTATCCAGCTGAGCTACCGGTGCATCCACGATACGGCCTGATGGGAAAACCTCTTCGGTCCCCCGATCTGCCGTTGGGCCTGTCGGAAGGCTCGCTACTGTTATCGGGTTCGCGATCGGAATGCAAGCACCCGATCCGTCGAAAAAAGACGGAGCGATGACACCGGCGGACGAGGCACCAAAACACCGCCAAAACCCGCGGCAATCGGCCGTCGCAGCCGACATCGCGGGGCACCGGCGAGAAACGGCGCGGCGGAATCGCTCCCGCCGCGCCGAAAAGAAAGTCGAGTTCGCGGGGCCCGAGGACGCCGCGCCGCGCCTGCCTCAGGCGACCTGGCGATCCGGATCGAGCCGGCGCTCCCAGGCGAGCGCCTGGGCGACGATCTCGTCGAGATCGGCATGCTTCGGCTCCCAGCCGACGAGGGCGCGGATGCGCTCGGCCCCGGCGATCAGCGCCGCCGGATCGCCGGCCCGGCGCTCGGCGAGGCGCACCTCGAAATCGACGCCGCTCGCCCGCTTGACCGCCTCGACCACCTCGAGAACCGAGTAGCCGCGGCCATAGCCGCAATTGGCGACGAAGGACGCCTTGCCGGCCCTCAGGTGCTTCAGCGCCAGCCAGTGCGCGCCGACGAGGTCGGTGACATGGATGTAGTCGCGGATGCAGGTGCCGTCCGGCGTCGGATAGTCGGTGCCGAAGACGTCGAGATGGCTGCGCTGGCCGAGCGCGGCCTGGCTCGCGACCTTGATGAGATGGGTCGCGCGCGGCGTCGACTGGCCGGTGCGGCCCTTCGGATCGGCGCCCGCGACGTTGAAGTAGCGCAGCGCCGCATAGGTGAGCGGATGCGCCGCCGCGGTGTCGCGCAGCATCATCTCGGTCATCATCTTCGAGGTGCCGTAGGGCGAGATCGGATCGAACGGCGCATCCTCGGTCACCGGATTGGCCTTCGGCATGCCATAGACCGCCGCCGTCGAGGAGAAGATGAAGTTCGGCACGCCGGCCTTCACCGCCGCAGCGATCAGGCCGCGCGACTTCACCGTGTTGTTGAGATAGTAGCCGAGCGGATCGACGATCGAATCCGGCACGACGATCGAGCCGGCGAAATGGATGATCGCATCGACCTTGTGCTTGGCGACGATCTCGGCGACCAGCGCCTCGTCGCCGATGTCGCCGACGACGAGCGGCACCTGCGGCGGCACCACCGCCCGAAAGCCGGTCGACAGATTGTCGAGCACCACGACTTTCTCGCCGTGCTCGAGAAGCTCGTAGACCATGTGGCTGCCGATATAGCCGGCGCCGCCGGTAACCAGAACGCTCATCGCTTTCCCTTCGCCTTACCCTTGTCCATTTCCGCAACCATACGGAAAGGAAATTGATGTCTCGTAACGAAACGACCGGGCGCGCGTTCGCTGCGCGCCCATTGGCAAACGGGGTAAACCGAAAATGAATCCTCCGATCCGGAAAGCGGTCTTCCCGGTCGCGGGCCTCGGCACGCGCTTCCTTCCGGCCACCAAGGCGATGCCCAAGGAAATGCTGACGGTCGTCGACCGGCCGCTGATCCAGTACGTCGTCGACGAGGCGCGCGAAGCCGGCATCGAGCATTTCGTCTTCGTCACCGGCCGCAACAAGACCGTCATCGAGGACCATTTCGACGTCCAGGTCGAGCTCGAGCTGACGCTGAACGAGCGCGGCAAGACCATCGCCCTCGAGGAACTGCGCCGCGACATGCCGCTGCCCGGCCAGACCAGCTACACCCGCCAGCAGGCCCCGCTCGGCCTCGGCCACGCGGTGCTCTGCGCCCGCGAGCTGATCGGCAACGAGCCCTTCGCCCTGCTCCTGCCCGACGTCCTGATCCAGGGCGAGAAGGGCTGCCTTGCCCAGATGATCGAGGCCTACAACGCCAGCGGTGGCAACGTCATCGCCGTCGAGGAGACCGAGCCGGAAAAGACCTCGAGCTACGGCGTCGTCGGCGTCGGCGAGGGCGACGACCGGGTGTTCTCGATCACCGAGATGGTCGAGAAGCCGGAGCCGGGCACCGCGCCCTCGAACCTCATCATCACCGGCCGCTATATCCTGCAGCCGGAGATCTTCCCGCTCCTGTTGCGCCAGGAGCGCGGCACCGGTGGCGAGATCCAGCTCACCGACGCGATGATCCAGCTGATGAAGACGCAGCCCTTCACCGGCGTGCGCTTCGAGGGCCGCACCTTCGACTGCGGTTCGAAATCGGGTTTCCTCGCGGCCAATGTCGCCTACGCGCTCGCCCGCCCGGACATCGCCCCGGCCTTCCGCGACGAACTCCGTCGCATCATCATGACGGCATCCTGAGACGCGCCTCAGCGCTGCAGCGTCAGGCCGACCTCGAAGGAATTGGCGGTGTAGTCCTCGCCGGGCACCGTCGTTGCGAAGCGCTCGTGCCGCGCCCGCGCCGTGACCGCCGCCGTGCGGTTGATCTTGTAGGTCGCCCCGGCGCTCGCCTCGAGCGTCGTATCGGTGCGATCGAGGCCGGTATATTCTTCGCGCCCGAGCGCAAGGCCGAGATCGACGACCACGTTGCGCCGCAACGCATGCGTGAGGCGAATATCGGCCTGGTGGCGCACCGAACCCGAGGCGCCGAGCACCGTCGAGGGATTGAAGTCGGTGCGCGCGTCGACCGTGACCTTGGTCAGCGCCGAAACCGTCCAGGTGACGTCGCCGGCCAGCGTCCAGCCTTCCAGATCGGCGAGCGCGGGCTCCTTCAGCGTCTCGCGCCGGTAGCCGACCGCCACCTCGCCGGTGAGGATCTCGTCATAGTCGAATTCGAGACCGCCGCGCAGCTCGCCGCCGAGCGCGGCGCGGCGCTGGCCGTTGCCGTCGACCTCGTCGTCGTAGAGCCGCCGCAGGGCGAGACCCTCGACGAAGGGGTGGAGCGTGCCGCCGAGATGGGTCAGCCGGAGACCGCCTTCGACAAGTGTCGAATTGCGGCTCGCGCCGCTCGTGTCGCGCTCGTAGATCGTCCGCGCGACCGAGGCGAGCGGCTTCACCTCGAAGCTGCCGACCTCCTCGGCAAGGCCGATCGAGCCGGACAGCCCGTGGATCAGCGGCCGGTCGACGACGCCGGCGACGTCCGGGTCGAACGCCTCTTCCCGTGTGAGATCGTAGCCGGCGGAAAGCTCGATCGCCGTCGTCTCGCGAAGGTCGAGCCGCCCCTTGGCAAGGGCCGAAAGGCTCGGCTCGGCATCGATGTCGCCGCCGACATAGTCGCGATAGGTGCCGCGCAGCGACAGTTCGAGGCTGTGCCGGCTCCAGTCCGACTTGCCGACGAGTTCGGGCGCGATTTCGAGATAGCGGGCATCGCCGCCGCCGCGGGTGCGCTCGCCATTGTTGGTCCAGCCGGCGCGCAGCTCCACCTTCGGCAGGTAGACCATGCCGCCGGAGCGGATGCCGAGTGGCTCGTAGGGGTCTTCCTCGCCGGCATCGGCGAGCGCATCGGCCGGCACCGCCTCGCCCGTGGTCCCGTCCGTCTCGCCCGTCTCGCCCGCCTCACCGTCGGTGCCGAAGGTGCCGAGCGTACCGGTCGTCGCCGGCTCGACGACGGTCGTCGTGCCGTAGCCGCTCCCGGTCGGCAGGCTGCCTCTGAGGCCGGAGGCGGGATCGGCGCCGCTCGCGGCATCCTCGGCCATCGCCGAGCCCGCGACCGCGGCGACGAGCGCCGAGCCGAGAAGAGCCGATCGAAGCGACAGCGCCATGCCCACGAGCTTTCCGGAAACGAACGCGGCCGGCCCTCCGCCGGCTTCAAATCCTTTCCGAATCGTAAACGGCGATGGTTAACGGAAGGTTGCCCGCCCCCACGGCGGGCTTGCATGCCGCCGCCGAAAGGGCCATACCGCACGGCGGCACGAACGAGGAATGCAAGGGATGTACGACCAGAACGGAAACGCGACCGAACGCCAGCGCCTGGCCATCGCCTCCGCCCGGCGGACCTTCGCGGTCGAGCAGCAGGGGATCGGCGCGCTCGCCGATGCGCTCGAAGGCCCGCTCGCCAAGCCGTTCGCCGATGCCCTCGGCCTCGTCCTCGCCGCCACCGGCCGGGTGATCGTCACCGGCATGGGCAAGAGCGGCCATGTCGGCACCAAGATCGCCGCCACCCTGTCCTCGACCGGCACGCCGGCCTTCTTCGTCCATCCGGGCGAGGCAAGCCACGGCGACCTCGGCATGATCACCCCGGCCGACGTGATCGTCGCCCTCTCCTGGTCGGGAGAGACCGCCGAGCTGCGCAACATCGTCGACTATTCGCGCCGCTTCGGCGTGTCGCTCATCTCGATCACCTCGAACGCCGACAGCACCCTCGGGCGCGCCTCCGACGTCGTGCTCGCCCTGCCGAAGGTCCAGGAGGCCTGCCCGCACGGGCTCGCGCCGACCACCTCCTCGACGCTGCAGCTCGTCCTCGGCGATGCCCTCTCGGTCGCGCTGCTCGAGCTGAAGGGCTTCACCGCCGGCGATTTCAAGGTCTTCCATCCGGGCGGCCAGCTCGGCGCCTACCTCAAATTCGTCCGCGACGTCATGCACACCGGCAGCGCCGTGCCGCTGGTGCCGGAAGGCACGGCGATGTCCGAGGCGATCGTCGTGATGACCGGCAAGGGCTTCGGCTGCCTCGGCATCGTCGGCGCCGACGGGGCGCTTTCGGGCATCATCACCGACGGCGACCTGCGCCGCCATATCGGCGACGACCTGCTCGCCCGCCGCGTCGAGGAAGTGATGACGCCGAAGCCGAAGACCGTGCGCCCGGACGCGCTCGTCAGCGAGGCGATGCAGATGCTGAATGCGGCCAAGATCACCGCGCTCCTCGTCGCCGCCGAGGGCCGGCCGGTCGGCATCGTCCACTTCCACGACCTGTTGCGCATCGGCGCCGCCTGAGCGGCCCGAAAGCCCTCGGAACGGCTCGCCTCGCGCCTTGAAATCGTTAACGAAACCTTAGCGCGATCGCGCGTTTTTTTCCTTCCGCATTAGCGAACGATTAGCTCTCCCGACTTAGACTTGCCTCGAATTCGGAACGTTTCGCCACAAGGGGCGCCGCGTTTCGTCTGTGGCGTTTGTATGGGGTGGCCATGGATCTCGCGACCATCGTCGGCATCATCGGCAGCTTCACAGTCGTTGCCGTCGCCATTTTCATTGGCGGCAGCTTCGGCGCTTTCGTCGATATTCCCTCGATTCTCATCGTGCTCGGCGGCGCGACGGCGGCCGTCCTCATCCGTTTCTCGCTCTCCGGCGTCGGCGGCGCGCTCGTCCTCGGCGGCAAGGTCGCCTTCACCCACAAGAAGGTCGAGCCGCGCGAGATGATCGAAGAGATCACCCAGCTCGCCGACATCGTCAGGAAGAGCGGCCCGCTCGGTCTCGAAAACGTCGAGGTCAGCGACCCGATGCTCGCCAAGGGCGCGCAGTACATCGCCGACGGCTACGAGGCCGCCTTCATCCGCGACAGCCTCGAGCGCGAGCGCGACCTCTATCTGGAGCGCCTCGAGGAAGGCCAGCGCATCTTCAAGGCGATCGGCGATTCCGCCCCGGCCTTCGGCATGATCGGCACCCTCATCGGCCTCGTGCAGATGCTCGGCACCATGGACGATCCCTCGACCATCGGCCCGGCCATGGCCGTCGCCCTGTTGACGACGCTCTACGGCGCCCTCATCGCCAACGTCGTCGCCCTGCCGATCCACGAGAAGCTCGGCGCCAAGTCGAAGCTCCAGGAAGTGAACCTGACGCTGATCATCGACGGCATCCTGCAGATCCGCGAATCCAAGAGCCCGGCGCTCATCCGCGAGATGCTGATCGCCTATCTGCCCGAGCAGCATCGCGCCCAACTCGTCGAAGCGGCCTGACGCGGCAGCAGCGGAGTCCGAAGCGATGGCAAAGAAGCAGAAATGTTCCGGCGGCGGCGGCGCTCCCGACTGGCTGGTCACCTTCGCCGACCTGATGTCGCTGCTCGTCTGCTTCTTCGTGCTCATCATCTCCTTTTCCATTCAGGACAAGGAGAAGCTGCAGGTCGTCGCCGGCTCGATGCGCGAGGCCTTCGGCGTGCGGGTCGACGCACGCAAGGCCGGCATGATCGAGATCGAGGGCGCCCCGGTGCGCGAATACGTCAAGCGCGTCGCCATGAAGGAAGAGCCGAACGACACCGAGTTCGCCGAGCGCGCCCATAACCAGAAGACCAAGCAGGGGCCCGAGGCCGACACCCACGAAAGCGAGGAGAATCTCGTCGAGCGGCCGCGCGACTTCGCCGCCGCCGCCGCCTCGCTGCGCCAGGCCTGGCAGGAAATGCCGGAGATCACCGAGCTTTCCCAGAACATCATGATCGAGGAAACCGAGGAGGGACTGAACATCCAGCTCGTCGACCAGGACGGTCGCTCGATGTTCCCCGAAGGCTCGAAATACCCCTACGAGACGGTGCGCCTCTTGCTGTCGAAGATGGCGCCGGTGCTGCGCCAGCTGCCCAACCGCATCCAGATCACCGGCCACACCGCCGCCGGCCAGACCTTCCTCAACCCGCGCTACGGCGGCTGGGAGCTGTCGGCCGATCGCGCCAACGCGACCCGTCAGATCCTCGAGGAACACGGCATTCCCGCCGACCGCTTCCACAGTGTCGTCGGCAAGTCGGACACCGATCCGCTGTTCGCCAACGACCCGTTCCTGGCCTCCAACCGGCGCGTCTCGATCCTCATCATGAAAGAGGCGCCGCCGCTGCCGCCGGGCTTCCAGCCCTGAGCGACCGCCGCCGCGCCAAAAAGTAGATCCCGCCCGGCCCTGCCGGGCGGTCTTTCTTCAGTCCGCCTTCTCGACCTGAAGCACCGTGCCCTCGGCCGCCGTGACCGTGACCGGCGTGCCGACCGGCAGGTCGGGACCGGTCACCCGCCACATCGTGTCGGCGACCTTGATGCGGCCATCACCCTGGACGATCGGCTCGGCCAGCACGAAGCGCCGGCCGACGAGGCGGGCCGGCCGCTCGTTGATATGCGCATCGACCCCTTCCGGCACGTCCTTCAGGAAATAGCGCCGGCCGAAATAGAGGCTGACCACCGACAGGAGGGCGAAGGCCGACCACTCGACCTGCCAGGGCAGGTCGACGACGAGCCCCACCGCCCCGACGAGGATCGCGGCGACGCCGAACCACATCACCACATTGCCCGGCACGAGGATTTCGAGGGCAAAGAGCACGAGGCCGCCGATCCACCACGCCCACGGTCCGAGCATCGTCACGAGCTTGACGAGCATCGGCTCAGCTCCCCTCACCCGTCCGCGACGGGATCGGCGGCACGCTGCGTCCGCTGCGCGGTGCGGCCGCGCCGTCCGTGAACAGCGACTTCGAAATCTCGGCGATGCCGCCGATCGAACCGATCACCGAGGCCGCCTCGACCGGCAGCATCAGTACCTTCTGGTTCGGCGCCGAAGCGATCTGGCCGAGCGCCTTCACATATTTCTCGGCGACGAAATAGTTGATCGCCTGCATGTCGCCGCCGGCGATCGCCTCGGAGACCATCCGCGTCGCGTTGGCTTCCGCCTCGGCCGAACGTTCGCGCGCCTCGGCGTCGCGGAACGCCGCTTCCTTGCGGCCCTCGGCCTCGAGGATCTGCGACTGCTTCAGGCCTTCCGCCTTGAGGATCTGGGCCTGACGCAGGCCCTCGGCCTCGAGGACGGCAGCGCGCTTGTCTCGCTCCGCCTTCATCTGGCGGCCCATCGAATCGGCGAGATCCCGCGGCGGGTCGATGTCCTTGATCTCGATGCGGGTGACCTTGACGCCCCACGGCTCGGCCGCCGCGTCGACCACATGCAGCAGTCGCGCGTTGATCTCGTCGCGGTTCGACAGGAGTTCGTCGAGGTCCATCGAACCCATCACGGTACGGATGTTGGTCAGCGTCAGGTTGAGGATCGCGTTCTGCAGGCCGTAGACCTCGTAAGCGGCCCGCGCCGCGTCGATGACCTGGTAGAAGGTGACGCCATTGACCGTGACCGTGGCGTTGTCCCGGGTGATGACCTCCTGATGGGGCACGTCGAGCACCTGCTCCATCATGTTCATCTTGGCGCCGATGCGGTCGATATAGGGCACGATGATGTTGAGGCCGGGCTTCAGTGTCCGCGTGTAGCGGCCGAACCGCTCAATCGTATAGTTGTAACCCTGCGACACCGTCTTCACGCCGGCGAGCAGCGTGATCACGACGAGGGCGACGAGTATGATGATGAAGATCTCTGCTCCGGTCATCGCGGCGCTCCTTCCTTTACGCCGCCTCCGTTGCGAAGCGGCTCGGGCACGGATGTAGTTATAGCAGAAGCCCCGCACAACGGGCGCTGTGTTGGCTGCATGGACATGCCGCGGCGCTTTCGGGGTAAATAGTTTCATTCGCGCCTAATTTGACTATGCTGCCGGCAACGATGCAGCGACCGGGAGACGCCTCGATGACGACCACCGCCAAGCCGCGCCAGTCCTTCGTGCCGGTGCCGGCCGAAAGCCACTTTCCGCTGGAGAACCTGCCCTACGGCGTGTTCTCCACGATGGCCGATCCGGCCCCGCGCGTCGGCGTCGCCATCGGCGAAATGATCCTCGACCTTGCCGAGATCGCCCGCGCCGGGCTCCTCCCCGGCCTGCCGGAGGGCGTCTTCGCGGCCGCCGCCATCAATCCCTTCGTGGCGCTCGGCCGGCCGGTCTGGTCGGCGACCCGCAAGCGCCTGCAGGAGCTGCTCGCCGCCGACTGCCCGACCCTTCGCGACGATGCCGCCCTTCGTGCCCGCGCCCTCGTGGCGCAGGGCGAGGCCCGCATGCACCGGCCGGTCGAGGTCATGGGCTTCACCGATTTCTATTCCTCGCGCGAGCACGCCACCAATGTCGGCATGATGTTCCGCGACAAGAACAACCCGCTCTTGCCGAACTGGCTGCACATCCCGATCGGCTACAACGGCCGCGCCTCGACGGTCGTCGCCTCGGCCACGCCGGTGCGCCGGCCGCTCGGCCAGCTGAAGCCGCCGGCCGACGAGATGCCGCATCTCGGCCCCTCGGCGCGGCTCGACATCGAGCTCGAAATGGCCGTCATCGTCGGTCGCGACACCGCCCTCGGCGACGTGCTCACCGTCGCGGAGGCCGACGCGGCGATCTTCGGCTATGCGCTCCTCAACGACTGGAGCGCCCGCGACATCCAGCAATGGGAATACGTGCCGCTCGGGCCGTTCCAGTCGAAGGCCTTCGCCACCTCGATCGGCGACTGGGTGGTGACCGCCGAAGCGCTCGAGCCGTTCCGCGTCGAGGGACCGGTTCAGCACCCCGCGCCGCTCGCCCATCTGCGCCAGTCCGGGCCGATGAACTACGACATCCAGCTCGCCGTCGACCTCGCCCCGGAAGGCACCGACGCCCTCACCGTCTGCCGCACCTCGTTCCGCTACATGTACTGGTCGAGCGCCCAGCAGCTCGTCCATCACGCCTCGAGCGGCTGCACCATGCGCGTCGGCGACGTCCTCGGCTCGGGCACCGTCAGCGGCCCGACCAGGGCGGAGCGCGGCAGTCTCCTGGAGATCACCTGGGGCGGGTCCGAGCCGATCGAGTTCCCGAACGGCCTCGAACGCCGATTCCTCGAGGACGGCGACACGGTGACCATCACCGGCTGGTGCGAGGGCGAGGGCTATCGCGTCGGCTTCGGCAGCCTCACCGGCACCATCCTGCCGGCGCAAATGCCGGAGGCGTGGAAGAGCTGAGCGAACCTCGGCTCATCCGCCTTCATCCGATTTTCTTCGGCCCCCTCACCCTGCCCCTCTCCCCCAAGGGGGCGAGGGGACGAAAGCGTCGACCGCCGCGCCAGAAAGCCTTCTTCCCCTCGGGGGAGAAGGTTGGATGAGGGGAGAATCGGATTTGGGCAGGACCTGCGCCCTCACACCCAGCCGGAAAGCTCACGCCGGACGATCGCCTCGATCATCGCCATGCCCTCGTCCGAGTCGTTGAGGCAGGGGATCGCGGCATACTTCTCGCCACCGGCGTGCAGGAACACCTCGCGGTTCTCGCCGGCGATCTCTTCCAGCGTCTCGAGGCAATCGGCGACGAAGCCCGGCGTCGTCACCGCGACGCGCCTGACCCCGGAGGCGGCAAGGCTCTTCAGCGTCTCGTCGGTATAGGGCTTCAGCCACTCCGCCGGGCCGAAGCGCGACTGGAAGGTGACCTCGAACCGCTCCGCCGGCCAGCCGAGCGCCTCGGCGAGCAGGCGGCCGGTCTTCATGGCGTGGCAGTGATAAGGATCGCCCTTGTCGAAATAGGCCTTCGGCAGGCCGTGGAACGAGGCGATCAGCACCTCCGGCTCGAAGTCGAGGCTGTCGAGGTGCCTGCGCGTCGAGGCGGCGAGCGCCCCGATATAGGCCGGATCGTCGTGGAACGCCGGCACGGTGCGCAGCGCCGGCTGCCAGCGCATGGCCTTCAAGGCATCGAAGGCGGCATCGTTCACCGTCGCCGTCGTCGTCGCCGAATATTGCGGATAGAGCGGCACCACCAGCAAGCGGTCGCAGCCGGCGGCCGTCAGCGCCGCAATGCGCGAAGCGATCGAGGGCTCGCCGTAGCGCATCGCCCAGTCGACGACGACGCCCGCGTTGCCGGCGAGCCGCTCGCCGAGCTTCTCGCCCTGCGCCCGCGTGATGGTCCTGAGCGGCGACTCGTTGCGCTCGCGGTTCCAGACCTTCTCGTAGAGCTTGCCCGAGCGACCCGGCCGCGTCGTCAGGATGACGAGGTTGAGCACCGGCCACCAGATGGCGCGCGGCGTCTCGATCACCCGGCGGTCGGAGAGGAATTCCTTCAGGTAGCGCCGCATCGGCCAGTAGCCGGTGCCGTCCGGCGTGCCGAGATTGACGACGAGCACGCCGACCTTGCCGCGGGCGACGGCCGGATGGTCGGCGGGGCGCTGGAAATCGGTCATCGGCATCGGCTCCGTGGGTACTGTCGGTCGGCCCTTTTTTAGCGCGGCCAGCCGAAACGGAAACCCCGAAAGCGATCAGTCGTATTTGCGCTCGTCGGCGATGACCTTGCCGTCGTTCGGCAGGCTGCCGGCCGCGACCGCCTCGACAGCGCCGCGCAGCTTCGTCACGTCGCGCAGCTTCTCGCCGATCGCCGCGATGTCGAGCCCCGCGCCGGCCTGCGGCTCGACGAGGAGCCGGAGCGCATCCTGATCGCCGTCGCGCTCGACGACGAGGCGTGCCCTGGCGATGCCGGCGCTCTCGCGCACGATCCGCGCCACCTGCGCCGGATCGACGAACATGCCCTTGACCTTGGTGCGCTGGTCGGCGCGGCCCATCCAGCCCTTGATGCGCATGTTGCTGCGCCCGCAGGGCGAGGCGCCGGGCAGCACCGCCGAGAGATCGCCGGTGCCGAAGCGGATCAGCGGATAGGTCGCGTTGAAGGTGGTCACCACCACCTCGCCGACCTCGCCCGGCGCCACCGGATCGTCGGTGCCCGGCCGGACGATCTCGACGATCGTGTCCTCGTTGACGATGAGGCCTTCGCGCGCCTCGGACTCATAGGCGATGACGCCGAGATCGGCGGTCGCATAGGCCTGCAGGACGGCGATGCCGCGATCGGCGTATTCCTGCCGGAGCGCCGGGAAGAGCGCGCCGCCCGAGACCAGCGCGCGCCTGATCGAGGTCGCGTCGCGACCGGTCTCGACCGCCTTGTCGAGGAGGATCTTCAGGAAGTCCGGCGTGCCGATATAGCCGACCGGCTTCAGCTGCGAGACCGCCTCGACCTGCTGCTCGGTATTGCCGACGCCGGCCGGAAAGACCGTGCAGCCCATGGCGATCGCCGCCTCGTCGAGAATGAAGCCGCCGGGCGTCATGTGATAGGAAAAGGCGTTCATCACGATGTCGCCGCGCCGGAAACCGGCGGCAAAGAGCGCGCGGCGCCCGTTGAACGGATCGGCGCCCGCGCCCTGCGGCTCCCAGACCGGCCCCGGCGACATGAACACCCGCCCGAACTCGCCGGGCACAGCTGCGACGAAGCCGCCGAACGGCGGGTTCTCGCTCTGCGCCGCCATCAGCTCGGCCTTGCGCAGCACCGGGATCGTCGCCAGCGCCGCCCGCGAGGTGATCGCCGCCGGATCGACATCGGCGAGGCGCTTGCCCCAGGCCGGCGACTTCGCCTTGGCATGGGCGATCTGCGCGCCGAGTTTTTTGAAAAGATCGGCCTCGCGCTCGGCCTCGGAACGGGTCTCGGACGTGTCGAAATACTCGGTCATGGCAATATCACCTTTTGCAAAACGCCCCTTCCGGACGGACCCGCCCGGGGCGGTGCGCAACGCCCTGCCGGATCACGACAGCCAGCGCTTGCGCCGCTTGTAGTGCTTGACGTTCTTGAACGACTTGCGGCCCTCGCCGCCGACGCCGAGGTAGAACTCCTTGACGTCCTCGTTCTCGCGCAGCGCGTGGGCCTCGCCGTCGAGCACGATGCGGCCCGACTCCATGATGTAGCCGTAGGTCGCGTAACGCAGCGCCACGTTGGTGTTCTGCTCGGCGAGAAGGAACGACACCTTCTCGTTGGCATTGAGCTGCTTGACGATCTCGAAGATCTCCTCGACGAGCTGCGGGGCAAGGCCCATCGACGGCTCGTCGAGCAGGATCATCGTCGGCCGGCTCATCAGCGCCCGGCCGATCGCCACCATCTGCTGCTCGCCGCCCGAGGTGTAGCCGGCCTGGCTCGACCGGCGCACCTTGAGGCGCGGAAAATACGAATAGACCATCTCGAGGTCGCGCATCACCGCGCGCCGCCCGTCGCGCCGCGTATAGGCGCCGGTCAGGAGGTTCTCCTCGACGGTCAGATGGCCGAAGCAGTGCCGGCCCTCCATCACCTGGATGCAGCCGCGCCGCACGAGCTCGTTCGGCGACAGCGCCTCGACCCGCTCGCCCTTGAAGAGGATCGAGCCCTTGGTGACGTCGCCGCGCTCGGCCCGGAGGAGATTGGAGACCGCCTTCAGCGTCGTCGTCTTGCCGGCGCCGTTGGCGCCGAGCAGCGCGACGATGCCGCCCTGCGGAACGATCAGCGACACGCCCTTGAGCACGAGGATCACGTGGTCGTAGATCACCTCGATATTGTTGACCGCGAGCACGGTCTCGGCAGCGTCCTCGGCGGTCGAAACGGCCACGGCCTCGCTCATCGTCGGCATCCCTCAGGCTTCATCGCGGGTGGGTGGATCGCGGGGCCGGGCCCCGCGATCCGATCTTTTCGAAGCGATGCGCTCAGTTGGCGCAGGCTTCGGTGCGCTCCGGCCAGGGCGCGTTCTTGGTCTTGTACTCGTCGGCCGCGGCCGCCAGCATCGGCTTGACGACGTCGGTCATCGGCTCGAACCACTCCGAGGCCTTGACCCACTTCTCGCCGTCCCACTCCTGCACGTACATCATGTTGTGACCGGAATGGTCGCCGCAGCTGATCGCCATCGGCGCCATGAAGCCCTCGAGGCCGAGTTCCTTCAGACGCGCCTCGTCGATCTTCAGGTTCTCGAGACCGACGCGCATGTCCTCGCCGGTGATGACCTTCTTGCCGGTCTTCTCCTGGGCGACGCGAATGGCCTCGGCGACGATCACCGAGTTGACGACACCGCGGTTGTAGAGGTTCTCGCCGAGCTTGCCCGCGTCGGTCTGGCTCTTGCCGGCATCGATCAGCTTGGCCTTGATGTCGGAGAGGGCCTGGAACTCGGAACCCACGGCGTTGAAGTTGAGGGTCTTGTAGCCCTTGGCATCGGCACCGCCGGCGCGCGCATCATCCTCGCCGCCCGACCACCACACGCCGATGAACTTGTCCATCGGATAGCGGATCTTGGTGGCTTCCTTGATCGCGGTCGGGTTCATGGCGCCCCAGCCCCACATGACCATGTAGTCGGGCTGGTCGCGGCGCACGTTGAGCCACTGCGACGACTGGTTCTGCATCTCCTTCGGCGGCACCGGGTACTGCATCAGGGTGAAGCCGAATTCGCCGGCGAACTTCTCGAGCAGCGGGATCGGCTCGCGGCCGTAGCCGGCGTCGAGGAAGATGTAGCCGATCTTCTTGCCCTTCAGCTTGTCCATGCCGCCTTCCTTGTCGGCGATGTACTTGATGACGCCCGAGGCGCCGTCCCAGTACGTCATCGGCGGGTTGAACACCCACGGGAAGGTGTTGCCCTCGGCGGCCGCCGAGAGGCCGTAGGCCATGGAGAGCACCGGGATCTTGTCGACGCCGGCCTTCGGGATGACCTGAAGGGTGATGCCGGTCGACCACGGATTGAAGACGACGGTGCCCTTGGCCTTGGCGGCCTCGTAGCACTCCACGCCCTTCTGCGTGTCGTAGCCGGTCTCGCATTCCTCGACCATGAGCTTGACGCCGCCGACGCCGCCGTCGCGCTCGTTGAGCATGTTGAGGTAGTCGACCATGCCGTTGGCGATCGGAATGCCCGAGCCGGCATAGGGGCCGGTACGATAGGTCGGCATCTGGATGTAGATGGAATCCTCGGCAAACGCGGGGGCGGTCCACGCACCCGTCAGCGCCGCCATCGCGACGCCCATTGCCAGAGCCCTCTTGTTCATGTCGTTTCTCCCATGCTTGCGGCGGCTGGTGCCGTCCGTCTTGCGAAGAGCCTTGTTGTCGATCGGTCCGCAGCCGGCTCCGGTGCCCGGACGATTTGATGGCGCCTGCCCGATCACACGTAGGGGAACGGCCAGACGCGGAGTTTCTCCTTGGCGATCTGCCAGAGCCGGACGAGGCCGTGCGGCTCCACGATCAGGAAGAAGATGATGAGCGCGCCGACGATCATCCGGGTCGTATGCTCGACCGTCTCGGCGGCGATGTCGATGCCGACCGCCGGCATGCCGAAGCGGATCAGCACCGGCAGGATCCAGATGAAGGCCGCCCCCATGAACGAACCGACGAGGCTGCCGAGGCCGCCGAGGATCGCCATGAAGAGGATCTGGAAGGACAGGTTGATGGAGAACGCCGCCGGCTCGGCCGCGCCGAGCCAGGAGAACACCATCAGCGCGCCGGCGACGCCGCAGACATAGGACGACACCGCGAAGGCCGAGAGCTTGGCGACCAGCGGGCGCACGCCGATCAGCTCGGCGGCGATGTCCATGTCGCGGATCATCATCCAGGACCGGCCGACCCGGCCGCGCACGATGTTCTTCATGATGATCGTGATCAGGATGACGAGGCCGAGCACCAGGAAATAGCGCGTCAGCGGCGAGGCCGCCGGCCCCGACAGGATGATGCCGCCGAAGCCGGTCCGCTCCGGCACCTCGATCGCGCCCGAGGCGTTGTAGTTGTAGAGCCACGGCACGCGGATGAAGCACCACTCGAGGAAGAACTGCGCCGCAAGCGTCGTCACCGCCAGATAGAGGCCCTTGATCCTGAGGCTCGGCAGGCCGAACACCATGCCGATCGCCGCCGAGAAGAAGCCCGACAGGAGGACGAGGACGACGAGATTGGCATCCGGGAAGATCGTCGTCAGCTTGTAGCAGGCATAGGCGCCGACGCCCATGAAGGCGCCCGAGCCGAGCGACAGCTGGCCGGCATAGCCGGTCAGGATGTTGAGGCCGATCGTTGCCAGCGAGAAGATCAGGAACGGGATCATGATCGAAGTGATCATGAAGTCGCTGCCCGTCAGCGGCACGACGACGAGACCGATGATGAGGATGGCGCCGATGCCGATCTTGTCCTGCAGGATCGGGAAGACCTGCTGGTCGGCTTCGTAGCTCGTCTTGAACTGGCCTGCTTCGCGATAGAACATCCGCTCACACCCTCTCGATGATCTTTTCGCCAAAGAGGCCTTGCGGCCGGAAAATGAGGAACACGAGGGCGATCCCGTAGGCGAGCCAGGACTCGATGCCGCCGCCGACCAGCGGGCCCCAGTAGATTTCGCCGATCTTCTCGCCGACGCCGATGATGAGGCCGCCGACGATCGCGCCCGGGATCGAGGTGAAGCCGCCGAGGATCAGCACCGGCAGGGCCTTCAGCGCGACGATCTCGAGCGCGAAGGAAACGTCCGAACGCGCGCCCCACATGATGCCGGTGACGAGCGCCACGACGCCGGCCGCGAACCACACGATCGCCCAGATCTGGTTGAGCGAGATGCCGACCGACAGCGCTGCCTGATGATCGTCGGCAACGGCCCGCAGCGCCCGCCCGATCCGCGTCTTGTTGAAGAAGATGGCGAGCGCCACGATCATGATCGCCGCGATCACCGTCGCCGCGATGTCGATCTTCTGCAGCGAGATGAGGCCCGGCGAGCCGCCCGGCCCCCAGCCCTCCGGCTCCAGCACGACCGAACCCGACGGCAGGCCGAGCTCGTTCGCGATCATCACCTTCGGCTCGCCGCCGAAGATGAACTCGCCGAGGCCGACGAGGAAGTAGGTGAGCCCGATCGTCGCCATCAGGAGGATGATGTCCGGCTGGTTGACCAGCGGGCGCATGACGAAGCGCTCGACGCAGATCGCCAGCAGCGCCATCACGCCGACCGCGAGGACGAGCGCGGCGAGCGCCGGCACGCCCTTCTCGTAGAGGCCGACGAGGGTCAGCGCCGCGAACACCACCATGATGCCCTGGGCGAAGTTGAAGACGCCCGAGGCCTTGAAGATCAGCACGAAGCCGAGGGCGATGAGGGCGTAGAGAATGCCGCCGACGATCCCCTCCCAGAGCACCTGGAGGAGAAAGTCCGGCATCTGGACCATCTGCACGAAGGGGTCGACGAAAATGCTGTAGAGGAAATCCATGTCCGCCCCGTCAATGCGACACGCCGAGATAGGCGTCGATCACGTCCTGATTGGCCTGCACCTCTTCCGGCGTGCCGTCGGCGATCTTCTTGCCGTAGTCGAGCACCACGACCCGGTCGGAGAGATCCATGACCACCCCCATGTCGTGTTCGATGAGGGCGATCGTCGTGCCGAACTGGCTGTTCACGTCGAGGATGAAGCGGCTCATGTCCTCCTTCTCCTCGAGGTTCATGCCGGCCATCGGCTCGTCGAGCAGCAGGAGTTCCGGTTCCATGGCAAGCGCCCGGCCGAGCTCGACCCGCTTCTGCAGGCCGTAGGGCAGCCGGCCGACCGGCGCCCGCCGGATGTGCTGGATCTCGAGGAAGTCGATGATCTCCTCGACCTTGCGGCGATGCTCGATCTCTTCCGTGCGGGCCGGGCCGTAGTGGAAGAGGTGCCAGAAGAAGTGCTTCTTCATCAGCAGCGTGCGCCCAGACATGATGTTGTCGAGGGTCGACATGCCCTTGAAGAGGGCGACGTTCTGGAAGGTCCGCGCGATGCCCTGGCTCGCCGCCTCGTAGGGCCGCATCTTCGAGCGCGCCGCCCCCTTGAAGGTGATGACGCCTTCCTGCGGGTGGTAGAAGCCGTTGATGACGTTGAGCATCGACGTCTTGCCGGCACCGTTCGGGCCGATGATGGCGCGGATCTCGCCCTTGCGGATGTCGAACGAGATGTTGGTGATCGCGCGCACGCCACCGAACGACAGCGACACGTTCTCGACCTTGAGCATCACTTCGGGCTCGCCCGTCGCCTCGGCGGCGACGGCGGTTTCGGTTGCTGCGTTCATTCCGCCGCCTCCTTCACTTCCTCGACGGCGGGATAGACGGTCATGTCGCGGATCTGGACGGTCGCGGCGATGCGACCCTTGCGTCCGTCCTCGAATGTCACCTCGGTCTCGATGAACTTCTCGCTCGAGCCGTCATAGAGCGCCTCGATCAGCGGCCCGTAGCGCTCGGCGATGAACGAGCGGCGCACCTTCTGCGTCCGCGTCAGCTCGCCGTCGTCGGCATCGAGCTCCTTGTGCAGGATGAGGAAGCGGTGGATCTGCGCGCCGGCCATGGCCGACTCGTGGGCGAGGTCGCGGTTCACCTTGTCGACATTGCTCTGGAGCATCTCGTAGACCTGCGGGTGGCCCGCCAGTTCCTGGTAGCTCGCATAGGAGATGTTGTTGCGCTCGGCCCAGTTGCCGACCGCGTTGAGATCGATGTTGAGGAACACCGTGCTGAAATCGCGGCCGTCGCCGAAGGCCACCGCTTCCTTGACGTTCGGGAAGAACTTCAGCTTGTTCTCGATGTATTTCGGCGCGAACAGCGTGCCGTCGACGAGCTTGCCGACATCCTTGGCGCGGTCGATGATCTTCAGCTGGCCGTCGTGATCGAAGAAGCCGGCATCGCCCGTGTGCACCCAGCCCTCGTCGTCGACCGTGCCCTTGGTCGCCTCGTCGTTCTTGAAATAGCCGATGAACATGCCCGGGCTCTTGAACAGCACCTCGCCGGTCTCCGAGATCCTGATCTCGACGTTCGGCGCCGCCGGGCCGACCGTGTCGGACCGCACATGGCCGTCTTCCTGCGCCGTCACGTAGAGGAAGGCTTCGGTCTGGCCGTAGAGCTGCTTCAGGTTGAGGCCGAGCGAGCGGTAGAAGCTGAAGAGGTCCGGGCCGATCGCCTCGCCGGCCGTATAGGCGGTGCGGATGCGCGAGAAGCCGAGCACGTTCTTCAGCGGCCCGTAGACGAGGGCGTTGCCGAGCCCGTACAGCAGCCGGCCGACCAGCGGCACCGGCCGCTTGTCGAGGATGTCCTCGCCGTAGCGCTTCGCGACGTCGATGAAGTAGTGGAACATCTTGCGCTTGATGGCGCTGGCGTCCTCCATGCGGATCATCACCCGGGTGAGCAGGCCCTCGAAGACGCGCGGCGGTGCGAAATAGAAGGTCGGGCCGATCTCCCGGAGGTCGTGCTGCGCCGTCTCGCCGCTTTCCGGGCAGGCCATGCAGAAGCCGGCCACCATTCCCTGCGCGTAGTTGAGATAGTGGTCGCCGACCCAGGCGAGCGGCAGATAGGCCAGCACCTCGTCGGCATCGCTCAGGTGGTCGAACACCGCCGTGTCGGTCGCCGCCGCGATGCAGCGCTCGGCCGACAGCATCACGCCCTTGGAGCGGCCGGTCGTGCCCGAGGTGTAGAGGATGATCGAGATGTCGGAGCCCTTGCCCTGCTCGATCTCGTCGAAGAACCGCACTTCGGCGGTCTGGTCGGTGCGCAGCGACTCGCGGCCCTTGGTCTGGATCGCCTCGAAGGAGTGCAGCCGGGTGTGGTCGTATTTCTCGAGGCCGCGCGGCTCGTCGTAGACCATGTGGCGCAGGCTCTTCAGCCGGTCGCCGACCGAGAGCACCTTGTCGACCTGCTCCTGGTCCTCGGCCACCGCGAAGGCGACGTCGGCATGCTCGAGCACATAGGCGAGTTCTTCGGCGATCGCATCGGCATAGACCGGCACCGGCGTGCCGCCGAGCGCCTGAACGGCCGCGATCGTCCAGTAGAGCCGCGGCCGATTCGCCCCGATCACCGCGCAGGTGTCGCCGCGCTCGAACCCCAGATCCTGCAGCCCGAGCGCGAAGGTCTTGACCTCGTCGAGGACCTCGCTCCACGTCCAGGTCTGCCAGATGCCGAGATCCTTCTCGCGCATCGCCGGCTTGCCACCGCGCACGATCGCGTTTCGCACCAACAGCTTGGGAAAAGTATCCAAGCGCCCGCCGGCAATCGCTGCCGCGTCAGCCATGCCGTTTCCTCACCCTGGCCGCCGGCCCGTGTTTTTTTGGCCGGTCTCGATTTCGTTATCGTCACTAAATCTAACGACCTTCGACAAATCAAGACGGTTTTGGTGACATTCGCAACGACGGGGCGACACTTTGCCGGCTACTGGGCATGCCGGCCGATCAGCCGGTTCCGTAGATGATCCGGGGCAGCCAGGTGGCGAGCTCGGGCAGGTACCAGAGCACGATCAGCGACGAAAGTTGTATGACGACGAACGGGATGATGCCCCGGTAGATGTCCATCGTCGTCACCGTCGGCGGCGCGACGCCGCGCAGGTAGAACAGCGCGAATCCGAAGGGCGGCGTCAGGAACGAGGTCTGCAGGTTGACCGCCAGCATGATGCCGAGCCAGACCGGGCTCATCGGCTCGCCGTTCGGCATGTCGAGCATCAGCAGCGTCGGCGCCACCAGCGGCACGACGACGAACACGATCTCGAGGAAATCGAGGAAGAAGCCGAGAACGAACATCACCGCCATCACGGCGAGCATGGCGCCGGCCGCGCCGCCGGGAATGTTCTCGAGGAGCGCGTGCACCATCTCCTCGCCGCCGAGGCCGCGGAAGACGAGCGAGAACAGCGTCGCGCCCATCATGATCAGGAACACCATGGCGGTGATCTGGGTCGTGCCGCGCATCACCTCGCCGAGCACGCCGTCGCGCTGCAGCTTGACCAGTGCGATCGCGAGTCCGCCGAGAATGGTGACGCAGAAGACGGCGGCGAGCGCGATGCCGGCGACCCCGGCCGGCGGGATCTCGGTGCGCTGGATGCGCAGGTCCATGAACGAGGTCAGCACGAGCACGCCGACGAGCGCCGCCGCCGCGCCGAGCACCGGCCAGGCGCGCTTGCCGAGCGCCCGGTAGCCGCCGAGCAGCACCGCGCCGACGGCGCCGACGGCCGCCGCCTCGGTCGGCGTCGCGACACCGGCGAGGATGGAGCCGAGCACGGCGACGATCAGCACCACCGGCGGCACCAGCGCCCGCATCAGATCGCCGATGCCGACGCCCTCGCCCTCGGCGATCACCATCGCCGGCGAGGACTGCGGCTTGACGATCGCCATCGCCACCTGGAACAGGATGTAGAGCCCGACCAGCATCAGGCCGGGAATCAGCGCGCCGGCGAAAAGGTCGCCGACCGACACGGTGTCCGGGGCGAAGTTGCCGAGCGAGAGCTGCGCCTTCTGGTAGGCGTTGGAGAGCTGGTCGCCGAGGATGACGAGGACGATCGAGGGCGGGATGATCTGGCCGAGCGTGCCGGCCGCCGCGATCGAGCCCGAGGCGAGGCGCGGGCTGTAGCCGTTCTTCAGCATGGTCGGCAGCGACAGCAGGCCCATGGTGACGACCGTCGCCCCGACGATGCCGGTCGAGGCGGCGAGCAGCGCCCCGACGATCGAGACCGAGATGCCGAGGCCGCCGCGCAGGGAGCCGAACAGCTTGCCCATGGTCTCGAGCAGTTCCTCGGCAACCTTCGAGCGCTCCAGCATCACCCCCATGAAGACGAACAGCGGCACCGCGATCAGCACCTCGTTGGTCATCGTGCCGTAGATGCGTTGCGGCAGGGCGCCGAGGAAGGAAAGGTCGAACGCGCCGAAGAGCCAGCCGAGGCCGGCAAAGAGAAGCGCCGTGCCGGCAAGCGTGAAGGCGACCGGAAAGCCGGCGAGCAGGAACACGCAGACCGCCGCGAACATGATGACGTCGAGCGAATGGGCGAGCGTTCCCATCGGTCAGTTCCCGTGGAAGCGCAGGGCTTCGAGTTCGTCGTGGTCGCCGCCGAGCGCCAGCGCCGCATGGGCCGCCATCGACAGTCCCTGCAGCACCATCTGCACGGCGAACAGCGGGATCGCCGTCTTCAGCACGAACACCGCCGGGATGCCGCTCGTCTCCTTGGACTTCTCGAGGATCGCCCAGGACTGGCCGACATAGGGCCAGGAGAGCTTCAGGATGACGAGCGCGACCGGCACGACGAAGAGCAGCGCCCCGACCAGATTGACCGTCGCCTTCAGCCGCGGCCGCGCCTCGCGATAGAAGATGTCGACCCGGACGTGGCCGTCGTGCTTCAGCGTATAGGCGGCGGCCAGCATGAACAGGAAGGCGTGCAGGTAGAGGATCGATTCCTGCGCCCAGATCGAGCCGACGCCGAACACGTAGCGCATCAGCACCACGGCGAACTGGATCAGCACGATCGCCAGCGTGAACCAAGCGACGAACCGGCCGGTCCATTCGCTGAGGCTGTCGACGAATTCCGTGAAGGCGCGCATGCAACGTCTCGGGGCAAGGCTTTTCGGGCGTCTGTCTAGCCGGTCTTGCGCCCGCCGTCACCTGCCGGCCGCGATTTCGCCCGGCAAAGGGGCATTCCACAGCACGGCAAAACGCTCTATGTCTGTCGTCGATCGCTCCCGCGGGCGCCGCACCGGCGCTCCCGACCCCCTCGAAGGATACGCCAGGCCATCATGCCGTCCGATCGCACGCCCGTCGTCCTCGTTTCGGCCGACGTCAAGCCCCTCGAGAACTATCACTGGCACGCCACGCCCTCGACCTATCTCAACGCCGTGCTCGCCGGCGCCGGCGCCGTGCCGCTGATCCTGCCCGATTTCGGCGACCGGCTCGACCTCGACGCCGCGCTCGACCGCGTCGACGGCGTGCTCTGCACCGGCTCGCGCTCCAACGTCCACCCGTCGAACTACGGCGCCGAGCCGAACGCCCATTACGAGCCCTATGACGAGGCGCGCGATGCGACGACGCTGCCGCTGATCCGCCGCGCCATCGAGCGCGCGATCCCGATGTTCTGCGTCTGCCGCGGCTTCCAGGAGCTGAACGTCACCCTCGGCGGCTCGCTCGCCACCGAGATCCAGGAACTGCCCGGCCGCATGGACCACCGCGCCCCGGTCTCCGATGTCCAGAACGAGCGCTTCGCCATCCGCCACCCGGTCGAGATCGTGCCGGGCGGCGTGCTCGCCGGCATCTTCGGCGCGCCCTCGATCGAGGTGAACTCCCTGCATCGCCAGGCGATCGATCGCCTCGCCGACCGCCTCGTCGTCGAGGGCCGCGCGCCCGACGGCACCATCGAGGCGGTACGGGTGAAGGACGCGCCGGGCTGGACCCTCGGCGTGCAGTGGCACCCCGAATACTGGGTCGGCAGCGACCCGGTCTCCGATCGCCTGTTCGAGGCTTTCGGCAAGGCGGTGCGCGCCGGCCACCCCGTCAAGGGCTGACCGATCGCCTCAGTGGCTGACGCCGAACCCGACGGCGGCGGTGAGGAGAATGAGGCCGGTCAAGAGCACGAAGAGCGCGCCGCCGATCTCGACCGAGCGGTGCAGCACGTAGCTTGCCCGCGATTCCGGTCCCGCCATCTTCATCGCCAGGCCCTTGGCGGTGATCGCGATCGCCGCGATCGTCGCCACCGTGATGCCGGTGCCGAGCGCCATGGCGAAAGCCGAGGCGATGCCGGCAAGGAGCATGCCCTGCGACAAGGCGAAGGCGAGGACGATCAGCGCGCCCGAACAGGGCCGCATGCCGATGGTCGCGATCGCCGCGAGCGCCCCGCTCCCGAACGAACCCGCCGGCGCCACCGCCATCGGCGCCCCCGCCTCGTCCGCGATCGTGCAGGGATGCTGCACGCCGGGCCCGGCGCCGCGATGCGCATGGTCATGGTCATGGTCATGATGGTGACCATGGTCGTGGCCGTGACCATGGTCGTGGCCGTGACCCCGGAAGATCTTGGTGTAGACGAGCCACAGGCCGAGGAGAACGATGAGGCCGTAGGAGCCGATCTCGAAGGCCCGCGCCGTGTCGTTGATGGCAACGCTCGTCAGCTTGAGGAGCGCGCCCGCCGCCCCGATCAGCAGCACCGCCGTCACCGCCTGGGCGAAGGCCGCGGCGAACGACAGGAGAACCCCGGTGCGCGCCGTCTCGCCATTGGCCAGCACATAACTCGTCAGCACCGCCTTGCCGTGGCCGGGTCCCGCCGCGTGGAAGACGCCGTAGGCGAAACTGATCAGCATCAGGAACCACACCGCCGAGCCGTCGATCGCGGCGCGGCGCACGCCGTCGCGCAGCTTGGTGTAGAAGGCGTTCTGCTGGCGCGCGACGAAGCCGAGCAGCTGCGTGATCGGCCCCGGCGCCGCGCTCGCCGCCGGGCGCTCGACGGCCGCCGGCGGCGTCTCGGCGACGCTCGGTGCCGCCGCGATGCGCTCGGCCGGGGTCATCGCCGGTCCGGCGAACCGCTCGATCGCCGCCATCCCGTCCTTCGGGGTCCCGGCAATCGCCGCGGCCGGCGTCCCGCAGCTCACCGTCAGCCGGTTGGCGAGCGTGTTGGTCATCGCCAGAAGCTCTTCCGGCGGCGTCTGCTGCGTCGCCGGGATCGCCGCGAGCGCCGCCGCCGTCGCGTCGTCGAGTTCGCCGGCTTCCTGCATCTCGACGCGGCATCCGGCCGGCGCCTGGTCGAGCGCCGTGCCGCCGTCCTTGGCAAAGGAATAGGCGATGTAATAATTCGGGTCGTAGACGTCGACCTCGAACTTTTTCTCGAGCTGGTAGGGTTCGACGAGCGGGATCGTCACCGTCATTTCGAGATAGTGCACGTCGAGCAGTTCCGGCGTGTTCTCCTTTGCCGCCTGTTCGCGGATATAGGCGCGGTCGTCGTCGGAGAGCAGCCAGTAATCCTCGATCGGGATCTTCTTCATCACCAGCCGGTAGTCCGGCAGCGGATCGCCGAATTCGACATTGTCCTCGCCCTCGCCGGCGAAGGTGAAATAGCCGAAGTCCTTCAGCGATTCGATGTTGACCTCGGCGAGTTCCCTCAGCTCGTCCTCGCTGAACTCGCCGTCGCCGTTGGCGTCGAGCCCCTGCACGGCGAAGGCCGAATAGGCGTCGTCGAACGACCAGACGTGACGCACGCCGACGATCGCGCCGTTCTCGAAGAGCACGGTCGTCTTGCCGGTGATGAAGACGTGCGGATGCGCGGCGGCGACGCCGACGAGGGCGAGCACCATGGCGAAGGCGGCAATCAGCGATCTCAGCATCTGGGGTCCCGGCGCGATGGTCTCGGCCCCGCCTCGCGGCGGCTCGACATTGTCCGCAGCATGAAATGGTCCGGGCGCGCGCCTTGTCGAGCCCCGCGCATGGGACCTCGTGTCGCTCATGCGGAACGCGCCGGGCTCGCCCGGCCGCGTCCGGCCCGCCGGATCAGCGCATCACGCGCACCGGCGCACCGACATGCACCCGCTCGAACAGGTCGACGACGTCCGCATTGAGCATCCGGAAACAGCCGCCCGAGACGGCCCGCCCGATCGATCCCGGCGCATTGGTGCCGTGGATGCGATAGGCGCTCCAGCCGAGATAGATGGCGCGCACGCCGAGCGGGTTCTTCGGGCCGGGCGCCACATAGGCCGGCAGGCTCGGCTTCTTCGAACGCTGGTCGGGCGTCGGCGTCCAGCTCGGATTCTCGCGCTTGCGCACCACGTGGGTCTCGCCGAACCACTGGTTCTGCGGCGAACCGACGGCGACCGGATAACGGATCGCCTTGCCGCTGCCGAGGACATAGTAGAGCCGCCGCTCCGAGGTCTTGATGACGACCGTGCCCGGCTCGAACGTCCCGTCGAACTCGACGACGTCGCGCGCCACCTTTTCCGGTTCGTCGCGGGCCGCCTGCGCCGGCTCGACGAAACCGGCGGCCATGCCGAACATCGCACCGGCAATCACCGCTGCAGCGAGGATCGAGGTCTTCATCGCATCTCCCGACGATTGCGGCCCCCGCTTGGGATCGGAGGCCTCGAATCTCGCCGATTGTGCCGAATCCGGCTCTTTTTCACAAGAGTCGGCCGGCCCGCACCTCACCTCCGCTCCGCCGCGAACCGGCGCACCATGTGGTCGACGAAGGCGCGCACCTTGCGGGCGAGGTGTCGCCGGTCGGGATAGACGACGAAGATGCCGACATCGGCCGGCTCGAATTCCGCGAGCACGATCTCGAGCCGCCCCTCGGCGACCGCATCGCCGACCGCGATCAGCGGCACCCGGGCAAAGCCGAGGCCGGCGAGCGTCGCCTCGCGCACCGCGCCGGCGCCGTTGACCCGGATGCGGCCGGAAACGGTCACCGGCAGGCGGCCGCCCTCCGCCCCGAAGACCCAGATGTCCGGCTGCGCGAGATTGGAATCGAGCACGCAGGGCCGGCCGCCGAGATCCTCCGGCCGCGCCGGGGCGCCATGGCGCGCGATCGTCTCGGGGGTCGCGCAGACGACCACCCGGAACGGCGCGAGGCGCCGGGCGATGAGGCTCGAATCGGCGAGCGCCGCCACCCGCACCGCGACGTCGAAGCCTTCCTCGACGAGATCGACGAAACGGTCCTCGAGCCTGAGGTCGAGGTCGATGCCCGGCTCGGCGGCGGCGAAGGCGAGGATCGCCCGGCCGAGATCGCCGCCGCCGAAGCTGCGCGGCGCCGAGACGCGCAGCCGGCCGCGCAGCGGCCCGCCGCTGTCGCGGATGCGGTCGTCGAGCGCCTCGATGCGTTTCAGGATGTCGAGCGCCTCGCGGAAATAGATCTCGCCGGCATCGGTCAGCGAGAAGGTCCGCGTCGTGCGGTTGACGAGGCGGGCGCCATAGGCGTCCTCGAGCTCGCGCACGTGCTTGGAAATGAGCGCCTTGGAACGGCCGAGCGCCCGCCCGGCGGCGGAGAACCCGCCATGTTCGGCAACGGCGACGAAGGTTTGCATGCGGGCGATGTTGTCGGTCATCGTTCATGATCCATGGACAGAATGTCGTTTCAAACGACGATTGAACCACAAATCATAAACAATAGTTTGTCGGGAGATGCAACCACCGGCCCTCGCCCGGTCGCCCACGGAGTTAACCGCATGATCGATACCCGCACCGCCCCCTATGCCGCGCTCGCCCTGCGCCTCGGCCTCGGCCTCATGCTCCTCGCCCATGGCCTCCTCAAGGTCTTCGTCTTCACCGTCCCCGGAACGGTCGGCTTCTTCGGCAGCCTCGGCCTGCCGGCTGCCTTCGCCTACCTCACCATTCTCGGCGAGATCGGCGGCGGCCTTCTGATCCTCGCCGGCCTGCGCACGCGCTGGATCGCCCTCGCCGTCCTGCCGATCCTTCTCGGCGCGACCGTCGTTCATTCCGGTAATGGCTGGCTGTTCACCGCCGAGGGTGGCGGCTGGGAATACCCGGCCTTCCTCAGCCTCGCGGCCATCGTCCAGGCCCTGCTCGGCGACGGCGCCTACGCGCTCTCGGCCTATTTCGATCGCCGCCCGACGCCGCAGAACGCCTGAACCCTCCGCTCGATTCCCCCCCGAGCGGACAAGCGAAGCCCGCCGGTCGACCTCCCGACCGGCGGGCCTTTTGCTGTCTGGTTCGAAAGGCGGTTCAGCCGGCCATGATGCGCCGGCCGAGCTCGATCAGCGAGCGGTCCGACCAGGCCGGGCCGATGAGCGAGACGCCGAGCGGCGCGCCCTCGACCTCCGCCAGCGGCAGGGTGAGCTGCGGCAGGCCGCAAAGCCCGGCGATGCACAGGAGTTCGAGCGCCCGCGTGCGGAACCCTTCGAGCGCCGGCGGCGGGGTCGTCAGCAGCGGCGCCGGCCCCGGCACCGTCGGAATGACGAGAACGCCGCTCGCGCCGATCAGCGCCGTGATGCGGTCGCGCACCTCCTTGCGCTTCTCGCTCGCGCCCGCCGCCTGCTCGGAGCGGATGCGCCGGCCGAAGTTGAAGCGGTCGGCGACGTCCGGGGCAAGGTCGGGATTGCGGCAGGAGAGCCAGCTGCCATGCACGCCGAGCGCCTCGTAGGCCTGGATGATGCGGAAGGTCCAGTACCAGGTGGTCAGCCCCTCCTCGACCATCTCGACCGTCTCGAGCGGCCCGGTCGCCTGCTCGATGCGGCCGAGCGCCGGCGGAAAGGCGCGCTTGGCCTCGGCGCTCGTCAGCTGGCCGATCGCTTCCTCGGGAAGGACGCCATGCACCGCCGCGCCAAGCGGCGCCCGATCCTCGCCGAGGAGAACCTCGCCGACCCTGGCGAAGGTGTCGATGTCGCGGGCGAACCAGCCGACCGTGTCGAAGCTCGGCGCCAGCGCCATCGCGCCCTGGAGCGAGATCCGCCCCTGCGTGGGCCTGAGGCCGACGAGGCCGCAATAGGATGCCGGCGCCCGCACCGAGCCGCCGGTGTCCGAGCCGACCGCGAAGTCGACGAGGCCGGCCGCCACCGCCGCCGCCGAGCCCGACGACGAGCCGCCCGGAATGCGATCGGGCGCCGCCGCGTTGATCGGCGTGCCGTAATGCTTGTTCTTGCCGTTGAGCGAGAAGGCGAGCTCGTCCATGTGGGTCTTGCCGACGAAGCGCGCCCCGGCGTCGAGCAGCGCCTGGATCGCCGGTGCCGTCGTCGCGCGCGGCTCGCTCTCCTGGCGCTTCAGGGGATGGCCGCAGCCGGTCGGATAGCCGACGACGTCGAAGAGGTCCTTCACGCCCATGGTGAGGCCGGCGAGCGGCCCCGTCGCCGCATGGTCGACCTCGATATTCTCGTAGTCGACGAAGGCGTTGACCGTGTCCTCGACGAAAGCCATGCGGCGTCTCCCTGAAAAAACCGTGCTGCGGCGCCCGGTCGGCGCGGCGGGCGAAAGACTGGCGCGACCGGACCGGCCGCGAAACGACAATGCGCAATCGAAAAGCGCACCGCTGCAACATAGGGCATTGCCTGCCGATGCCCACCATGGTTCCGGGCGGCGCCAAAGCCGCGCACGCCCGGCCCGTCCGGTTGTAACGAAAAGTGATCGCGCGCCCCCCTTCCCGGCGAACCCGGGATCGACGAGATGTAGGGACGGTCGGACCTGTCGGGTCCGGGTGGAGGACTTCTTTCCATGATCACCAATGTCGTCGACCCGGCCCCGGTGGCTGTGGCGCGCGCTTCGACGCGTCACAAGGTCGAGCGGCTGATGGCCCTCGTCGGTGCCATCCTCCTCGTGTCCTCGGAGATCGCCTTCGGTGCGATCGCCGCCGGATGGGCGATCGCCGGCCTCTTTTCCCTCGGCCCGGTCGTCATGACCGTGATCGACGGAATCATGCTGTCGATCGGCACCGTCTTCATGGTCTGGTTCGCGCGCAACGCCATCCGCTCCGAATTCGGCGCCGGCTGACATCTTTTCGAGCCGCACCGGCCGGGACCGCCCGCGACGCCAGCGCCGCGGGCGAAATTAACGTTTTGTCAATAACTTGACGCCGGGTGATTTTTTTCGTCGCAGGTCCGATTTCCGCTTGTATGAGACGGCGAATATTCCTATTTTCCGCCTGCCCAAATTCGCACGTGCCTGTGGTCGCGTGCCGGTCGGTGGGATCCCGGACAAGTGGCCGGGATGACGCCCTAGAGAAGCCGGCAGCCGGAGGCGAAACCGGCGAACCCCGTCTCCGCGGGGGACGCGACTTGAAGCAACGACGTAGCGGGCTTTTTTGGTCTCTGCCGGCTCTCCAACAGCCGGGGTTACTGAAGAGGCACTACTTCCTTGCCGGGCGTGCGGATCGGTTCTCCGTTCCAAACGATGGCATCAACGCATCGAAACGTCGGGCAGACGTTTTGCGTCAGATGTCGGCGGCGCATTGAGCACCGGTCCTCGGACCGGATCGACGTTGCCTTACCGTTCGCGGCTCCTCGTCCATAGGGGAGCCCGGCGAACGAAGCATCGTCGCATCTGCAACGACGAACGGAATTCGGAGAACCGCCATGACCGACCGTATCCGCGACTTCCTGCGCACCCGACGCCCGGACGGCCCGTGCCTCGTCCTCGACCTCGATGTCGTGCGCGACAATTACATCGCCCTCAACCGCGCCATGCCGGACACCCGCGTCTTCTACGCGGTGAAAGCCAACCCGGCGCCGGAGGTGCTCGCCCTTCTCGCCGAGCTCGGCTCGGCCTTCGACTGCGCCTCGGTGCCCGAGATCGTGATGGCCCTCGAGGCCGGCGCGACGCCGGACCGCATCTCCTTCGGCAACACCATCAAGAAGGAGCGCGACGTCGCCCGCGCCTTCGAGCTCGGCGTGCGCCTCTTCGCCGTCGACTGCGAGGCCGAGGTCGAGAAGGTCGCCCGCGTCGCCCCCGGCGCCCGCGTCTTCTGCCGCATCCTCTCCGATGGCGCCGGCGCCGAGTGGCCGCTGTCGCGCAAGTTCGGCTGCGCCCCGGAGATGGCCTCGCAGGTGCTCGAGCACGCCCATCGCCTCGGCCTCGCGGCCCACGGCATCTCCTTCCATGTCGGCTCGCAGCAGCGCGACCCGGAAGCCTGGGACCGTGCCCTCGCCACCACCGCCGGCATCTTCCGCGAGATGGCCGAGCGCGGCATTCACCTCAAGATGGTCAATCTCGGCGGCGGCTTCGCGGCCAAGTACCTGAAGGACATCCCGACCGCCCAGGACTATGGCCAGGCGATCTTCAACGCGCTCTGCCGCCATTTCGGCAACCGCATCCCCGAGACCATCATCGAGCCGGGCCGCGGCATGGTCGGCAATGCCGGCATGATCAAGGCCGAGGTGGTGCTGATCTCCAGGAAGGCGGCCGAAGACGAGGTCCGCTGGGTCTATCTCGACATCGGCAAGTTCGGCGGTCTCGCCGAGACGATGGAAGAGGCGATCCGCTACCCGATCCGCACCGAGCGCGACGGCGGCGCCCTCGCCCCCTGCGTGCTCGCCGGCCCGACCTGCGATTCGGCCGACGTGCTCTACGAGAAGGATCCGTACTTCCTGCCGGTCTCGCTCGAGATCGGCGACGAAGTGCTGATCGAGGCCGCCGGCGCCTATACGACGACCTATTCGTCGGTGGCGTTCAACGGCTTCTCGCCCCTTGCCTCCTACGTGATCTGACGCGAAACGCCGATGATCCGCATCGAGGACGAGGCGCCCGCCGACGTGGGCGCCCGGGAGGCGCTGCTCGACCGCGCGTTCGGTCCGGCCCGCTTCCGCAAGACGTCGGAGCGCATCCGCGAGGGGCGGCTCGCCGCCGACGGGCTGTCGCTCGTCGCGCGTGACGGCGCTCGCCTCGTCGGCACGGTGCGGCTGTGGCATGTCGCGGCCGGCGATGCCGGTGCCGCGCTGCTGCTCGGCCCGCTCGCGGTCGACGAGACGCTGCGCGGCGAAGGCCTCGGCGGCCGGCTGATGCGCCGGGTGCTGAACCGCGCCGCGAGCCTCGGCCACCGCGCCGTGCTGCTCGTCGGCGATGCCCCCTACTACGCCCGCTTCGGCTTTGCCGCCGAGGCGGCGGCCGGTCTCGCCATGCCGGGACCGTTCGAACGGCACCGCCTGCTCGGCCTCGACCTCAGCCCCGGCGCGCTCGGCCGGGCCGCGGGCCTCGTCCTGCCGACCGGCGCCCCGACCCCGGCCGAAACCCTCGTTCCGGCCGCCGATGCTGCGGCGCTGCCGGCCCTCGCCAAGCGCGCCGCGCTGCCTTAAAGGGTAGCGCGGCCGGCGCCTTTCCAATTCCATTCGCCCGCCCCTCTGGACCCAGGAGAATCAAGGAGACCAGGCTCATGACGCACTGGCCCATTCACGGTCGCATCGACGGCCCCATCGTGATGATCGGCTTCGGCTCGATCGGCAAGGGAACCCTGCCGCTCATCGAGCGCCATTTCGAGTTCGACCGATCGCGCTTCGTGGTCGTCGACCCGGTCGACACCGACCGCGGTTTGCTCGACGAGCGCGGCATGCGCTTCGTCAAGGCCGCCGTCACCCGCGACAATTACCGCGACCTGCTGACGCCTCTCCTCACCGAAGGCGGCGGCCGGGGCTTCTGCGTCAACCTCTCGGTCGACACCTCCTCGCTCGACATCATGAAGCTCTGCCGCGAACTCGGCGTCCTCTACATCGACACCGTCGTCGAGCCGTGGCTCGGCTTCTATTTCGACAAGGACGCCGGCCCCGAGGCGCGCACCAACTATGCGCTGCGCGAGACCGTCCGGGCCGAACGGCGTGCCAATCCCGGCGGCACCACCGCCGTCTCGTGCTGCGGCGCCAATCCCGGCATGGTCTCCTGGTTCGTCAAGCAGGCCCTCCTCGACATCGCCCGCGACACCGGCGTCGACGCAGGCCGCCCGGCGAGCCGCGACGACTGGGCCCGCCTCATGCAGACGCTCGGCGTCAAGGGCGTCCACATCGCCGAGCGCGACACCCAGCGCGTCCGCAAACCCAAGCCGATGGGCACCTTCTGGAACACCTGGTCGGTCGAGGGCTTCCTCTCCGAGGGCTTCCAGCCGGCCGAACTCGGCTGGGGCAGCCACGAGAAGTGGCTGCCGGAGAACGCCCGCCGCCAGGCCGAGGGCTGCAAGGCGGCCGTCTACCTGCTGCAGCCGGGCGCCAACACCCGGGTGCGCACCTGGTGCCCGACCCCGGGCGCCCAGTACGGCTTCCTCGTCACCCACAACGAGGCGATCTCGATCTCCGACTACTACACCGTCGGCGCCGGCGACCATCCCGAATTCCGCCCGACCTGCCACTACGCCTATCATCCGTGCAACGACGCCGTGCTGTCGCTGCACGAGCTGTTCGGCGCCGCCGGCAAGGTCCAGGAGAAGCTGCACGTCCTCGACGAGGACGAGATCGTCGACGGCATGGACGAACTCGGCGTACTGCTCTACGGCCACGCCAGGAACGCCTACTGGTACGGCTCGCACCTCTCGATCGAGGAAGCGCGCAAGCTCGCGCCCTACCAGAACGCCACCGGCCTGCAGGTCTCCTCGGCCGTGCTCGCCGGCATGGTCTGGGCCCTCGAGAACCCGGATGCCGGCATCGTCGAGGCCGACGAGATGGATCACGCCCGCTGCCTCGAGGTCCAGAAGCCCTATCTCGGCCCGGTCGCGGGCCACTATACCGACTGGACGCCGCTCGCCGGCCGTCCCGGCCTCTTCCCCGAGGACATCGACGAAAGCGACCCCTGGCAGTTCCGGAACGTCCTGGTGCGGTAGCGCGTATTCCCGAAAAGTGGGCACCGGTTTTCGGACAAGGATACGCGCACAACAGACGAATCGGCGCATCCCGAGCATTCGAGATCGCTCCGGACATACCCACCGAAATCGAGACGCCCCGGCGGCAGCGCCGGGGCGTTTCTTGTTCGGCGGATACGCGGGAACTGACTGCCCCGCCGACTTCTCCCCCAAATCCCCCTCGCCGCTGACGGCGTGACAATCGGCCGGTCCGAGACCAACCGGAGCCGGCCGATGCAGATCGCCCTTTCGACATCCCCCGCGCCGGGCTGGCGCCAGAAACGCCTCGATCACGAATGGCGCTTTGCCGCGCTCAAGGTGCGGATTGCGGCGTCCCGTTGCCTCAAGCACTTCCATCCGAACCAGCCGCGCGTACCCGCCGGCAATCCCGACGGCGGCCAGTGGACCGACACCGGCGCCTCGCACGAAAACGCAACGAGCGGGGACATGCCCGTCCAGCTCGTCCAAAGCCGCCCGCCGCGCTTCGGCACCCGCATCAATATCGGCGGTCGCCTGCTCGAGGCGACGCCGGCGCAGGCGGCACGATACGACGTGCTCCACGCCCAGGCTGCATCGGCGCTCCGACAGGTCCGCGCCATCGATCCGAACTGGCGGCCAGCACCGAGCCTGACCTCCGGCAGTATCGAAGGTGAAATCGCACGCCTCGAAGGCGAGCTCCGCGAGACCGAGGCACATCTGCGCCGCATCACGCCACTCGACTTCAACGGATACAACCATTACGCTAGATTTGGTAGAGAACTCCACAATGCCACACGAAGGGCCGGCTACGACGATGTGGAACTCTACATGCGCGGCAGCTCGGTGACCGGACGGAGTTTTTCGAAAGGGACGCCTTTCCGTTCCAAGAGCGACTATGACGTAGCGATCGTCTCACCAACGATGATGCGAAGGGCCGAAGCGGTGGGTGTCGAAATCCACAAAACCGGCGGGCGCACCAGATGGGCATTGACCCCCGACCAAGAAGCGGCTCTCGGCCTGAGCGGACTGTCCAGAGCTTTGACCCAACGATCCGGCCACCCGACTTCGGTCATGATCTACCGTTCGCAGACAGTGCTCGATGACCGAAACTCCCAGGATCGCGAAGTGATGCGGAATAGACACGGAGACGCCTTTGCCAAGGAATACCGATCCTATCGGCGAATCCCCATCGAATAGGTGACAGCATGACAACGCGAGAATTGTACGCCATCAGCGTGGAAAATCTCATTGACGCAGCAGTCCTTGTTGAAAAGAAACTGGACATCAGGTTAACCCACAGAGATAACGCCGTATTTGATGAATATTTTTATGCCGACATTGGTGAAAATAGAGAGATATTTGTACAAAATAACATAGATATGGACGATTACATCATATATGGCGAGGGATACATCGAACCGGACTTCAAGGAGTACGGCATACTTATCTACATCCAAAAAGCCGAAAAATGCTCGGAGATCATCGCAAAACTGAACGCCGATCCGGTGCATTTCAAGCACTTGCGGACGTACAAATCCTGATCTGAGCATCGGGCAGGCAATCCTGAGGGATGGTGCTTTCGAACTGAGTTGCCAAGCTCGTCGGCCTCCCGAAATGTCACGGATGGATGCAACCAGTCACAGCCTTTGGATGTGATGCAATCCATCGACAGCAGGGACCGGTCTGCACCAATCCAACCATGGCCTGCGTACTTCAAGCCGTCATTGCCAAGGTTGGCGTCTTCCCCACAGTCCTTCCCGAAGGATTGAAGATCGTGCCGCTCGCCCAGGGCTTCGACATGATCCCGTTCGGGAACGAAGTCGAAAAGCGCTACGCCATCGCCTATTGCCCGCTGACCGACAAGGGCGAGATTCCTGAGCTCGATGCAGCCCTCACCAGCCTCTGCCAGAAGCTGAGCTGCAAGTGGACGCATCGCCTATGTCGAGGCGGAACTCCCCGGTGGCTCCGGCCTCCAGGGGAGCGTCCTTTTCGACACCGGGAACCAGGCAGGGCCGATCATCAGGTGCAACTATGGCGCCATAAATCTCGCCCTGCTCGATCTTGGCGTTGATGCCACAGGTCGTTTCGACCAGTTTGTCGCTCTCGGCCTTGGTCGACACCGCTTCACCGACGACTGGCTCAAAGACGGCTGAGTTCGACCCGAAACAACGATTGGCCACGAGAGCGGGCCGGCCGGTTGTCCGGCCGGCCGTCGTGGCAATGCGGTCATTCTCACCGAATGACGAGTTCCGGGCCCATCAGCGCGTAGGGCAGCAGCGTCGAGAGCTTCGGCAGATAGGTGACGAGGCCGAGGAAGACGAAAAGGATCGCCACCCACGGCGCCGCCGCCCTGACGACCTGCACGAGGCTCATGCCGGTGATGCCGGACGTGACGAACAGGTTGAGACCGATCGGCGGCGTGATCATGCCGATCTCCATGTTCACCACCATGACGATGCCGAGATGGATCGGATCAACGCCGAGTTCCATGGCGATCGGGAACACCACCGGCGCGACGATGAGCAGGAGCCCCGAGGGCTCCATGAACTGCCCGCCGAGCAGCAAGAGGAGGTTCACCGCCAGGAGGAAGGTCCACCAGTTGAAGCCCATCGAGACCATCCATTCGGTGATGGCCTGCGGGATCTGCTCGGTCGTCAGCACATGGGCGAACAGCAGCGCGTTGGCGATGATGAACATCAGCATCACCGTGGTCTTCGCCGAATCGACGAGGACCCGCTGCGTGTCGCGGTGGAACAGCGCCGGCACGAACCAGACCACCGTCTGGACGAGATTGCGCTGCACCGTCCCGCCGAGGCCCTCGCCCTCGCGCCGCCACGGCACTTCCTTCAGCGGCCCCATGTCGCGATAGACGAAGAGCGCGATCAGCGCCGAATAGACCGCCGCCACGGCCGCCGCCTCAGTCGGCGTGAAGACGCCGCCATAGATGCCGCCGAGAATGATGACGATGAGGAAGAGGCCCCAGCCGGCATCCCGCGCCGAGGCGAACACCTCGCCGAAACCGACGAAGGGCTGGGCCGGCAGGTTCTTGATCCGCGCCGCGACATAGATGCCGACCATCAGCATCAGGCCGGCAACGAGACCCGGGATGACGCCGGCAAGGAACATGCGCCCGACCGAGACGTCGGTTGCCGCCGAATAGACGACCATGACGATCGACGGCGGAATGAGAATGCCGAGCGTGCCGGCATTGCAGATGACGCCGGCGGCGAATTCCTTGGTGTAGCCGACCTGGCGCATGCCGGCGATGACGATCGTGCCGATGGCGACGACGGTCGCCGGCGACGAGCCCGAGAGCGCGGCAAAGAGCATGCAGGCAAAGACGCCGGCCATGGCGAGGCCGCCCCGGAACGAGCCGACGCAGGCGATGGCGAAGCGGATGATCCGGTGCGCGACGCCGCCCGTCGACATGAAGTTCGAGGCGAGAATGAAGAACGGGATCGCCATCAGCGTGAAGTGCTCGGTCGACTCGTAGAATTTCAGCGCGATCGAGGCGAGCGAGTCGTTCGAGAAGAAGATGATGGCAATGAGGCTCGACAGGCCGAGCGAGACCGCGATCGGCACACCGAGAAAAAGCAGCCCGAGAACGAGCGCGAAAAGAACGATCGATTCCATGACGCCCCCCTCAGTCCTTCAAAACGCCTTCGTGTTCCTTGACCAGCTCTTCCGCCTCGTGGGCGGCGGCCAGCGTCTCGCGCTCCCCGCGCCAGATCTCGCCGGCGGCCTGCGCGCAGCGGAAGGCGAAGAGCGCCATGCCGATCGGCAGGATCGAATAGACCAGCCAGCGCGGCCATTCGAGGTCCTCGGTATGGATGCCGATCTTGTACATCTTGCCGACATAGCCCGTGCCGCAGATCTTGCCGGTCGCGAACGGATTGCCGCAGGAACCGTAGAAGAGCAGCCCGGCATAGACGATGCCGCAGACGACGGCGAACAGCGCGAAGACGCGGAACACCGGGCGCGGGAACAGCCGGACGAAGGCATCGACGCCGAGGTGGATGCCGACCTTGATGCCGTAGGAGATGCCGAACAGGATCAGCCAGGCGAACATGATCTGGGTCAGCTCGAGCGCGGCCACCCAACCCGAGTTGAAAACGTAGCGCGCGATCACCTGCGTGAATGTCACGACCGTCATCGAGGCGAGCAGTACGGCGAGCACCGTCTCCTCGAAACGATTGACAAAATGTCCGAACCCTTTCATGCCCCTCCCCTTCCGCGGCTTGTCGCCTGTCGGGACCGGTCGCGGCGATGGCCGGCCGGTCGTTTTTCGTCGGACATCGCGCCACCCCGCCCGCGCGACGCGATGCCGGATCAAACCGGCCGGGGCCGCCCGCGGCGGTCCCGGCACGTTCGTCGTCTCGGATAACGCTTACTTGGCGACGTTCGAGGCGTTCGCCGCGTCGATCAGGTCCTGGCCGATCTCGCCGGCGAACTTCGCCCACACCGGCTTCATGGCCTCCTTCCAGGCGGCGCGCTGCTCGGGCGTCAGGTTGCGCACGGTGGTGCCGGCGTCCATGATCGCCTTCTTCTTCTCGCCGTTGATCTCGGTCGACTTGGCGTTGGCCGCGGCGGTCACCTCCTTGATGATCGTCGCGAGCTGGCCGCGCACGTCGTCCGGCAGATCACCCCAGAACTCGGAGCTCGTCACGAGGATGTAGTCGAGCACGCCGTGGTCGGTCTCGGTGATGCCGTCCTGCACCTCGAAGAACTTCTGGGTGTAGATGTTCGACCAGGTGTTCTCCTGGCCGTCGACGACGCCGGTCTGCAGCGCGCCGTAGACTTCCTTGAAGGCGAGCTTCTGCGGCACCGCGCCGAGCGTCTCGAACTGCGCCTGCAGCACGTCGGACTGCTGGATGCGGATCTTCTTGCCCTTCAGGTCTTCCGGCATCTGCACCGGCACGTTGGCCGACATCTGCTTCATGCCGTTGTGCCAGTAGGCGAGGCCGAGCACGCCCTTGTCCTCGGCCGACTTCAGGAGATTCTGGCCGATCTCGGAATTCTGGAACCGGTCCACCGCCTCGATGTTGTCGAACAGGAACGGCAGGTCGAACAGGCGGAACTTCAGCGTGTAGTCTTCCATCTTCGACAGCGACGGGGCGGCCAGCTGGACGTCGCCGAGCAGCATCGCTTCCATCACCTTGTTGTCGTCGAAGAGCTGGGAGTTCGGATAGACCTCCATGCACACCTTGCCGTTCATCTCGGCATTGACGCGCGCGGCGAGCGCCTCGGCCGCCTCGCCCTTCGGATTGCCCTTCGGGGCCACCACGTGGCTGAACTTGATGACGGTTTCACCGTCGTCGCACTGCGCGAAAGCGGGCGACACCGAGAGCGCCGCGACGGCGGCAGCGGCGAGCAGCATTTTCTTCATGCGGGGGATCCTCCCATGTTCTGGACCGGGTGCTCCGTCGTGGAGCATCTGCAGGGAACTTTACCCGGCTGCGCTTGGGAGGAAAGCACGAATCGTTCGTCCGGACGAGCTATCGCACCCGACTTCCGGATGAAATTGAGCTGGCTGAAGACCGGACCGGTTGCGACCCGCCGTCAGGGCGCGCGAAAGCCTGCCTCGGCGAGGATCGCCTGGCCTTCCTCGCCGGCGAGAAACGCCAGGAAACCGTCGGCGCGGGCCCGGTCGCCGGCACGCGTCGCAACGCCGCGATAGACGATCGCCGGGTGGCTGTCGCCGGGCAGCTTGGCGACGAGCGCCACCCGCCCGTCGCCGATCGCGTCGGTCATGAACACGACGCCGAGGGGGCGCTCGCCGGCCGCCACCTTGTCGAGCACCAGCCGGACGTTCTCGGTGGTGTCGAGCCGGCCCTCGATCGCCTCCCAGATGCCGAGCGAGACGAACGCCGCCCTGGCGAAGCGGCCGACCGGTTCGTCCTCCGGATCGCCGACGGCGATCAGGCCGTCGCCGAGGCGGTCGAGCAGCGCCGGCGGCGTCAGGCCGAGCGGATCGGCGCCGGCCGGGCCGACGATGGCGAGGCGGTTGCCGGCGATCCGCGTGATGCTGTCGGCCGCCGCGAAACCGCCCGCGACGAGCCGGTCGACGGTCTCGTTGCCGGCCGCGACGAACACGTCGACGGCGGCGCCGGCCTCGATCTGGCGGGCGAGCGAGGCGTCGGCGGCAACGGTCAGCGTCGCCGCCATGCCGGTCTTCGCGTGATAGGCATCGACCGCCGCCTTCAATCCGTCCATCAGGCTGGCATCGGCAAAGACCGTGAGCCGGGCCGCGCGGTCCCCGCCGGTCGCAGGCGCGCCATCATCGGCCACCACGATGCCGGCGGCGGCG
>JAKPQE010000082.1 GCA_029572955.1 Pseudomonadota bacterium
CCAGAAAGAACAGTGATCCACCGTAGAAGATGTTGCGCGCTTGCGACTTCGTGAAACCTTCGCTCATGCCCTCCTCCCCAAAGAGGTGTTGCCCAAGCGAACCCTAGGCTCCCGAAACCCCGCAACCTTGACCAAAGTCAACCGGTCGGGAGACCCGGTCGGGGACCCGTCAGAATCGGGAAGTAAATGACTGAAAAGATTGCGAAACCGGCCATCCACAGGGCACCGGAAAGGAACACCACCTGGTAATATCCGGCGGGAAACAGGACGAGGCCGAAGGTGCGCGTCAGCGCCGCGGCGGCAACGAGGAGATAGGCGACGGCGATCGCCGGCGCGACCTTCAGCCCGCGTCCGGTATGGCCGAGCGCGGCGCGCGTCATCATCGCCATCGTCATGCAGCCGACCGCCCCGATGGCGATGAGATGCAGCGCGGCGATCTCGCCGAGGCCGGGCAGCAGCAGCGCCACGCCGTAATAGAGGAAGCCGACGGCGACCATCAGGAAGCCGAGATGCAGGCTCCACAGAATCGGCTCCTTCAGCGTGTGCCGGCCCTGCCAGCCGGCGAGCCTTGCGCCATTGGCAAGACCGGCGACGATCGCGACGACGCCGACCGCCATGTCCGGCACGCCGAGCGCGACGAGCGGCCCGACGGCGCCGGCCGCAAAGACACCGGCGCGGTCGAAGATCGGCCGGTCGACCGGATCGGCGGTGACGCTGACACGCCGCAGCGCGTTGCGGGTGAAGGACGGCGTCACCCGGCCGCCGATGACGGCGATCAGCCCGCCGATGGTGAAAAGCGCCAGCCGCGCCCCGCTCGCCGCGGTGTCGTCGGTGATCCCCGTCCACTCCAGATGCATCATCAGATTGCCGATGGTGACGATGCCGAGCAGCCCGACGACGACGACGTTCCGCGGCTGCGGATTGTTGCGCATGTTGATGGCGAGCCGCACCGTCAGCGCCGGCAGGAAGGCGAGATCGACGACAGCGACGAGGAATGCCGGCAGGAACGCCGAGAACCACATGGCGAGCCGCCCGGCGAGCCAGAGGCCGCCGACGCTCGACACGAAAGCGGCGCGCGCCGGCGCCGTGTTGGTCCAGTTCGGCACCGCGGTCAGGAAGAAGCCCGAGATCACCGCCACGGCGAAGCCCATGATCATTTCGTGGGCGTGCCAGAAATGCGGTGCCATGGCCATCGTCGGCGTGACCACCGCGCCCCCCGCGGCGTGAATGCCGAGCCAGGACAGCCAGGCCGCCATCGCCAGGATCGCGTAGAGCCCGGCCGCCAGGAAAAAGAAGCGGAAGCCGGCCGTCAGGAAGATCGGCACCTTCGGGCCGCGCGCCGCGGCATTGCTGCTGGCCATCGTCATGGGTCGACTCTCCCTCGCCGCCACGGCTCGTGCCGCCGGCTTCGCCGTCGCGATCTGTGATCTGGTTTCGCCCTCGCCTTCGGGGAGGTGTTCCCGAGGTTCACGCCAAGCCCGCCGGAAGCCCTTGACGTTGGTCAAGGTTCCTGACGACCCCGGCGCGACGATAGCATCGTGCCCGGAGTTTTTTTGCCGAGGGCGCGTCGAATGGCGACATGGCAGCGGGGGCGCCCGTCGTCGAAATTCAACCGGCCCGGCAATGACCTATGGTCGTTTTCCGGCCGCGACGAGGCCGGCATCACATGCCGGCCATGGGAAAAAACAAATGACGGTCGCCCACATGGAATACCCTCTTACCGGAAATTCCCTGATCGACGAGGACCACGGCCACTTCGCCGAGAACCTCGAGAAATGGCGCCATCTTCCCGATGCCGAGCTCGACCAGGGCCTCGAGGAAGTCGCCCACCATTTCGCCGAGCACTTCGCGCGCGAAGAAAAGATCATGGAGACGAGCGGCTTTCCGCCGATCATGATCCATCGCCAGGAGCACCGGCGCATGATCGCCCTCGTCGAGCAGCTGCGCGCAGCCCTCGCGGCCGGCGACCCGGGCCCGGCCCGCAGCTTCTTCGGCGGCGAGCTGGAAACCTGGTTCGTCCAGCATGCCGCCACCATGGACACGGCGACGGCGCGCTGGGCCGCCCAGCACTGACATCGGACGCGATCTGCAGGAAAGACCGCCGGCGGCGCGACGCGCCGCCGGTCGGTCGCGGTCTGCGATCGTCGCAGCGGTTCGTCAGCGCTCCCTGAGATCGCGCACCCGCACCGCCTTGCCGACCGAGCGCGGCACCTCGCCCGGCGCCTTCAGCGCCACCTTGCAGGTGATCCCCGTCATCGACTTGAGGTGATGCGAGACCGCCCGCTCCTTCTGCCGCGCCGCGTCGCCTTCGGCGAGGGCATCGGGCAGCGCCTCGACCTCGACGGTCAGGGCATCGAGCGCCCCGTCCCGTGCGAGCACGATCTGGTAATGCGGCGCAAGGCCGGGCAGGCCGATCAGCGCCGCCTCGATCTGCGAGGGATAGACGTTCATGCCGCGCACGATCAGCATGTCGTCGTCGCGCCCGCGCACCCGCATGATCCGCCGGTGCGTGCGCCCGCAGACGCAGGGCTCCTCGATGATCCGCGTCATGTCGCGCGTGCGGTAGCGGATCATCGGCAGCGCCTGCTTGGTCAGCGTCGTGACGACGAGTTCGCCGACCTCGCCCGGCGCGGCCGCCTCGAGGGTCTTGGGATCGATCACCTCGATGAGGAAATGGTCTTCCCAGAGATGCGGCCCGGACCGCGCCTCGACGCATTCGCAGCCGACGCCCGGCCCGAGGATCTCGGAAAGGCCGTAGACGTCGCAGGCGGTGATCCCGAAGGCCGCCTCGATACTGGCCCGCATCGCCTCGCTCCACGGCTCGCCGCCGAACATGCCGCGCCGGATCGGCAGGGCGGCAAGGTCGATGCCCATGCGGGTCGCGACCTCGGCGATGTTGAGCGCATAGGACGGGGTCGCGCACATCGCATCGGCGGCGAGGTCGCGCATCAGCAGCACCTGCCGCTCGGTCGAGCCGCCCGAGATCGGCAGCACCACGCAGCCGAGCCGTTCGGCGCCGTAATGCATGCCGAGGCCGCCGGTGAAGAGGCCGTAGCCGTGGGCGTTGTGAAAAAGCTGGCCCGGCTCAAGCCCGGCCGCCGTCATCGAGCGCGCCATCAGGTCGGACCAGGTGGCGATGTCGGTCGCCGTGTAGCCGACGACCGTCGGCGATCCGGTCGTGCCCGAAGAGGCATGAAGCCGGCGCAGCTCGCCCTTCGGCACGGCGAACATGCCATAGGGGAAATTGTCGCGCAGATCCGACTTGGTGGTGAAAGGCAGGCGGCGGAGGTCGGCAAGCCCGCCGAAGCTCTCCGGATCGACGCCCGCGGCGGCAAACGCCGCCCGGTAATGCGGCACGCGCTGTCCGGCGTAGCGCACCATGGCCTTCAGCCGCACGTCCTGAAGCTGCCGGAGCTCGGCCCGCGCCATGGTCTCCACGGCCGGCTCGAACATGCGCCCCGCCGCTTCGGCAGATATCGCGACAGTCATCCCCGCTTCCCCCATTTGCCGGGCGCGGCGGCTCTCGCGCCGCCGGCATTCCCCCGCGCCAAACCGGGCCCTCATCCGCTCCGGCCGCCCCGCCCCGCATCCCCCGATGCCGGCGGGACCGGCAGCATAGACGAACGCCGGGCGATCGCGAAACGCGACGGTTGGTCGGACTCGTCATGACGGTGATGCTGTGCCGACGTAACACGGTGACAGACATCCGCGATCTGCCTAATATTGTCTCTGGTCAGCAATAAAAGCGGTGGCAAACCATAATGACCGTCTCACCGAGCGTTCCGTTCGGGGCACCCCATGTGGCCAACGACATCGAGGGGGTGGCGCTCGCCCACGATCTTTCCCAGCGCGAAAGGAGCGCACTCACCGCGATCGTCGTCGGAGCGGTGCCCGGCAACCGTGATCGGCCGCTTTTCCGGCTCGCCGGAGCGATTGCGCGCGCCTTCGCCGAGAGCCCGCCCCTGCCCGACGGCCATTGCCTGATCAACCTGCTCGCCGAGACCGTCGGCAGTCACCGCGGACCGCTGCACCGGCTCGATGCGGCGCTCCTCGATTTCCTCATTTCGATGGACGGCTTTTCCGACACCGAGGCCGTCGAGGAAGCGGCCCTGCCGCTCGCCCGCGTGCCCGGATCCGCCGAAGCGATGCGGGCCTGCGCCAACGGGTTCGCCCGCGCCCTCTACCGCTATCGCGCCGCCAACCTGCCGGCCGAGCGCCACCGCGCGAAATTCACCGATATCCGCCGCTTCCTCGCCACCGCGAACGGCGATCCGCGCTCGCCGGGAGACGGCGACCCCCTCGATTTCTGGTGCGAATACGGCAGTCGCGACAACTGGACGCTCTACGAGACGGTGCTCGAGGCGTTCCTCGCCTACGAGATCGCCCGCGAGACGAGCCGCGCCGCCGCCCCGGTCGGCAGCATGCGCGAGCCCGAGGAGCCGGGCCAGCCGGCCTGGGAGCGCGCCGAAACCCAGCTTCTCGCCTATCGCGATCTCGACGAGGAACTCGACACGGCGATTGCCGAACTCACCGACTCCGGCCTGAAGATCTTCAAGGAGACCGAGACGGCGCGCCTCAAGAAGCTTCTCCACCTCGGCCGCTTCGCCCGCAACTGGCCGCGCGCGACGCTCTGCCTCCTGTCGCTGTCGCCGCACCAGGCCTCCCTCGTCCAGCTCGTCAAGGACCGGGCCGATGGCGACCGCCTCGCCGACACCGCCCGCTGCTGCGGCGGCGAGGACTATGCCTCGATCATGACGGCCCTCCTCGATCTCGACCGGACCGCCGACGAGGCGCGCCGCCTCGCCGATGCGATCCTGCCCGACGAGGCCGGCGACGAATTCTGTCCTGAGCCTTCCAACCCGACGAGTGATGCCATTCTTCGCGAAAGCCGCCTGATGCGGCGCAAGAGCTTCAAGATGGTGGACGCCGAAACACTCGGGAAGGAATTGCAGAGTCTGGCTTCCGCTCTTGCCGCCGTGCGCGGTTTTCTGGGCACCGTCCAACGCGGATGGAAGGCCTGGAGCGAGGCGCGGGCTCTGGCCGCTTTCCGGGAAGACCGAGAACGGTTTGCAGCCAAGCTCCAATCGCTCTATCTGGTCGACCCGGAGACGACCGATGCCGGATCAGACTGAACGGGACATGGAAGAACTCTTCGCCGCAATCCGCGACGCCAAGGCGATCGAACGCCGCACCGCCGAGGCGCCGGCCGTTTCGGCCGCGCGCCTCCTCAAGTACGGCACCCGGCCGAACGCCGTCGTCGACCTCGATGTCGAACGCCTGCTGCGCGCCTCGACGCCCGCCCGGCTGATGTATGGCACCGCCCTCGGCCGCGCCGCCCGTGCCGTCTCGCCGATGGCCGCCGCCGCGGCCGGCGAGCGCGCCACCCGCCGCATGATCGGCGAGGACCTGCTCGAGGTGATCGAGGAGGACGGCGCCGCCTTCCTCGTCCTGCGGCTTGCCGCCGACGAACCGGTTCCCGGCCACCTCGAAGTGCGCAGCCCGGCCGGCGAGGGCGCCCGCATCAGCCTCGGCAAGCCCGTGCGCGGCATCATCCAGCTTCGGCTCGACCATGGCGATGCCGAGCTTTCCCGCATCGCCGATCTCGTGACCCAACCCGACAGCGCCATCTACCTGCTGCCGTGAGGAACTGAAGGCATGCGCATCAGCGTCATCGTCCCGACGACGGCCGGCCCCCGCGCCATTGTCGGGATCATTTCGCGTCCGCGCCTGCCGGCGAGCCTCGTCATCACCGCCGACGACTACCGCCCGCTCGACGACATTACCGAGCGCTACGACGCCTTTGCCGGCCCGGCCGGCCCGTTGCGCCGCGCCCTCGACCTCGGCGACGGCAGCTTCGAGCTGCGCCTCGACGCCGGCATCGAGACCGGGCGCTCCTGGGAGCTGCCGGTCGCCCTCGCCCACGCCGCGATCGCCGCCGGCCACGAGATCGTCACCGAGGCGCCCGAACTGGTGCTCTGGGCGACCGGCGCGCTCGACCCCGACCTCGCGGTCAAGCCCGACGACTACCACCTCGCCGACAAGCTCGCCCATTCCCGCGCCCGCCTCGACGAGGCCCGGACTGCAGGCGCCCGCATTCTCGTCCTGTTGCCGGACACGGCGCCGGACATTGCCTGGCTTGCCGACATCGAGCACCACCGCGTCGGCGATTTCGCGACCGCCGAAGCGCTTCTCGCGGTCGCCGGCAAGGCGGCCCGCCCGGCCGGCGAGCCGGCCCCTTCCCCGGTCGCCCCTTCCCCGGTCGCCCAGCCCGTTCGGGTGCTCGCCGGCGATGCGCCGCGCTCGGCCGAGCCGCGCATGATGGCTGTTGTCGCCGCCGCGATCCTCCTCGTCGTCGCCCTCCTCGGGCTCCTCGTCTGGCGCCTCCTGCCGCCGACCGTCCCGTCCGTGCCGCAAACGCCGGCGAGCGACGTCGCCGACAGCGGACCCGTGGCCGGCAATGGCGGCAGCGCCGACGCGAGTCCCGCAACCCCCGTCGCCCCCCGGCCGGCAGGGCTCGTGCCCGGCCTCGTCCTCGTCGAACTGCGCGACATTTCCGGCGATTCCTGCGTCTCCTACCTGATGCGCGGCACCGCCACGATCGACAACGAGCGCATCGTCGACGACGGCCTGCTGCCGTTGAAAGCCGCCGGGCTCTGCGCCCTCGTCTGGCGCCTCGCCGACGACGCCCGGCCGCTGACCCTTCATTTCGACGACGATTTCCTCACCCTGTTCATGGCATCCGACCGCCGGCCGCGCGTCTCGCTGCAGCCCGGCGCGGCGCTGGTCATGCGCCTCGTCCAGCAGCGCGGCGAGCGCCCGCCCGTCGCCATCGGCCTGCGCCCCGACCAGGGCGCGATCGCCGTCGGCTTTGCCGGAAGGAGAGGCTGATGCGCTTCCTCGCCGCCCTCGCCACCGCCCTTTTCCTCGCCTTCGCCGCCGTGCCGGCCGGTGCCGTCGAGATCCTCGATCCGGACCCCGACGCCCTCACCGCCGCCTTCGTCAAGTCGCTGAAGCGCTGCGCCGCCGGCGGCCGGCTGACCGTCGGCGTGCTCGGCTTTCCGCGCAGCTTCACCGGCCTTTCCGACGACGAGCGCGTCGCCACCCGCCGCATCGTCGAAGCCCTCATCGCCCGCCAGCCCGGCGTCGTCCTGAAGCCCGTCGCCGATCTCGACAAGCTGATCGCCGGGCGCATGAACGCCGGTGGCCACGACCCGGCGGACATCGCCGCGATCTTCGACAAGGCCCGCGACGTCACCGCCCTCGTCCATTTCGAGGGCCGCCGCTCGGCGAGCGAGTTCGCCCTGACCCTCGTCGGCGCCACCCGCGCCGGCGACTGCCTCGCCGCCGGCGCCGTCGAGCCGTTCCACCTGAAGCTCGACGCCGGCCCCGCCCTCGTCGACGTCGTCAAGCTCGTCGAGACCGAGTTCGCCGAGCCCATCAAGGCCGACCAGGCCATCGCCGAGATCGTCGTCGAGACCTTCCGCCCGGAAGGCGGCACGCCCTACAGCCGCTGCAACGATACCCTCACCGGCCTCGTCGTCGACGTGCTGGCAAAGCTCAACGCCGACCCGGACTTCGCCCTGCGCGATCGCCGCATCGCGGTACGCGTCGCCCGGCCCGGCGAACCGGCCGGAGCGGGCGCCGCCATCCTCTCGGGCAGTTTCGGCTCGGACGCCGCCGGCCTCTGGCTGAGCGCCGGCCTCGCGACCGCCGACGGCCGCACCCTTTCCCGCGTCCACCGCGCCCACATCACCGGGCTTGCCTGCGACGCCCGCGCCCTCGGTTTCCTCGAGAACATCGTCGCCGGCGCCCTTGCCGATACCGGCCGGCTCGAGGTCGGCGCGGCACGGGGCCTGGTGCCCGTCGGCGATTTCCTCTCCTTCCGCATCCGCGGCGGCGACGAAGCGCGCACCCTCTATTGCTGGGCCCTCGCCTCGGACCGCACCGCCTTCGTCTTCCTGCCGGCGCCCGGCAAGGAGAGCGAAAGCCGGCTCGCCGCCGGCGCCACCCGCGACTTCCCGGAGGATTTCGATTTCGGGCCGATCGTCGCCGCCGAACCCTCGGAGAACCTCTTCGGCTGCTTTGCCGCCGCCGGCCCGCTGTCCGCCGAGGCCGCCGGCGCCTGGGGCGCCAAATACGGCCCGGTCGGCCGCGCCAAGGACGGCGCCCTCGACGAGGCCGAGATCGACGAGCTCCTCGCGCTGATGCGGCGCGAACCCGGCATCGTCGAGGCCTATGGCGCCGTCCGCATCGTGCCGTGAGGGACGGTGCCGACAGTCTCCGGACCGTCGCAATGATCCTGAATCGGCGCAGGACCGGCGGCGTGCGGCGCAATCGACGAACATCGCGCCAAGGCACTGGACAGAGCCCGATGAAATTTCTATAACCCACCCGCTTCGCAGCGACGGTGCCTTCGCGGCCCGCCCGCCTGCCGGATGCCCAGGTAGCTCAGATGGTAGAGCAGCGGATTGAAAATCCGCGTGTCGGTGGTTCGATTCCGCCCCTGGGCACCATTACCCCTTCCCAACATTGAGCATAGCTTCTCAAAAAACCATCAAAAACAGATGGTTGTGACAGTCCATGGGCCCATGATTGCTCATGGGGTATCCTTGTTTCGCATAAAATTGGGGGTATATTCTGGGGGTATCCTGATTTTGCCCGGAGGCGATACCCCCAATGGCGCTATCAGAGTTCGCAGTCCGCAAGGCAAAGCCGCGTGACAAAGCTTACAAGCTGACCGACGGCGGCGGCCTCTATCTTCACGTCCAACCGAACGGGTCCAAGCTGTGGCGGCTGAAATATCGCCACCTCGGCAAGGAGAAGCTGCTCTCCTTCGGGCCGTATCCGCTCGTTTCCATCGCGGATGCCCGCGGCAAGCGGGAGGACGCAAAGCGCCTCTTGCTTGAGGGAACCGATCCCGGTGCACAGAAGAAGCAGGACCGAATGGACGCCGAGGCCAAGGCCCGGCAGACCTTCGGTCTCCTTGCCGACGAGTACCTGCAGCGGCAACGCGAAGGCGGAGCCGCTCCATCGACCATTTCCAAGACGACCTGGCTTCTGAAGGACTTGGCGTCTCCCCTCTCCAATCGCCCGGTACACGAGATCACACCGGCGGAAATTCTGTTCCTGCTCCAGGTGATCGAAAAGACCGGCCGGCGGGAAACGGCCCGCCGCCTGCGCGGCACGATCAGTAGCGTCTTCAAACTGGCGATCGTGACCCTGCGAGCGAAGAGCGACCCGACGATTCCGCTCCACGGCGCCCTCCTTCCCCCGAAGGTCGAGGGTCGCGCCGCTATCACGAACGAGAAAGACGTCGGGGCGCTGCTCCGGACGATCGACGAGTACGACGGTTGGCCGACCATTAGGGCAGCACTCCAGTTTCTCATCCTGACCTGTGTCCGACCGGGAGAGGTTCGCGCCGCAATGCGAGACGAGTTCGACCTAAAGAAGGCGGTCTGGCGCATCCCTGCCGAACGCATGAAGATGCGCCAGCCTCACGATGTGGCCCTCTCGAAGCAGGCGTTGGCCGTCGTCAAGGATATCTGGCCCGTGTCGGAAGGCGCAGAGCTCGTCTTCCCGTCGGTTCGGTCAAAGCATCGTCCGCTATCGGAGAACGCCTTCAATTCGGCACTGCGGCGAATGGGGTACGGCAAGGACGAGGTCACCGCTCATGGCTTCCGTGCGACGGCAAGCTCCATCCTCAATTCGCGCGGCTATGACCCAGACGTCATCGAAGCGGTGCTTGCCCACCAGGACAAGAACAGCATCCGCCGCGCCTACAATCGCGCCACCTATTGGGACCAGCGAGTGGTGCTGATGCAGGAATGGGCCGACCTGTTGGACCAGTTCATGGCGAACGGCTGAAATCCAGCCGGGCGCTTGATCGCCTCATCCCCGCTCCTCCCCGTGGAATGCCCCTTCCATTGCCTCTGGGATTCAGAAAGGAAGGGGTATTGGAAGCGCAGGCGATTGGTATGTTGCTAGAAACAATGAGACTTTGAGCCGCCCCCCGTCGGGCGTTCCGCCCGACCCCGACCCAATATGGGTCCTAGAGTGCCTGTCCTTGAGATAAAGGACAGACCACTGCGGGCGCGGGCTCATGGGGAGGAACCATGAGCCCCGAGCGCCCTTGCCCTTGGAGAGCGATATGACACGACGTTCGCGTCGACGAGGCGAACGTCATTGTCCCGTTCTTCCTCGGGTATTGGGTCGGGGTCGGCCGTCACGCCATGCTTCCCGTACTGACGATGTCGCCGCCAAGGAAGGGCGGGTGCTTCCGATGTCACCGACGGGGGGCGGCATGCTCGATTGAAAGAGCGGCGGAAGGATCGAGAGCGCACGGCCGACAAGGATTTCGGACAGCGATTTGATTTGCGATTCGATTGCCGGATTTCGATCGGAGGTGTTCATGCAATCGACTGCCACCGCGATGCCCGTCTGCGCGGTACAATGAAGGTGGCCAACGCAAAGCGAGCTTCGGTGAGCGGGAGAGGCAGGCAAATGGTCCAGACCAGTCTTGGGCATGAGACAGGTGAAGGATCGCTCGACCTTTCCGCGCGGCCGGCAGGCCGCGCCCGTCGACGCCCCGATGCCGGGCATCGCTGCGACGCCGAGGCTCGCTTTGCGTTGAGCGCCAGAGATCGCCCGTCCTTTCGGTGACCGGCGATCGATATGGGCAAGCGACCTGTTGGGTGCTTCCCATCAATTTCTCAAAATATGAATGCCTTCGATTTCCAGCGACACATCTACCTCGGCACCGACAGCGATGGCGGGCATGTCGGATTGGGTGCCGAGATGCGGCGGCGACATCTCTACGTCATCGGCCAGACCGGAACCGGCAAGTCGACGATGCTCGCCAATCTCATTGCGCAGGATTTGGCGCAAGGTCGCGGCTGCGCCCTGATCGATCCGCACGGCGATCTCGCGGAAGCAGCATTGGGTTTGCTGCCGACGAGCCGCGGCGACCACCTCGTCTATCTCGATCCCTCCGACCTCGCCCGACCCATCGGCTTCAATCTCCTGTCGGAGGTGCCCGACGATCTGCGGCCAGTCGTCACCGACGGTGTCGTCTCCGCCTTCCGCCATGTCTGGCCAGACTTCTGGGGACCACGGCTCGAACACATCCTCGCCCATTCGGTGAGAAGCCTGATGGACGTGCCAAACGCAACGCTCCTCATTCTGCCGCGCTTGCTGCAGGACGAGGTCTACCGGACAGAGGTGCTTTCTCACGTCCGCGATCCGGTCAACGCCGCTTTCTGGCGGCACGAATATGCGACCTATCCCCCGCACTTTCGCGAGGAGGCCATCGCCCCGGTCCTCAACAAGATCGGCCGGGTGCTGATGACCCCGGCAATCCGCAACATTATCGCCCAGCCGCGATCAACCATCGATCTGCGCTTCATGATGGACAGTGGCCGTGTGCTCATCTGCAATCTCTCGAAAGGCAGGATCGGCGAGGGACCGTCGCATCTCCTCGGGGCGTTGATTATCACGGCGATTGCCCAGGCCGCGCTCTCACGCGGCAGCGCCTTCGACCGTCCCGACTTCCATCTCTACGTTGACGAGTTCCAGAACTTTGCCAGTTCCGG
>JAKPQE010000009.1 GCA_029572955.1 Pseudomonadota bacterium
CGATGCTGTGCGGCGCGCCGATCAGCTCTTTCTCGTCATAGCCCGCATAATGGACGAAGACGTCGTTGGCGTAGGTGATCTTGCCGGCAAGATCTGTCTTGGAGACGACGATCTCGTCTTCACCGAGAAAGACCTCGTGACCCGTCGGTGTGACCGTGCGCGAAATCTTGCGCCGCGCCGGCTGGCTTCCCCGAGCGATCCCGGCAACCTCGCCGAGACCCGAAAACAACTGTAGCATCAGCAACTAATCCGTATTCGCCTGTTCACGACGAATTTGGAATTCATCACCGTTAACGAAGTGTTTTTTACCGAACCATATCAGGGGACCAGCAAGACAAATTGTGACGATCCGGTAACAATCCCGGATGAACTCTGCAAGAATGAATTCCATACCGAACGGTAGGCGACTTTATCTTGCCGCGATACGCGCCTGTGGACTGGAACGATGGTGGGCGTGACAGATGGCGATGGCGAGCGCGTCGGCGGCATCGTCCGAATCGAACGTGGCCTTCGGCAGCAGCACCTTGACCATCGCCCGGATCTGCCGCTTCTCCGAGTGACCGGCGCCGACGATCGCCTTCTTGACCGCGTTCGGTGCGTATTCCCCGACGCTCAGCCCGGCCCGCGCCGGCACCAGCAGCGCGATGCCGCGCGCCTGACCGAGCTTCAGCGTCGCCGCGGCATCGCGGTTGACGAAGGTGCATTCGACCGCCGCCTCGTCCGGCCGGTAGCGCTCGACGACCGCGGCGAGCCCGTCGTGGATGTCGACCAGCCGGCGCGCCAGCTCGTCCTCGGCGACCGAAGTCACCGACCCGGCGGCGACGAACGACAGCGCGTTGCCGGTGACCTCGACGACGCCCCAGCCGGTGCGCCTGAGGCCCGGATCGATGCCGAGAATGCGGATGGTCGACGTCATGCCCCTGGCAACCCCGAGTGCTGTGCCCGCGCATCGGCCGGCCGATGCGCCGATGGCGACGCGATACGTCGCCATCGATAGCCGATCGGGCGACACTCGCCAACCGCACCGTTTTTTTACCAGAGAGAAAAATACAATTCGAGGCAATTGGAGAATTCAATTTTCACATTAAAGGACAAAACGGATAAAGGTCGCGTTTTTCGTTCTAATTCAACCCGCCATTAAATAAATAACAGTGTTTTTCGATGCAAACTGAACGTCAAGAACCGGCAATGGGCGCGAACGCCTTCGACGGCTGCTCGAACTGCATCCGGAATCCTCGGCCGAATTCGCGCGGGCCCGCTATGCGGCGCTGGCGCGGCAGCTGCCGCTTCTCTATCTCGGAATCATCGTCAATACCTTCGCGATCGTGGCCATCTTCGTCGGCACGGCGCCGGGCTGGCTCCTTGCCACGACGGCGCCTTTCGCCGTCTTCTCGTTGAACCGGATCGTTTTCTGGCTGCGGGTCGATCCCGACGCCATTTCGGATGCCGAGGTCACGACGGAACTGCATCGCGTCACGCGGATCGCCACGCTGGTCGGCTTCACCTATGCGGTCTGGATGTCGTCGCTCTTTCCCTACGCCGACACGATCCAGATCGTCTTCCTGTCGCTGTTCGTCTTCGTATGGACGGTGAATGCGGCCTATTCCCTGTCGACCGTGCCGGTCGGCGCCGTCATGCTGGTCGGGGCGACGAGCGCACCGCTAATCACCATGATGGTCCTGGAAACGACCCTCGTCTTCTCGATCGCGGCGATGCAGTTCACCTTCACCGCGTTCCTCACCTTCCACATGATCCGCCGGAACTACAACTACCTCGCCTTCCTGACCGTGGCGCGGCGCGAACTCGACGAGAAGCGGCGCCAGGCCGAGGCTTCCAGCCTGCATATCGCCGATCTCGCCTACCGCGATCCCCTGACCGGCCTCGCCAACCGGCGCAGCTTCGAGGAGCGCCTGCGCCAGCTCGCCAGCGAGCGCGCCGAGAAAGCGGGTCCCTTCGCCGTCGTCATCGTCGATCTCGACGGCTTCAAGCCGGTCAACGACGTCTATGGCCACCGCGCCGGCGACGCCGTCCTCAAGGAAGTCGCCGGCCGTCTGACCGGTTGCCTCGGCGAGAGCGCCCTGATCGCCCGCCTCGGCGGCGACGAATTCGGCATCCTCCTGCCCGATGCGATCGATGCCGGCGAGGCCGCCATCACCGGCGAGCGCCTCTGCACGGCACTGCGCACGCCGTTCCAGCTCGACGGTCGTCAGGCCCGCCTTTCCGGATCGTGCGGCATCGCGCTCTTCCCCGATGCCGGCCGCGATCCCGACACGCTGATGGTCCATGCCGACAGCGCGCTCTTCACCTCCAAGAGCGGCGCCCGCGGCGAGGTTACCGTCTATTCGATCAGCATCGAGAAGCGCCTGCGTGACCGCGCCCGCATCGAGCAGGCGCTGCGCCGGGCCATCGCCGAGGACACGATCGACCTCTATTTCCAGCCGATCTTCCGCCTCTCGACCCTCGACGTGCTCGGCTTCGAGGCGCTGGCCCGCTGGCGCGACGAGGACCTCGGCCGCGTCTCGCCGACCGAGTTCATCCCGATCGCCGAGGAAGCCGGCCTGATTGGCGACCTGACCGCGCTTCTGCTGAAGAAGGCTGCCGCCTACGCCGCCGTCTGGCCACCGCACGTGCTCCTGTCGTTCAACGTCTCGGCCGCCGAGATCGTGCGTCCGACGACCGGCCTGCACATCCTCTCCGCCCTCGCCCGCGAGAACCTCGCGCCGTCGCGCCTCGAGATCGAGATCACCGAGACGGCGCTGCTGACCGACTACAAGTCGGCCTGCGCCAACATCGAGCAACTGCGCGACGCCGGCGTTCGCATCGCCCTCGACGACTTCGGCACCGGCCATTCGAGCTTCAGCCACCTGCAGCATATCGGCATCGACCGACTGAAGATCGACAAGAGCTTCACCTCGACGCTGATCCGCGACCGCCGCAGCCAGGCGATCGTCAAGGCCATCGCCGATATGTGCAACGGCCTCGGCATCGAGTGCCTGGCCGAAGGCATCGAGAACCAGCACCAGATCGCCGCGCTGAAATCCTTTGGCGTCGGCCTCGGCCAGGGCTTCCTGCTCGGCGCGCCGATGTCGGCGGACGATGCCCTCGTCTTCCTCGATGCCCATTTCGCCGACCTGCCCGGCGTCACCGCCCTGCCGTCCGGCATCGCCTGACGGTCGAGGCAGGCTGCCTCGGCCACCGCGCCGGCTACCTCCGGCCGGCCTCGCATTCCGGCACTCCGGCCCACCGGCTTTCGCGCCCCCGGCCCGCAAGCCCGCCAGCCCGCCAACCCTCCAGCGCTCTCGCCCCGTGACCCCCGCCCCTCGATGCTCCTTGAAAACACCGTCGCTCGTATATAATTTAGTTGTGAACTAAATTAAACGGAGGCACTCCGATGTCGACCCGCCGCAAGTTCCTCCTCGTTCTCGGTGGCTCGGCGGTCATCCTCGCCGCCGGCGCCGCCGGTTTCGCCCTCACCCGCACGCCCCATGCCGCCCTGAAGCCGTGGCGCGACGCCGGTACTGGCGACACCGCGATCGTCCGCGCTCTCTCCTATGCGATCCTCGCGCCGAGCCCGCACAATCTCCAGCCCTGGGCGGTCGAACTCCTCGGCCCGGAGGAGGCGGCGCTCCACTGCCGCCTCGACCGGCGCCTGCCGGCGGCCGACCCCTTCGACCGCCAGACCGTGATCGGCCTCGGCTGTTTCCTCGAGACGCTGCGCATCGCGGCGCGCGAGGCCGGCTATCGCGCCGAGATCACGCCGTTCCCCGAGGGCGCCGGCGCGCCGCGCCTCGATGCCCGCCCGGTCGCCCGTATCCGCCTCGTCGCCGAGGCGGGCGAGCCCGACCCTCTCTTTGCCGCGATCCTCGAGCGGCGCACCAACCGCGGCTCGTTCGACACGGCCCGGCCCGTTCCCGCCGCGACGCTCGACGAATTCGCGCGCCTTTCGCCGGCCGGCGCCGCCGTCCTCACCACCACCGACGCGGCGACCGTCGCAACGCTCCGCGACGTGACCTGGCGCGCCTTCGAGACCGAGATGCTGACCCCCGCCCCGCTCGCCGAGAGCAACGCGGCGATGCGCTTCGGCAAGGCCGAGATCGAGGCCGCGCCGGACGGCCTCGCGATGTCGGGCGCAATGCTGGAGGCGCTCTCCCTTGCCGGCATCCTCTCGCCCGCAACGATGGGCGACACCGGCTCCTTCGCCTTCCGCTCCGGCCTCGACATGTGGAAGAAAGCGCTTTCGACCTCGATGGCGTTCCTGTGGATCACGACGCCCGTCAACGACCGCGCCATCCAGATCGCCGTCGGCGCCGTCTACATGCGCGCCCATCTCGCCGCGACGCTCGCCGGCCTCGCCTTTCATCCGCTCAGCCAGGCGCTCGAGGAATATCCCGAGATGGCCGGACCCTATCGCGAGGTCCACGACCTTCTCGCCCCGCCCGGCCACACCGTGCAGATGCTCGTGCGTCTCGGCTATGCCCCCGCCGTCGCCCCGAGCCCGCGCTGGCCGCTCGCCGAAAGGATGGTCGGCGCATGACCGAGGTACCGGTTCCATTCCGCGTCTTCCGCGAGATCGGCATCATCGACCAGCTCGCGACGACGCTTCTCGGGCGCTGGCTCGAGGACGGGCTGACCGTGCCGCAGTTCGCCCTCCTCGATCACCTGGTCCGCCTCGGCGACGATCGCAATCCGAGCGATCTCGCCGATGCCTTCCAGGTGACCCGCGGCGCGATGACCAACACGCTCGCCCGGCTCGAGGCGCGCCGTTTCGTCGAACTGCGGCCCGACGCCCGCGACGGCCGTGCCAAGCGGGTATTCCTCACCGATGCCGGCCGGGCCGTCCACGACCGTGCGATCGCCCGCATCGGGCCCGGCATCGCCGGCCTTCTCGCCGATATCCCGGAGGCCGAGTTCGCCGCCGCGCTGCCGTTCCTCGAACGCCTGCGCAAGCTCCTCGACAGCGACGACTACCGCGCCAGGGCACCCTGACACACATGCAAAAAAGGCGACCGCTCCGGCCGGAGCGATCGCCTCTCGTCTGCGGGTCCGGGATCGGATCAGGCGGCGGTGAGCTTCGCCATCACGTCCTCGGAGACCTCGAAATTGGAGAAGACGTTCTGCACGTCGTCGTCGTCCTCGAGGATGCCGATCAGCTTCATCAGCGATCCGGCCTTCTCCTCGTCGACCTCGATCGTGTTCTGCGGCTTCCAGACGACGTTGACCGATTCGGCCTCGCCGAGCGCTTCGGCGAGCGCCGAGGAAACCTCGCCGATCGCTTCGAAGGCGCAGGTGATGACATGGCCCTCGTCGCCGGACTGGACGTCGTCGGCACCGGCCATGATCGCCGCCTCGAGCACGGCTTCCGCATCGCCGACCTCCGCCTTGTAGCCGATCTCGCCGACCCGGTCGAAGCTGAACGACACCGAACCGGTCTCGCCGAGGGCGCCGCCATACTTGGAGAAGGTGGCGCGCACCTGGCTCGCCGTGCGGTTCCGGTTGTCGGTCAGCGCCTCGACGATGACGGCGACGCCGCCCGGCCCGTAGCCCTCGTAGCGGATCGACTCGTAGTTGGACGCATCGGCGCCCTGGCTCTTCTTGATCGCCCGCTCGATATTGTCCTTGGGCATGTTCTGCGCGCGGGCGTTCTGGATCGCGAGGCGCAGCGCCGCATTCATGTTGGCGTCGGAACCGCCCATCTTGGCCGCGACGGTGATCTCGCGGGCGAGCTTGGAGAACAGCTTGGAGCGCTTCGCATCCTGCGCGCCCTTGCGGTACATGATGTTCTTGAACTGTGAATGTCCGGCCATGACTTCTTCCCGAAAGCTGCGTCGTCGACGGCGGAGGCGGAACCCGCCCCCTCGGCGTTGCCGGCCGCGCAATCCGCGCGCCGGCGGTCTCGAACCCGTCGATGAACGAAAGAGACGGCGGTTTATAGACTGAAGCGGCCCGAAAAATCCAGATGGCAGGCCGACGACGCCGGAAAACCGGACCTCACCCCGCCGGATAGGGCAGCCGCTCTTCCAGATGGCCGCCGATCCGGATCGGCACGATCGCCGTCGCAAGGCCCGAGCGGTCGTCGACATCGACGACGACGCCCGACAGCGTCGCCGCCCCGACGGCCGGCGCGAAGCGCGCCGACGGGATCTTGGAGAGGAACCGGCGCAGCGGCTCGTCCTTCTCCATGCCGAGCACCGAATCGTAGTCGCCGCACATGCCGAGATCGGAGACATAGGCCGTGCCGCCCGGCAGCACCCGATGGTCCGCCGTCGGCACATGGGTATGGGTGCCGGCAACGACCGTCGCCCGCCCGTCGAGGAAATAGGCCATCGCCTGCTTCTCGCTCGTCGCCTCGGCGTGGAAGTCGACGACCACCATGTCGGCCTGCTCGCCGAGCGGACAGGTCTCAAGCACCGCCGCGACGCTGGCGAAGGGATCGTCGAGCGCATCCATGAACACCCGTCCCATGGCGTTGACGACGAGCACGCGGGCGCCGTTGCGGGCCATGTAGAGATTGGCGCCGCGCCCCGGCGTGCCGGCCGGGAAGTTGGCGGGCCGGAGCAACTGCTGCTCGCGCTCGATGAAGACGAGCGCCTCGCGCTGGTCCCAGGCATGGTTGCCGGTGGTGATGACATCGGCCCCGGCGTCGACGATCTCGCGGAAGATCGCCTCGGTGATGCCGAAGCCGCCGGCGGCGTTCTCGCCGTTGACGACGACGAAATCGAGCGCGAGATCGGCGACGAGGCGCGGCAGATGCTCGAGCACGACCCGCCGTCCGGCGCGTCCGACCACGTCTCCGAGCATCATCAGCCGCATCGTTCCAACTCTCCTGTTCAGCCCGCCGCAGCGGCGGCGCAGACAATCGCCTCGCATTCGGTCAGGACGAGGTCAAGCCGGCGATCGTGATTTTCCATCGGAACCTCGGCCGCCTCCTGCAGCGCGAAGGCGACACCGACGGCGCGCACCGGACCCTTTTCGGCAAGCTCCGCGATCGCCCGGTCGTAGAACGCCTTGCCGTAGCCGAGCCGCCCGCCGGCCCGGTCGAAGGCGAGCAGCGGCACCAGCAGCACCGCCGGCGCCACCGCCTCGGCATCGGCCGCCGGCTCCGCCGTGCCGAACGGCGCCGGCACCAGCCGGTCGCCCGGGCGCCAGCGCCGGAAGACGAGGCGATCGCCGTCGAGCGCCGGCAGCGCGACGCGGGCGCCGCGCCGGTGCAGCGTTTCCATCAGGGCAAAGGGATCGATCTCGCCGCGGATCGGCGAGAAGCCGGCAACGACGACATCCGTGACATCGCCCAGCCCGTCCGCATGCGTCGCGAGCCCTGCCACCGCCGCCTGGCGCAGGGCCGGCGCGATCGCCGCGCGGCGCGCCAGCATCTCGGCCCGCAAGGCAGCCTTGAGGGCGCCGATGCCGGTATTGTCCGGCTGGATCGTCGAGGGAGCCGCTGGGGTCGTCACGTCGCGTCGGTCATAGTCGCGACCGCGCGCCCGACGAAGATCGCGGCGGCGCGCCCGCCGGCTGGATGAGGTAATGACGAAGCCACCTCGGCCGTTGGAGAATTCGATCCCGGGAAACCTACAGTGTAGGTGGGCGCCATATGAAAGAGCCCTCGGGCTCTACCAGGGACAGCTCCCTTCAGGATCGATAAGGCCCCGGGGATGCAAGCTCCTGACGAACCGCGCAGCCTCGCCATCCCGATATATAGAACCGGCGGGTCGGCTCCGCCAGCACCATTCGCACGCCTTCGCAAATCCCGACCCGCCAACCGGACCGCCGCCGACCGTCTTTCGCCGCCGGCGCATCGGCCCCCCGCATCAACCGATGAGCGACGATGGGGCGTTGCCCGGCCGGCCGCCACCCGTCGTCCCCGTCCCGCGCCGCGAAGCGACCGGCGCGGCACCGCGCACCCGGCGGCGCTCGGCGTAGAGCTCGGCCTCCTCGACGAGCAGCCCGGCAAGACCTTCCGGCGTCAACATTCTCAAGATCAGCATCATGCGCTCCTTCGCCCGATTGCCGCCCGACCCGTCGTGATCCGGCGGACCGCACCGGCTCGACGTCATGCCGGATCATTATTGCAATTCATTCGCATTTGCAAGAAATATCGGCGATACTGCGTCCGGGTGCCGCGCCGGGCATGAGAAGTCCCTCGCCGTGTCGCCAACCGCGCGATCCGGCAAGGGCGATGACGCCGACTTCGGGCGGGCGACGCGACGCCTCCGCCGCGCCGGCGATGACAATCGGGCGGTGCCCTCGCGGCCTTCGCGTCAGTCCTCGGTGATGACCCGCTCGGCCACTGCCGTGCCGTCGGCGATCTCGTCGTTGGGATGGAGGATCACCCGGTCGCCGGCGGCAAGGCCGCCGAGGATCTCGGCCTCGCGCTGGTTGCGCTCGCCGATCTCGACCCTGGCGATGTGGGCAATGCCGTCGACGACCCTGAACGCCGCCCAGTCGCCGCCGCGCCGGAACAGCGCCGCGAGCGGCACGACCAGCGCGTCGTCCTTCCGCCAGACGACGATGTGGGCGACGACGCGGAAGCCGTGGCCGAGTTCGCGCCATTCCTCCTGCGGACTGTCGAGCTTCAGGACGGTCTTGACCCGCTGCTCCTCGATGCCGAGCGCCGACACCTTGGTGAAGGCCGCCGGCTCGATCCGCTCGACGGTCGCATCGAGGGTCTTCTCGCCGCCCCAGGCATCGATCCGCGCCCGCGCGCCGGGCACCACGCGGACCGCGTCGCGCGACAGGAGGTCGACGACGAGTTCCAGATTGGCCGGATCGCCAACCTCGATCAGCGGCGTGCCGGCCGGCACCACCTGTTCACTCTCGTTGACCACCTTCAGCACCCGGCCGCTCACCGGCGAGCGCACCTGCACGCAGCAGACCTCGGGCCGGGGCTCGTTCTCGCCCGGCTGGATGAGCTGCGCCCTGGCGCTTTCGAGTTCGCGCTTCCTCACTTCGAGCGTCGCTTCGGCGCTGGCAAGGCTCGCCTCGGCGGTGGCGACGTCGAGCCGCGCTTTCTCGAGCGCCCGTTCCGAGATCGTCTTGCGCCGCGCGAGTTCGATCGCCCGGTCGAGGTCGCTCTTGGTGAAATCGAGGTTCGACTGGCTCTCGCTGACCTGCGCCCCGGCGAGGGCGACCGCCGCCTCGGCGGCACTGACCGAGGCCTGGGCGACGCGCTGGCTGCGCGCGTCGAGGAAGGTCGGATCGGTCGGCTGGACGACGGCGAGCAACGTCTCGTCGGCGATCACCTCGTCGCCGACCTTGCGCGGCGAGCGCAACGTCTTGCCGCCGACCGGCGCCGACACCGTGTAGACGTCGCGGATGCGGGTCACGCCCTCTTCCTCGACGGTCACCTCGAGCGGCCCGGCGGCGATTGCGGCGAGATCCACCGAATAGGGCTTCGGCTTCAGCGCCCACCAGCTGAGGGCGACGACGCCCGCGAGGATGACGATGACGACGAGCCGGCGAACGGATTTCCCCATAACGGCTGTCACTCCCGTGTCTTCAGCACTTCGATGAGGTCGAGGCGGTCGATGCGCCGGCGCACGACGAGGGCCGAAATGGCGGCGGCGGCAAGGACGACGAGGCTCGATTCGGCAAAGGTCGAGGCCTCGACCAGGAACGGCATGCGGTAGAGCTCGGTCTCGAAGCTTACCGCCATCGCCTTGGCGAACAAGTAGCCGATGAGCCAGCCGAGCGGCTGAGCCAGCAGCGTGAGGAGGCCGAGTTCGCCGAGCAGGATCGCCGAGACTTCGGCCCGGGTGAAGCCGAGGACCCTGAGGCTGGCGAGTTCGCGCGCCCGCTCCGAGAGCGAGATGCGCGCCGCGTTGTAGACGACGCCGAATGCGATCACCCCGGCGAGCACCACATAGACCGTGATCATGATCAGGATGTTGTCGGCGAGCGTCTCGCGGAACTTCTGCAGCGAGACCTTCTGCAGCGCGATGAAATTGGCCGCCGGAATATCCTCGATCTCCTTGAAGAGCGCGTCTTCCTCGGCCGCGTCGTAGGAGAGGTGGACGCCGCTGACCAGCGCCCCCTCGCGCGCCAGACGATTGAGCGCGTCGAGATTCATGTAGCTCGTCAGGCCCATATAGCCCTGCACGATCGCCGTCACCGGCACCTCGACCGTGCGCCGCTCGCCCTGGAGAATGTCCGCCTCGACGAGATCGCCGACCCGCGCGTCGAGAATGCGCGCCAGCATGTCGGAGAGCACGATGCCGGTCTCCGGCAGGCGCACCGGATCGAAATCGATATCGAGCACCCGGCTGAGATCGGCATCGATCGGCTTGCCGGTGATCGCCACCCGCCGCGACACGTGACCATGGCGCAGGCGCACCGCCAGCGTGCGATAGGGCTCGACCGTCGACACCCCCGGCAGCCGGGCGACGTCGAAGGCGGCCGAGAGGCGCTTCGTCTCGGCAAAGCTGATCGAGGCGCTCTGCCGGTCGGCGCGATAGAAGGTGACGTCGATCATCAGGTCGATCGAGGGGATCGTCCACAGCGAGGCGACGAGGATCGACACGCCGAGCGCCATGCCGAGGATCGTCGAGCCGGTGCGGATCGGCCAGTGGACGAGATTGCGCGACACCATCACGATGGTCGTCGGCAACAGCGCCGCGATCATCCGCGGCAGCTCGAACAGCCTGCGGTAGCGCCCCGGCGCCGGCGGCGACATGGCGACCGCCGGCGACAGCCCGACGACCCCGGCGACGGCCCGGATCGCGCCGGCGAGCGCTGCAAAGAGGGTCACCACCGCACCGGTGATGTACATCGCCGGGTCCTTGTCGAAGACGAGGAACGGGAAGTGGTAGAAATCCTGGTAGAGCCGCGTCAGCCCGACGCCGAGCCAAGTGCCGCCGGCCGCCCCGATGGCGATGCCGGCAAGGGCGATCACCGCGACGAACTGCAGATAGTGCATGCCGACCGCGACATTGCTGTAGCCGATCGCCTTCAGGAGGCCGATCTGCTCGCGCTCGAGCGCCACCAGCCGGCTCAGCGTCATGTTGACGAGGAACGCCGCGACGACGAGGAAGATCGGCGGCAGGATGCGCGCCATCGCCTGGAGCTGCTTCAGCTCGGCGTCGAGAAAGGCGTGCGAGAGATGGTCCTTGCGGCCATAGGCGCCCTCCGAGCCGTAGCGCTTGAGGAGGACGTCGAGCTCGTCGATCACCGTCTGCTCGGAGACGTCCCGCATCAGCGTGACGGCAACGTCGGAGAACGCCCCGTCGAGATCGAAGGCGGCGGCGAGCGCCTTTTCCGACATCCAGACGACGCCGAACCGGCGGTCGTCCGGCACGAGTTCGCCCGGGCCGAGGGTGAAGATGTATTCCGGCGAAAGGCCGATGCCGACGATGGTCAGCTGCCGCTTGGTGCCGTTGAGCAGCGCCGCGAACCGATCACCGAGCCCGAAGCCGTGTGCGTCGGCGAAGGAGGCATTGACCACCACTTCGCGGTCGTCGCCGGGGATCGGCAGCCGCCCGGAGCGCATGTAGAGCGTGTTCAGCCGCTGCTCGCCGATATCGGGCAGCGACACGAACATCGCCGAGGCCGGCTCGCGCATGCCCGCGATGTCGAGCAGCGCCAGCTTGGCGATACGCGTCTCGACGGCGGCAACGCCCGGTATCTCGGCGATGCGCTGGGCAAGGCCGTTCGGCGCGCGCGTGACGCTGGCGAAGAGGTCGGCGAAGCGGTTGCGCTCGTAATAGGCGGACCGCGTCTCGGACAGCGAGGCATAGGCACCGGTCGCAAGGATCAGCGTCGCCACACCCGCCGCCATGACGAAGGCGATGGCGAGCGCCTGCGGCCAGAGCCGGCGAAGATCGCGTCGGAGCTTGCGGGTGAGCATCGCCATGTCAGAGCATCATCCGACCAGATTGGACCAGTTCTGTTTCACGATTGGCGAGGCAATCCACCGTCGAGGTGGTCGCGGCGCGATGCGGGGCATCGGGCAAGACCGCATCGGCGGCGGGTGCCCGCCAATCGGAAACCCACCCAAGCCGGGCTTGCCCGACTTGGGATCCTTCTTCCCCGAACCGGAAGACGTTCCTGTTCGGGAGAGACGGGCAGATTTGCGCCAAATCCTGCCCAAACGCGCTCGGCCGGGCCACCGGCCCGCCCATCGCGCCTTTGCTTGACCTTGTCACAAATCTGCTCCGTCAGAACGGTTCAATCTGGTCCGGTGATGCTCTTACTCACCACGAGATTTCGTCGGGCCGCTTGCGCGTCGCGTTCGTCTCGGTGCCGACGATCCGCCCGTCGCCGAAATGGACGACCGAATGCGCGATCTCGCGAATGGCCACGTTGTGGGTGATGACGAGCGTCGTCGTACCGAGTTCGTTGTTGACCGAGACGAGCGCCTCGAGCACCCGGATGCCAGTCTTGGAATCGAGCGCGCCGGTCGGTTCGTCACACAGGAGCACGTCCGGCCGCTTGGCGATCGCCCGCGCGATCGCGACGCGCTGCTGCTCGCCGCCCGAGAGCTGCGCCGGAAAATGGTCGGCCCGGTCCTCGAGGCCGACGAGGGCGAGCGCCTCCATCGGATGCATCGGATCGTTGGCGATCTCGGTGACGAGGGCGACGTTTTCGAGCGCCGTCAGGCTCGGCACCAGGTTGTAGAACTGGAAGACGAAGCCGACATGGTCGCGGCGGTAGCGGGTGAGCCCCCTCTCGTCGAGCGCGGTCAGCTCGTGGTCGGCGAACCAGGCCTCGCCCGAGCTTGCCCGGTCGAGCCCGCCGACGATGTTGAGGAAGGTCGACTTGCCCGAACCGGACGGGCCGAGCAGGACGACGAAATCCCCCTTCTCGGCCGAGAAGTCGATGCCGCGCAACGCGTGCACCTCGACCTCGCCGGTCTGGTAGATCTTCCTCAGATCCTTGGTGCGGAAGATCGGATCCGCCATGTCGCCCCGCTAGCTTGGTCCTTTTCTCCATATGGGCAGGGTGCCGGCCGAACCCAAGCTCCCGCCCGGCCCCGCGACGTTTCCAGTCTCGCCGCGGCATCCCCGCGGGCGACCGTGGCGCGGCTCGTCGTCGCCGCCGGCGGATCCGCGCTCCCCGGTCAGGCCTCGCCCGAGGGCATCGTCAGGTTGAGCGCCAACCGGCCGCCATCGGCATAGATCGTCTGGCCGGTAAGGTAGCTCGCCTCGTCGGAAACGAGGAAGGCGGCGATCGCCGCGATCTCCTTTGGCTCGCCCGGACGGCCGAGCGGCGTGCGCGCCGCCACCTTGTGGCGCAGCGCCCGGTCGCCGTTGGCATGGCCGTTGCCATCGCCGGACGCATCGAAATTGACCGTGCCCGGACCGATCGCGTTGACGCGGATGCCGTGCGGGGCGAGAGCCAGGGCCATCGCCTTGGTGAGCTGGTCAACGCCGCCCTTGGAGGCGCAGTAGCCGGCCTGGCGCGGCATCGCGACGACGGCGCTGATCGAGGAGAGATTGACGATCGTGCCGGCCGACTTGCCGGCCGCAACCGCCTCGACCATTAGCCGCGCCACCGTCTGGCCGCACAGGAACTGGCCCTTGAGATTGACCCGCATCATGCGATCGAATTCGTCTTCCTCCATCTCGAGAAAGTCGACGTCCTGCATCAGGCCGGCCGCATTGACGAGAATGTCGATGTCGCCGAAGGCGGTGGTCGTTGCCGCGATCATGTTGCGCACGTCGAGCCGCTCGGCGACGTCGCACGACACGAACTTGACCGAACCATAGGGGGAAAGGGTCTCGACCGCCTCGGCGCCGGCCTTCTCGTCTACGTCGGCGATCACCAGCTGGGCACCGTCGGTGACGAAGCGGCGGGCGATGGCGAGCCCGATGCCGCTGGCGCCACCGGTGACGATGGCGACCTTGTTCTGCAAGCTCATGGCGATTCCCTCTCGTCGGCCACCCGCCCTTATACCCCATGCGGCCGGCCGACGAAGCCCGCAAATCGCCGGCCGCCCCGCCCCGGAACCGACGCCGGCCGCGCGCCAAACGAAACCGGGCGGCCGCGAGGCCGCCCGGCTGGTGTGCTTCGTCCTGTCGCGCCGCGGCTCAGGCGCTGCCGACGCCGTGCGTCTTCATGGTCTCGGCGATCTCGCCGAGGATCGCCGGATCGTCGATCGTCGCCGGCGTCTTGACCGGCTCGCCGTCGGCGATCTGGCGCATCGTGCCGCGCAGGATCTTGCCCGAGCGCGTCTTCGGCAGGCGGGCGACGACCATGGCGATCTTGAAGGCCGCGACCGGGCCGATCTTGTCGCGCACGAGGCCGATCAGCTCCTTCTGCAGCTCCGTCTCGGGCCGGTCGACACCGGCCTTCAGCACCACGAAGCCGGCCGGCACCTGGCCCTTCAGCTTGTCGGCGATGCCGATGACGGCGCATTCGGCGACGTCCGGATGGCTCGCCAGCACCTCTTCCATGCCGCCCGTCGACAGGCGGTGGCCGGCGACGTTGATGATGTCGTCGGTGCGGGCCATGATGAACAGATAGCCCTCATCGTCCATGAAGCCGGCGTCGGCCGTCTTGTAGTAGCCCGGGAACTCCTCGAGATACCCGGCCTTGAAGCGCTCGTCGTTGTTCCACAGCGTCGGCAGGCAGGCCGGCGGCAGCGGCAGCTTGACGACGATGTTGCCGAGCGTGCCCGGCTTGACGGCATGGCCGGCATCGTCGAGCACCTGCACGTCGTAGCCCGGCATGGCGACCGTCGGCGAGCCGTACTTGACCGGCAGCTGGCCGAGGCCGACCGGATTGCCGGCGATCGCCCAGGCCGTCTCGGTCTGCCACCAGTGATCGATCACCGGCACGCCGAGCATGCGCTCGGCCCACATGATCGTGTCCGGGTCGGCGCGCTCGCCGGCGAGGAACAGGGTCCGGAGGCATTTCAGGTCGTACTTGCCGATGAAAGTGCCGTTCGGGTCTTCCTTCTTGATGGCGCGGAACGCCGTCGGCGCGGTGAAGAGCGCGGCGACGTTGTGCTCCGAGATGACGCGCCAGAAGGTGCCGGCGTCGGGCGTGCCGACCGGCTTGCCCTCGAACAGGATCGTCGTGCAGCCGGCGAGCAGCGGCGCGTAGACGATGTAGGAATGGCCGACCACCCAGCCGACGTCGGACGCGGCCCAGAACACCTCGCCCGGCTCGATGCCGTAATGGTTCTTCATCGACCAGTTGAGGGCGACCATGTGGCCGCCATTGTCGCGCACCACGCCCTTCGGCACGCCCGTCGTGCCCGAGGTGTAGAGGATGTAGAGCGGATCGGTCGCCGCCACCGTGGTGCAGCCGGGATCGCGGCCGGCCGCGCGCGCCGCGCCGACGAGTTCGGCATAGTCGAAATCGCGGCCCTCGACCATCGTCGCCGCCGCCTGCTCGCGCTGCAGCACGAGGCACTTCTCCGGCTTGTACTTCGACATGTCGATGGCGCCGTCGAGCAGCGGCTTGTAGGCGATGACCCGGCCCGGCTCGATGCCGCAGGACGCGGTGATGATCATCTTCGGGCGCGCATCGTCGATGCGGGTCGCCAGTTCCTTGGCCGCAAAGCCGCCGAACACCACCGAATGGATGGCGCCGATGCGGGCGCAGGCGAGCATCGCGAAGGCCGCTTCCGGCACCATCGGCATATAGACGATGACGCGGTCGCCCTTCTCCACGCCGAGGTCGGAGAGCACCGCGGCGAGCGCGGCGACTTCGGCCTTCAGCTCGGCATAGCTGTAGGTCCGCTGGCTGCCGGTGATCGGGCTGTCGTAGATGATCGCCGCCTGGTCGGCACGGCCGCCGGCGACGTGACGGTCGACGGCATTGAAGCAGGTGTTGCAGGTCGCGCCGCTGAACCAGCGGCCATAGACGCCCTGGTCGCCGTCGAACACCTTGTCGGCCGGCTTCACCCAGTCGATTTCCTTGGCGGCCTCGGCCCAGAATGCGGCCGGGTCGTTCTTCCAGCCCTCGTAGACCTCGTGGTAGCGGCTTGCCATGCGGTTCCCTCCCCCGTCGCAGTATGCGGAGCGTTTCTCGAATCCCTTTTCGTGCCCTTTGCAGCCGGGCACGGCCGGCCTCAGTTTCGACCATCGCACCGTCGGCTTGCAAGCGGGCGGCGACCCCGACTATCGGCTAGGTTCTGTACTCATAAAAGGGATTCACGGCGGTGGCGAAGTGTGATTCAACCTCCTGACAGGAGGAGATCATGGCTCGCTTCGACCTCTCGGAAAGGGAATGGGAGCTCATCGCGGCGCTATTGCCGAACAAGCCG
>JAKPQE010000010.1 GCA_029572955.1 Pseudomonadota bacterium
CGGCTTGTTCGGCAATAGCGCCGCGATGAGCTCCCATTCCCTTTCCGAGAGGTCGAAGCGAGCCATGATCTCCTCCTGTCAGGAGGTTGAATCACACTTCGCCACCGCCGTGAATCCCTTTTATGAGTACAGAACCTAGCCCCCCACACACCCCCCCCACCCCCTCGACCTCGCCTCCGGCGCTTCGGAAAACTCGCTTCGCCGCCTTCAGGCGGCCCATGACGCTGCCATAGCCCGTACCCGCGCACCCGCCTCCCCCCGCGCCGACACCTGGCCGCCACCTGAGGCCCCGCCAACATCCCCCCGCTTAAACCATCCTTTACCCAGACCGGTAACCATGACGCATCGGTCCTGCGTTCTAGGGTGTTGCGTTATGGGTGTTGTGCGTACGGGGGCGCCGGCGAAGGCCCCCCGGTCCCACCGGGAGCCTCACTGGCTCGATTCCATTCTCATCGGCGATTGCGTGGCCGAGCTCGAAAAGCTCCCGGCGGCTTCCGTCGACGTGGTCTTTGCCGATCCTCCCTATAACCTGCAGCTCGAATCGGAGCTCGTCCGGCCCGACCAGTCGAAGGTCGATGCCGTCGACGACGACTGGGACAAGTTCCAGAGCTTTGCCGCCTATGACGACTTCACCCGCGCCTGGCTGCTCGCCTGCCGCCGCGTCTTGAAGCCCGACGGCACGCTCTGGGTCATCGGCTCCTATCACAACATCTACCGGGTCGGCGCGATCCTCCAGGACCTCGGCTTCTGGATCCTCAACGACATCGTCTGGCGCAAGGCCAATCCGATGCCGAATTTCCGCGGCCGCCGCTTCACCAACGCCCACGAGACGATGCTCTGGGCCTCGCGCTCGCAGGATGCCAAGGGCTACACCTTCAATTACGAGGCCCTGAAAAAGGCGAACGACGACGTCCAGATGCGCTCCGACTGGTACATGCCGATCTGCACCGGCGCCGAGCGGCTGAAGGACGGGGCGGGCAAGAAGACCCACCCGACCCAGAAGCCGGAGGCGCTGCTGCATCGCGTGCTGATGTCCTCGACGAAGCCCGGCGACGTCGTCCTCGATCCCTTCTTCGGCACCGGCACGACCGGCGCCGTGGCAAAGCGCCTCGGCCGCCGCTTCGTCGGCGTCGAGCGCGACCGCACCTATGCCGCCGCCGCGCTCGAGCGCATCGCCGCCATCGAGCCGACCCCGGCCGAGGCGCTGGAGACGGTCCGCCCGAAGCGGGCCGAGCCGCGCGTCGCCTTCGGCACCCTCGTCGAGGCGGGTCTCGTGCCGGCCGGCACCATCCTCACCGATGTCAAGGGCCGCCACCGCGCCGTGGTGCGCGCCGACGGCACCCTCGCGGTCGATGCCGAGGCCGGCTCGATCCACAAGATGGGCGCCCGCGTCCAGGGGCTCGATGCCTGCAACGGCTGGACCTTCTGGCATGTCGACAAGGCCGGCGCGCGCGAGCCGATCGACGTCTACCGCGCCGTCGTGCGCCGCGAGATGGCGGCGGCCGGCTAGCGTATTCCCGAAAAACGGGAACCGGTTTTCGAACAAGAATACGCGCAAAAACAACAATATGGACGCGGCGCGGGCAGGGCGTGCGCCGCCGCCGATCAGCGTCTCCGTCGCAGCGCCGGGGCAAGTTCCGGCGCTGCCGCGACGATTGCCTTCTTCATGACCGTCGGCAGCGCCTCGCCGCCGAGTGCCTCGGGCGGGCTCCACCAGGCGCCCGCCGGCATCACGGCAATTTCCCCGACATCGGCCCGCCAGACCGCGAGTTCGAGGTGGAAGTGGGTGAAGGTGTGGCTCGCCGCGCCCGCCTCGCGCCAGCTTGCAGGGAAAGGCGGTCGTGGCGCCGGCGCCGTTTCGGCCCACTCCGTCGAGGGCACCTCCGCCATACCGCCGAGCAACCCCTTCGGCGCCCGCCGCCGCAGCAGCACCGCGCCGTCGGCCCGGACCGTGACGAAGGCGGTGCCGTGGCGCGCCGGCCGCGCCGCCTTTTCCGCCTTCACCGGATAGCGCTCCATGTCGCCGGCCTTGCGGGCGCGGCAGTCGCCGTCCCACGGGCAGAGGGCGCAGGCCGGCCGCTTCGGCGTGCAGATCGTCGCGCCGAGATCCATCATCGCCTCGGCGAACTCGCCCGGCCGCTCCGCCGGCACGAACTCGGAGAGCCGGTCGCGGATCGTCGCCTTGACGCCGGGCAGGGGCTCGTCGATCGCCAGGCGCCGGGTCATCACCCGCTCCACATTGCCGTCGACGACGGCGACCGGCTCGTCGAAGGCGAGCGCCGCGATCGCCGCCGAGGTGTAGGGGCCGATGCCGGGAAGCTCGGCGAGCGCCGCGGCGGTCGTCGGAAAGCGGCCGCCATGGGTCTCCGCGACGGCGCGCGCGCAGGCGAGGAGATTGCGCGCCCGGGCGTAATAGCCGAGCCCGGCCCAGGCCTTCATCACCTCGTGCTCGTCGGCCGCCGCGAGGTCGGCGAGCGTCGGCCAGCGGCCGAGGAAATCGGCGAAATAGGGCCCGACGGCGGCGACCGTCGTCTGCTGCAGCATGATCTCGGAAAGCCAGACGCGATAGGGGTCGGGCCGGGCGCCCGCCGCCCGCGCCGGCGGCCCGACCCGCCAGGGCAGGGTCCGCCCGTGCCGCTCGTACCAGGCGAGCAGGCGCTCGGCCGCGTCGCTCGTCGTTCCCGGTCCTGCCAAGCGCGTCCTCCTTCGAACGGGTTTCCGCGCCGGCCGGCCATCGACTATGCTCGGGGCCGGTCCCGCCGCGCGGCGACAAGGATGCAGCGCCGGCGCGCCGGATCAAGGACGAAGTGACGGGGACGACGGGTGGCGACGATACCGAAAAAGGCGACGACTAGACGACGCGGCGCCGTGCCGCTCGCCGATCTCGTTTCGCCCATTCTCTCGCCGGTCTGCCGCCAGCGCGGCTTTGCCACCGCCGATCTCGTCGCCTGGTGGCCGGAGATCGTCGGCGCCGCCCTTGCCCGCGTCACCCAGCCGGAAAGCCTCAATTGGCCGCGCGCCATCGCCGATCCGGACGCTGCCCGCGAGCCGGCGACGCTCGTCCTCAGGGTCGCCGGCGCCCATGCCCTCGCCGTCCAGCAGCAATCGGCGCTGATCGTCGAAAAGCTCAACGCTTTCCTCGGCTATCCGGCGATCGGCCGGCTGCGCATCGTGCAGCGTCCGCTCGCCCCGTCGCGCGAGCGCAAGGTACCGGCGCCGCCGGTCCTCGACGCCGATCGCGAGGCGGCGCTGCAGGCCCGGCTCGGTGCCGTCGACGACGCGGGGCTGCGCGAAGCGCTCGCCCGTCTCGGTCGCGGCGTGCTCGCCGACCGCAAGGCCTGAGCGGGTGCGGATCAACATCTTGCCGCCGCTCGCGAAATCGTGACCGGCCGGTCGCATCGCCGCCATATTTCGCAAGTTCTGTCTCTTGGAGTATAAGGCCTCGACCGGCCTCCCCGGGGCACGGGGGGGGGGCCTGCGGCAACAGCGAGAGGAAACCATGCGAGCACTCACCGGCGCCCGGCGCATTTTCGACGTTCCCGCGGTCCTTGCCGCGGCTTTCCTGGTTCTGGCCGGTGCCGGCCTCGCCGTCGCCGCCGACGACGAGGAAAAGACCTTCCCGGCCGAGGACGTGCTCGCCGCCGGCCCCGAGGACGACAAGTCGCTCGGCTCGCCCGACGCCAAGGTCACCATCGTCGAATATGCCTCGCTGACCTGCAGCCACTGCGCCGACTTTCACGGCAAGACCTTCCCGGAACTGAAGAAGCGTTACATCGACACCGGCAAGGTGCGCTTCATCTTCCGCGAATATCCGCTCGACGCGCTCGCCATGGCGGCCTCGGCGCTTGCCCGCTGCTCGGCTCCCGATCGCTTTTTCGACGTCACCGGCATGTTCTTCGACACGCAGACCGTCTGGGCCTTCACCGACAAGCCGGTCGAGGGCCTGACCGCGCTCGCCCGCCAGATCGGTTTTACACAGGAGTCTTTCGACGCCTGCTTGACGAATCGGACGGTTATCGACGGACTCGACAAGGTCAAGCGCACCGCCTTCGAAAAGTTCGGCCTCCATTCGACGCCGACCTTCTACATCAATGGCCAAGAGTTCCGCGGGGCCCGGACGATTGAGGAATTCGCCACGGTCATCGATCCTCTGCTCTAAAGGGGACCTCGGCCCTGCCACGATCGGCGGGCATGGCGGCGCCGTGCCCGGGGCGTTGACGCGATGAAGTTCGTCAAGCTGCGCCTTGCCGGCTTCAAGTCGTTCGTCGAGGCTTCCGAATTCGTCATCGAACCGGGGCTGACCGGCGTCGTCGGTCCGAACGGCTGCGGCAAGTCCAATCTCGTCGAGGCGATGCGCTGGGTGATGGGCGAAAGCTCGTACAAGGCGATGCGCGCCTCGGGCATGGACGACGTCATCTTTTCCGGCTCGAACAACCGCCCGGCGCGCAACACCGCCGAGGTCTCGCTGACCCTCGACAATGCCGACCGCAGCGCGCCGGCCGCCTTCAACGACACCGAGACGATCGAGGTCATCCGCCGCATCGAGCGCGAGCAGGGCTCGCTCTATCGCATCAACGGCCGCGAGGTGCGCGCCCGCGACGTGCAGCTGCTCTTTGCCGACGCCTCGACCGGCGCGCGCTCGCCGGCCCTCGTGCGCCAGGGCCAGATCGGCGAGCTGATCGCCGCCAAGCCGCAGGCCCGCCGCGCCATTCTCGAGGAAGCCGCCGGCATTTCCGGCCTCTACAGCCGCCGCCACGAGGCCGAGCTGCGCCTCAAGGGCGCCGAACAGAATCTCGACCGGCTCGAGGACGTGCTCGTCGAGATCGACCAGCAGCTCGAGAGCCTGAAGCGCCAGGCCCGCCAGGCGACCCGCTATCGCTCGATCTCGGCCGATATCCGCAAGGCCGAGGCGACGCTCTTCCATCTGCGCTGGACGGCGGCGCGCGGCGCCGTGCGCGAGGCCGACGCCGAACTCGCCACCGCCCGGCGGGCAGTCGCCGAGCGTGCCACCGCGCAGGGCGAGGCCGCCAAGAACGAGGCCGTCGCCGCCCTGCGCATGCCCGAGCTGCGCGAGGCCGAAGCCCGCGCCGCCGCCGCCCTGCAGCGCCTGACGCTCGCCCGCGGCGAACTCGAGGCCGAGGAGAAGCGCGCCCGCGCCCGCCTCGCCGAGCTCGCCCACCGCATCGCCCAGCTCGACGAGGACATCGCCCGCGAACATCGTCTCGCCGGCGAGAACGAAGGCTTCCTCGAGGCGCTCGCCGCGGAAACCGCGACCCTCGTCGCCGACACCGAGGCCGCCGGCGCCCGCGAGCGCGAGGCCGCCGACCGGCTCGGCGAGGCGACCGTCCGCCTGCAGGCGAGCGAGGCGGCGCTGACCGAGGCGACCCGCGAGGCGGCCGAAGTCGCCGCCCGCCGCGACAGCCTCGCCCGCGCCATCCGCGACGCCGGCGCGCGCCTTGCCCGGCTCGAGGCCGAGGCCGCCAATGTTGCCCGCGAGGCCGAGGCGCTGGCCGCGACCCTCGGCCCCGGCTCGACGATCACCGCCGACCGCGACCGCCTGAAAGCCGCCGAGGCGGCGCTCGCCACGGCCGAGGCCGCGACCGCCGCCGCCGAGACCGCGACCGAGGCGGCGCGCAACGGCGAGGCCGCCGCCCGAGCCCCGCTCGCCGCCGCCGAGGCCGAGCTCAATCGCCACGAGGCCGAGGCCGGCACGCTGGAGCGCATTCTCGCCGGCGCGTCCGGCCGCAAATTCGCCCCCGTCGTCGACCGCATCAAGGTCGCGCCGGGCTTCGAGGCCGCTCTCGGCGCCGCGCTCGGCGACGATCTCGAGGCGAGCCTCGATGCTGCCGCCCCGGCCCGCTGGACGCACCTTGCCGGCGCGGATGCGGTCGAGCCGCTGCCCGACGGTGCCGATCCGTTGTCGGCCCGCGTCGAGGCGCCGGCCGAGCTCGCCCGCCGCCTTGCCCGCGTCGGCCTCGTCTCCCGCGAGCGCGGCGCCGCGCTGCAGGCCCGGCTCAGCCCCGGCCAGCGGCTGGTGTCGCGCGAGGGCGATCTCTGGCGCTGGGACGGCTTTACCGCCACCGCCGAGGCACCGACCGCGGCGACCGAGCGCCTTGCCCAGAAGAACCGCCTCGAAGCGGTGCTGACCGAGGCCGCCCTTGCCCGCGCCACCGTCGGCGTGCTGAAGGAAACGCTGGCCGCCGCCGCGACCAGTCTTGCCGATGCGGTCGCCGCCGAACGGGCCCGCCGCGAAGCCGCCCGCGCCGCCCGCACCGCGGAGGCCGAGGCCCGCGCCGCCCTGGCCCGCGCCGAGCGCCGCCAGAGCGAGGCGCTCGCCCGCAAGGAAGCGCTCGACGCCAACGGCGCCCGTCTCGCCGCCGGCATCGAGGAGGCCCGTGCCGAGGTCGCCCGCGCCGAAGCGGCGCTCGCCGAGGCCGCCGACCCGACCGATCTGCAGCAGCGCATCACCGTCCTGCGCACCGAGGTCGCGAACGATCGCGCCGGCGCCGCCGAGGCCCGCGCCACCGCCGACGGCCTTGCCCGCGAGGCCGGGCTGCGCCAGCAGCGCCTCGCCGCGATCGAGCGCGAGCGGTCGGCCTGGCAGGCCCGCATCGCCAATTCGCAGGCCCATGTCGCGACCCTTGCCGAGCGCCGCGCCGCGGCCGCCGCCGAGCACGAGGCGCTGGCCGCCGCCCCGGACGAGTTCGACGAGAAGCGACGCGCCCTCGACGCCTCGCTCGGCACCGCCGGGGCGACCCGCCGCGACGCCGCCGACCGCCTCGCCGAGGCCGAAACCGGGCTTGCCGCCGCCGACCGGGCGGCGCGCGAGGCGCTCGCCGCGCTCTCGGAAGCCCGCGAGGGCCAGGCCCGCGCCGAGGAGCGCCTGTCGGCGGCGCTCGAACGGGTGCGCGAGGTCGAGGCCCGCATCGTCGAAACGCTCGAGGTCGAGCCCGGTGCCGTCGCCGCGCTCGCCGGTCTCGGGGCCGAAGCGACCCTGCCGCCGACCGCCGCCGTCGAGGACCGGCTGGAGCGCCTGCGCCAGGAGCGCGAGCGCCTCGGCAGTGTCAATCTCAGGGCCGAGGACGAGGTGCGCGAGATCGCCGAGCGCCGCGACGCCCTCGTCTCCGAGCGCGACGACCTCGTCGAGGCGATCCGTCGCCTGCGCCAGGCCATCGGCAGCCTCAACCGCGAGGGCCGCGAGCGCCTGCTCGCCGCCTTCGAGGAGGTCAACGGCCATTTCCGCGACCTCTTCCAGAAGCTTTTCGGCGGCGGCACGGCCGAACTGATGCTGACCGAGTCGGACGACCCGCTCGAGGCCGGCCTCGAGATCGTCGCCCGGCCGCCCGGCAAGAAGCCGCAGACGATGACGCTGCTCTCCGGCGGCGAGCAGGCGCTGACGGCGATGTCGCTGATCTTCGCCGTGTTCCTCACCAATCCCGCGCCGATCTGCGTGCTCGACGAGGTCGACGCGCCGCTCGACGACGCCAATGTCGAGCGCTTCTGCAATCTCGTCGACGAGATGACCCGGCTCACCGACACGCGCTTCCTCGTCGTCACCCACAACCCGATCACCATGGCGCGGATGGACCGGCTCTACGGCGTCACCATGGCCGAGCGCGGCGTCAGCCAGCTCGTTTCGGTCGACCTGGAGACCGCCGAGCGCTTCCGCGAGGCGAGCTGACCCGGCGATTGCCGGCCGGGTGTCGCAAAGCGAATCCGTGCCGTTCGCGGCCACCGTTCGCGGCGATGTTGCGCCGCATACTGGCAGTTCGTCGCAGACTTCCGATTTTGCTTATTTTTCAATCGTCTACCAAGTGAAACGGCGCCTTGACACCCCATTTGCCACCAACTATGGTGCGCGCGGCTTCGGGGACCCTTCCGGTCCGGCCGGCCATTCCCGTGCGTTTGCGGCGCGAAGCTCTGGTTGTTCATCAAGACGGACTGCAGGGCGGTGAGCGACGAAGACATCCGGAACGGGAAGGCGGACGGAGACGAGAGTGGCCACGATGCCGAGCTCGCCGAGCGTTTGCGGCATCTCGAGGAAAAGCTCGCCAAGGGCGGGGACGGGGTGGCGACCGGGTTCGGCGGTGCGGAACGGTCGCAACCGTCCGCCATCGGCCAGGCCTTCCGGCTGTCGTCGGAGCTTGTCGCCGGAGTGGCGGTCGGGTTCGCCATGGGCTGGGGCATCGACAAGTCGTTCGACACCTCGCCATGGGGCATGATCGTTTTTCTGTTTCTCGGCTTTGCCGCCGGCGTGCTCAATCTGCTGCGCGCCACCGGACAGGCCGGCGGGGGTGCGGCGAGGCCGGATCCCGACAATGAAGGCTGAGCATCGGCGACGATGCTCCAGGAGCGACGAGGGCGGACGCGGTGGCGAACGATCCGATTCATCAGTTTCAGATCAGCAAGTTCTTCTCGCTCGAGCTTGGCGGCGTCGATTTCGGCTTCACCAACTCCTCGCTGTTCATGGCGATCACGGTGGCGACCGTCGCCGGCTTCCTGATCATGGCGACGAGCCGGCGCGGCCTGGTGCCGAACCGGATGCAGTCGATCGCCGAGCTGTCCTACGAATTCATCGCGCAAACACTGCGAAATACCGCCGGAAGCGAGGGGATGAAGTTCTTCCCCTTCGTGTTCTCGCTGTTCGCTTTCGTGCTGGTCGGCAACATGCTCGGCATGTTCCCCTACTTCTTCACGATCACCAGCCACATCATCGTGACCTTCGCGCTCGCCATGCTGGTCATCTCGGTGGTGATCGTCTACGGCTTCATGAAGAACGGCGTGAAGTTCCTGAAGCTGTTCGTGCCGAGCGTTCCGGCCTGGCTCCTGCCGCTGCTGATCCCGATCGAGATCATCTCCTTCGTCGCGCGGCCCCTCAGCCTCTCCATTCGTCTATTCGCCAACATGCTGGCCGGCCACATCACCCTGAAGGTGTTCGCGGGCTTCGTCGTCACGCTGAGCGCCTTCGGCGCCGTTGGCTGGGCCGGCGCCGTGCTGCCGTTCCTCCTGGCGGTGGCGCTGACCGCGCTCGAGTTCCTGGTTGCCTTCCTGCAGGCCTACGTGTTCGCCACGCTGACCTGCATCTATCTCCACGACGCGCTGCATCCCGGCCACTGACCGGGCGGCGCGTTCGGAGCCTTTTTGAGCGAAAAACACCGAAATCCACGAAACGGGAGTTCACATCATGGAAACTGAAGCTGCAAAGTTGATCGGTGCTGGTCTCGCGTGCACCGGTATGGGTGGCGCCGGCATCGGCCTCGGCGTGCTGTTCGGCAACTACCTGTCGGGCGCCCTGCGCAACCCGTCGGCCGCCCAGGGCCAGTTCACCAACCTGCTGCTCGGCTTCGCCCTGACCGAAGCGCTCGGCATCTTCTCGCTGCTGATCGCGCTGCTGCTCCTCTTCGTGTTCTGAGCAGCTTTTTCCAGGACCTGTGAATGGCGGTGCCCGGTCGCGGGCACGGCCCGGCGGGGATGAAGATGGCCGAGGAAGTCCATACCGAAACCCAGGTTGCGCACGGCGAAGGTGCCCATAGCGGCGGCTTTCCGCCGTTCGACACCTCGACGTTCGGCTCGCAGCTGTTGTGGCTGGCGATCACCTTCGGCCTGCTCTACTACCTGATGGCCAAGGTGGCGTTGCCGCGCATCGCCGGCATTCTCGAGGACCGGCGCGACCGGATCGAGGGTGACCGCGAAGAGGCGCTGCGTCTCAAGGAAGAGACCGACAACGCCATCGCCGCCTACGAGCAGGCGCTGGCCGAGGCTCGCAAGAAGGCGCACACCATCGCCCAGGCGAACCGCGACAAGCTCTCGGCCGACGTTGCCGAGAAGCGCGCCGCGGTCGAGGCCGATCTCGGCGAAAAGCTCGCCGAGGCCGAGGCCCGCATCCGCGACATCAAGGCGGCCGCCCTCGGGCAGGTCGGCGAGATCGCGACCGAGGCGACCTCCGAGATCGTCGAGGCTCTGGGCGGTGGCGATGTCAGCGCCGCCGACGTCGCCGACGCGGTCAAACAGAGCATGGCCAAGTAAGGAGCCCGTCATGGACGCAACCTTCTGGGCATTCGCTGCCTTCGCCGTCTTCTTCGCGCTCGTCTTCTACATGAAGGCGCCCGGCAAGATGGGCTCGGCGCTCGACAAGCGCGCCGAGGCGATCAAGGCCGAGCTCGACGAGGCCCGCCGGCTGCGCGACGAGGCGCAGGGCATTCTCGCCGAGTACCAGCGCAAGCGGCAGAACGCCGAGCGCGAGGCCGAGGACATCATCGCCCAGGCGAAGGCCGAGGCCGATCGCCTGACCGAGGAGACCAATTCCTCGCTCAAGGAAATGATCGAGCGGCGCACCAAGGCCGCCGAGGTCAAGATCGCGCAGGCCGAGGCCCAGGCGATCGCCGATGTCCGTGCGGCTGCCGCCGACGTGGCGGTGGCAGCGGCGCAGAAGATCCTCGCCGGTCGGGTCTCGGGCGACGTCGGCAACAAGCTGATCGCCGCCGGCATCGCCGAGGTGAAGTCGAAGCTCAACTGAGCGGCACGCTCCGAAAAGAACTCGAACCGCCGGCCAAACGCGCCGGCGGTTTCGTTTTGTTGGGGGTGCGTTCCGCGCCGCGGACGGGGAAGGGCAGGGGCCGCCGGCGCTCAGCGCTCCTGCAACATCCGGCCCGGATTGAGGATGCCGTTCGGGTCGAAGGCGTCCTTGATGCGGCGCATCAGCTCGAGCTCGATCGGGCTCTTGACGCCTGGCAACAGGTCGCGCTTCAGCCGGCCAATGCCGTGCTCGGCCGAGATCGAGCCTTCCATCGCCGTGACGATGCCGTGGACGACGGCGTTGACCTCTTCCCAGCGGTCGAGAAACGCCTTCTTGTCGGCGCCGACCGGCTGGGAGATGTTGAAGTGGATGTTGCCGTCGCCGAGATGGCCGAAGGCGACGATCCGCGCACCGGGAACGAGCGCCTCGACCGCCGCCGACGCCTCGTCGAGGAAGGCGGGGATCGCCGCGATCGGTACCGAGACGTCGTGCTTGATCGAGCCGCCTTCCGGCTTCTGCGATTCCGACAGGGCGTGGCGGATCTTCCAGAACGCCGCCTGCTGGTCGAGGCTCGCGGCGAGAACCGCGTCCTCGGCAATGCCGGCCTCGAGCGCCTCGGCAAGGAGGTTTTCCGCGACCGCGGTGAGCGTGCCCGAGGCATCGCCCGAGGAAAGTTCGACGAGAATGTACCAGGGATGCGCCTCGCCGAGCGGGTCGCGGGTGCCGGGCACGTGCCGCAGCACGAAGTCGAGGCCGATGCGCGGGACGATCTCGAAGGCCGTGAGGCTCTGGCCGGCGACCGCCCGCGCCCGCTCGAAAAGGGCGAGCGCGTCGGCCGGCGAGGAAAGGCCGACGAAGGCCGTCTCCATCGCCTTCGGCCGCGGGAAGAGCTTCAGCGTCGCCGCGGTGACGATGCCGAGGGTGCCCTCGGCGCCGATGAAGAGCTGTTTGAGGTCGTAGCCGGTATTGTCCTTGCGCAGGCGCTTGAGGCCGTTCCACACCTCGCCGTTCGCCAGCACGACCTCGAGGCCGAGCACCAGGTCGCGCGTGTTGCCATAGGCAAGGACGCCGACGCCGCCGGCATTGGTCGAGATGTTGCCGCCGATCCGGCACGAGCCCTCGGCGCCGAGCGAGAGCGGGAACAGCCGGTCGACGGCGCTCGCCGCCTGATGGATCGTATCGAGGACGACGCCGGCCTCGGCGGTCAGCGTGAAGCCGGCCGGATCGACGTCGCGGATCCTGTCGAGCCGGGTGAGCGAGACGACGACCTCGTTGCCCGCCGGCGTCGGCACCTGGCCGCCGACGAGGCCGGTATTGCCGCCCTGCGGCACGATCGCCGTCCGCGTCTCGTTGGCGAGCGCGAGGATCGCCGAGACTTCGGCAACGCTGCCGGGTCTCAGAACCAGTGGCGTCGCGCCGCGATACTTGTCGCGCCACTCGACGAGATAGGGCTCGATATCGGCGGCAGCGGTGAAGGCGTTCGCCGGCCCGACGATGCGGGCAAGGCGTTCGAGCGTATCGGCGGAGGGTGTCGGGCGGGCTGTCATGGCGGCGATGATAGGAGCGCCGGCGGGTGCCGTCGAGAGGCCCCGCGCCGCCGTGTCGGGCATCGGCCGGCGTATTCGGCCTCTGCGCGCGCTTGAAGGCGAAGCGCCCCTGTGCGATAGGAACACGCGAATTTCTGACGACAGATGCGAGGGTACGTAATGGCCGAACCGTGCGGACTGATGGCGGGCAAGCGCGGGCTCGTAATGGGTGTGGCGAACAATCGCTCGATCGCCTGGGGTATCGCCAAGGCGGCGCACCAGCAGGGCGCCGAGCTCGCCTTCACCTATCAGGGCGATCCGCTGCGCAAGCGCGTCGAGCCGCTCGCCGCCGAACTCGACGCCCTGGTCGTCGGCCATTGCGACGTGACCGAGCCGGAGACCGTCGACGCGGTCTTTGCCGAGATCGAGAAGCACTGGGGCAAGCTCGACTTCGTCGTCCACGCCGTCGCCTTCTCCGACAAGGACCAGCTGACCGGCCGCTATGTCGACACGACGGCGGACAATTTCGCCAGGACCATGCACATCTCGGTCTATTCCTTCACGGCGGTCGCCCAGCGCGCCGAGAAGCTGATGGCCGACGGCGGCTCGTTGCTGACGCTGTCCTATTACGGCGCCGAGAAGGTGATGCCGCACTACAACGTCATGGGCGTCGCCAAGGCCGCGCTCGAGGCGAGCGTGCGCTATCTCGCCGAGGATCTCGGCCGCAACAACATCCGCGTCAACGCCATCTCGGCCGGCCCGATCAAGACGCTCGCCGCCTCGGGCATCGGCGACTTCCGCTATATCCTGAAGTGGAACGAGATCAACTCGCCGCTGCGCCGGACCGTGACGATCGACGAGGTCGGCGACGCCGGGCTCTACCTGCTCAGCGACATGTCGCGGGCGGTGACCGGCGAGGTGCATCATGTCGATTCCGGCTATCACGTCATCGGCATGAAGAACCCCGAATCGCCCGACCTGACGATGTCCACCGACTGACGCGCGCCGAGGCGCTGCCGGCCCGCGCGCTGGAAGGATGCGATGCGCCTCATCTATTTCATCCGCCACGGCGAGACCGACTGGAACGCCGAGCGCCGCCTGCAGGGCCAGCGCGACATTCCGCTGAACCTGAAGGGCGAGGCGCAGGCGGCCCGCAACGGCCGCGTCCTCGCCGGCCATTTTCGCGAGCTCGGGCTCGATCCGGCCGCCTTCGATTTCGTCTCGAGCCCGCTCGGCCGCGCCCGCCGCACGATGGAGATCGTGCGCCGCGAGATGGCCCTCGACCCCGCCTTCCGCACCGATCCGGAGCTGATGGAGATCACCTTCGGCGCGTGGGAAGGCTCCACGCTCGAGGAACTCGCGGCCCGCAACCGCGTCGCCGCCGAGGCCCGCGCCGCCGACAAATGGAACTATGTTCCCCCGGGCGGCGAGAGCTATTCGATGCTTTCCGACCGCATCGCCGGCTGGCTCGCCGGCGTCTCCGTGCCGACGGTCGCCGTCTCCCATGGCGGCGTCAACCGGGTGCTGCGCGGCCTCGTTGCCGGCGACATTGCGACGCGCGAGATCCCGATCCTCGACGTGCCGCAGGATCGCATCCTCGTCGTGCGCGACGACGCGTTCGAGTGGCTCTGAGCGGCCAGAGCGTTTCCAGGCGAAGTGGCAACCGGTTCGCCGTCCGGAAACGCGATCGGAAGGAGCGGGCGTTTCCAGGCGAAGTGGCAACCGGTTCGCCGTCCGGAAATGCGATCGGAAGGAGCGGGCGTTTCCAGGCGAAGTGGCAACCGGTTCGCCGTCCGGAAACGCGACTAGAGGGGCCAGACGAGGAGCAGCAGCGGCACCGCGACGACGACGACGAGCGCCCCGAGCGGCAGGCCGAGACGCCAGAAATCCCCGAATTTGAGGCCCGCCGGGCCGAGGATCAGCGTGTTGTTCTGATGCCCGATCGGCGTCAGGAACGCCGCCGAGGCGCCGATCGCCACCGCCATCAGGAAGGCGTCGGCATTGACCCCGAGGCCGGCGGCCGTGCCGATGGCGATCGGGCACATGACCGCGGCCGTCGCCGCGTTGTTGACGAAGCCCGAGAGCGTCATGGTCACGACGAGGAGGAGCGCGAGGGCGACGACCGAGTCGTCGCGGGCGATGCCGTCGACGAGGCTGCGGGCGACGAGTTCGGCCGTGCCGGTCGAGGCCATGGCGCCGGCGACCGGGATGAGGGCGCCGAGGAGCACGATCACCGGCCAGTCGATCGAGCTGTAGATCGCCCTGAGCGGCAGCACCTTCAACGCCATCACCGCCAGCACCGCCGCGACGAAGGCGACGGCCGCCGAGGTGATCCCGAGGGCCGAGGCGAGGACGGCCGCGACCATGATCGCGACCGCGGTCAGCATGCGGCGTTTGTCGGGCAGGCGCAGCGTCCGCTCGGCCAGCGGCACGAGCCCGTAGGCGCCGGCAAAGCCCGCGATGTCTTCGGCAAGGCCCTGGACGAGGAGGACGTCGCCGTCCTTGAGGCGGATGCTGCGCAGCCGCGAGAAGGTTCGGCTGCCCTGGCGCGACACGGCGAGCAGGTTGATGCCGAAACGCCGGCGCATGGCGACATCCATCGCCGAAAGGCCGGAAAGGGCCGAGCCGGGAATGACGACGAGTTCGGCAAGATCGAGCGAACCGGTGCGGGCGGCGGAGCGGCCGGCCTCGCCGGGCTCGTCGCCGTCCTTCGCCGACTTGCGGCCGGTCGCGTCGACGGCGCCGGCCAGTCGGAGGCCGAAGGCCGAAAGGACGATCGTCAGCGAATCGGGCGGCGCCTCGACGATCAGGATGTCGCCGGCGCGCACGCGCCGCGCCGGGCTCGGCGTGCGCAGCCGCACGCCGTTGCGCACCAGCCCGACGATCTGGAAGTCGGCGTCGATCTGCGCCGCCTCGATCTCGCGCAGCGCCATGCCGATGCTGCGCGACTCCTTTGGCACCTCGGCCTCGGTGAGATAGGCGCCGATGTCGAAATCGGTCGATTCCGCGCCCTGGCGCACCGGCACCAGCGCCCGCGAGAAGACCGAGACGAAGACGATGCCGGCGAGCGCCACCGCAACGCCGACCGGCGCGAAATCGAACATGGCGAAGCCCTGGCCGATGTCGGTCTCGGCCCGGAACGCCGAGACGATGAGGTTCGGCGGCGTGCCGATCAGCGTCGTCGTGCCGCCGAGCATCGAGCCGAAGGCGATCGGCATCAGCACCTGGCTCGGCGAGAGATCGAGCCGCTTGGCGGTCCGAAGGGCGAGCGGCATGACGAGCGCGAAGGCGCCGACATTGTTCATGAAGGCCGACAGGGCGGAGACGAGGCCGACGAGGGCGGCGATCGTCGGCATCGGCCCGGCGCCGCTCGGCACCAGTCGGTCGGCGACCGCGTCGACCGCGCCGGTGGCGACCAGCGCCCGGCTGAGAACGAGGACCGCCGCGACGGTGATCACCGCCGGATGGCCGAAACCGGCAAACGCCTCGGCGGACGGCACCACCCCGACGGCGACGGCAGCGATCAGCGCGCCGAGCGCCACCATGTCGTGGCGCCAGCGGTCCCAGACGAACATGGCGATCGTACCGGCGATGATCGCGAGGATGGCCGTCTGCTCGTAGGTCATGACCGCCCTTCTTCCCGGCCGCCGGAGCGCGGCGACAGGCCGATGGTTCCACGGGGCCGGGGCACCCTGCAAGACGGCACGACGTCCCTGATCGATCGGCGCTTGACTGTGACAGACAATTCGATATTTCTCGATATATGGATGAAGCAATCGCTCTCGACGCCCTTGCCGCTCTCGCCCAGCCGACGCGCCTTGCCGTCTTCCGGCTGCTGGTGCGCACCCGGCCGACCGGCCTTTACGCCGGCGAGATCGCCGACCGCCTCGGCGTCGTGCAGAACACGCTGTCGACCCATCTCGCCGTCCTTGCCCGCGCCGGGCTGGTCGAGGCGCATCGCGAGGGGCGGGCGATCCGCTATGTCGCCGACGCCGATCGGATGCGCGACCTCATCGCCTATCTTCTCGAGGACTGCTGCGGCGGCCGGCCGGAAATCTGCGGCCCGCTCGCCGGCGTTCTCGCCGCCAGCGCCGGGAGCAGCGACGATTCCTGCTGCGCCGGACCCGACCACGAAGACAACACCGACACCGTCCGGAGCGACCGATGACCGACCGCATCTACAACGTGCTTTTCCTCTGCACCGGCAATTCCGCCCGCTCGATCCTTGCCGAGGCGATCCTCGCCAAGGACGGCAAGGGCCGCTTCCGCTCCTTCTCGGCCGGCTCGAAGCCCGCCGGCAAGGTCAATCCCTTCGCCATCGATCTTCTGACGAAGCTCGGCTACGAGACCGAGGGCTATCGCTCCAAGAACTGGGACGAGTTCGCCGTGCCCGGCGCGCCGGTGATGGATTTCGTCTTCACCGTCTGCGACAACGCCGCCGGCGAAGCCTGCCCGGTCTGGCCGGGCCAGCCGATGACCGCCCATTGGGGCGTTCCCGATCCGGCCGCCGTCGAGGGCAGCGACACCGCCAAGGCGCTCGCCTTCGCCGATGCCTACCGCCAGCTCTCCAACCGCATCTCGATCTTCGTCAACCTGCCGCTGAAGAGCCTCGACGCCATGGCGCTGAAGCAGCGCCTCGTCGAGATCGGCAAGACCGCCGACTGACGCGGCCGGCCCGGAGTTACCCTCATGTCGATTTTCGAGCGTTACCTGACCCTCTGGGTCGCCCTTTGCATCGTCGCCGGCATCGCCCTCGGCCATCTCGTGCCCGGCTTCTTCCACGCCGTCGGCGCCATGGAGGTCGCCCATGTCAACCTGCCGGTCGCCATCCTCATCTGGGTGATGATCGTGCCGATGCTGGTACGCATCGACTTCGCCGCCCTCGGCCGCGTCAAGGAGCACTGGCGCGGCATCGGCGTGACGCTCTTCGTCAACTGGGCGGTGAAGCCGTTCTCGATGGCGCTGCTCGGCTGGATCTTCATCGGCTGGCTGTTCCGCCCGATGCTGCCGGAAGCCGAGATCGAATCCTACATCGCCGGGCTGATCATCCTCGCCGCCGCGCCGTGCACGGCGATGGTCTTCGTCTGGAGCAACCTCTCGGACGGCGAGCCGCATTTCACCCTGTCGCAGGTGGCGCTCAACGACACGATCATGATCTTCGCCTTCGCGCCGATCGTCGGCCTGCTGCTCGGCCTGTCCTCGATCGTCGTGCCCTGGGAGACGCTGATCCTCTCCGTCGCGCTGTTCATCGTCGTGCCGGTGATCATTGCCCAGATTGTGCGTCGCGTCGCGCTCGCGACCGGCGGCGAGGCGGGGCTTGCCCGGCTCGTCGGCCGCCTCGGCCCGTTCTCGGTGGCGGCCCTGCTCGCCACCCTCGTCCTGCTCTTCGGCTTCCAGGGCGAGGCGATCATCGCCGAGCCGCTGATCATCGGCCTGCTCGCCGTGCCGATCCTCATCCAGGTCTATTTCAATGCCGGGCTCGCTTATTGGCTGAGCCGCCGCTTCGGCGTCGCCTGGTGCGTCGCCGCGCCCGCCGCGCTGATCGGCGCGTCCAACTTCTTCGAACTCGCCGTCGCCGCGGCGATCAGCCTGTTCGGCATCGGATCGGGCGCGGCGCTCGCCACCGTCGTCGGCGTGCTGGTCGAGGTGCCGGTGATGCTCTCGGTCGTCGCGCTCGTGAAGAAGACGCAGCCCTGGTATGAGCGGTCGTT
>JAKPQE010000011.1 GCA_029572955.1 Pseudomonadota bacterium
CGCGGCTTGTTCGGCAATAGCGCCGCGATGAGCTCCCATTCCCTTTCCGAGAGGTCGAAGCGAGCCATGATCTCCTCCTGTCAGGAGGTTGAATCACACTTCGCCACCGCCGTGAATCCCTTTTATGAGTACAGAACCTAGCGCGCATTGCCGCCGAGCGGCAGGTAGAGATAGTCGCGGATCCAGAACGACAGCGTCATGTGCCAGCGCCGCCAGAACTCGCGAATGCCGGGGGCCTTGTAGGGGTCGGCGAAGTTCTTGGGAAACGAGAAGCCGAACAGCAGGCCGAGGCCGATGGCAACGAGGGAATAGCCGTAGAAATCGAAATAGATGCGGAAGCTGTAGCCGCCGAGAACGAGCATGCCGCCGGCAAAGCCGACCTCGCCGACCTCGGCGGTCACCTGGGCGATGTACTTGGCGAGGGTATCGGCCAGGAGGATCTTCGCGGCAAGGCCGGCCGCGATGTGGCCGAACGCCGGCGCGAGGACGTTGCCGTCGATCCGGAACCGCGGAAGATTCTTGATCGCCGCCGACACGTCGGCATAGCGCAGGATCGGTCCCGCCACGAGATGCGGGAAAAAGCTCATGAAGAGCAGGAAATCCTTGAACGGCGGGTGTGGCTGGATCTTGCCGTTGTAGCGGTCGATGGCGAAGGCGAGCAGGTGGAACGTGAAGAACGAAATGCCCGCCGGCAACGAGATGTTGGAGAACAGCTCGAAGTCCGTGGTGCCTGCCGCGCCCCCGCCGAACATTCCGAACACGAAGCCCATGTATTTGTAATAGAAAAGAAAAAACAGGGGCGGGACGATCGCCAGGGTGAGCAGTCGACCATTTCCGGCGAAACGTTCGCGCCGGCTGACGATCCACACCCAGGCCGTGCCGAACAGCAGGACGAGGAGATGCTGGTAGCCCGACAGTCCGTAGAACAGGCAGGACGCGGCGATCAGCCATTCGTGCCGCAAGCGGCGCAGGACGATGAAGCCGGCAACGACCGCCGGCAGGAACAGGAACAGGAACTCGAACTGGTTGAAGATCACGAGCCGATCCCCGCGCAGGCGATCGGGGCGACGAGTTCCCGGATGAACGGCCCGAGCGCCGCCGCCGGCGCATGCGAGGCGTCCGACCAGGCGGCATCGCTCGCCGCGTCGACCACGGTCGGATAGACGCCGCCGAGCCGGCAGCTCAGCCCGAGGTCGCCACACGCCTTTGCCGCGACCGCCCGGTGGCGGGCAGCGCCCGGCGTCGCCGCATCGGCGTAACGTGCCGCGTTTTCCGGGTTGAGCGGGCTTTCGTAGACGATGATCCTCGACGGGCCGCCCGGCGCGCCTTCCATGGCCTTCAGGCGCGCGAGGTCCCGAACCAGCAGGCTGTCGATGATCTCCTCGCCCGCCGCCGGGTGAAAGGCATGGTCGGCCGTCGCCCCGGCCTTCTCCTCGGCAACGCGACTGCCGTCGACGAGGTAGGGGCGGCCGCCAAGCGGATCCTGTCCGAGGACGAAGTCGACGACGCGCGGGAAATAGGACGACGAGATCGCGCGCCGGAACTTGCCCCAGACCACGTAGAGATGGCGAAAAGCGACCCGCGCCGCCACCTTCGGTTCGCCGATGACCGATCCGACGTCGGCTGCCGCGAGGGCGAGCATGCGGGGAAGCGGCAGGTATTCCGGATTGCCCATCATCCCGATCTCGAAATGATCGAGGCTGACGACGGCGATCGCGGGCGCCCGCCGGCCTTCGGTCAGGATCTCGAGGAGGGCGACGGAATTGCGCAGGCTCGAGCCGCTGACCGTGTAGTTGAAGAACCGGCAATCGCCGGGCCCGACGTCACGGGCGCCGACCATCATCGCGCGGCTGTTGCCGAAGAGGCCGATATCGGCCTTCTGCGCCCGCAGTTTCATGCGCTGGACGGCCTCGTTGGGCATCCGGTCGAGAAACTGCACCGCCTGCGGCGGAGCTTCGGTTTCGAAGAATTCCGGCGCGCGAAATACGACGAGGTCGTAAAGGATCGCCACGACGAGCGTCGTGACGACGAGGACCAGGAACCGCCCCATGGAGATCGACCCGTCTCACAGCGAAAAATGTCGGGAATGTCCCGACGCCCCCCCGGGCAAGAAGATGGTTCTTACCTATCGCTGTCTGGCAAGGCAAGCACACGCAGGCCGGACGCCGCCGGCGCGTCGGCATGCCGGAGGCGATCCGGCCGGCATGACTAGCGGCCGGCCTCGGGAAGCCGCGTCGCGTGGTCCGCGTCGTACCACCATGTCGTCTCGACGGGAAAGCCGTAGCGCGGCTTCGTCGCGGGCCAACCGAACACGTCCCATGCGGCGACGGTATGGCTCGCCTTGTACCACTGCGGCACCCAGTAGCGCCCGGCCCGCAGCACCCGGTCGAGGGCGCGGGCGGCGACCGTCAGCTCCGCGCGGCTCGCCGCGCCGATCACCCGGTCGATGAGCGCATCGACCACCGGGTCGGCGATGCCGGAAAGATTGTCCGAGCCGACTGTTGCCGCCGCCGCCGAGCCCCAGGAAAGGCGGATGCCCTCGCCCGGCGTCGAGGACATCGAATAGCGCCGGGTCGTCAGGTCGAAGTCGAAATCCTTGAGGCGCAGCTGGTACTGCGCCGGATCGACGAGGCGGAACGAGGCGCCGATGCCGAGCCAGCCGAGATTGCGGACGTAAGGCAGGACGATCCGCTCGAACTGCTTGGAATCTTCGAGGAACTCGATCTCGAAGGGCTCGCCCGAAGGCGTCAGCCGCTTAGCCCCGACGAAGCGGAAACCGGCCTCTTCGAGCAGCGTGTGCGCCCGTGCGAGGAGCTTCCTGTCCTTGCCCGAGCCGTCCGAGACCGGCGGCGTGAACGGCTCGGAAAAGACCTCGGCCGGCAGCCGGTCGCGGAACGGCTCGAGGAGCGCCAGTTCCTGCGGCGACGGCGGTCCCTCGGCCATCATCTCGGAATTCTCGAAGAACGAGCGCGTCCGCTTGTAGAGCCCGAAGAACAGCTTGGCGTTCGACCACTCGAAATCGAAGGCGAGGATCAACGCCTCGCGCACGCGCGGGTCGGCGAGCTTCTCGCGCCGGGTGTTGATGAAGAAGCCTTGCGCGCCGGACGGCCGGTCGTCGGGGAAGGTCATGCGCCGGACGCGGCCGTCGCTGAGCGCCGGGAAGTCGTAGCCGGTCGCCCAGGTCTTCGAGGAAAACTCCTCGCGGAATTTCAGCACGCCCTTCTTGAAGGCCTCGAAGGCGACGTCGCGGTCGCGGTAGAACTCGACCCGGACGACGTCGAAATTGTAGTGGCCGCGATTGACCGGCAGCTCGCGCCCCCAATACTCCGCGTCGCGGACATATTCGATGAACTTGCCGGGGTCGAAATCGCCGATCCGGTAGGGCCCGGACCCCGGCGGCCGCTCGAGGGTCGAGGCGCCGAAATCGCGGTCCTGCCAATAGGCCCTGGAGAACACCGGCAGGCCGGCGACGATCAGCGCCAGGTCGCGCGAGCGCTCGCTTGCCAGCGTGACGACGACCTCGCCCGGCCCGTTCGCCTCGGCCGAGACGAGACCGCGGATCGTCTGCGAGATCGACGGGTGGCCCTTGTCCTTGAGGAGCATCAGCGTGAAGGCGACGTCCCCGGCGCCGACCGGCGTGCCGTCGTGGAACCGCGCCTCGGGCCTCAGGCGGAAGCGGTAGACGTCGCCCGCAACAGTGACGCCCTCGGCAAGGAGCCCGTAGACCGCGTCCGGCTCGTCGAGCGCCCGCGTCATCAGGCTGTCGAAGACGAGTTCGAGGCGCGGCGGCGCGTCGCCCTTCAGCACATAGCCGTTGAGCGTGTTGAAGGTGAGGGCGTTCTGGTTGAAGGCCCAGTCGGACGGCGTGTAGGCGAGCTTGCCGCCCTTCGGCGCGGCCGCGTCGACATAGTCGAAGGCCTTGAAATCGGGCGGATATTTGAGGTCGCCGAAGACCGAGAGCCCGTGGCGGACATCGGCTTCCGCGCCGAGCGCCGTGAGCCCGAGCGCCGGCAGCGCCAAGGCGCCGGCCCCGACTTTCAGCACGGTGCGGCGGCTGACACCGTTTCCGCCCGCCCGTCGCCCGCCGCTCGCCTTCACGCCGCTCCCGCCTCTCTGCCTGCCGCACGCGTCCGAATCGCACCTGATCCTGCCATTTCACGGAGGATTCGCCAAAGGTCCGCCGGCCTGTGCGGCCCTGTCGCCTCGTCACCCGGCGGGGCGGCGACTAGTCTGTTCACTGGTTTGAAAAACGGAGTCGATCGCCATGCCGTCGAAGCTCGTCTCGATCATCCTCGCCGCCGTCCTCGGCCTCGCCCTCGCCGGGGCTCCGGCGTTCGCCGACGACACCAAGCCCGCCGACAGCGGCAATGCTGAGGCCTCGGGCGATGCCGGCTCCGGCGGCACATCGGGCGGTGGCGACCAGGCCAAGGACGACGGCCACGCATCCGGCGGCGGCGGGTTGGATCCGGCCCTCGACAAGGCGCTGCAGGACTGCGCCACGGTGATGACGGCGGTCGGCATCGTCAGCATGATGAAGGACTGCCAGAACAAGGGCGGCGACTGACCCGTCGACCGCCGTCCGGCCTTTTCGTCGAGAGCGTTTCGGCCAACAAAAAAGCCCCGCAAGGCGGGGCTCAGATCACTGACAAACCCGTCGATATTTTCGGCGGGTTTTGTTTTTGGTTCGGCGGGTTTGGTTTGTCGGGAGAGGTTTTGGGCGGCCTGAGAGGCGTGGCGGCTCATGCGGTTG
>JAKPQE010000012.1 GCA_029572955.1 Pseudomonadota bacterium
CGCGGCTTGTTCGGCAATAGCGCCGCGATGAGCTCCCATTCCCTTTCCGAGAGGTCGAAGCGAGCCATGATCTCCTCCTGTCAGGAGGTTGAATCACACTTCGCCACCGCCGTGAATCCCTTTTATGAGTACAGAACCTAGAGCCTTTTCACTTTTCGCTGAATCTCGAAAAGGCTCCAAGTTTCTGATGTGTCGCGTTTCCGGACGGCGAACCGGTGTCCACGTCGCCTGGAAACGCTCCAGCCGGCGACGAAGCCGGTGTCGCCTCGCCGACGGGCCGGCGGCCAAAACAAAACCGCGTCGGATCGCTCCGGCGCGGTTTGCGGTTTGTGCGTGGTGCGGCCGACGGTCAGCGCGGCGCCAGAACCATGATCATCTGGCGGCCTTCGAGCTTGGGCTCGGCCTCGACCTTGGCGATCTCGGCGGTGTCGTCGCGCACCTTGTTGAGGAGCTGCAGACCGAGCTCCTGATGGGCCATCTCGCGACCGCGGAAGCGGAGCGTGACCTTGACCTTGTCACCTTCCTCGAAGAAACGCTTGATCGCCCGCATCTTCACCTCGTAATCGTGGATGTCGATGTTCGGGCGGACCTTGATCTCTTTGATCTCGACGGTCTTCTGCTTCTTGCGCGCTTCGGCGGCCTTCTTCTGGCTCTGGTACTTGTACTTGCCGAAGTCGAGGATCTTGCAGACCGGCGGCGCCGAATTCGGGGAGATCTCGACGAGATCGAGCCCATGCTCGACCGCGAGATCGATGGCTTCGTCGATCGAAACGATGCCCCGATTGACGCCTTCGGCGTCGATCAACTGAACCCGCGGCTCGCGAATGTCGCGATTGACGCGGGGCCCTTCCTTCTGAACGGGCGCGGCTCTGTGTGGACGGCGAATGGTCAGGGTCTCCTGTTCGGTTGAAACAAATTCCTTCTCGCGGCGGCCGGAGCCACCCCGTCGTTCCGAACCCTAATGCGAAACACGGCCAAACGGAATGGAAAACACACCGAAAACCGGTAATCCGGCTCAGATTCGGCGGGTTTTCGCCGCTCCTCGACCGCCCGGAGGCATCAGAGAGGGGAAAATCGACGGTGTGCGCCGCGTCGTTTTCGACGCGCTGCGACGCGATCAGGCGACATTCGCCAAGTTGGTCGCGGCCGTCAAGCGCCAAGGTGGTGCGCGGTAAATGCTTTTGGCGTTCTCAACGGCGCAGGAGCCGGTCGTAGACGCCGAGCGTCGCGCCGGTCATCGCCGAAAGCGTGAAGCGGGAAAGGACGAAAGCCCGGGTCCGGGCGGCATAGTCGGCGCGCGTCGCCCGATCCATGGCGAGCGCCGCGGCAATCGCATCGCCGAGCGCCGCGGCATCGCCCGCCGGCACGCGCCAGCCGGTGCGCGCCTCGGCCGCGACCTCGGGCGGCTGGCGCACGGTCTCGGCGAAGGCGCCGATATCGGAGGCGACGACCGGCCGGCCCATGGCGCCGGCCTCGACGGCGGCGCGGCCGAAGGTCTCGGGAACGAGCGAGGGCGCCACGATCACGTCGGCAAGGAGGAGCGCGGCGGGCATATCGGCGCAATGGCCGACGAAGCGTACCCGGTCGGCGAGCCCCTCGGCGGCAACGAGGGCATCGAGCTCGGCCCGGAAGCCGCGCCGGCCCTGCTCGTCGCCGGCCATGACGAAGACGAGGCGATCGTCGTCGCGGGCGAGCCGGCGCGCCGCGGCGAGGAGAATCTTGTGGCCCTTGATCGGACTGATCCGCGCCGGCAGCAGCACGACATGGTCGCCGGCGGCGACGTTCCAGGCGTCGCGGAGGGCAGCGATGCGGTCCTCGGCCACGCCGCGCGGATCGAAGGCGGCAAGGTCGGTGCCGCGCGGGATGACGGCGATCCGGCCGGCGGCGGCCGGGAAACGGGACCGCACGACGCCGGCGGTGAATTCGGAATTGGCGATGACGGCATCACCGCGCGCCATCACCGAATTGTAGAGCGCCTTCAGCCGGCCGACCTGCTTGTAGGCCCCGTGGAAGGTGGTAACGAAGGGAACGCCGGCCATCCGCGCGGCAAGGAGCGCCGACCAGGCCGGCGCCCGGCTGCGGGCATGGACGAGATCGACATCGAGCCGGCGGATCAGCGCTTTCAGGCGAAAGGCATTGCGCAGCATGCGCAGCGGGTTCTTCGAGGCCACCGGCAGTTCGAGCCATTCGCCGCCGAGCGCCTGCAGCTCGCCGACGAGGCGGCCGCCTTCGCTCGCGACCAGCGCCCGGTCGCCACGGGCGGCAAGCGCGGCGGCGATGTCGACGGTGGTGCGCTCGGCGCCGCCGGCCTCGAGTTCCGGGATGACCTGGAGCACGGTCAGCGGGCGGGCTTTTCGTCCATCGCCGGTTATGGGATCAAGGGGCACGGGCGGGCCTTCGGGGGGATTCGTCGGCGAGCGACAGCCAAGCAACAGCGAGGGACAGTAGGATGAGCGGCCCGCAACCGCAAATGCTTCGTGTCGAGGCCGATGGCTGGCGCCGCGACATCGCCGTCCTCCACGACGCAGGCGCGGCACCCGGCATCTTCTGGCTCGGCGGCTTCAAGTCCGAGATGACCGGTACCAAGGCGGCGGCGCCTGCCGACTACGCCATCGCGAACGGCCGCGCGGTCACCCGCTTCGACTATTCCGGCCACGGCCAGTCGAGCGGTGCCTTCACCGAGGGCACGATCGGGCGCTGGCTCGACGAGGCGACAGCGGTCTTCGACCGCTTCGCCAACGGCCCGCAGATCCTCGTCGGCTCGTCGATGGGCGGCTGGATCGCCCTGCTTCTCGCGCGGCGCCTCGCGGCACGCGGCGAGACGGCGCGGCTTGCCGCACTTGTGCTCGTCGCGCCGGCAACCGACATGACCGACAGCTTGATGTGGCGCAACTGGTCCGACGAGATCCGCGAGCGGCTGCTTCGGGACGGTTCGCTCTCGCGGCCCTCGCAATATGCCGAGGAACCGACGGTCATCACCCGCGAGCTCGTCGAGGAAGGCCGGCGGCACCTCTTCGGGGACGCGCCGATCGTCGTCGGCTGTCCCGTGCACATCCTGCACGGCGCCGCCGATCCGGACGTGCCGGTCGGCCATTCGGTCGACCTCGTTTCGCAACTCGCCGAGGACGAGGTGGTGCTGACCATCGTCAAGGACGGCGACCACCGCCTGTCGCGGCCGCAGGACATCGAGAGGCTGGTCGCCACCGTCGCCGCCATCTGACGCAGTGCAACGTCGCCCGAGGGGAGCAAAGTCCATCATGACCTTGAACGGCACGCTCGCAACCCTGCGCGGCCGGCTTCGCGCCGTGCCGCGGGGCGTCGTCATGCTCGGCTTCGTCAGCCTGTTCATGGACTTCTCCTCGGAGATGGTCCACGCGCTGCTGCCGCTCTATCTCGTCGGCCCGCTCGGCGCCTCGACGGCGCTCGTCGGCTTCGTCGAGGGCGTCGCCGAATCGATCGCGGCGATCACCAAGGTCTTTTCCGGCGCGATCAGCGACCGCATCCGAAAGCGCAAGCCGCTGGTGCTCCTCGGCTATGGCCTCGCGGCGATCACCAAGCCGGTGTTCCCGCTCGCCTCATCGGCCTGGATGGTGGTCGGGGCGCGTTTTGTCGACCGTTTCGGCAAGGGCCTCAGGGGCGCGCCGCGTGACGCCCTCATCGCCGACCTCACCACGCCGGGCACGCGGGGCGCCGCCTACGGCCTGCGCCAGTCGATGGACACGATCGGGGCGATCCTCGCCCCGGCCGCGGCGATCGCCCTGATGTGGCTCTACGACGATTTCCGCCTCGTCTTCTGGATCGCCGTCATCCCGGCGGTCGTCTCGGTGCTGTTCGTCGTCTTCGGCGTCGTCGAATCCGATCCCGAGCCGCGCGCGGCAGAGCGCGGGCCGAAGCTCGACTGGCGCATGGTCGGCCGCCTGCCGGGGCTCTACTGGGCCGTGCTCTCGGTCGCCTTCGTCTTGACGCTCGCCCGCTTTTCCGAAGCGTTCCTCGTCCTCGCGGCCAATCATGCGGGCCTCGCGGTGGCGCTCGCCCCGCTCGTCTTCGTCGCCATGAACGTCGTCTATTCGATCACCTCGGCGCTCGCCGGCAGCCTTTCGGACGGTTTCGACCGGCGCACCATCCTGATGGTCGGGGCGGCGGCGCTCGTCGCCTCCGACCTCTTCCTCGCGATGACCGAATCGCTCCTCGCGGTCGGCGCCGGCGTGCTCGTCTGGGGCCTCCACATGGGGCTGACGCAGGGGCTCTTCGCCGCCTTCGTCGCCGACGTCGCGCCCGCCGACCTGCGCGGTACGGCGTTCGGCCTCTACAATCTCGCGACCGGCCTTGCGATGCTGGCGGCGAGCGTCATCGCCGGCCTGCTCTGGGACGCCGGCGGGCCGACGGCGACCTTCCTTGCCGGCGCCGGCTTCACGCTCCTTGCGCTTTTCGGCATGCTGTTGCTGCCGAAGGGCCATGCGGCGCCCCACGGCGACTGACCGGCAAACCGAACGGGACGGAACGGCGATGGCCCGATACGAATTCCGCATGCAGCGCCTGTTCGTGCGCCACGGCCTGGGCGCCGGCGGCACGATGAGCCTCGATCGCGGCCAGACCAACTATCTCGTCAACGTGCTGCGCCTCACCGAGGGCGGCAGGGTGCTGCTCTTCAACGGCCATGACGGCGAGTGGATCGCCGAGATCACCCGGGCCGACCGCAAGGGCGCGGCGATCCGGCTCGTCGAGCAGACGCGGCCGCAGCCGGCGCCGAGTGACCTGCGCTATCTCTTCGCGCCGCTGAAGCAGGCCCGGCTCGACTACATGGTGCAGAAGGCGACCGAGATGGGCGCCGGACGCCTCACCCCGGTCCTCACCCAGCACACCCAGGTCACGAAGCTCAACCTGGAACGGCTCGAGGCCAACATCATCGAGGCGGCCGAGCAGTGCGGCATCCTCTCGATCCCGCGGCTCGACGAGCCGGTTGCCCTGAAGAGCCTCGTCGATGCCTGGCCGGGGGCCGAGCCGGACCGGCGCATCGTCTTTTGCGACGAGGGCGAGGACGGCGAGGACCCGCTCTCGGCCCTCGCCGCGCTCGGGCCCGGTCCGGTTGCCGTGCTGGTCGGCCCGGAGGGAGGCTTTTCCGAGGACGAGCGGGCGGTGCTGCGCTCGAGGCGTTTCGTCAAGCCGATCCCGCTCGGCCCGCGGATTCTCAGGGCCGATACCGCCGCCGTCGCGGCGCTCGCGGTGGTGCAGGCGGCGATCGGCGACTGGCGCTGACCGACCCGCCGTCGCGGCCGGCGATACACGCATTGCGCGCGGTAAAGTTGTGTATTTTCAACATCTTCAACTAATCGGATAATCCCTTCCGGTAGCCTCAACCGGACGGGAGGTCATGGCCGCAGGAAAGAGCAACGGCTCGAACGCCCTCGCTCTCCTCGTTTGTCTCGCCGCGCTCTATGGCTGCGTCTTCGGCGGCGACGGGCCGGCGCCCGATCGGCGCGCGAGCCCCCCCACCCGTGCCCGGGATCGCCGAACGGCCGCCGTCGGCTCCGGCCGTGCCGCTGTTCTCGCCCGGCGCGGACCGCGATCCGGCGTCGCCGGTCCCGGCCAGCGCACGAACGCTGTTCGTCGCCGCCGACCGGCTGAACCTTCGTTCCGGGCCAGGCCCGGGCAACACGGTCGTCGCCACCTTGCCGCGCGGCACCAGGGTCGACGCCTTCGAGACGCAGGGATCGTGGCGCCGGGTCACGGTGCCCGGCGCCAGCGGCTGGGTCGCGGCGCGCTACCTCGTCGAGACGCCGCCACGCACCGGCAATGCCCGATCCCGCCCCGCCGCGACGGCGGCGCCGAAGGCCCCGAGCCCGACCCTCGCGCGACCGGCGCCGGTGCGGCGCGCCATCGAGACCGCCCCCTCCGCCTGCTGCAAGGTCTGCCGAAAGGGCAAGCCCTGCGGCAACAGCTGCATCGCCCGCGACCGCAGATGCCGCAAGGGACCGGGCTGTGCCTGCGCCGGCGGATTCTGAGCGAAGGCCCGATCACGCATTTGCCATTTGTCTTGATCCCGCCCGGCGCCTATATGGTCACAACCCTTCTCCCCAGGGATCCGGACGCTCTCATGGCACGCGATACATCCGATTCGACACCGATCGACAGCATCGGCCAGCTGGTCGAGCGCCTGGACTCCGGCAGCAAGCCGAAGGAGCGCTGGCGCATCGGCACCGAGCACGAGAAGTTCGGCTTCTACATCGCCGACTGCTCGCCGGTGCCCTATGACGGCCCGCAGGGCATCGAGAAGCTGCTCGAGGCGCTGAACGGCATGCTCGGCTGGGAGCCGATCCTCGACCGCGGCCTGATCATCGGCATGGTCGATCCGGTCGGCGGCGGCGCCATCTCGCTGGAACCCGGCGGCCAGCTCGAGCTTTCCGGCGCGCCGGTCGAGACGATCCACCAGACCTGCTCGGAGACGAACTCGCATCTCGCCCAGGTGCGCGAGGTCGCCGAACCGCTCGGCATCGGCTTTCTCGGCCTCGGCATGTCGCCGAAGTGGAAGCTCGCCGAGACGCCGCGCATGCCCAAGAGCCGCTACGACATCATGACCGGCTACATGCCGAAGGTCGGCGGCAAGGGCCTCGACATGATGTACCGGACGGCGACGATCCAGGTGAACCTCGACTTCTCGAGCGAAGCCGACATGGTCAAGAAGCTCCGCGTCGGCGTCGCGCTGCAGCCGATCGCGACCGCGATCTTCGCCAATTCGCCGTTCACCGAGGGCAAGCCGAACGGCTACCAGAGCTACCGGGCCGAGATCTGGCGCGACACCGATCCGCATCGCACCGGCATGATGCCGTTCGCCTTCGAGGACGGCTTCGGCTTCGAGCGTTATGTCGACTGGGCGCTCGACGTGCCGATGTATTTCGTCAAGCGCGGCGGCACCTATCACGACGTCACCGGCACGACCTTCCGCCAGTTCCTCGACGGCGCGCTGAGGGACCGCCTGCCGGGCGTCGTTCCCGACATCGGCGATTTCGACAATCACATCTCGACGCTCTTTCCCGAGGTGCGGCTGAAGCGCTACCTTGAGATGCGCGGCGCCGACGGCGGGCCGTGGCGGCGGATCACCGCCCTGCCGGCTCTCTGGGTCGGGCTGCTCTACGACCAGACGGCGCTCGACGCGGCCTGGGACATCGTCAAGGACTGGAGCGAGGCGGAGCGCCAGACGCTGCGCGACGAGGTCGGGCGGATGGGCTTTTCCGCGCCGATCGCCGGGCGGACGGCGCTCGACGTCGCCCACGAGGTCGTGGCGATCGCCGCCGACGGCCTGCATCGCCGCAACCGTCTCAACAAGTACGGCGACGACGAAACACATTTCCTCGCCCCGATCGAGGAGACGGTGGCGAGCGGCGTGACACCGGCCCAGCGCATGCTGCGCCAGTTCGCCGGCGAGTGGAGCGGTAACATCGACCGGGTGTTCACCGCCCATGCCTTCTGAGGCCGACGCCAGCTCTCCCGCCGGCAGCAGTTCGAGGACGCCGGCCGCGCCGACGCCGGTGACGCCGACGCCGGTGACACCGACGCTCGGGGCGTTCGACCTTGCGCTCTACGGCACGACACTGTTTGCCTGGAGCACCAGCTGGATCGCCCTCAAGATGCAGCTCGGCGTCGTCTCGCCGGTCGTCTCGGTGTTCTGGCGCTTCCTCATCGCTGCGGCGATCGTCTTCCTCTGGGCCTGGCTCGGCGGCCACCGGCTGCGCTTCGCACGGGCCGAGCATCTGCGCTTCGCGGCGCTCGGCGTGCTGATCTTCTCGACCAATTTCGTGCTGTTCTACTACGGCGGCCAACACCTCGCCTCGGGGCTGCTCTCCGTCGTCTTCTCGCTCGCCTCGGTCATCAACATGCTGCTCGGCGCGCTGTTCTTCCGCCAGCCGCTCGAGGGGCGCGTGGCGCTCGGCGCCGCCATCGGTGTTTCCGGGATCGCCCTCGTCTTCTGGCCGGAGATCGCCGGGACGGAATTCGACCACGCAGCGCTCGTCGGCCTCCTCTTCTGCGTCGCCGGCACGCTCTCCTTCTGCCTTGGCAACATGGTCTCGGCGGCAAGCCAGAAACGGCGACTGCCGGTCGTCTCGACCAATGCCTGGGGCATGGCCTATGGGGCGATCGCACTCGGCCTCTTCGCGTTCGTTCGCGGCGATACCTTCGCGATCGACCCGTCGGTGCACTATGTCGGCTCGCTCGTCTGGCTCGCCGTCATCTCCTCAGTCATCGCGTTCGCCGCCTATCTCACCCTTCTCGGCCGTATCGGCTCGAGCCGGGCGGGCTATCTCACCGTCATGTTCCCGGTCATCGCCCTTGCCATCTCGACCTTTGCGGAAGGCTATCATTGGACATTGCCGGCGGTTGCCGGTCTCATTCTGGTGCTTTTCGGCAATGTCGTCGTGCTGACGCGAGGCAGGCAGAAATGACCCCACCAACCCCGCGCGATCCGAACTGGCGGTCGCGCATCCCGGCGATGTTCGACGCGGCGCCCTTCGTGCGCGACGTCGGCTTCACGCTCGATGCCTTCGAGCCGGGAAAGGCCGAGACCTCGCTCGTCCTTGCCGAGCGGCACCTGCAGCAGGACGGCGTCGTCCATGCCGGCGTGCAGGCGACGATCGCCGACCACACCGGCGGCATGGCGGCGGCGACGCTGCTCGGCGCCGACGAGATCGTCCTCACCATCGAGTTCAAGATCAACCTGATGACGGCGGCGCGCGGCGAGCGCCTCGTCTGCCGGGCCGCGGTGCTGAAGCCCGGCCGGCGGGTCGTCGTCTCGGAAGCCGAAGTGTTCGCCGTCACCGGCGATGTCGAGACCCTCGCCTCCAAGGCGACCGTCACCCTCACCTTCGTGCCGGCCGGCAAGATCGGCTGAGACCTTCCGGCTCTTTCGGGCGTCCGGCGCCGTGGTAGAATGGCGCCGTTGCGCCGCGCTCAAGCGGCCGCATCGCAACAAGGGCTATTCGAAGATGCGCGTCGTCGCCGGGTCCGGGGCCGCCATTGCGGCCGTTCTCATGCTCTCGGCAGGTCCGGTGCTCGCCGGCTGGTCGGCGACCCTCAATCAGGGTGACGCACCGCCCTACCACTACGCCGTCGCCGAACGCGGCACCAGCACCGCCAATATTGGGGCGCTGGCGCTCGAGTGCCATGTCGAAGGCGGCCGGCCGGTCTGGCAGCTCCAGCTCTATCCGGCCTCGGAAGGCCCGATCGGCCCGGCCGCAGTCGCGGCCGAAGAGATCGACGCGCGCGGCGCCTATCTCGCCATCGGCGGCAAGCACTACGAGGTCGACCCGCTCGGGGCCGGCGACTTCCTCGCCCTCAGCGACAGTTCGGCGGACGGCTTTGCCGGCATTTCCGACAAGGTGGTCGAGGCGATCGCCACGGCGGCGGGTGCGGTCGAGATCTTCCTCGACATGGTGCCCGATCAGGCCGGGCCGCAATATGCCGGCTTCGAGAGCACGGCCGTCTTCGCGCTCCAGGGTGCGGGCGCGGCGATAGCCGAAGTCCGGGGCGCCTGTCGCTGATCTCCCGCGGACAAGGAAAAACCCCGGCGCCGCGTGACGCCGGGGTCGTTTTCGTGGCGCAGGTCCTGTCGGATCAGCCGAGCGCCTTCTCGCGCATGGCGAGGGCGCCGAGCTCGGAGACCTTGGCGTAGCTGTTGGCCTTGGCGCGATAGGCGACGAAGCTGTCGTAGACTTCCTTGGCGAGCGGGCTCGCGGTGGAAATCTCGGCGAGCACCGCGTCGGCTTCCTTGGCCAGCGCCATGACGATGTCGTCGTTGAGCGACTTCAGCTCCACGCCCTCCTTGTCGAGCAGCGGCTGCAGCGACTCGATGTTGTGGAAGGTGAAGTCGGCGATCGACTGGGCGGCCGAGGCCATGGCGGCGTTCCTGACGATCGCCTTCAGATCATCCGGCAGGCCATCCCAGGCGGCCTTGTTGACGGTGACCTCGAGGCCGGCGCCGAGTTCGTGGAAGGCCGGCATGTAGTAGTACTTGGCGACCTTGTAGAGACCGAAGGCGAGGTCGTTCCACGGGCCGACCCACTCGGCGGCGTCGATGGTGCCGGCCTGCATGGCGGCGAAGATCTCGCCCGGCGGCAGCAGCACGACGTTGACGCCGAGACGGCGCATGACCTCGCCGCCGAGACCGGCGATGCGCATCTTCAGGCCCTTCAGGTCGTCGGGGGCCTTCACGTCACGCTTGCTGTTGGTC
>JAKPQE010000114.1 GCA_029572955.1 Pseudomonadota bacterium
CACGATGCCGGCGGCGGCGACGCCGAGAAACCCTGCAAGGCCGAGACACGCGAAAAGACGGCGACTGAGAAAACCGATGCTCATGCTTGGAACCGCTGGACCCGCTGCTGTTGCCCCCTGCCGCGATCGGGCGCGAGCATAGCCCAAAGTCGCGGCATCGCAATGGCTCCCGTACAGGCACTTAGTCGCTGCCGACCGGCAGCAGATTGCGGTCGCCGAGCGTCTCCAGCACGATGTCGGATCGCACCCGCGCCACCGCCTCGTGCGGCAGCAGCACGTCGTTGACGAGGCCGGCAAGGTCGGCAAGATCGCGCACCACCACCTTCAAGAGATAGTCGGCGTCGCCGGCCAGCACATGCGCCTCCTGGATCGCCGGCGTAATCGCCACGAGGCCGCGGAACCGCCGGGCATTGTCGGGATTGTGGGTGGCAAGCGTCACCCGCACGAAGACGAGGATGCCGAAACCGAGACGGCCGGCATCGAGATCGGCGCGATAGCGCCGGATGAAGCCGTCCTGCTCCAGCCGCTGGCGCCGCCGCGAGCATTGCGAGGCCGAAAGACCGACCCGCTCGGCGAGCTGCTGGTTGGTCAGGCTGCCGTCGCGCTGCAGCGCCGCAAGCAGCCGGAGATCGAAGGGGTCGAGATCCGTCACCGCAGAAATCCGCCGGCTCACGCACAAATCGTGCACATATCGAGCAAATTGTGCCCTCTTTGCACGAAGAATGCAAATCGGGCGTGCGACAATATGCGCCACCAAAAGAGACGGCGGGCACCACGGAGGAACCCATGCAGGACCAGATCAGCGCCGACATCCCGGCCATCGATGCCATCAACCCGGTGGGCACCGACGGCATCGAATTCATCGAATATGCCCATCCCGAGCCCGAGCGTCTCGCCGACCTGTTCACCCGTCTCGGCTTCTCCCCCGTCGCCCGCCACCGGTCGAAGAACGTGACGCTCTGGCGCCAGGGCGAGATCAATTTCGTCGTCAACGCCGAACCCGACGGCTTCGCCGCCCGCTTCGCCGCGGCCCACGGCCCCTGCATCTGCGCCATGGCCTTCCGCGTCGCCGATGCCGGCCTTGCCATGCGCCGCGCCGCCGCCCTCGGTGCAACGCCATATGTCACGCCGGTCGGGCCGATGGAGCTCGCCATCCCGGCGATCGAGGGCATCGGCGGCTCGCTGCTCTATTTCGTCGAGCGCCGCGACGGCGCGCCGGGCATCTGGGACGTCGACTTCGCCTGGACCGGCGAACGCGACGCGCATCCCGCCGGGCACGGCTTCACCCTCATCGACCACCTCACCCACAACGTCCATCGCGGCAACATGGACGTCTGGGCCGGCTGGTACGAGCACCTGTTCAACTTCCGCGAAATCCGCATGTTCGACATCGAGGGCAAGCTGACCGGCCTCAAGTCGCGGGCGATGACCAGCCCCTGCGGCAAGATCCGCATCCCGATCAATGAATCCTCGGACGACAAGAGCCAGATCGAGGAATACCTGCGCGAATATCACGGCGAGGGCATCCAGCACGTGGCGCTCCTCTCCGCCGACATCCGCCGCTCGACCGATCGCCTCGCCGACGCCGGCATCGCCTTCATGCCGGCGCCGCCGGCGACCTACTACGAGGGCGTCGAGGCGCGCCTGCCCGGCCATGGCGAGGACCTCGCCAGCCTTGCCCGCCAGGGCATCCTGATCGACGGCACCGGCGCCGGACCGCAGACCGATCCGCGTCTGCTCCTGCAGATCTTCTCGGCCAACCTCCTCGGCCCGATCTTCTTCGAGTTCATCGAGCGCAAGGGCGACGAAGGCTTCGGCGAGGGCAACTTCCGCGCCCTCTTCGAATCGATCGAGGAGGACCAGATCCGCCGCGGCGTCATCGGCCGGCCGGCGGCCGAATGATACCAACGAAAAAGGCCGCGGAAACCGCGGCCTCAGACTGCTGACAAACCCCTGGTGTTGGCCGGGGGTTTTTGATTCAGTGGGTCATGCTGAAGGAACCTGGACCTGAACAACTGGCGATCGAGATGGTGACGCTCGATCAGCTTGTTCCGCGCGATCACCTGTTGCGC
>JAKPQE010000132.1 GCA_029572955.1 Pseudomonadota bacterium
AGGTCGAGCAGCGGCGCCGGCGCCGTTCCGGCGTGACGCACGTATAGCCACAGACACAGCGCGCCCATGGCGATGGCGGCGAACGCCACCCAGCCCGGCGCGATGTGGCGGCCGATCATGGCGAAGCCGAGGATCAGGCCCGAAAGGCCAAGGGCGGTGAGAAGGAAGCCGCGAACGTCCAGCGGGCGCGCGGGCTGTCGCTCGTCCTCGAAATAGAGCGTCGCCATTGCGATGCCGACCAGCCCGATGGGGATGTTGACGAAGAAGATCCAGCGCCAGTCGGCCACGGTGACGATGAAGCCACCGAGCGGCGGGCCGACCATGGGGCCGACGAGTGCCGGAACGGTGAGGGTCGCCAGCGCCGAGACGAGCTCGGCCTTGGGGATCGAGCGCACGATGACGAGGCGTCCGACCGGCGTCATCATGGCGCCGCCGAGCCCCTGGATGAAGCGCCAGACGACGAAGCCCTCGAGCGAGCGCGAGAAGGCGCAGCCGATGGAAGCGGCCATGAAGACGGCGAGCGCGGCCCGGAACGTGGTGCGGGCGCCGAGCCGGTCGGCCACCCAGCCGCTGACTGGGATGAAGACGGCGAGGCTGACGAGGTAGGACGTGACGGCGAGCTTCAGGGAGATGGGGTCGACGCCCAGGTCGCGTGCGATCGTCGGCAGCGCCGTGGCGAGAATCGTCGAGTCCATGTTCTCCATGAACAGGGCGGTGGCGACGACGAGTGGGACGATACGGAGCTTCATGTCTCGCCGGCAGGTCTCTCGGCACGGGGAAGCGTGTGCCGGCTTGGATATCGGGCGCCGGTGGCGGGCCGTCAATGCAACAGTCAGCCCGCGGTCAGCTCAACGCGTCAAGGCGCTCGAATCCGGCGGCGAGGTCGGCTTTCAGGTCGCCGACGTCCTCAAGGCCGATGTGGAGGCGCAGCGCGGGGCCTTCGGGCCGCCATTCGGTGGCGGTACGATAGGATGAGGCGTCGAAGGGGATCACGAGGCTCTCGTAGCCGCCCCAGGAATAGCCCATCCCGAACAGCTTCAAGCCGTCGAGCATCGCTGCCACGGCCGCCTTCGGCACCGGCTTCAGGATGACGCCGAAGAGGCCCGAGGCACCGAGGAAATCGCGCTTCCAGACGGCGTGGCCGGGGTGGCTCTCCAGGGCCGGATGCAGAACGCGCGACACCTCGGGGCGCGCCTCGAGCCAGCGCGCGACATCGAGGCCTGAGCGCCAGTGCCTCTCCAGGCGAACGTCGAGCGTGCGCAGGCCGCGGGCGCCGAGGTAGGTCTCCTCCGAGCCCGGGCAAACGCCGAGCGTCTCCTTGGCGAGATTGACGAAGCGCCGGGCGCGGTCGTTGAAGGTGATGGCGCCGAGCATGGCGTCGGCGTGGCCGACGATGTACTTGGTGGCGGCCTGGATCGAGACGTCGACGCCGTGGCCGAACGGCTTGAAGTAGAGCGGGCTGGCCCAGGTATTGTCCATCAGCAGCCACAGGCCCCGCCGCCTCGTCACCTCGGCGATGGCCGGGATGTCCTGGACTTCGAAGGTCTGCGAGCCGGGGCTCTCGGTGAAGACGAGGCGCGTATTGGGCCGCACGAGGCGCTCGATGCCGGCGCCGATGAGCGGGTCGTAGTACTCGGTCTCGATGCCGAGCTTTCTCAGCATCGTATCGCAGAAGCGGCGCGTCGGCTGATAGACGGTGTCGACCATCAGGATGTGATCGCCGGCCTCGGCGAAGGCGAGGATGGCGGTCGAGACGGCCTGGTAGCCGGAGGCGGTGAGCAGCGTCGCGGCGCCGCCCTCGAGGCTGGCGATCGCCGCCTCGAGCCCCTTGACGGTGGGCGTGCCGCGGCGGCCGTAGGTGTAGGGCTGCGAGTAGGCCTCGAGCGCGGCGACCGTCGGGAACAGCACGGTCGAGCCGCGGTAGGCCGGCG
>JAKPQE010000136.1 GCA_029572955.1 Pseudomonadota bacterium
GCCGGCGTCGTGCTCACCGGCGGCACCTCCAAGCTCATGGCCTCCGACGAGACCGCCAGCGCCGTCTTCGGCGTCGCGGCCCGCCGCGGGGAGCTGCCCACCAATCTCGCCGAGGAGCTGCGCGATCCGCAGTACAGCACCGTGCTCGGCCTGCTCTTCTACGGGCTCAACCAGATCAACGAGCGCCACCCGTCCGTCGCCCAGCGCCGCAGCGGCGGCCTGATGGAGCGCTTCACCCGCATGTTCGCCAACGCCTGAGCGCCATGAATCCTCCCGACAACGCCCTCCCGCTCGCCCAGGACATGCTCGCCGACCGCGGCGTCGCCATCAAGGTCATCGGCATCGGCGGCGCCGGCGCCAACGCCGTCGACCGCCTGAAGATGGACAACCTCGAGCGCGTGCAGCTCGCGGTGATCAACACCGACGCCGAGGCGCTCTCCGTCTCCCCGGTGGAGACCAAGCTCATGATCGGCGCCGGCATCACCCGCGGCCTCAGCGCCGGCGGCGACCCCGAGCTCGGCCGCCTCGCGGCCGAGGCCGACCGCGAGAAGATCGCGGCGCTGGCCGCGCGCACCGACCTCATCTTCCTCGTCGCCGGCATGGGCGGCGGCACCGGCAGCGGCGCGGCGCCGATCGTCGCCGAGATCTGCCGACAGGCGGGCGCGCTCGTGATCGCCTTCGTCAACCTGCCGTTCAGCTTCGAGGGCGGGCGCCGCCTCAAGCAGGCCGAGGAGGGGCTCGCCGAGCTCCGCCGCTGCTGCGACGCCGTGATCCCGCTGCCCAACGACATGCTCATGCAGGTCGGCGCCGAAGGGCAGAGCGCGCTCGATTCCTTCGCCCTCGCCGACGAGTGGATCGGCCGCGGGGTGAAGAGCCTCTGGTCGATGCTGCACCGCACCGGCCTGATCAACCTCGACTACGCCACGCTCCGCCAGGCCTTCGCGCAGAAGAGCGGCAAGACCCTCTTCGGCCTCGGCATCGGCGCCGGCGAGAACGCCGTGGCCGCCGTGGTCGAGAGCCTCAACCAGTGCCCGCTGCTCCACACCCCCGAGTTTTCCCGCAAGGCCGACCGCCTGCTGGTCAACATCGTCGGCGGGCCCGAGCTCACGCTCTCCAGCGTCAACGACATCATGGCCGCCGTGTCCGAACAGTACGGACGCGATGCGCACATCTTCCTCGGCGCCGTGATCGACGAGCAGCTCGCCGGCCGGATCGAGGTCTGCATCATCGGCACCTCCGAC
>JAKPQE010000161.1 GCA_029572955.1 Pseudomonadota bacterium
TCATCAGGATCGGTCGCAGGCGCAGCACCGCCGAGTCGATCACCGCCTGCTTCAGCTCCTCGCCCTTCTCCTGCAGCTGGTTGGCGAATTCGACGATGAGGATGCCGTTCTTCGCCATCAGGCCGATCAGCAGGATGATGCCGATCTGGCTGTAGATGTTGAGCGACAGGCCGGCGAGCGAGAGCGAATAGATCGCGCCGGCGACGGCGAGCGGCACCGACAGCATGATGACGAGCGGGTGGACGAAGCTCTCGAACTGGGCGGCAAGGGCAAGGAAGACGATGAGCAGCGCGAGGACGAAGATCGCCGCGACGCCGCCGGACGTCTCCAGATAGGTCTTCGACTGGCCGTCGAAGGCGATCTTGGCCTCGGGCGGCAGCGCGGTGGCGGCCGTCTTCTCGATGAAGGCGATCGCCGCGCCGAGGTCGTAGCCGTCCTCCAGCGCCGCCGAGAGGGTGATCGAGGGCAGCCGGCCGTAGCGGCGCAGGGACGGCGCGGCGGCATCCTCGGTGCTGGTGACGAGGGCGTTCAGCGGCACCAGCGTGTGGCCGTCGTCGCTGCGCATGAAGATGCCGTCGATGTCGGAGGGGGAGCTGCGGTCGGCGGCCCGGGCCTGCAGGATCACCGGGTATTCGCGGCCGCGATCGATGTAGTTGGTGACCTCGCGCGAGGCGAGCATCGTCTGCAGCGTCGTGGCGATCGACTGGATGCCGATGCCGAGATCGTCGGCGCGGGCCCGATCGATCGCCAGCGACAGCTGCGGCTGGCTTTCCTCGTAGTCGATCTCGACATTCTTGAGGCCGGGGTTTTCCTCGGCCCTGGCCAGGAGGATCGCCGCCCATTCCTTGATGCTGTCGAAGTCCGGCCCGCCGATGACGACGCGCAGCGGCGTCGAGGAGCCCCGCAGGCCGAGGCCGGCCGGCGTCACCGGGAAGCCGCGGGCGCCGGTCAGCTCGCCCATCTTCGGGGCAAGGAAGCGCACGACGGCGCGCTGGTCCTCGTCGCGGTCCTCCCACGGCGCCATGCGCAGCACGACGAAGGAGCGGTAGGGCCGGTTGCCCCAGCCGGTGAAGGAAAAGATCGTGACGAGAAGGCCGTCGTCGCGCAGCGGCTCGGCGAAGCTCTCGACCTTCTTGGCCTCGGCGTCGGTATAGGCGAGGGTCGCGCCCTGCGGCGCGGTCACCGGAATGAAGACGACACCGCGATCCTCGGACGGGGTGAGCTCGCGCGGCAGGGCCTCGTAGACCGCATAGCTGCCGGCGGCGACCGCCGCCGAGACGAGGATGACGACGAGCGGCATCTTCAGCGCGACGCCGAGGGCGCCCTTGTAGGCGCGGCCGACGGCGCCGAGCGCCTCGGCATCGCCGTCCTTCTTCGGCGGATGCTTGGCGAGGATCTTGGAGGCGAGCGCCGGGCAGGCCGACAGCGCGACGAAGGTGGAAATGGCGACGGCGCTCGCCATGACGAAGCCGAATTCGATGAAGAGCCGGCCGACCTGACCCTCGAGGAAGGACAGCGGCACGAAGACGGCGATGAGGGTGAGCGAGGTCGCCAGCACCGCGAAGGTGACCTGGCGGGCGCCGCGGCTCGCCGCGACGAGGCGGCTCTCGCCGCGATCGTAGCGGCGCTGGATGTTCTCGAGGACGACGATGGCGTCGTCGACGACGATGCCGATGGCGAGCAGGAGCGCCAGCAGCGTCAGCACGTTGATCGAGAAGCCGAGGCCCCAGATCAGCGGAAAACAGCCGATCAGCGAGACCGGAATGGTGATCGCCGGCACCAGCGTCGCCCGCGCCGACATCAGGAAGACGAGGATGACGACGACGACGAGGACGATCGACAGGCCGAGCGCGATCGCCACCTCGCGGATCGAGGCGGCGACGAAGAGCGCGTCGTCCGAGCCGACCTCGATGGCCATGCCGGCCGGCAGTCCCGGCTGCATCTTGTCGATCTCGGCGCGCACGGCGTTGGAGATGGCGAGCGTGTTGGCCTGCGACTGGCGCAGCACGGCAAGGCCGATCGCCTGGCGGCCGTTGGAGCGCACGACGGTCGAATCGTCCTCGACGCCGGCCTCGACCGTCGCGACGTCGCCGAGGCGGATCGGATAGCCGGCGACCCGGTCGATGACGAGGCGGGAGAACTGGTCGATGGTCGAGACGCGGCTGTCGAGGCGGACCGTCATCTGGCGGTCGGTCGATTCGATGTCGCCGGCCGGCAGCTCGACATTGTTGCGACGCAGGGCATCCTCGACGTCGGCGACGGTGAGGTTGCGGGCGGCGAGGGCGGCGCGGTCGATCCAGATGCGCACGGCGAAGCGGCGCGCGCCATAGACGTTGATGCTGGCGACGCCGGGCAGGGTGGAGAGCCGGTCGAGAACGAAGCGCTCGACATAGTCGGTGATCTCGGCCGCGGTCATGCGGCTCGAGGTGACGGCGAGGCGCATCACCGGGTCGGCGTCGCTGTCCGACTTGACGACCTGCGGCTCGTCGGCGTCGTCGGGCAGCTTGCCGCGAACCCGGCCGACGGCACTTCTCACGTCGTTGGCGG
>JAKPQE010000169.1 GCA_029572955.1 Pseudomonadota bacterium
CCTGCCCCGCCTGCCCCGCCCCGGCCACCCCTGCCCGACCCCTGCCCCGCGCCTGCCTGCCCCGCCCCGTTGACAATCCTGCCTCAAAAACAATACCATTCAGTATGGTTTGTTTTGGAGAGTGATCGCCCATGTCCGCAATCGCCAACGGCTGGTGGCTCGCCGCCGCCTTCTTCTCGCTCGTCACCGCGCTGGCGCATATCTTCGTCGGCGGCCGGCAGATCGCGGCGCCGCTGCTCGCCGCCCGGACGCTGCATCCGATCGTGCGCTACACTCATTATTACTGCTGGCATCTGGTGACGATCGTGCTCCTTGCCCTGGTGCTCGCCTTCGCCGGCGCCGGAGCCGGCCGGCTCGCCGGCGATCTCGCCATCGCCGCGACCGTCTTTGCCGTCCTTGCCACCGTCTGGAGCCTCGCCCTCGTCACCATGATGGGCATGAGCTTCCGGCTGATGCCGCAATGGGCGCTGTTCGTCCCCGTCGCCCTTTGCGGCCTCGCCGGCTGGGCGCTATGAATTGGCCTCCCCGCACCGACCGACGACGAAGATGCGCCTGAAAAAGACCGACTGGCTGGATCTCGGCCTCCAACGCCTCGCCGCCGAAGGCCCCGACGCCCTCACCATCGACGGGCTCTGCGCCGCCGCCGGCCGCACCAAGGGCAGTTTCTACCACCACTTCGCGAGCCGCGAGGACTTCGTCGCCGCGCTCCTTGCCCACTGGTCGAAAGGCCATACCGAGGACGTGATCGACAAGGTCGAGAAGGACACCGGCAGCGCCGCCCGCCGGCGCGCGCTCGATAACCTGTCGGCGCGCCTCGACGACCGGATCGAGCGCCAGATGCGCCGCTGGGCCGGCTTCGACGCGGCGGTCGCCGCCGCCATCGCCGCCAATGACGACCGCCGCATCGCTTTTCTGGAAAAACTCATCGGCGAGGCCGGGGGACTCTCGAAGGACGGCGAGGCGGCCGATCTCGCGATCCTCGAATATGCGACCTTCCTCGGCCTGATGGAGCTCGGCGAGCGCATCGACGGCCCGCGCCGCCTGCGCCTGCGCACCCTCATCGACCGCATCGCCGAGGCGCGCCTCGCCCCGCACGGCGACTGAACGCGCGAACGCCCGCCTCCGGTCGCGCAGCCGGAAGCGGGTCGCGTGTCTCGCGCAGGATCGGTGGCGCTCAGCCGATGACGAAACCGCGGCGGCGGCGGGCCACTTCGTCGAGTTCGGCCTGCTCGATGCTCGCGGCCGCCTCGCGGGCCTTTTCCTGCTCGCGCTCGTCGAGAAGCTCGAAGCGCTTCAGCTCCTCGACCGCCTCGGCGAGGTCGTCCTGGGCCGCGTCGTACTGGCCGCGCAGCTCCTCGGCCGAGGCCTTGAGGTTGTCGCGCCGCTGCATCGCTGCCTTGGCGAAGGTCGAATAGGCATAGTGGGCGGCGTCCGAAATGCCGGTGCGTTCCTGCTCGGCAGCGATCTGGGCGTCAAGCTCGTCCGCCATCCTTGCGAACTCGGCGATCATCGTCTCGATCTGGTGAACCTGACGCCGCTTCTCATCCACTTGGAAGCGCTTCAGTCTGATTAGGCTCTCACGCGACTTCATTACTCGTTACTCCTCAAAGTCCCGAAGAGCCGGTGTGCATTGCCGGCTCGACGATTTCGGCAAGACGCTGGTAGCCCGCCAGAAGCGAGGTACTCTCGCCTTTGGCCTGGGACAGGAACGCCTCGAGATCTGGATGGAGCGCGATCGCCGCATCCACTTCCGGATTGGCCCCGCGCCGGTAGGCGCCGAGGCGGATCAGTTCTTCCATGTCGGCATAGGCCGCCATCAGCTGCTTGGCCCGCTTGACGTAAGGCAGGTAGTCGGGATCGACGCTGCGCGGCATCGTGCGCGACACCGATTTCAGCACGTTGATCGCCGGATAGCGGCCGCGCTCGGCGATCTGCCGTTCCATCACGATATGACCGTCGAGAATGCCGCGCACCGCGTCGGCGACCGGCTCGTTGTGATCGTCGCCCTCGACGAGCACAGTGAAGAGCCCGGTGATCGTGCCCGACCCCTCGACGCCCGGCCCGGCCCGCTCGAGCAGCCGCGGCAGCTCGGTGAAGACGGTCGGCGTGTAGCCCTTGGAGGTCGGCGGCTCGCCGGCGGAAAGGCCGATCTCGCGCTGCGCCATGGCGAAGCGCGTGATGCTGTCCATCATGCACAGGACGTCCTCGCCCTCGTCGCGGAAGAACTCGGCGACCGACATCGCCATCAGCGCCGCCTGGCGCCGCATCAGCGCCGACTCGTCGCTGGTCGCGACGACCACCACCGAGCGGGCAAGGCCCTCCTCGCCGAGATCGTCCTCGATGAATTCCTGCACCTCGCGGCCGCGCTCGCCGATGAGGCCGATGACCGAGACGCTCGACACCGTGTTGCGCGCCAGCATCGACATCAGCACCGACTTGCCGACGCCCGAGCCGGCGAAGATACCCATGCGCTGGCCGCGACAAGATGTCACGAAGGTGTTCAGCGCCCTGACGCCGATGTCGAGCGGCGCCCCGACCCGGGCGCGCTGATGCGCCGGCGGCGGCGATGCGCGGAACGGATAGATGTCGGGGCCGGCCGGCAGCGGACCCTTGCCGTCGATCGGCTCGCCCATGGCATTGATCACCCGGCCGAGCCAGCCGCGGCTCGGCCGCGCCGCGCCCTCGGTCGCCGAAAGCACCGCCTTGCAGCCCATGCGCACGCCCTCGAGCGCCGCGAACGGCAGGCAGAGCGCCCGGTCGCCGCGAAAGCCCACGACCTCGCAGCCGACCCGGGCGCCGCCGGCGCCCGAGATCGTCAGCCGCGCGCCGACGCCCATCTCGTGGATCGGGCCCGCGACTTCGACGAGCAGGCCCTGCACCCCGGTCACCCGACCGTAGGTCTCCACTTCCGGTATCGCGGCGATCTCGTTGACGAGGGCTCGCAAGTGATTTCCCCGATTTCCGCGGCCTTCCCGCCGGTTTGGTATCCGATGGTAACGATTCGTTTACGTGGTGCGTTAATCATCGTCGCAAAGGGCTTAAGGCTGGGTAAACCGGAGTTCTGGTCCCGACGCTGCGGCGGCGATGCCGAAGCAGTGAGTCGCCTGAGTCACTTAAGCAGGTTTGTTAAACTGGGAACTTAGGTTCCGTCGGAAGGGGATTCATGCTGCAAATCAGGCAGATGTAACAAAATGCCAATCTGCAGCATCAAACTCCTTGCATGCCCGAATCAGGTTTTGTTAACCATCTCGGGGTAGCGTTCCGAATCGGGGTAACCGAGGTCCTTCGCGTCGACAGCCAGAAAGGCAGAAGTTGGCGCGCCAAGCCCGCGATGGCCGGAAAGGGGATTGGCATGCGAGTGTTGCTGATAGAGGACGACAGCGCTACCGCGCAGAGCATCGAATTGATGCTGAAGTCGGAGAATTTCAACGTCTACGTCACCGACCTGGGCGAAGAAGGCGTCGACCTCGGAAAACTGTACGATTACGACATCATTCTGCTCGATCTGAACCTTCCGGACATGAGCGGCTATGAGGTTCTGCGCGCCCTGCGCGTTGCCAAGGTAAAGACGCCGATCCTGATCCTCTCCGGCCTTGCCGGCATCGAGGACAAGGTGCGTGGCCTCGGCTTCGGCGCGGACGACTACATGACCAAGCCCTTCCACAAGGACGAGCTGGTCGCCCGAATTCACGCCATCGTGCGTCGCTCCAAGGGTCATGCCCAGTCGGTCATCGTCACCGGCGACCTGACCCTCAATCTCGACACCAAGACCGTCGAGGTGAATGGCCAGCGGGTGCATCTGACCGGCAAGGAATACCAGATGCTCGAGCTGCTCTCCCTCCGGAAGGGCACGACGCTGACCAAGGAGATGTTCCTCAACCATCTCTATGGCGGCATGGACGAGCCGGAACTGAAGATCATCGACGTCTTCATCTGCAAGCTGCGCAAGAAGCTCGCGGCCGCGACCGGCGGCAAGAATTACATCGAGACCGTCTGGGGCCGCGGCTACGTGCTGCGCGAGCCCGACGACAACGAGATCCTGGAAAGCGCCTGACCGGCCATATGGCCGCCCATCGGGCGCGGTAAGACCGCCGACGCGCAGGAAGCGCCCGGCACCGGCCGGCACCGGCCAATCCGCCGGCCAATAAGACAACCCCGCCTCCCCGGCGGGGTTTTCGTTTTTCGGGGCGCTTCCCGACCGGACAGGATCGGCACGATCCCGGTCGCGGCGGTTCAGGGCCTCACGCGACGGCGAACCGGGAAAGCGCGTAGACGGTCAGGCTGTAGCAGCTGATCAGGCCGAGATGTACCCAGAGCGGAACCATCCGGCGGCCGCTGAGAACGCCGTGACGCACGGCGGCGACCGTTGCCCAGACGATCCCGAGAACCGTCGGACACACCACGATCACGAGAAGGTCGAGCCGCGCCGTCGGCGCTGCCGCAGCCCAGAACAGGACGACGGTCCAGCCGGCCATCAATGCGGCGGCAAGGTTCATCGCATAGCGGAACTGCGGCGTGTCGCGGCTCGAGCCACCGCGAAACAGCGCCGTACCGATCGCCGGCACCAGCATCGGAACGAGCGCGAGGCCGTCGGTCACCGCGGCCACCAGAAAAACGATGCGGGCATGGAGTGCGATGGTCTCGGGTGACGTCATCTCGATCATCCTGTTTCCGCGCATTGGCCTCCCGGCCGGACCGACCGGAAACCCCCGCGCCCGATGGAAGACGACCTGCACATCCGGTTGGCACCGGCGCATCGCCGCGCCCGTGAGGTTGCCGACGACGACGGCGTCCGGCAACCACGACCTTCGATCCAGGAAACGACAAAAGCCGGGACCCTGCCCCGGCTTTCCCCGAATGTCCGCGAGACCGGCGGGAATGCTATCCCGCGCGCCCGCCACCGATCGCCGCGAGGCGCGGAAGGCTCGACAGCGTCGTCGTCTGGCCCGCCGCGGCGCGGTTGACCTGATAGAGGCCGCGCCGGTCGGGCACCGGCTTGAAAGCGTTGGTGAGGCCGACCACGGTCTCGGCGGCGCCGAGCACGAGATAGCCGTCCGCCGGCATCATCCGGGCGATGCGCTCGAGCACGGCCGACTTCGTCTGCTGGTCGAAATAGATCAGCACGTTGCGGCAGAAGACCACGTCGAACTGGCCGAGATGGCTGAAATCCTCGAGCAGGTTGAGCTGCTTGTACTGCACCGCGGCGCGGATCTCCGAGGAGATCTGCCAGGTGTCGCCGGTCTGCTGGAAGTATTTCAGCAGCATCTGGATCGGCAGGCCGCGCTGCACCTCGAACTGGCTGTAGAGGCCGACCTTGGCCTTTTCCAGCACTTCGACGGAGAGGTCGGTGCCGACGATCTCGCAGCGCCAGCCGGCGAATTTCGCGGCCATTTCCTTCTGCGTGATGGCGATCGAATAGGGCTCCTGGCCGGTCGAGGCGGCGGCGCACCAGATGCGGATGCGGCGCTGCGCGGCGCGCGACTGCAGGAGATCCGGGAAGATGGTCTTTTCCAGGTGCTCGAACGGCGTCTTGTCGCGGAAGAAGAACGACTCGTTGGTCGTCATCGCTTCCGTCACCTGACGGGCGAGCGCTTCGTTGCCCGGCAGGCGCAGCTTGGCGACGACCTCGCTGATCGAGCCGAGACCCGACTTGCGGCCGATCGGCAGCAGCCGGCTTTCGACGAGATACTGCTTGTCGTCGGACAACACGAGGCCGGAACGGCCCTTCAGGAACTGACGAAGGAATTCATAATCGCTCGGAGTCACTTAACGCTCTCCACCAAGTATGCGTTTGATCCTGGGACCGATCTCGGTGAGCGGCAGCACCGCCGCGCAGGCGCCGCTCTGGGCGGTCGCGCCCGGCATGCCCCAGACGACGCTCGAGGCCTCGTCCTGGGCGATGATGTTGCCGCCGGCATTGGCAATGGTGACCGCACCGCGGGCGCCGTCGGCGCCCATGCCGGTCAGCACGACCCCGAGCACCCCGGAGCCGTAGGCCGCCGATGCGGTGTCGAACATCGGATCGACGGCCGGCTTGCAGAAATTGACCGCCGGACCGTTGTCGATCTCGATGAAGGCCTGCGTGCCGCGCTTGGCCACCAGCATGTGGCGGCCGCCCGGCGCAACGTAGATGCGGCCCGGCTCGATCGCCTCGCCATGCTCGGCCTCGGCCGCGTGCCGGCCGGTGGTCTTGGCGATGTGTTCGGCAAGGATCGCCGTGAAGGTCGGCGGCATGTGCTGGGTGAGCAGCACCGGAACGCGCGCGATCGCCGGCGCGATCGCCTCGAAGAGGACGGCGAGCGCCTGCGGGCCGCCGGTCGAGGAACCGATCACCAGGACCTTCGGGGCATGCGCCGTGAACGGCCTGAGGCGGAAAGTCCCGCCGGGCGCCGCGTGCATCGCGGGCGCCGGGGTGGTTGCCGTCGTTGCCGTCGTTGCCGGCCTTGCCAGCGGCGCGGGCGCCGGGCGGGCCGGAGCGGCGGAGGCGAGCGGCCGCGAGGCGAGGCCCGGCGCCGCCGGCGCGTGGGCGGTGACATGCCGGCCGGCGCGCAGGCGGGCCCGCTGGCCGAGGCTGCGCACCTTGTCGAGGAGATCGCGGCGGAAATCGACCGACGTCGTGATGCCCGAATTGCTTTCCGGCTTCGGAATGTAGTCGGCCGCGCCGAGCGACAGCGCCTTCAGGCTGATCTCGGCGTTCCGCCGGGTCAGCGTCGAGGCCATGATGACAATGAGGCCGGGCTTCTTCTTCAGCATCAGCGGCAGCGCCGTCAGGCCGTCCATGTCCGGCATCTCGATGTCGAGAACGACGACGTCCGGATCGGACCGCTCGATATCCTCGACGGCCAAGCGCCCGTTGCGATGGCTGGAGACCACGGCGAGCGCCGGATCCTCGTCCACCCAGCGCCCGATGAGGCCGCGGATGACGACGGAATCGTCGACCACCATGACCCGCACCGGATCGGTGACGACGGCCGGACGTGCGCTGAGCGGAGCCGAGAGTGTCATGGCGATGGCTTTCGTGACGGCGGCGTCAGATGAGGCCGACTTCCTGGAACTTCGCCTCGACGATCTCGCGGTCGAACGGTTTCATGATGTATTCGTTGGCGCCAGCCCGGATCGCGCGGGCGATGTGCGCGACGTCGTTCTCGGTGGTGCAGAACACCACCTTGGGCGCGTCGCCATTGGCCTCGCCGCGCAGATGGCCGAGGAATTCGAGGCCATCCATCACCGGCATGTTCCAGTCGAGCAGGATCGCGTCCGGCATCGAGGCGCGGCAGATGTCGAGCGCCTGCTTGCCGTCTTCGGCTTCGGTGATGGTGAAATCGAGGTCCTCCAGGATCCGCCGCGCAACCTTGCGGATGACGCTGGAGTCATCGACGACGAGACAAGTCTTCATGAGAAACGCTCCTGGCGGTCTTTCGCCGATTGGAGCCAGCCGCCGAAATCGCGGCGGTGGCGTACCGAGAAGTCTGTCGAAACGCGCGGCGCCGGCGGTCGTCGGCACCGCAGGAAGGTCACGCCGCGAGGCCCTCGGACATGTTGCCGAGCACCCGGTCGACGTCGAGGATAACCATCAGCTGGCCATCGAGGCGATGCACGCCACCGGCGATCGAAGCCCAGCGGCGGTCGAGATTGACCGGGTTGGGCTCCCGGTTGACGATCGGCAGGTCGAGCACCTCGCCGACCGAATCGATGATGAGGCCGTAGGACTCGCCCTTGTAGTCGATGCCGACGGCCATGCCGGTGCTGCGGCCGGCGAGCGTCGGCAGATGCAGGCGGCGGCGCATGTCGATCGCCGTCACGATGCGGCCGCGCAGGTTCAGCACGCCGGCGATCTCGTTCGCCGACAGCGGCACCCGCGTCATGTTTTCCGGCATGAACACGTCGTGCACCCGCTCGATCGGCAGCCCGAACAGCTGTCCGCCGATGACCACGGTCACATACTGCACGGTGTCTTCGACGACACCCTCGTGGAGAACGTCCTCGCTCATGCCGCAACTCCCATATCAACGGCGGTCTCCTTGAGAGCCGCAATCAGACCCGGCCGGTCGAACTTGGCGACGAAGTCGTCGAAGCCGGCCTGGCGCCCGCGCTCCACCGCCGCCGGGGTGGCGAGCGCCGACAGCGCGATGATCGGGATCGAGCGCAGCGCCTGATCCGTGCGCACCGCCTCGGCGAACTGGAAGCCGTTCATGCCCGGCATCTCGATGTCG
>JAKPQE010000001.1 GCA_029572955.1 Pseudomonadota bacterium
CTACGCCTCGCACGAGCGCCAGACCTTCGACGCCGTCACGCAGGCGCGCACCAACGCCGTCAACGCCCAGGGCCCCGAGAGCCAGGCACAGGCGGAGGGCATCCTCGGACAGGCGCTCGGCCGTCTCTTCGCCGTCGCCGAGGCCTACCCCGACCTGAAGGCGAACCAGAACTTCCTCCAGCTGCAGAACGAGCTGACCGACACCGAGGACAAGATCCAGGCCTCTCGCCGTTTCTACAACATGAATGTGCGCGATCTGAACATCAAGATCCAGCAGTTCCCGAGCAACATCATCGCCGGCATGGCGAACATCACCGAGCACGAGTTCTTCGAGATCGAGAACGAGGAAGAGAAGAACGTGCCGGACGTCAGTTTCGACGCCGGATCCTTCGCCGCCTCGCCTCCGGCTGCGGCCCCGTCGGCCGCGGCGCCTCCGGCCGCAGCTCCGCCCGCCGCACCGCCGGCGGCGCCGCCGACACCGCCGGCCGAAGGCTCGGACCCGCCGGGTCCGCCGACGGCCTAGTCGCCGCGGCAGCGCGTACCGAGGGACCGGATGTACAAGCAGATAACGACCAACAAGCGCAAGACGTGGCTGCTGATGAGCGGCTTCCTTGCGATCTACGCAGCGATCGCCTACGGCCTGTACCTGTGGGTCGGGCCGATCGGCGCCTTCGGCGTCGCCGTGCTCGCTTTCGTGATGGTGCTGATCTCGTTGTTCGGCGGCGACGACATGGCCGTTCTCGCCGCCGGCGGCAAGCAGGTCAACAAGAAGTCCGAGGCACCCGAGCTCTGGCGCATGGTCGAGAACCTCGCGATTACGGCCGGTCTACCGATGCCGCGCCTGTACATCTCGCCCGACCCGGCGCCGAACGCATTCGCCGCGGGCCGCAACCAAGACCAAGCGCTGATCTGCGTCAACCAGGGTCTGCTCGACGTGCTCGACGACCAGGAGCTCTACGGCGTGCTGGCGCACGAGATGGCGCACATCAAGAATCTCGACGTCAAGCTGATGACCTACGTGGCTG
>JAKPQE010000008.1 GCA_029572955.1 Pseudomonadota bacterium
CGTAAGCATCCGGGGAAGGCCGCCTTCCGCTTGGCATGAGGTTGTGGCTTGTCTCGGCACTGGTGCAAGCACTGGTGTTTGCACCGGTGCAAGAGGCGGTGCTTATGGGGCAGGTTCATGTCCTGACTGGTCCGGAGCGGCGGCGGCGGTTCAGTCTTGAGGAGAAGCGGGCGATTGTCGCTCGGGCGTTTGCCCGGGGTGCGGTGGTGTCGGAGGTGGCGCGCCGGGCGGATGTCTGTGCGAGTCTGATTTACCGTTGGCGGCGGGAGCTGGGAGCCGCACCCAGCGGCTTTGCAGAAGTGATCGTGGCACCGATTATCGCCGCGGGCGACGGTGACAGTTCTGGCGACGGCCACGGGAGTGACGATGAGTGCGGCGAGCGGGCTTGTCTGCCGGCCCGCCGTCGTGTCGAGACGGTGGGCCCTCGCGGTGGCGATGCGGCGGTCGCACCGTCGATCGAGGTCGAGCTGGCCGGCGCGTCACGGCTGCGGATTCCGGCATCGATCCCGCCGGAGCTGGCGGCGGCGGTGATCACGGCTTTGCGGCGCCGATGATCCCGATTGCGAGCGGGGTGCGGGTGTGGCTGGCGGTCGGCCGGACGGACATGCGCCGTGGCATGAACGGCCTTGCGGTGCAGGTCCAGGAGGCGCTGCATCGCGATCCGCACACGGGCGATTTGTACGTTTTCAGGGGTCGTCGCGGTGATCTGATCAAGATCCTCTGGCATGACGGGCTGGGGATGTCGCTGTATGCGAAGCGATTGGAACGGGGTCGCTTCATCTGGCCGTCTCCCGCCGACGGCATCGTCGCGATCACGCCTTCGCAGCTCGCTTATTTGCTCGACGGCATCGATTGGCGCATGCCACAGCGCACCTGGCGGCCGACCGCCGCCGGTTGAAGATAAAGGCTTACAAGCGGCTGCGAATCTGCTTCAAGGATGGGGATGACGACCGTCCCCGAGCCGCTGCCGTCCGATCTTGCCGAAGCGCACGCGATGATCCTCGCCGAGCGCGCGGCCCGCCTCGCCGCCGAGGCCGAGGCGGCGACGGCGAAGGCGACGAAGCGTGTTCTCGATCTGGAGATCGAGCGCCTCAAGCTGGAGATCGCGCGGCTCAAGCGCCATCGCTTCGGCACGTCGTCGGAGCGCAGCAGCCGGCTGGAACAGCTGGAGCTGGCGCTCTCCGAACTCGAGGAAACGGTGGCCGCCGCGGATGCGGTGCAAGCGCTGCGGGCGGCGGAACGGCCAGAGCCAGAGCAGCCCCGCGGCACGACACCGCGCAAGCCGGCGCGGCGGCCGCTGCCGGCACACCTGCCGCGCACCCGCGTCGTCTATCCGACGCCCACGACCTGTCCCTGTTGCGGCGGTGCCGTTCGCAAGCTGGGCGAGGAGATCACCGAGAGCCTTGAGCGGCTGCCGGCGCGCTGGTTCGTCATCCAGCACGTGCGTGAGAAGGTGTCGTGCCGCTGCTGCGAGGCGATCAACGAGGCCCCGGCGCCGTTCCACCCCATCGCCCGCGGCCGCGCCGGCCCCAATCTTCTGGCCGAGGTGATGTTCGGCAAGTACGGGCTGCACCTGCCGCTGAACCGGCAAAGCGCCTGCTTCGCCCGCGAGGGCATCGACCTCGATGTCTCGACGCTCGCCGGCTGGGTGGGCACCGTCGCCGCTTCGCTGCAGCCGCTGACCGACGCGATCGCGGCGCATGTCCGCGCCGGCCACCGGATCCACGCCGACGAGACGCCGGTGCCGGTGCTGGCGAAAGGCAAGACACGCGAAGGCCGGCTATGGACGATCGTCCGCGACGACCGGCCGTTTGGCGGCCCGCACTTGCAAGGAACCGGCCCACCCGCCGCCGCCTACTTCTACTCGCCCGATCGCCGCGGCATGCACGCCGAGCGGTTCCTCGCAGGCTTCACCGGCATCATGCAGGCCGATGCGTTCTCCGGTTTCGGCCGCCTGTACAAACCTGGTCGTGCCGACGGCCCGATTGTCGAGGCGGCGTGCTGGAGCCACGCGCGCCGGGGCTTCTTCGAACTCGCCGAGCTGCAGAAGGCGCCGATCGCGATCGAAGCGGTGCGGCGGATCGACGCCCTGTTCGCGATCGAACGCGAGATCACGGGTCTTTCAGCCGGCCAGCGCCTCGCCGTCCGCGCCGAGCGATCCCGGCCGCTGGTGGGTGCGCTCGCCGCCTGGCTGCGCGACCAGTATGCCCGCCTCTCGGTCAAATCAGCGACGGCGAAGGCCATCGATTACATGCTGAAGCGCTGGCCTTCCTTCACTCGCTTCCTCGATGACGGAACGATCTGCCTCACCAACAACGCGGCCGAGCGCGCGCTGCGCGGCATCGCCGTCGGCAGACGCAATTGGACCTTCGCCGGCTCCGACGAGGGCGGCCGGCGGGCAGCGGCGATGTACACCCTGATCGAGACGGCAAAATTGAACGACGTCGACCCGCGCGCTTACCTCGCCGACGTCCTCGCCCGGCTGCCCGGCCACCCCGCCAGGCGCATCGACGACCTCCTGCCCTGGAACTGGCAGAAACCGCAGCCCATCAGCGCTGCCGCGTAGCCACTCAGGCAAAAGCCGCCTCGTCAACCCGCCTCACCTGCGGCCTTCGCCGGATGCGTAC
>JAKPQE010000018.1 GCA_029572955.1 Pseudomonadota bacterium
CGCCGCGTCAAGGCCGCGCGGCCGTCGCACGGTGTGGCCGAACTTCCATCCCGAGGCGGTCATGACCGCCGCCATGGCCGCCGGATGCTCGCCGGCGGCGCCCGGCCTCGTCGTCATGATGGTCTTGCCGACGCCGGGATAGTCCTCGATGAGGACGTGCCCTCCGGCCAGAAGAGCCACGACGCAAGCCTCGATGACGTTGTCCTTGCCGAGGATGACCGTGCCGACGTTGGCGGCGACATCTCCGGCGCGTCGCCCGAGCTCCAGCGCATCCTCCGTCGTGACGGTGGCGCTTGCGCGCATGTCGGCAGACATAAGGCCCCGCAGACGTGAGACCGATCACCGGCCCTCTCCATTCTCCATACGATGGGAGGCACGGCAACCCCTCACGATGACCGGACGCGTCGACCGGCGAGGTGAGGCGCGGCCCGGGTCGCATGCCCGCGCGTCGCCGATGCCCCGGTGCGCGCGCTGTGGCCGGGGGCGATGCGGCGGGGTCAGGGGCGCGCGCCGGAGCGCGCCCCGGAGCGACGGCGCAGGGCGTAGCCCAGGGCGCCGACCACGGCGAGGACGATGAGCGCGCCGGCGACGCCCGCCAGGCTGGTGCCGGCGGCGCTGGTGCTGTCTTCCGCGCCGCTCGCGCCGCCGTCGCTGCTGCCGTCTTCCGCGCCGCTCGCGCTGCCGCCGTTCGCGGCCTCCGTACCGCCGGTCCCGGTGCCCGAGTCTGTCTTCAGGCCGTAGTCGGGCAGGACGGCGGTCTTGGCTTGCGCGTCGGCTGCAGCCTCATGTACTCCCGAGTTGGCGGCGAGCTCCTCGTCGCTGCCGGTGACTCTGACGATGGACCATTCGAGGCCGTCGGGGTCGGCGGACGCGTACCAGGAAAGCACTCCGCCGGCGGCGAGCGCGGCGACCGCGAGGCCGATGAGGACGGGCTTGAGGCGCAGGCCGCGGAGCGGCCTGCGCCTCGCGCTCCGCTCGAGCAGCTCGGGCTGGGCATGCTGGACGAACAGCACGACGGCGGCCGTCACGAGCCCCTCGACCACGCCGATC
>JAKPQE010000026.1 GCA_029572955.1 Pseudomonadota bacterium
ACGCCGGTATCGAGCCATCGGTCGGCAGCGTCGGCGACAGCTACGACAATGCCCTCGCCGAAACCATCAACGGCCTCTACAAGGCCGAGGTCATTCATCGACGCGGGCCATGGCGGTCCTTCGAGGCGGTCGAGTTCGCCACCCTCGAATGGGTCGACCGGTTCAACAATCGCCGGCTATTGGAGCCCATCGGTAACATACCGCCGGCGGAAGCCGAGGCACGCTTCTACGCCATGCTGGAAACTCAGCCCATGGCCGCGTGACTCAAACAAAATGGCCTCCGGCAAACCCGGCGCGGTTCGGAATGCATATTTACGATCATTTTGAGTTCTTTTGTGTCAATTCCTGACAGATTTCGACATGGACCATACCCACTGGAGACCGCGCCGCGAACGAGCAGGGCCGTGGTCAACCCGCATCCTCGGTAGTCACAAGACCCGCGAAATCGAGACCATGTTTGCCGAGCCAGGCTTCGGTGTGCCAGGAGACGGCGTGGCGGGCGCCGCGCCGGTCGCGGGCGACGCGACCATAGGGGAAGCGGGCATAGCTCGAGGTCGCGCCGTACCAGTAGTAGAAGGCGCGGCGGTCGAAGGCGCGCCAGCTCGCTTCCGGGGCAAAGGCGAAGGCGAGCTTGGCAAGGCCGCGGGCGAGGCGCACGGGCGTTGCCATGCGGACCGGCGGATTGATCGGCACCTCGCGCCAGACGCCGCCCCAGTCCTCGGCCTCGAGCATGCGGGCATAGAGGTTCTGCCCGGCCTTCAGGCGCCGCGAGATCGGCTGCCAATAGTCCATGTATTCGCGGTCCCAGAGCGGCATCCACCAGGAGAGCCCCATCAGCTCGTAGGAGCGCTGGCCGGCGATCGTATACTTCGACTGGCGGTTTTCCAGTTCGAGGAGTTCGTGGGCGGCGTGAGCGGTCGCCAGCGTCGGCTCGGGCAGGTCTTCCTCGGCGAGCTGGCGGGCGAGCATTTCGGCGATGCGCTTGTCGTTCTCGGGCGTCACCAGCGCATCCCAGAGCCGGTAGTGCTTGCCGACCATCGCCGACATGGCGAGGGCCGAAAGGCTCGCCGGATCGGTCCTGTCGATCGGGCCGGCGAGGGCCTTCGGGATGTGGTTGCCGGTGATGTAGTCGCCGGACTGGCCGTTGACGACGAGCGCGTCCGGGGCAAGCACGCCCCTTTCGAGGAGGTAGTCGAGCGGGGCGAGGTCCTGGACGAAGGCGACCGAGTTCAGCACCTCGGCGTGATCGAGGAAGCGGCGGAAAAGGTCGCTCTGGAAATGCGCGCGCTGGCCAGCGAGCGGCTGGGGCACGTAATGCCAAGGATAGCCGAGGCGCCGGGCGACGTCGCGGCTCGGCCCGACCTCGCGATTGCCGGGCAGCCCGTAGGCGAAGCAGACGACGTTCTTGTGGCCGAGTTCGGCAAGGCCCGAGACGATGGCGCGGGAATCGCGGCCGGCCGAGAGCGGGATGGCGATCTGGCGGCCGCCGGCGGCGGCGATCGTCTTCTCGACGATGCGCATGGTGATGTCGCGGCAGGTGCGGAGCGCTTCGGCGTCGTCCTGTTCCTCGACCCGCCAGGGCTCGTAGCGATAGTGGCGGCGAACGCTCGCCTTGCCGGCGCCGTCGACGAGGACGAACTGGCCGGGCTTCAGGCATTTGACGCCGCGATAGAGGGTGCTGGCGCCGATCGTATAGCCGGACATCGCGGCGGCACGCGCCTGATCGGCGTCGATGTCGAGCGGGCCGGTGGCCGCCAGCAGGGCCCGGCCGGCGGGGCTGACGCGTGTGCCCTCTCGGTCCTCGTGCCAGAGCATCTGGATCGAGGCGCAATGGTCGACCGCGGCAAGGCCGAAGCGGGGCCCGGCGAAGGCGAGGGCGAAGAAGCCGTCGAGACCGGCAAGGAGACCTGCGACCTCGGTTGCCTCGGCGGCGGCGAGCGCCGCGCAGAGGGCGGCGTCCGTCCGGCCGATCAGCAGGCCGGATATCCACAAGGTCGCGCCATCGACCGCGACCGAGCGCCAGCCCGGCCGGCCGTCGGCACCGATGATGCGCAGGTGCGCCGCTATCATGACCGGGCACCTCGCAAAGTTGACCAAACCGCCGCCGGCGCCCCTAGCAATCTCGAATCGCTGCTCACAGCCACCTCACTCTTCACCTGCCAGGAGATTGCGGATTTCGGCCGGATCGCCGGCCGCGCCGATCAAGGTAACCTCCGCCAGCTCGGCGGCATCGAAACACGGCAGGTTGCGCTCGTCCCAGCGAACGTCGACGAAACGACAGCGGCGATCGAGGATCTGCTGCGCGGCGGCATGGAAGCGGACGATCCCGAGATCGAGGACGACGACCGCCCGGTCGCTGCAGCAGGCCTCCCAGAAGGCCGTCGACTGAGGGTAGTCGGAGATGATCACGTCGGCGTCGGCCAGCGCCTGCGGGAACGGTCTCGTGTCAAGCTCGGCCAGGCCGGTCAGCGGATGGGGCAACCCGCTGAGCTTGCTCTCCGGGTGCGGCTTGACCGCAAATTCGACCGAAGCGTCCCGAAACGACTCGAGGACGGCGAAATGCTGGTGCAGATAGACCGGATCCGGCAACAGCGGAGGCAAGTTCTGCAGACCGCCATTGAAGCAGGTCGGCAGGTAGAGCACCCGCGGCCTCGCCCGCCGGGTTCTTGGCGCCGTCCTTGCGGCCTTGCGAAACAGCGGGTCTCCCCCTCCCCCGACGATCCTGGCCGGACGCAGGCTCCGATACTCGTCGCCGTAGCTCAAACGATTCGACAGATTCGCCGCCGCCTCGGTCGGGGCCACCACCCTTTCTGCGACGATGCGATCGACCAATAGCAAAAGCGCCGCCTCATCGATGAAGCTTCCCGACCCGCCATGGTCGAAGATCGCCGTAGGAATACCGCGACGCCTAGCTTCTAGTAGGCATGCCCGGACCGAAAAATTGCCGGCTGAATTGGCCCAGAGAGCGCGCGGCAGCTGCATCCCGGACAGGCCGTCGAGTAGCCGGTCGGCACGCTCCACGGTCGTGGCGATCTCGGCGCAGGCGGCGTTGCGCAGCGGCGCGACACGGCCGGTATCGACGGGATACCGATCGAGCAGAGCAACGAGTGCATCCGTCAAGAAGGACACCCGCCCGGCGTCGGCGCGCCCCCGTTTCAACGCCTGAGCCGCGATCGTCTCGGCATGGCGATAACCGATCGCCTCGCTGCCGAGGGCCGCCTCGCTGCGCAGCAATCCGTTGTGGCTGATTGCGACGGCGTCTGGCGCGATCAGCGCTTGGACAAGGCGGCCGGGCGTGGCAGACCACGATGCGACGCGGGCCAAACGCCGTGCCAGCGGCCGCGAGATGCGCTGATCGTATCTTGACGACGTGGCCTTGGCTGGGGCGGCCGCTACCGCGGCGCCATCCAGCCCCGCTCCGAGGATGACTGCGCCTTGGGCTTCGGCGGCTTCGGCGAGCCAGGCCCGATGACCGAACTCCCGGACGGTCGCGCTCGCCCTGGCGACTGCCTGGATGGCCGTGATCCGCAATCGCTCGTCCGCGAGCCCGGCGATCAACTGCAAGCTCAAGTCGCTTTGCTGCGATTGCCGAGCCCGCAGATCGGCATAGGCGATCGGCCAGAAGAAGCCCGATCGCCAATCCGGCAGATTAGGCACCGCCGCCAGCTTTCCGGGGAGGGTCGTCATTTGCCACGCTCCGATCGGGCGAGCCAGTCATCGATTACATCCAACGCCCGCGCCGCGGCAAGACTCGGGTCCGGCAATTCGGCTTGGGCCTTGCGCCAATAGTCGTCTCGGGCCTCCGGCGCAAGGGCATGGCGCATGGCGCTCGCCAGCGCCTCCCGGTCCCAGGCGACCGAACCGAGCCCCATGTCGGCACAGGGTAGCGACAGAAGACCGGTCCATCGGCGATAGAGTTCGGCAAGGCGCGGCTCCGATAGCACGTAGAGGACGGTGCCCAGCGGTCCGTTTGCCTGGCGGCTGAGTTGCGCGTGGTCGTAGCCGCAGGTCGAAAACGGCGTAATGAGGAGATCGGCGGCAGCGAGCAAGGGCTCCTGGTTCCGTTCGTCGTCGAAGTCGATGGCGAGACCGCATTGCGAGGCCAGGGCCGTGACGCGCTCGCGACACATCGACCCTTCCTTGGGGTGTGGCCGATAGACGAGGCGCGTGCGCTCGCGCTCGAAACCCGCGGCAATACGCAACACGTCGGCGATCGCCGCGCCATAGGCCGGCTCGTCCCAGAGTGGCTGGCCGGCGATCGCGAGGAACCACGTCTCGTTGCCGACTGCAAACCGGGTGCGCCCCTGCGAGCGCATCATATCGACATCGACTCCGGCATAGCCGACATGCTTCAGCGAGCCGACCGCAGTGGCGGTGGCGCTCCAGCGCTCTCCGGTCAGGCCGACGGCGACCTCGTCGATGCAGAGGAAGTGTCGGGGCAAGGTTCCGAATGTGCGATTGGCATCGCCCCAGAAATCCTGAACCGCAAAGGTGGGTAGGTCCTCGGACGCTATGTAGAGAAGCGCCTCATCGAGGCCGGCGCCGGGACCCGACAGACCGACGACGAGCGCGTCCGGCCGGTGTTTGGCAAGGATGGCCCGAGCCGCTGCCAAGAGAGCCGCGGCATCGCCGTCCGTCAGCGACGAGACGATTGGAGCGGCGAATTGCACGCAGTCATGCGAGCCGCCGCGATAGCGATCGGCAGCAGGCGCCTGAAGGACGCATGACACCTCGAATCGTCGATCGCCGGCCGCTGCCGCACCGAGTTCAACGATCGCCTGACCGGCCCCGACATCGCGCGCCGACAAGAGGAGGCGATGGCGACCGCTCAAAACCGACTCGCCCCGATTGCCTGGATGAGATCGGCACGCGCCGTCTGCATCTCGGCGAGATTGGCGAACTTCTGCCATTCGCTGGCCGGCCAAGGCATTCCCTTCACTTCGGCCTCGCACATGATGGCGGCCGAGCGCATGACGAGGTTGCGCAGGCTCTCGCGCAGCCAGTCTCGGGACGACCCGATCTGGCCTCCGGCCTGCACATGGCCGGCGAGCAGGGCGCGTGCGCAAGTCAGGGCCATCGCGTCGTCCTGGATTTCGAGAAGGATCAGACGCTCGATCGCGAATGCCAGGTCGATCGTCGGTGATGCCCAGGTGACGACCGCTTCCTCAAAGTCGAGAAAAACCACGCCACCCCGTTCGTCCACGAGAATGTTTCCGGGATTGAGGTCGCCGTGAACGACCTGGTCCTGCGGCGAGGATTGCAGGAAACGATCGAGATGCCGTGCACAAAGGGCGCGGACGGCATACGGTATCCGGCATTGGCCGGCCGTTTGTGAGGTCACCGCCTCCAATCGCGCGACAAGCGTTGCCTTGCGGGCGACGGCAGCAGCACGGATCGCCGAGCCGTCGGGACAGACGGCCAGGGCCCCGTGCAGCCTCGCGATCGCGGCGCCGAGCGCGAACAACTCGGCCGGTTCGGCCGTGGGATGGCGTCCCTTGACGAAGGGCGAGGCGCACAGGGCGGTGTCGGCATCGATACTGCGGGGAAAACCCTCCAGTATCACTGAAGCGCCAACGCCCGCCTGCAGAACGAACCGGGCGACGGCATTGGCGGCAGTCTGCCAAGGCGCATGGGAAGCGGGGATCAGCTTGACGAACAGGCTGGCGCCGTCATTGTCGACGAACCGGAAGAATCGAGCCGATGTTGCCTCATCGGACACGTCGCCGAGCCGATGGACCGCGCCGTTTCGGCCTATTGCCGCGATCATCCGCCGCGCAATGTCGGGATCGCATGGCAGGTCGGTGAACGCGAGCGTCCGCGTGCCCGTCCGCGCCGGAAATCGCGGGATCCAGGATGGCTTATTTGCCATGACCTGCACGGCCGGAAGTCGGCCCGGAATATGCGATGTCGTTCCAGGATACCGGTCGACCCATCCGGACGGCGCGGATCAGGCGACAACCCGCCACCGCCGACCAGAGTTCGGCGCCGATCCCGCGCGCGGGAAAGGCGAAGTCGATCGTTTCGAGCGAAATCTCGACCCCCGGTTCGAGGTCCCTTCGAGCCACCAGGCCCATGCGGTCGATCGGCTTGGCGCGGGCTGGGGAGAGCCGCCGCATCGGGTCCCCGATCGCCGCATGAATGGCACTGACTGCGGTCAGCAGGCCAGCAACCTCAGACAGTCGCATTGCGTGAAAAGTGTCCTGATCGATGTCGGCGCCGTCGGGCACGACGCCCTTTTCCAGCACGGACGCGCCGAGTGCCGCTCCGGCGAGCATCATCTCAAGGCCGTGATGATGGTCGGACAAGCCGATAGGTACCCGGAACAGCCGCGACAGCGTCGGGATCATCTGCAGGTGATGCTGGCTGAGCGGCGCCGGCGGCGCCGGGGGCGAGTGCTCGATCAGGAGGGCCGAGGCGCCGCCCTCGCGCGCCCAGTTCTCGGCTGTCGCGATCTCGTCGAGCGACGACTTTCCGGTATCGATCATCAATGGCAGACCGAGGCCGGCAGCAAACCGGATCAGCGGCTCGTGGGTTATGTTGCTCGACGGGATCTTGATCGCAACGGCGCCAATATCGCGGGCGAATGCAGCCCCTTCGATGTCGTAGACCGATAGGACGAAATCGATGCCGGCGCCCCGCGCGACGGCGAACAGGCGGTCAGTCTCAGCGAGCGAGACCACCTTGCGCGCGATCAGCGCGCGGTAGTTCTCGTGCAAGATCTGATTGCCGTCGAAATAGGCGGCTTCGGTGCCATCGTCCAGGGCAATCTCGGCCCGGTGCAGCACCGCCCCCTTGACGATCTCGATCCCCGCCGCGACCAGAGAACTCAGCATGAACTCGGCCAGTGCCATGTCCTGGTTGAAAAACAGGTCGATGTCCGGAAGCAGCAACGGTGCGGCGCCGCCGCCAACGAGCCGCTTGCCGAACCAAACCGAAGGCATGTCGGTCATAGCGAGAGGAACCTTTCGAGCAAAGCCAGGCCGGCCGGTCCGCTCTTTTCGGGATGGAACTGGCACCCGTAGAGCGGCGGCTTGCCGATGACGGCCGCAATGCGGCGTCCGCCGTAGTCGGTATCGGCGATGCGATGCGCCGGATCGGACGGCCAGGCGGTGTAGGAATGGACGAAATAGAAGGCCGTGCCCGGCTGCGTGCCTGCGAGGATCGTCTCGGACCAGTCCGGCCCTTCCGGCGCAGGCCAGATGCCGCGCCAGCCGATCTGCGGGATGCGGTGCGGGGTGCCGTCGGCGCGCGTCACTGGGATCCGCTGGACGCTGCCCGGAACGATCTTTAGGCCCTCGTACACCCCGAATTCCTCACTCGAATCGAGCAGCATCTGCATACCGACGCAGATGCCGAGGAGCGGCCGCCCGGACTGGGCGAACGCGCAGACGGAATCGCGCAGGCCGTGAGCGATGAGCGTTTCGACGCATGCGCCGAACGCGCCGACGCCCGGCACGACGAGGCGATCCGCCTCCGCGACGCGGCGTGGATCACCGGTCTGGTCGACCTCGGCGCCAACCGCCTCGAGTGCACGACGCACCGACAGGAGATTGCCGACACCGTAGTCGCAAAGCGTGACTTTGTAGCTCATCGGTAAATCAATCGGCTCGCAGCGGTTCGCGAACCGCGATGTCGTTCGCACGGGCGGTGGCGCGCAGCTCGGCAAGCGAATACCTTCGATAGTGCAAGGCATCGGCGATGCCGATGGCGTCGGCCATGCCCTCGGTCACCGCCGTGACCAGGTCCTGCGGCTTGCCGAAGCCACCCGAAAGGATCACAGGAACCGCAACCGCTCCGGCAACGGCGCGCGCGAGTTCCACGTCCAACCCATTGCGGGTCCCTTCCCGGTCGACCGACGTCAACAGGACCTCGCCCGCCCCGAGATCGGCGGCGTGCCTAGCCCATTCGACCACATCGTAGCCGGTGTGCTCGCGGCCGTTGTCGACGAAGGCCTCCCACCGCCCCTCACCTTGGCGCTTTGCCTCGATCGACACGACCATGCATTGCGAACCGAAGCGACGCGCGACATCGCCAATCAACTCCGGCGTCCGCGTCGCCTGGGTGTTAATCGCTACCTTGTCCGCGCCGGCCTTCAGCAGGGTCTCCACATCGGCGATTGAGCGAACGCCGCCGCCGACCGTCAGAGGTATGAAGATGTTCTCCGCCGTGCGCCGTATGATGTCGGTGAGGCTGTTGCGGCCGTAAAGACTGGCGACGATGTCCATATACAGCAGTTCGTCCGCACCCTCTCGGTAGTATCGCAAGGCATATTCGTTGGGATCTCCCAGTTTTCGCAACCCCTCGAGATGCACTCCCTTGATCAGGTTCGGCCCCTTGATATCCAGTCGCGCAATGATACGCAGGTTCTTCATGGTGGGAATTGGGACCTTCTAGTCCGACCACACGGTCTTGCGCAGCGACCAATTTCCATTGGCGAACTGCCATAGATGCGGCGAACGGAAATGATCAGTCAACCGATCGAAATAGTGTCGATCCATGATCGGTTGCTCGAACATGTCGGCCGCCCTCCCGAATTTCTCGGGATGGATCGAAAGATACTTGAAGATTTCATCGGCGAATCGCTCCGGCCATTCGCCGTCATAGCGGCGCACCAAAGCCACGCCTTCCTCGCGATCGATGTCCCGTGACCGGATCTCCTGAGCGGCGTCGTAACTCGCCCGGCCGATGCCGAATTTTATGTACGTCGTGTAGTAATGAAAGTCATCTATGCGGTCGTCGATTGAGTTATACTTTGAATACGTGCCTGGCGTACGCTCTGGCGAAACCTGAAACCCGCCGTTTTCGACCGAATAGTAGTAACAACTCTGCGGATGCCATTTCAGATAGTAGCCGAGATAGTGCACTTCGATCCCGGCCTCGCCGAGAATATCTGGATGCTCCGGCATGTATAGCTGAAATTCCGAGACGTTCACGCCAAACTGATTGACGAGATTACTCATGGACACGCCGCCAAAATAGGTGTCTTCTAGGCCGTATTGACTGGAAAAAAAACTGCGATCTCGCAAGGACGACGACGTATCTCCGATTGGATTACCGTACTCTGCTTCGTTTTCACCGAAGACAACAAGGGAAATCCCGAAACGTACGGCCATCTTCGGGGCGAGGTTCTTCTGGCCGATGATGAACGGCTGGAACGGATGGAACAGATTGTCGACGGCCAAACGGGTCAACAGTCGGTGCACCATGCCATTCGGCGTGACGAGAATATTGTCAAAGCCGGCATGGATCCAAGCTTGGTGATTTCGCCAACCCCACTCGGTATATACGTGCGGCGCCCAGGTCACCGTCAGAGGATTCATGCCGTATTTGTATTTTAATACATGCGCGGCGTAGAAGCTGTCCTTACCGCCCGAACCTGGAAGCAGGCAATCATAGTGTCCGTCATCGCGGCGATAGCGGTTGCACAGATCGACCAGCCGCTTCTCGCGCTCGGCCCAGTCGATGGTCTGATGCTTGTGCTCAGCGAGGCGACAGGCATCGCAGACGCCTTCGTCGTCGAAGTTGATCGTCGTCTTGCGGCTGGCACGGGTGTGTTGGAATTCGACTGCGGAGTTCGGCCGCTGATTGGAGATGACGCACCGCTTGCAGTAGCGGACACCGGTCGGCAGTCCGTACAATGCCGCGCGCTCCTTGGCATCCGGAGCAAAAGGTGCCAGATCGATCGGGCCCGGATAGGGGATTTTCTTCATGGTTACTTGCCTCAATGAGCGCCTTACCAAGCACTGAGACCGCCGTCGACAACCATATTCTGTCCAGTGACATAGGAAGCCGCATCGGAGGCGAGAAAGATCAGTGCACCTGTCATTTCGTCGGACTGGGCCATACGACCGAGAGGGACACGCCTGCCGTAACGTTCCATGAATTCGGCATTCTGGCCGCTCACGATGCCGCCCGGCGTCAGCGTGTTGACGCGGATGTTGTGCGGCGCCCAGACGGTCGCGAAATAGTGCGTCAAGCTCACGATGCCGCCCTTGGAAGCGGCATAGACCGGCGGCGTCGAAATCGGCCGGCCCATATAGAGTGAATCGTCGTAGATCCGATTGTCGGGGCCCAGAATCCCGTAGATCGACGCCGTCTGGATGATGCTGCCTCCGCGACCGTGAGCAATCATGCGCCGGCCTGCGGCCTGGGCCACAAGAAAGGCGCCATCGAGATTGACGGCATTGACTTTGCGCCAGGTCTCGAGGACGTAGTCCTCCGGCGGCGTCAGAAAGGCGGCCAGATCGTCGGTCTTCGTCGCCGCGTTGTTGGAGACGATGCGAACCGGACCGAGCTCGCGCTCGACCCGCTCCATGAGGGCCTCCACGCTGATGGGATCCGACACGTCGCAGACCACCCCGAGCGTGGCAGCGCCGTAAGTCTCTGCGATCTCGCCGGAAAGCTCTTCGACGGCCGCCGAATCGAGGTCGACGACCGCGACCTTTGCGCCGAAATCGGCCAGTGCGGCCGACAAGCGCCGTCCCAAAATGCCGCAGGCGCCGGTGACGACCGCGGCGCGATCAGTGAGATCGAACAGGGATCTGAAATGGCCGGTTGTCATTGCGACCGCCTTTCCTGGAGCAACTGCTCAACGAATAGGAAGTCGAGGGGCGTATCGATATCGATCGACCGCTCTTCCGGCATTTCGAACAGGATGGTGTCGCCGTAGAAGACCTGCGGATCGGAGAGAAACGGCTCGCGGCGCCAGACGTAGATCGATGCGTTCATGTCGAAACATCGCGGCGCGTCCTGGCGGCGCTGGATCGGCGGGACCGCGGACTTGGACGGCGCCACGGTTCCGTCCGACCGTTCTTCCACGAGGTTGAAGTAGGGCGATCGGCGGGCCGGCGCGCCGGTGATCACGCTCGTCACGCCGCTCTCGTCGAACAGCGCAAGCGCGCCGGCAATATCGTCGGCGATGCGCAGAGGCGAGGTCGCATCGGTGTCGACAATCACGTCGTAGTGCTCGCCGAAGCTGCTTTCGGCGGCCATCACCGCGTGGATGATCGCCGGCAGCTTGCTGATGGTGTCGGTCGCCAGATCGTCGGGCCGGCGGACGACAAGGTCGGCCCCGTAGTCCCGGCCGATGGTCAGGATCGCTTCGTCGTCGCTCGATACCACGACCCGATCGAAAAACCCGCATCCAACGGCCATCTCGAGTGTCCAGGCGATCAGCGGCTTGCCCGCGATGGGACGCCGGTTCTTCCCCGGTATACCCTTGGAGCCGCCGCGCGCGCAGACTGTGCAAATGCGCCTCATGCCGCAAATCCTTCCTCGACCCAGGTGCCGCAGTCCCTGGCCGCTTCGATCGCCGCAATCATCTCGACAACGGCGATCCCCTCTTCGGCGGTGCAGTAGCCGCCGGCATTGTTGATGACGGCGCGATGCATCTCCGCCAGCATGCCATCCGTATCCGCTGCAAATACCTCGACGGCGCCGTCGACCGCAAGCCGCCCCGATGCCAGATCCAGAACGAAGCTATGGCGCACTGTCTCGACCACAATGCGGCGGCGCAGCGGCCGGGCCAGATAGTCGAGGGCGAGCGTCACCGAGGGACAGCGCGCGGTCTCGACCAGCACCGTCGCAGTATCGTCGGCGGCAACGCCGAGCGCCTCGCCACGACCGCCGAGTGCGGCAAGGCGCCGCCACGGCCCGAACAACCAGAGCATCAGATCGAGCTCGTGGCTGAGATCCCGCAACACGCCTCCCCCGGCCTTACGGGAGGCGGAATAGCCCTGCCGCCAATCCCGCCCGGGTCGCCACTGTGAGAGGTTCTGGCCTACTTCCAGCATCGCCACTACCGACGCTTCACCCGCCAAACGCGCGCGCAAGGCCCGCACGGCCGGATGAAAGCGCAGCTGATAGCCGACGGCCATCGCGGCGAAATCGGACTTCGGCAATGGCGCCGGGGACGATAACAACGGCTTTTCGACAAGCACGGTGCCGGCATATCCGGACTGTCCGATGCGCCGGACCGTCTCGCCGTGGCGGGCGGTCTCGTCGGCCACCACAACATAGGCGGGCGAAAGGGACTCGAGCGCCGCCTCGAGGCCGCTGAAGCCTTGATAACCCGAGACCTGGCGCCGACTGACGACCCCGACGTCGAGCCCCATCCCGGACAGGACCTGCGCGTGCCGTTCCCCGATCGAGCCGAACCCGACGACCAGTGCCCTCGACTGCGACGTCATCAGGGCTCCCCGATCATGCCGAAGACGTCGGCGAACTCGTCGCGCGCCCGCTCCAGATCGTCGAGGCGGCCGATGTCGATCCAGTACTCGCGGATCGGGAACACCGCGACGTCGCGCCCGACGGCTCCCATCTTACTCAGCAATTCGGGCATATCGAAGGGCATCCCTGTCGGGACCAGTCCCAAGACGTCCTCAGAAATGGCGTAGATGCCGGCATTCACGAGAACGCGTTTCAACGGCTTCTCGACGATCGAAACCATCCGATGATCCTCTACCTCGATCACGCCATAGGGGATTCGGAAATCGTATTCGCGCGCGCAGACCGTGGCGCCGGCGCCGTGGTCGCGATGATAGTCGATCAGATGAGCGAAATCGACCCTGGTGAGGATATCGCCGTTCATCACGATGAGGTCGCTTCCCAGGCCCTCGGGCAGGAGCGCGAGGGCGCCGGCGGTTCCCGTTGGCGTCGCCTCCTCGATATAGCGGATGTCGACGCCGAACTGACGCCCGTCGCCGAAGTGATTGACAATATCGTGCCGCCGATAGTTGACCGAGATGAAGAAGTCGCGGAAGCCCTGGGCGGCGAACCGCTCGACGATGGTCTCCAGTATCGGCTTGCCGCCGACGGCAAGCATCGGCTTGGGGACGTCGTCGGTGAGTGGCCGCAGCCGTTGTCCGAGACCGCCGGCCATCAGCACCACCGTCTCGCCTCGCTCCTGCGAGACTACGAAATCCCGCTCCTGAATTAGATCGACGACCCGCCCGGAGGAATCCAGAATCGGCATCTGGCGGAAGCCGCCCCGCCGCATCCTGGCGAGCACCGCAGTCCGCGGCTCGGTGTCAAACGCCGACACGGGGGCCGGGTTCATGACGGCCGACACCGGAGCGTTCAGGCCAACGCCGCGCAGCAATCCTCGGCGGCAATCGCCGTCGGTGATCGTTCCCAGAAGCCTCCGATCCTCGGTGACGATAATGACGATCTTCGCCGACAGCCTTTCCAGCGTCGCAAAGGCCGAACTCAGCGTGTCATCGGGTGCGATCAGGTATTTCTCAATGTCGTGCATGTTCGAATTCTCGCGTGGTCGCAATTGCGCAGACTGCGATGGCTCTGCAGTCGACGAACCGACGGCAGCCGAGATACCCCCGTCGCGCTGTCGGCTGCAGCCGCGCTGGCCGTCCCGAGACCCCATGTCCCCGCGGCGCGGGCGGCGGCCCCCCTATTCCTCAAGGCTTCCCGCCCTCCGCTGCCGCCGATGACGCATCGCCTATCGGGTAGTCCCGGAACGGCTTGACCCGAAGCGCGTCGAGCGACGCCGTACGGACGATCGCGACGATCCGCTCGGCGGCCCCGGGACCGCCATACGGTGATCTCCGCTCCCGGGTCCGCGTCAGATGCGCCTCCGAGAGCGCCCGCGTGAGGGCAGCATCGACGGCGTCGGCGCGAGCTTCGCAGTCGATGACCGACGGCGCCCGCGGCCTTCCATCCTGGCGACTGCCGACATTGACGGTCGGCGTGGCGAGCTGTGGAGCCTCGATCAGTCCGCTCGACGAATTGCCGATCACGGCCGAGGCCTCGGCGACGGCGCTCCAATAACGCCGCGTGCCGAGGTTCTCGACAGACCGCGCTCGCTCCGGATTGCGCGATGCCCAGGCACCGATTGCGGCGCGGACCGCCGACGAGCCGGGATCGGCATTGGGTGCGGTGATGACCACCTGGAACTCGGGTCGCCGGTCGAGTGCCGCAAGGATCGCCGCCAGACCCGACAGGCCGTAATCGCAGCTGTTGGTTTCGGGGTGCCAGGTCAGTACCAGGAAAGATCCCTCGGGCGCCAGACCGAGATCTTCGCAAAGCGCCCCCCGGGTCAATAGCGGCGTCGCTGCCATGGCATCGAGAGACAGCGTCCCGACGACATAGACCCGATCGGCCGGCTCGCCCAGCTGCAGCACGCGCCGTGCAAATTCATCCGCGGCGACGGCGTGCAGCGACGCCAATTTGGTGATGGCGTGGCGGATCGACTCATCCACGGCGCCTTCCGTGCACTCGCCGCCATGGAGGTGAAGCAGCGGAATGCGAAGCATGAGGGTCGTTGAGGCAACCGCCAGCAGTTCGTAGCGATCGCCGAGGACGATCGCCAGGTCGGGCTTCAAGTTGTCGAAGGCATCGGCCAGGCCAAGAGCACCGAGGCCGATGGCCTTTGCGGCCGCAACGCCTGTATCCGACGACAGCAGCATTGCCACGCGTGCGGCGATGGTGAACCCGTCGGCCTCAATCTGGCGCCAGGTCTCGCCGAACTGATTGGACAGGTGCGCCCCGGTCACGACCAATTGCAGCTCGAGGACCGGATCGGCGGCGATGGCGTGCAGCAACGGCGCCAGCATGCCGTATTCGGCACGGGTTGCCGTGACCACTGCGACCCGACGTTTCTCAGACAACGGCAACCCCACCGACCGGTCTTGCCACCGAGCGCTGTCGGGTTTGGTCAAACGCCGGCTTCGGTCGCATTCGCATTCCCGGCCCTCCCCGCCTTCTTGGCGATCGCGACGATGGCGCCGCGCACTCGCTCGGTCGAACCGTCGTCGTCGAAGCCGAGATAGTCGCAAAAGACTTCGCTCCGTCTTGCTCTCGAGGTCTCGTCGCGGAACGTGCCGGAAACGATCTCCTCGATCGCATCGACGAGATCCTCTGGCGATGTGGCGACGCGGAAGATGTCCAACTCGTCCGCCAGATAAACATTGTCCGGATAGGTGTCGACCGCCTCGGCAAAGACCGGGATGACCGTCGGCACGCCGAGAATGCGCGCCTCGAGCAGAACCGTCGAGCCAAAGCCGATCACGGCATCGGAATCCCGGATGAGCGCCGCCGCGTCGCCGTCGACGGCCTCGCAGTTGGAGATGTCGACCATGGGCCGGCCGGTTGCCGCTTCCACGGCGCGTTCGATTTCCGAAACCCACCAGTCCTCGACCGATTTCGGCTTAATCTTGAAATCCACCTCGGGATGAGCGATGGCGAGGCGGCCGATGGTGCCGTGAACCTGGTCGAACAGGCGAACGAAGCCGTGATCGTCGTTAGCGCTAAAAAGCTTGGACCGGCTCGGCCCGGCCGAGCCGAGCCCGCCTGCATAGTGCCCGAACGAGAACAACGCCACTTGCTTGCGCGTCCTTGCGGCCTTCGTCCGAAACGGACCCTCCGCGGCGAAAAGCCGATCCATGCGCGGCAACCCGGTCACAACGATGCGCTCGCTCGGCGCCACGCCCGCCGCAGCGAACAACCGCTTGGCGCGCTGGTTGGCGACAAGCACGGCGGTACCTGGGAAGCGCAGATTGCGTGCCTTCAAGGTCTCTAACCGGACGTGGAAATGGCGCTCGCCGAGGACAGTGAACTCCTTATGGATCGCCACGAACGGCAGGCCGATTGCGTCGGCCGAGGCTGCCCAGGGGATCTGGTACTCGTAGTGCGCGGCCGGCGTGACGATACAATCGATCCGGCCGATCTCCTTCATCTGCGCAAGGACCTCTCGAAGAAACCTGCCCAGCCGCTCGCGCGCTGCAAGGATGCCCTGATCGCGTTCCTGCCAATAGTGATAGGGCGTCCGCGGCGGCAGCAGTGGACGGGTAGCAAAGAGCGAATTGATCGCTTGGACGACGCCGTTCGGCGCCTCGAAGACATCGATATCGGGAGAATTCGCCAGCATCAGGAAATCCTGGCGACTGCGGCTGGTGCTGAACCCAAGAACGCGAATCGCCTCCCCTCCCGCTACGTCGCCGAGCGGCGCCATGTCGCCAATGATGCGCTTGGCGGCAAGCCTTGCAAGCGGCCTTTCCGGATGGCCGGGGAGGCGGCACAGTCCGTTGAGAGCCCCCGACGCCAGACGGAACGCGAACCGCTTGAGGGGCGCGCGCGGCAGGGATGCCAGTTCTGGCATCAGTAGGTGATCCGCTTCTGGACGGAGATGTCCGAAGTCGCGATGATGTCGGCAATCCGCACACCGGCCTGACCGTCGCCGTAGACCGCATCGGATTGGTAGTGGCCATGGGCAATCTGGCGGCGGATCGCCTGCTCGATCTCGGTCCGGTCGTTGCCGACGTCGATGACGTTGTGGCCGCGCTCGCGACCGGCCTGGCGGGTGCCGATATTGACCGAAGGGGTTCCGATGAAGGCGCCGTCGCGCAGGCCACTTGAGGAATTGCCGACGAGGCAGACCGTCTGCCGCATTAGCCGGACGTAGACGTCGATCGGCAGGTTCTTGAAGAAATGCATGTTCTTCGCCAAGCCAGCCTCACGCCATTTGCGGATGCCGCGGGCGACGTCGTCCGATCCCGCATCGGCATTGGGCCATAGCACCACGGCCTGCATGCCCACATCGTGCACCGCCTGGAGGGTCTCCGTGATCTGCTTCTCTCCCTGGCCGTATTCGGTCGTCACCGGATGCTGCGAGACGAGCAGGAACGGCTCCGACAAATCGATCTTGTCGCCAACGCCGCCCTCGAACAGATTACCCGGCACGACCATGGCTTCGCTCTGCAGGATCTCGGCAATAAGATCGATGCGTGGGCAGCCGACCCGGTGCACCGTCGCCGGGTCTTCGCCGAGGCGGATGATGCGCTCTCGCGCATCGCTGCTCGCCGGAAAATGCAGATGCGCCAGCTTGGTGATCGCATGGCGAATACTCTCGTCGATCGTACCGCTAACTTCACCGCCCATGGTATGTGCAAGCGGCACGTTCATATAGGCCGCGGCCAAGGCAGTGGCCATCGTCTCGAACCGGTCGCCGACGGTCACGACCACGTCCGGCGCGAGGTTTTCGAGCACCGTCGGCAGCTCCAGCAGACCGAGGCCAGTCGACTTCGCCATCGTGACCGGGGTCTCGCCCTCGATCAGCATGTTGATCTTGGCGGCCGGCGCGAAACCGTCCTTTTCGATCAGGCGCACCACCGCACCATAGCGATCGAGCAAAGCAGAAGCCCCGACTACGAGCTGCAGCTCAAGGTCCGGATGAGCCTTCACCGCCCGCATCACCGACTTTATGCTCGAATAATTTGCGCGAGATGCCACCACGATACATACGCGTTTCATCGTTTTACTTATCCTCAGATCAAATCTTCGAAGCTGATAGTATCATCGACGGCCAAGGGACGTTTCGCCTCGCGGCCGATCACCTCGCGATACCGCGAAGCCGGAATGCCGTTTCCCGGCTTCTTGAACGCGATGGCGCCATACTCAAGCACCTCGCCCGCATAGATTTTCTTTGCTGCTACAATGCTTTTCTGGAATATTTTCTTCATTTCTCGATATTTCTCGATATCATTCTTGTCTATCTCGCTCGTTGCCATAGTCCAAGTGTCACGCAAGGCCTGAACGAACACCTTGAATTCTTCCGGCTCCATAGAATTCGCCGCATCGCTGCCGTACATCGCTCGAGAAAACGTAATGTGCTTCTCAATCGCCGTGGCGCCGCGGGCGGCGGCGGCAATGCCGGCGGCATGACCGAGGGTATGGTCCGAGAATCCAATCGGCAAGCCATAACGGTCGCGCATCTCTTCCAGGACATTCAACCCAACCTGCTCTGGCGGACAAGGATAACTCGATGTACACTGCAGAACGGTCAATGGGCCACCTGAGAGAAGTACCGAGACCGCGCTGTCAAGTTCTTCCCAATTACTCATACCTGACGAGAGATATACGGGCTTTCCCGTGTTAGCGACATGCTCCAACAGCGGAATATTGGTCACTTCTCCGGAGGCAATCTTGTAGGCCGTGACCCCGATCTCCTCCAAGAGATCAACAGCCTCGTTGGCGAACGGCGAAGACATAAATCCGACGCCGCGCTCTTCGGCATGACTCTTCAGTTGCTTCCACTGTTCTTGAGTGAATGCCGTTCGCTTGAAATATTCGAACCGTGGCTCGACGCTGAAATACGGCGGCATTGGCGCGTTCTTGAGGGTCTCCGCTTCAGCAATATGTGTTTGGAACTTGACGATATCCGCTCCGTTCGCGGCAGCGACTTCAATCAACTTCATCGCATTGCCGAAAGACCCGTCGTGAACGGAACCGACCTCGGCGATGATCACGCCCGCTCTATTCTGTTCCATCGGTCGTTTCTCCTCGTTGCCGCGACATCAGCAGGCATTCGGCAATGGTCAGGTCGAGCGGTTCGTCGATGTCGATCGACGCCTCGGGCGGCATCACGTAGGGCAGACAGGGCCGACCGTAGAGCTTGCCGCGCTCGATGACGCTCGGTCGGGTCACCAGCACCGCCGGGCCGTTGCGGCCATAGGCGGGCGGCATGCCGCCGGTGCCGAGACCGGGCTCGGGCGCATCGGCGAGATAGGTTTCGAGGCCGTCCTCGGTCAAGCGGAGCGCCTTTAGCGGGTGGAACTGGTGCGGCACTGGCGTGACGCTGACCACCGTCTCGGCGCCGGTGCGTCGCAAGTCGGCGACGGCTTCGTCGATATGGCGAGCAGTGCGCAGCGGCGAGGTCGGCTGCAACAGAACCAACGCCTCTATCTCGCCTTCGAGATTAGCCCGCAGCCATTCGAGGGAATGCCGCAGCACGCCGAGCATCTCGGCCGCGCTGTTTGCCAGTTCGCCTGGGCGCAGGAACGGAACCTCGAGGCCGAGTTCGCGGCCGGTCGCGGCGATTTCTGTATCGTCGGTCGACAGCAATGCGTAATCAACGGTGCGGGCGCCGCAGGCCGCCTCGGCCGTCCAGGCCAGAAGCGGTTTTGCGGCGCACGGTGCCAGGTTCTTGCGGGAAATGCGGACCGAACCCCCGCGTGCCGGAATGATCGCCACAATGCTCATCGCCGTTCTCCAACGGCCATTGAAGCCGCCGCCATTGGACACCTGCCCAGCAGACCTTCAATCAATGCGACGAATCGTGCCGTCGCCTGCCCATCGAACGGCACCATATCTTCGGCCGCCGCATTCTGCGCCTGTGCGAGCTGGCGGTACCACTCGGGATCAGATGTCAACCGCCCGAGCATTGCCTCCAGAGTGGCAGCCGTTTCGACGCGCACGACCCCGCGGAGCAAAGCAATAGCATCATCGTTGAGGCCGCAATAGTCGACGTTCAGCGTGGGAATTCCGGTCATGACGGCCCATTCAATCGTCGTCGAAGAGCCACACACGAATATGTCCGCGGCAGGAAGCAAGCTGTACAGGCGTTCGTTACTGATTTGTAAACCGTATCGCGACGCGAGCTGGGCATAGGTCTCGCGGTTGGACTTGGGGTGCAACGACAGGACGACATTGCTGGCGGACCTTCCCAGAACTTCGAAAATCCTTTCGATTTCGGCCAGATGCCGATCCATGGGCATCAAGTCGTGCTCGCCGTATATCGGCACGCTGCAAACGACGATCGGTTGATTCAAGTCGAATCCGTATTGCACTGCCATTGAATCCCTGAGGGCTTCCCGATTGCATATCTCGCGGTAGAGTGGGTCTGTATCCACGCTTCCGATCAGAAGTAGTTTTCGGTCGTTGACGCCGAGCCGAACGAATTCGTCTTTCTTCGTCTTGCTGTCGAGCAAGACATAGTCGCTATTTCCGTTTCCCAGACACCAGGGATTGGCCGAGAGCATGCCGGCAGAGGCCAGCGCCAGGGTCAGCCAGCCCGGAGAAAACAGCAACCGACCGAAATCCGTCGGCTGGGCCTGCGCCGGGAAGCGCGCGGCTGCGACGAGATTCAGCAGCGGCGGAAAGGCTTTGGCGTCGACGCGGAAACGCCATTGGCCCCGCCGCAGCACACTCATGGCGCGGATTGAGGGAATGCCGGGGGCGGCGATGATCCTTGCCAGCCCGAGCTCGCCTGCAGCCGCCAAGGCGCCGGGTATGGGACCGAGTTCGCGGTCTCCCTGCACCATCAGAACGCAGCCCCCCAACCGCCGGAAGAGTTCAGCGAACAACGCCTTCTCGGTGATCAGACGGCGACGCACCCGACGCATCGCCAATAGGCCGGCGGCAAAGCCATGCATGACCCGTTCGCGCTGCGCCCAGCGACCGAGGCCCGACAAATGCTCCCGATCGTGGCGCGGGATTGCGGGCATGACCGTATAGGCAACGCCCATGGCGTGACAATCCGATACCGGGCGCTCGGCGTCTTCGATCGCCAGAACGACGTGCGGCTCGGCGTCGGGTGACGCCGCGAGAGCACGGATCTGCGGCAGCATTCGCGACCACGACGTGGCGTTGGACGGCAGAAACAACACCATCTTGCGCATCGCAGGCGAGCTCACGGGTGGGCTTCCGGGACGCCGTCAGTCAGCGCCGCAAGCGCCGGCGCTGCCGGCTCGGAGAGCGATGCGACCCCGCCAGCTTCGATTTGATAGATGCGATCGGCGATCATCCGGATGCCGGGCTGGTGCGAAATAGCCAGCACGGCGACCGTGCCGGAGATCTCCTTCAGGGTCGCGCAGATGCGCTGTTCCGTTGCCGGATCGAGAGCGCTGGTGGCTTCGTCGAGAAGCAACAGGCGCGGTCTGTGAACGAGCGCCCGGGCGATCGCGATACGCTGGCGCTGGCCGCCTGACAGGCGTTGGCCGGCCTGTCCGACCTGACTGTTGATCCCGTTCGGCAGCAGCTCGAGCAGTTCGCCGCCCCCCGCCTGGCGCAGCGCCGCCTCGGCGTCCGCCCGGGTGACGTCGGGTTCGTCGAGCGCGATATTCTCGAACAGTGTTCTATTGAACAGCTGCACCTCTTGCGGGACATAGCCGATCTGGTGGCGCCAGGCACGGATGTCCATCTCGCCGACCTCGCGACCGTCGATCTTGATGGCGCCGCTGTTGGGTTTGCGCAGTCCGAGCATCAAATCGATGATCGTCGTCTTGCCAGCGCCGGACGGGCCGATGAGCGCAGTTACGCCGGAAGCCGGCACCGTCAGGCTCACCGAACGCAACACCGGTAGGTCGCCATGGGCAAAGCTGACATCCTCGAAGCGCAGGTCCCGCTCGAAGGTCGGCGGCTCGGTGCCGGCGAACTCTTCGCGCATCGAGTCAGCGCGATGAAACACGTCCTGGATGAAGACATAGGCCCCATGGTTGGCCACGGTCGATTGCAGCACCTTCTGAAGCTCGCTCATTCGCCCGACGCCGCGGTAGCCGAGTGCCGCAATCACAAATATTTCGCCGAACTCAATGTTCTGGATGGCAAGAGCGCCGTAGACCAGCGCACCGACCATCGCGACCGCCAGCGCCTCAGGCAAATACTGAAGCGCGACGGCGCTGCCCCGGTGCGTCAGGTAGACCCGCAGATATCTGTTGGCGTCGTGCGCGATCAGCGACACCAGAGCATCCTCGCGGCCCATCGCCTTCAGCGCCTTGTAGCCCTGCAGACCGTCGACCATGTTCGACAACATGGACCGCACCAGCTCGGTCTGCTGGCGGCCCGTGCGGTGGGCAATGCCCACAAAGCGCTGCAGCACGGCGGCAATCAGGATGCCCGCCGCGACAGAGGCGAGCGTGAACTTCCACTCGACGAGGAAAGCCACCCCCAGATAGAAGCTCGCCTGCAGGAGCGTATTGACCACCATCACGCTGTTGATCAGGCCATTGGCTGCGCGCTGACTCTCGCTTCCGATCATCGTCGCCAGCTCGCCGGGCGACTGGTCGACGAAATATGCCCATCGCGCCCGACCGATGGCGCGCATCAGATCGAGCCGCATGTCGGTCAAGATACCGCCCACGCAGTAGGCCAGAAACAACTGGGCCGCCGAACCGGCGATCGCCTTCAAGGCGATCGCCACCACTATCAGGGCTAGGATCGCCCCGAGGGTCTGGGGCAGGCCGACGACGGAGAACAGGCTGGCGACCATGCCGGCGGCGGCGCTGCCGGGCCGCTCGGCGACGCCGCTTGCTTGGGCGATGCTGAGAAGTGGCAGGAAACTGACGAAGCCGACGCTCTCGGCAAGGCTCGCGACCAGCAGGGCCAGCAGGATGAGGAAGCTCTGCCAGGGCCGGCGCTTGAGCAGGTGCCCAATGAGATCGGCCACGGCACCGACGCTACCGACCGATTTCCGTCCATGCACGTTCGTCACCCCGCCTTGCCCGAGCGCGCGACGACATTCCAGGCGGCGAATTGCGAACCGTCATCCGGGACATGGCGTCGAAAGCTCTTGTGCTCCAGAAGCTCGATTTCGAAATCGGCAAACAGCGACCTGATGCGGTCCTCGTCGGCGAAATGCGCCAGACCGGTCCCGGCTAGCCGACCGCGCTGGAAATTGCACCGTGTGTAGTGGTCCTCGGTGGGCTCTCCGGAGGCGTATTCGTCGAACGCGGAGGAGAACAGATCGACCGCGACGATCAGGCCGCCGTCGGCAAGACGGGCCTTCGCCTGGGCCAGGGTCCGCGCGATGTCGGCCCCGGTGTTGTGCGTGAGCGAGCCGCGATCGACGATGAGATCGAAGCGGCCGTCAAGCGGCCAATCCGCCACGAAATCGGCGACCAGAAAATGGTCGGCAAGTTCCGGATATGCCTCGCGAAGCCTCTCGATGATCACCGAACTGCCATCGATGCCCCAGAAATCGGCACCGATCGATGCGAAAAACGGAATATTGGCACCGGCCCCAACCCCCAATTCCAGCACCCGCAGCTGGGCGGTCGCCTCACCCGGCCGCGCATGCCGCATCACCAACGCTACCAACTCGCTCCACGGCCAGACGCTGAGATGGCGGTTGGCCGCATAGATCGTGTTCCATTCTCCGGCGAAGACCATTGTCTCAATCCGCTTCTTGCTCGTCGCCAAATGCGAACCGTTTGACATTGGCGAGCCAATCGATCGCTGCCATGTGACTTTCGAAACCCGGATAGACTTGCTGATAGACCGGATGCCGGTAGTCGTCGAAAACGAGCTGAATACCCGCGGCCTCGAACGCACCCGCGTCGAGGTAGCCTCGACCGAGCGGCCCGGAAATGTAACTACCAGCACCGACCTGCCGACAGAGTTTGAGCACGAGGTCCCCTTTCGCCGATTCGACGGCCTCCATTTCACTGGCTCGCCAAACTGGCGTCGCAATGCCGAACGCCCGCAGGTGCGCCGCCAGCATCTCCGCGCAGAGTTCCCCCAAATATATCCACTGCTTTTCGTAAAACGGACTCAACCACGCAGAAAGTCCTTCCATATATGGCGCACGCGAATAGTTTTGCGCAATCGTTGCCCAATGTTTGCGCTGCCAGTTGCTTCGATTGTCGATCATAATGTCCCGAAGTTGCTTTTCGCGGTGCCCCTTGCTTTCCACCGGCAGGGTCAGCCAAGTCCACCCCTTGGCCATTCGCACCTTGTTACGATTCTGAAAGCTGTTCTTCTGGAATTGCACGGTATCTAGGAAGATGAACAGATCCGATCGACGAATCCGGTCGATATAGCCGAGCCAGGGCAGATAGGCCGGCTGGTGGATGGAGACGATCGGCCGGTTGAGCGTCAGATGATTCATTGTGACGGATCGCCATCGACGTTTTTGAAATCGACATCCGAAAAATCGATCCCGCCATTCTTCTCGATTCTGCGGCGAGCGATCCGACCGGCGAGCCGATCCCAGTCGGATACATAGGCTCCATTCGATGATCGCTTGAAAGTGACCGTCGCTTCGGTCAGTCGTTCGCCGACTTCGAGATCCCGCTTTGCCACGATGCGCCGCCGCGCAATCGGCTTGTACTTTTCCTCGTCCGGGTCCGGAACGACTTCACCCGTACCGAGCGCTGCTTCGACAAAACGAATATCACTGACCAACCGGCTCATCTCGTTAACGTCCAGCGAAAACCAGTGATCTGGCCCGGGCAGCCCATGATCCAAAGTAAAATGCTTCTCGATAATCTTCGCTCCGACCGCAACAGCCGTCGCCGAAGCGAGGGTTCCTTTGCTATGATCGGAAAATCCCCAGACCAAATCTGAATAGAGCGTCGACAACGTCTGAATCTGCCGAATGTTCAGCCGATCCGGATCGGCTGGATAGAGCGAAACGCAGTGCAATACAGCAAGGTTTTGGTTGAGCGGGCGGATCGCCCGGACGACACGATCAACCTCGCCGAGGGTGGCCATGCCTTTCGAGACGATCAACGGCAGTCCCGTCGAAGCATATCTTGTCAAATTCTGTAGATGATCGAAATCGTCCGAGCCGACCTTAATCCCCTTGAGGCCCAACTCCATCATCATATCGAGGTTTACTCGATCCTGAACGGTGGTCAGGAACAGTATCCCGAGTTCATCGCACCAGGCCATGAGTTCGGCCCATTGATCGCGCGTGAATTCCAAACGGCGAAACAAATCGATCATCGGTTCGGTGACTTGTTTGCCCTGACTCTGATAGGTGAAGGGTTGGTTCGGGTCTGCGCAGAATTCTTCCGCAGTAAACGTCTGAAACTTGATGCAATCGCATCCGATATCCTGCGCAACCCGACACATTTCCTTGGCGATGGAAAGGCTCCCATTGTGATTGGCACCCGCCTCGGCAATGATGAATGTTGGATGTCCAGCACCGACGTACCGGTCACCGATAATGAATTGTTTGGTCATGCCGATCTTTTACCTGGCGCTTGGCGGTTTATCTACGGTCTTAGCCCGAGACTTGTGATCAAATCTTCTGTCGTTCCAACCGGATGTGCTGCCCGCCCGCCCCCGCAGGGCGCTACGACGCACAATGCCGTTGCCGAAATGCCGTCTCGAGACGATTCCAGTCATCCTCGGTATCGACGTCTATAGCGTGACTGCGATCGACCGGGAAAGGCAGGAGACCGGGCATATTCTTATGACTGTCGTAGGATTTCAAAACGTACCAGTCAAAAACATAGAACAGTCCGGCGTCATCATAGGCAACGGGCAGATCTTGCGAGTTGACGTACACCCATTCCGGAAATAACGGCACCAGATGACCCGTCGCATCTGGGACCAGCGACCAGTACGGAGACTTGGTGCATGGCACGACACTCATCAGCAAGTTAGGACGGTGACGCTGGAATGCCTCACAGGCTGCGGCAAACACTTTGCCTGGCACGAGCGCTGCGAGCGCCAGGACGAAGAGCACATCCCTCGCGCCGTTAGCGGCATCGGCGTGGCGCGGGATGTCGCGATGGATGAGATCGATGAAACCCGCCTTGTCGTTGGAGAGTTCCGGATCGCGCGGTCCGAGCCAACGCGCCCCGTTGGTCTCGGCGACGCGCGCGATCGCCGGATCGTCGGTGGAAACGAACACGTCCGTCAGGCCCGGCACCTTCTGCAGGGTCTGCAGGACGTGGGCAAGCACCGGCCGCCCGCCGAGCGTCCGGATGTTCTTGCCCGGAACCCGCTTCGAGCCTCCCCGGGCCGGGATATAGGCAAACATCAGGCGCTCTTCTTCAAGAGGTACATCTTGTCGGCCAAGCTATCTTCATTCTTATAAGAATAGATTCTCGCGTCCTCAAGGGAGAGATCGGCGAACCTGTCCAAAAACATCCGACAATAGTCGCCCTTCCACAGCAGATTCGATTTTCCACGATAATTCACCTCGACGAGGCTTGGCGAAAAGTACTCGAAACCCCAAATCCATCCTCGGCTGACGCGATGCATTTCGTCCATGACGCGGGGGAGATCGTCCGGCGCAATGTGGATAAGAACGTTATTGGTGAAGACGATATCGGAAAAGCCGTCCCGGAACGGCAGATCAAAAGCAGACCCTTGCACGACGCTCAGGCCCGGCCGGTTCCGATGGGCGATCTCAACCGCTTTCTGTTGCAACTCAACGCCGTAGAGGTGTGAAAAGCCCATTCGGCTCAAGGCATCGAGCTGGTTGCCGACATTACACCCGACTTCGACGATGCGGGCGTTGCGCGGAATGCGGTCGAGATGCAGCTTGTTCAGCTCATCCCGGCTGAAACCGAAGCGTTCAATATAGAAGGCGTTGAACGCACTTGCATCTTCGAACTGGTTTCGAGCCGTATAATTCGATCCGAATTCACCCGTCCAGACTTCCATTTGTTTCGTCATCGCTCTGCTTTCTGCGCGTCGTTTGTTTTCTTTTCGACAGCGGCGACAATATTGCAAGCCCCTGGCAAGGCCATGAGCCGCATTTGCGACGCTCTCATCTCGTCTCGAAGCTGGCGGCTCGACCGCAACCGGCCGAGCGCCGTCAGAGCCGCTTCGACGTCGAACCGGCTCGCATAGGCCAGGGTCGACGCCGCTCCGGCCGCCCCCAGCGGATCGATCAGGGGATGCTGATGCTCTTCGATTGCAATGGCCAGCATCGGCACGCGTGCGGCGCAGAGTTCGAAGGCCGTGGTGCCTCCGGCGCTGATTGCCAGATCGGCGCGCCGAATCAGCGGCAGAAGACTCGGCGGCTGCTCTACCGGCTCGATCGCCGGTGCGGTCGCGGCCATCCGACGAATGCTGTCGGGCGCCGGATGCGAGGGGCCGATCACGACGTCGACGGCAACCGGCGTCAGCTCCGGCAGAAGCTGCTCAAGTACCCAAAGGCTGTGATTTTCGGGGTCTTCGCCACCGAACGTCACCAGCAGCCGGTCGATCGCTTCGGCTGGGCCGCGGGCGACGGCGAAATGGTCGGGATGCACGAGGTTGAAACCAGGGCCGAGCAATAAGGTGCGTTCTGCGGCGAGGTCGGGATAGAAGGCCGGTGAGGCATCCATTCGAGCGTTGACGATGATGTCGGCCGGCATTGGCCCGCAGGCATCGTCGTCGATCGCCACGACCAGAGCGTATGGCAGCAATTGCGACAGGTAGCCGGCGTCGGCACGCTTGCTGTCGACGACCACCACCGCCGGCTTGCCGGCCGGCGCATCGAGGAGCGCGGCGAGCGCCACCGCGTCGCCAGGCGCGGCAACGCGCGCCGGCATTTCGACGATCTCGAAGCCCCGTCCGCGAATTCGTTCCACCGCCATGTTTTCCGCGACGCCGGCCGTTGCGAATTGCGGGCGCCAGCCCCGCTCCCGGAATGCCTCGGCCAGCACGAGCGAGCGCATGACGTGACCGAGCCCGTCCTCACGCACCGCGTCGCATCGCATGACAAGCCGAACGTCGCGAAAAGTCATGCCCGCACGCGGATGGTCTGGAAGGCCTCGGCCCATTCCATGCCCGCCTGGCAGCCGCGATAGCGGGCAAGGCTACGCACCGCCTCCTCCGACCTCGGATGCGGGCTAGCCACCATCTCGTCACCATAGACGCTCAAGGCTTCGATCTTCACATCGATGCTCTCGCTGACGTTGACGAAGAAATCCGCGCGGAAGGGAGCGGTCGGATTCCACTCGGTGCTGGAGAGTACCTCGAAGGCGAGTAGCGCCGCAAGGTCGCGGAAATGATACGGGCGGAACGCCGCCAGCGCCGCCGTGTGAACCAATCGGTGATCGATATTGGTGTCGTGGGCGGCGTGCGTCAGCACCACGGTCGGAGCGAAATCGCGGGCGTGGCGTTCGATGCCCTTGACGAGATCGATCTCCGAGAGCGCGTCCATGCGACAGCAGCGGCGCTCCTCGAGGAATATCTCGGCATCGAGGACGCCGAGTCGGGCAATGGCGCGGCGACCGTTGGCGGCCCGCTCGGAGATCTGCGCCACGACGTCCGGCTGGTCGAACTGGTGCGGCTCGAAGCGTGCGGTAATCCCCTCGGCAAGGCAGACGACGCGGACGGCGGCGCCCGCCGACCGAAACCGGGCAATGGTTCCGCCACAGCCCAGAACCTCGTCATCGGGATGGGCCGCGACGACGAGAAGCCGGGCATCCCTCTCGATCAACGCCATCCGCTCGCCTCCAATTCATGCGCCGTCGCTGCTGCGAGCCACTCGGCGCAAAAGAGCTCGATGCCGTCCTCGACTGTCGGGATGGATCTGCCGAGTTCGGCCTCGAGTCTGTCGGTTCGCATGCGCATGTCCTTTGGCCGCGCCGCCGCGAGAGCCGCCTCGGCTGCCTTCCCGACAACGGCATTGTCCAGCGACAGTCCTAGCTTGTCGGCAATGAGCCGGGCGAAGTTGGCCTTCGACATGCCGCGGCCCCCGGCGCCTAGATTGATGCGCCCGAGGCTCCCGCGGGCGATCAGGGCCGACAGGATTTCGGCGAGATGGGCGGTGTGCAGCGGGTTGAACATGACGTCGTCGAACAGTGTGATCCGCTCTCGCGCCGCCAAGCTGCGGGCGACCCAACCTGCAAGGCCGCTCCTATCGCGACCGTTGAACCCGAAGAAATTGACCCGCACCGTCAGGGCGTTTCCATAACGCTCGGCCCAGTCCTCGGCCCAGAGCTTGGTCAAGGCATAGACGTTGATCGGCGCGACGTCACCCTCGGCATGGGGACCCGGACCGTTGTAGACTTGGTCCGTCGAGACGAGAACCAGACGGGCGTTGCCGCCAAGTTCGGTCATTGCCCGGACCAGATTGGCCGTCATCGCGACGTTGGCGCGATAGGCGGCCGCTGGTTCGCGTTCGCAAGCGTCGACGTTGGCCAGGGCGGCGGCATGCACGACCACATCGACGGGTCGATTGCGCAGAAGCCACTTCACGGCCGTCGGGTCGGTGAGGTCGGCTTGCTCGCGCGCCGCAAGAAACGAAGTCTCGTCGCCCGGTTCGGAGCGCGAGACGCCGATGCAGTCGAAGCTCTCGGCGAGCCACGGCAGAACGTTGGATGCCAGAAATCCACTGGCCCCCGTGAACAGAAGCTTGGGGCGTTCCGCCGTCATGGGATCGCGCCTCAGAGCAGGGCTCTCAAATCCTCAAGGTCAAGCCACTCCTCGTTGCTGTCGCTCGTGTATTCGAAATCGTCGGGGACGCGACGACCGCCATCTTCGAGGAAGCTTCTGCGCTCCCACATCACCGTCGACGGTTCGATCACGAACCGATCGCCGAGATCGATGGTGTCCCTGGCGTCGTCGCTGGTGATCATCGCCTCGTGTAGCTTTTCCCCGGGGCGAATGCCGACGACCTCGTGCTCCAGGCCCGGCCCGATCGCGTCGGCCAAGTCAGTGATCCGCATGCTCGGGATCTTGGGCACGAAGATCTCGCCACCGCGCATCGAGGCCAGCGACGACAGCACGAAGTTGATCGCGTTCGGCAAGGTGATCCAGAACCGTGTCATGCGCGGATCGGTGATCGGCAGAGTCCTCGTGCCTTCCTCGACCAACCTGCGGAAGTATGGAACCACGCTGCCGCGGGAATTGAGAACGTTGCCGTATCGCACGGCCGCGAAGCGCGTGTCGGCGCCGCCGACGAGGCTGTTGGCGGCAATGAAGATCTTGTCGGCGGCGAGTTTGCTGGCGCCGTAGAGGTTGATGGGATTAGCGGCCTTGTCGGTCGACAAGGCGAGGATGCGCCTTGCGCCGGTTCGAATTGCCGTCTGCACGATGTTTTCGGCGCCGTGGACGTTGGTCCGGATGCACTCGAAGGGATTGTACTCGGCGGCGGGAACATGCTTCAACGCCGCGGCGTGGATGACGTAGTCGACGCCGCGCATCGCCATCTCTAGGCGCTCGGCGTCGCGCACATCGCCGAGGAAGTAGCGAATGAAGGGATAATCCTTCGTCGACCATCTCTGCGCCATCTCGTACTGTTTGAGTTCGTCCCGCGAGAAGATGATCAGGCGTTCCGGCTGGAACCGGTCGACGACGGTCTCGACAAATGCCCGCCCGAACGAGCCGGTCCCTCCCGTCACTAGAATGGAGGTTCCGGAGAGGTCACAGATCGGCGAGGCGAAATCTCTGATTGCTAGGCTGCTCATCTCATCAACGGCAAATGATTGCCTTCTCCTTTGGCTTCAAATCGCGGCGGGCGCGGCAGGTGCCGGGGCACGACGTCTCAACGCCCGCAAATGTCAGTTGGCAAGGTCGGCTTCGGTGATCGGCCGGTCGGCGGCGACCGGACGGGCGAGACGCGCGCCGGCGATCGACCGTGTCGCGGCGATACCCGTGGCGGGGCGCTTCAGGACGATGTCGGCGGGCGCCAGCGTCTCGCCGGCGGCAAGGTCGCGGGCGGCGTGCCAGGAGCGGCGCACGAGGGCGGCGGTGGCGAGTTCCTCCGGCGTCGGCGTCTTCACCGGCTCGCCGAGGGCCGCGACCGTCTCGCGGCAACGGCGGATCATCGCGGCAAGCTCATTGGGCTCGAGCGAGGCCTTGTGGTCGGGGCCGTGCAGGTTCCGGTCGAGGGTGAAGTGCTTCTCGATGACCGTCGCGCCGAGCGCCGTCGCGGCGATCGCCGCATGGTCGCCGAGGGTGTGGTCGGAATAGCCGTTGGGGACGCCGTTGCGCCGGCCCATCGCCACCATCGCGATGAGGTTCGCCGCCTCGACGGGCGCCGGATAGACCGAGGTGCACTGGAGAACGGTGATGTCGACGGCGCCCGCTTCGCGCAGCACCGCGATCGCGGCATCGACCTCGTCGTCGCGCGCCATGCCGGTCGAGACGATGACGGGCAGCCCGAGCCGGGCGAAACGGCGCAGCGCCGGGTGGTTGGTGAGTTCGCCCGAGGCGACCTTGATGCGGCGCATGCCCATCGCGACGAGGCGCTCGACCATGTCCTCGTCGAACGCCGTGCAGAGAAACTCGACGCCGCGGTCGCGGCAGCGGTCGGCAAGGCGGGCGAAATCCGCGGCGGAAAGCTCGAGGGCGCGGATCATGTCGCGCTGGTCGCTGGCGCCGGTGTTGCGGGCCTGGTAGGCGGCAACGCCGGTTCCGGCGGCGATCAGCTTGTCGGCCTCGAAGGCCTGGAACTTGACGCAGTCGGCGCCGGCCGCGGCGGCGGCGTCGACCATCTCGAGCGCCCGGCCGAGATCGCCGTTGTGATTGACGCCGGCCTCGGCGATGACGAAGGGCAGGCTCATTTCGCCGGCACGCCCCGCAGTTCGGCACCGTCGTCGACGTCGCCGACGACCACGGCGCCGGCGGCGATCATCGCCCGGGCGCCGATGGTGCGATACTGGATGACGGTCGCTCCGGCACCGACGAAGCTCTCCGCACCGAGCACGACGCCACCGCAGAGCGTCGCGCCGGGGGCGACGTGGGCATGCTCGCCGATGCGGCAATGGTGCTCGACGATCGCGCCCGAATTGACGATGACGTTGTCGCCGATCTCGGCGAAGGCCTGGACAATGGCACCGGCCATGACCAATGCCCCCGCGCCGATCCGCGCCGTCGGCGCGACCACGGCGCGCGGATGAACGAGCGCCGGGAAATCGAAGCCGCGCGCCTTCAACTCGAGGAACAGCGGCTTGCGGCGACCGGCGACACCGACGCTGCCGATGCCGTTGGCGAGCGCGACGCCCTTGGCGGCCTCGCTGTCGAGCCAGTCGTCGCCGCCGAGATAGGGCGCGAAGGCCGCGTCGGAATCGGCATGGTCGGGTCCGATGCAGCCGACGACATCGAGGCCGGCGGCGCGCGCCAGCTCGACCACCACGGCGGCGTGGCCGCTGGTGCCGAGGACGACGACGGGCGCCATCGCGCTCATCCCGCCACCCGCAATGCCAGCGCCGGGCTCGACGGCAGGTTGACGATCGAATGGCCGAGCCGCTCCGTCGCCGTCATGTCGGCGCGCGGGCAATCGGCGTAGGGCGCGAGCAGATGGAGCGGCGTCCAGGCCGGCCGGCACAGCAGCCCGTCGCCATGGCAGGCGCCGAGGACCGCATCGAGGAGGTCTGCGTCGGCATCCTCGAGGATCGCGGTGGCGAGCCAGCCATTGGCGACGACGCCGGCCGGCGCGGTGACGATGGTCACGCCGTCGAGGCCGGCGAAGGCCGTCCCGTAGCGCGCGACGAGGGCGCGCTTGGCGGCGGCGAATTCGTCGAGCCGTTCGAGCTGGGCGAGCCCGAGGGCCGCGGCAAGGTTCGACATGCGGTAATTGTAGCCGACGACATCGTGCTCGTAGCGCCAGGGATGCGGCAGCTTCGCCGTCGTCGAGACGTGCTTGGCAAGCCGCGCCAGTTCGGCGTCGTCGGTGAGGATCGCGCCGCCCGAGCCGGTGGTGACGATCTTGTTGCCGTTGAAGGAGAGCGTGCCGAGCAGGCCGAAGGTGCCGGCGGCGCGGCCGTCGAGGGTCGCGCCGAGGCCCTCGGCGGCGTCCTCGATGACGGGGATGCCGAATTCGGCGGCAACGGCCAGGAGGTCCGGCATCGGCGCGACGAAGCCGAAGGGATGGACCGGTACGAGGGCGGCGATACGCCGGCCGGTCGTACGGTTGACGAGGCGGCCGCCTTCCATCTTGGCGATCGCGGCGAGATGGCGGCGGAGGGCCTTCGGGTCGACGGCGAGGGTCGCCGGATCGACGTCGACGAAATGCGGCACGGCGCCGGCATGGACGACGGCGGCGGCGGTGGCAACGAAGGTCAGGGCCGGCACGAGCACCTCGTCGTCCCTGCCGATGCCGGCGACGACGAAGGCGACATGGAGGGCCGCCGTGCCCGATGCGGTGACGACGGCATGGGCCGCGCCGGTCACCTCGGCGATCCGGCGCTCGAACTCATTGACGTATTCGCCGACCGAGGAGACCCAGCCCGACCTGACGCAATCGTCGACGAGGACGCGCTCGCGCTCGCCCATCAGCGGCTCGTGCAGCGCGACCTTGCCGTCGGTCGGACCGACGACCGACCGGATCGCGGCGACGAAGGCCGCCGGATCGACCGCCGTGCGGGTCATCTTCCGTGCCTCAGATGTTGTAGACATCGTGCTTGTAGCGGGAAAGGTTGGAAGGGTCGGCGAACCATTCGGCGGTGAGCGCAAGGCCGCGCTTGAAGCCCTCGCGGCCGCCATGGGCCGGGCTCCAGCCGAACAGCCGCTCGGCCTTTTCGGTGCCGGCGAAGAGGCGCTCGACCTCGCTCTTTTCCGGGCGAAGGCGGGCCTCGTCGGTCTCGATCTCGATCTCGACACCCATCGCCTCGGCGATGAGGGCTGCCGTGTCGCCGATCGAGATCTCGAAGCCGGAACCGATATTGACGACCTCGCCGATGGCGGCATCGCAGCCCATCGCCCTGACGAAGCCATCGGCGGTGTCGGTCACGAGGGTGAAGTCGCGGGTCGGCGACAGCGCGCCGAGGCGGATGCGGCGCTTGCCGGCGGCGATCTGGGTGATCACGGTCGGAATGACGGCGCGGGCCGACTGGCGCGGCCCATAGGTGTTGAACGGCCGGAGCGCGACCACAGGGGTGCCGAACGCCTTGTGGAAGGAGAGCGCGATCTGGTCGGCGCCGATCTTCGTTGCCGAATAGGGCGACTGGCCGACCAGCGGATGGTCCTCGGTGATCGGCACGAACCGGGCGGTGCCGTAGACCTCGCTCGTCGAGGTGACGATGACGCGCGAGACATCGAGGTCGCGGGCCGCCTGGACGATGTTGAGCGTGCCCTTGACGTTGGTGTCGACGTAGGAATCCGGCGAGTGATAGGAGAACGGGATGGCGATCAGCGCCGCAAGGTGCAGCACGATATCGCAGCCCTTCATCGCCGTGCGCACGCCGTTCGGGTCGCGCACGTCGCCGGGAAAGACGTCGAGGCCGTCGACGATCTCCTTCGGCGCGCTGTCGAGCCAGCCCCAGGACGAGAAGGAATTGTAGAAGACGAAGGCGCGCACGTCGTGCCCGTCGCGCACCAGCCGTTCGACGAGGTGCGAGCCGATGAAGCCGTCGGCGCCGGTAACGAGAATTCTTGCCACGATCGATCGGTCGGTTCGGGTGTTTCGGCGGGCGGCCGCGGCCGGGCCCACCATGGCTACCGCACTCCGGGTGAAAGCTCCCCCGGAGTGCCGATGATGAAGAAATGGCCGCGCACCGACTGCGGTGGCGCGCGGCGAACGGCGCTCAGGCCCCGCCCGTTTCGGGCTCGGGGATGATGCGCAATGGTGGCGTTTTGGCGGCGCGCTCGATCAGCTCGGGCAGAAAGACGCGCTCCTCGCCATGGCTCGCGACCGCTGCCTCGCAAGCGCGGCGCGGATCGACCATGGCGGTGACGACGAGGCCTTCGGCGAGATCGCCGAGTTCGGCGAAATCCCGGTAGACCTTGAGGCCGGTGAACTCGGCGGCCGGGTGGGTCGCATCGACGACACCGATCACCTCGACGGCGGTTTCCAGCGCCGACAGGGCACAGACCTCGGCAAGCTCGCTCGCCCCGACGAGCGCGACCTTCCGCATGCCGCGGCGCTGGGCGCTCTGCAGGATCGCCGAGCACTGGGCCCGGGCCTTGCGGAAGAAGGCGAAGGACGAGGAGAGGTATTCGGCGGTCAGCCGCGACTTTTCGGAAAAGCCGTGCGGCGTCAGGTAGTAGGCGTAGCGGCGGCGCGGCACCTGACGGACCTTGATGAGGCCCTTCTTGACGCAGCGCTTGAGATAGGAATTGACGAGGCCGAGGGCGATGCCGAGTTCGGCGGCAAGGCTGCGCTGGGTCGCTTCCTCGGTCGCGGCGACGGCCTCGAGCAGGCCGAGCATGATCTCGCGCTCGGCAACGGCTTCGCCGGCAAGGCCTTCATTTTCCACTGTATCACCGATCACGTCCGGGCCCTCTTCGCGGGCACTGATACAATGTTCATGCGATGAACGTCAAGCCATCGTTCACGGCGTGAACTTCAGAAGACGGCGCGGTTTCCGGCCGTTCAGGCGCGCTGGCGCACGCTTCTGGTCTCGAGCATCACGAACGAGGCGGCAACGCGCGCGGCAAGGCCGCCAACGAGCGGCAGGGCGAAGATGCGGGCGGCGAGCCGGCGCAGGCCGATCGGGCCGTCGTAGTAGTCGAGCGACATCGTCGACAGCAGGCGCGTGGCGGTGAGATCGGCGGTCGGACCGATGATGGCCGCGGCCATCCGCTTGTGGGCCGAGGGCCAGCGCAGATGCAGGTGCGAGGGCCACTCGATGCCGCGCTTCTTCAGGACAGGATCGCGCAGCATCGGCGGCAGCATGTGCCAGCCCCAGAGGCGCAGATGGGACTCGTAGGGCACGAGGCGGTGCGGCACCTGATGGATGGCGAGACCGCCTTCCTTGAGGACCCGGGCCTCCTCTTCGTAGTAGCTGGCGAACACCTTCGGGGCGACGTGTTCCAGCACCTGCTGGCTGAAGACGATATCGATCGAGGCATCGGCAAGCGGCAGCCGGCTGCCGTCGTAGATGACGAAGCGGTCGTCCTCGTAGCCGAGGGCGACGCGGGCCCAGCGGTTCTGGGGCGTACGATCGCCGCCGACGTCGACACCGAAGACGTCGGTGTAGCCGAGCGCGGCGAGGAACATCAGCGTCATGCCGCCGCCGCAGCCATGATCGAGAAGCGCCACGGGACCACCCTTGGCACGGGCGTAAGCCTCGATCTCGCCGATCAGCATGGCGAGATGATAGGGACGTTCGACGGCACCGGACCGCACGTCCGCGCAGAACGCCGTCCACAGGGTGCGAAGCGCCGCCTCGTCCTCGCTGGAAAGGACCGCGCGCATCCTCTCGACCGTCGCATGCCAGGTCATGGAGTCTTCCCGGATCTTGGACCGCCCCCGAACCCGAGGCGTCGACAACTGGTGCGTGGAGGTATAGAGGTTCGCTGCCCGCGACGCCAGACGGAGGCCGGGCGCGCTTCTCGGATGACGACGGCGGAAATTGCGATGGCGAACCAGTTGGCTGACCTCACCCGCCTGCAGATCCTGCAGCTCGTCGGCTTCGCCGCCTTCCTCTCGGCCGGGCAGGTGATGCTGAAGTCGGTGGCGCTCCGCATCGCCGGCGACGACCTCGTCGCCAAGTTCCTCAGCATCCTCGGCAATCCGCTCGCCTGGTTCGCCTGCGCCATCTATGCGCTTGCCATGGCGCTGTGGATCCTCGTCCTGCAGCGGGTGCCGCTGTCGATCGCCTATCCCTTCGCGGCGCTCGGCTTCGTCATCGTGCCGATCGCCGGCTGGTATTTCTTCGACGAACCGCTCGACCTGCGCTACGCCGCCGGCGCGGCGCTGATCGTCGTCGGCATCGTGCTCGTGGCGCGTTGAGGCCGCCGCAAGAATGAGCGAAGCCCGCACCCCTGCCCGTCCCGCCGCGCCGGCCGAGCCGGCGGCGCCCGGTCGCGGCGAGCGCCGGGCGATGCTCGCGATCCTCCTCCTCGCCCTTCTCGTGCGCCTCGTCGCGCTCCCGGTGGCGCCGACCGAGGGCCTGCCCGACGCCATTTCCTACCGCACGGCGGGGGCAGCGTTCTTCACCGATGGCGGCATCACCAATCCCTACCTCATGCCGTTCTACCCGCTCGTCCTCGCCCTCGGCAGCGGCGCCCGCGGCTGGCAGATCGTCGTCGACCTCGTCGCCTCGCTCGCCATCGTCTGGCTGATCGGGGCGCTCGCTCGGCGGCTGTTCCGGAGCGCCGCGGCGGGCCTTCTCGGCGCGCTGATGGCGGCGCTCTATCCGATGGCGATCTTCTATGGCGTCGTCGGGCTTTCGGAGAGCGTGTTCGTCGCGCTGGTGCTCGGCGCCTACCTCGCGCTCTATGACCGCCGCTTCCTGCTCTCCTCGGTGATCTTCGTCCTCGCCATCCTGACCCGGCCGGCGCTCGAGATCTTCGCGCCCTTCGTCCTCGTCTGGACGATCCTCGTCGTCCATCGCCTCGGCGCGGTCCGTGCCGGGCGGGCGCTCGTCGTCTACGGTCTCGTCTACGTCGTCCTCATGGCGCCGTGGTGGCTGCACAACTACGAGCGCTACGGCAGCTTCGTGCGGCTGCACCTTGCTTCGGGCTTCGTGCTCTATTCCGGCAACAATCCGCAGAACGCCAGCGGCGGCGGCATCGGCGGCGTCGATCTCGACACCACCAAATTCGCCGATATCGCCGATCCGGTGGAGCGCGACCGGCGCTACAAGGAGGCCGCTGTCGCCTTCATCAAGGAGGACCCGGCACGCTTCGGCAGGCTCGCCCTCGTCAAGTTCCAGCGCATGTGGCGGATGACGCCGTTCGCGCCGGAGTACCGGGACAATCCGGCGGCGATCCTTGCCACCCTCGCTTTCCTGCCGGTATTCCTGCTGGCGCTGGCGACGGTCGTCCGGCACTGGCGCCGTTTCTGGTACCTTTCCCCGATCTACGGCTTCTTCGCCTTCACCACGCTCGTCCACATGATCACCATCGCCTCGCTGCGCTACCGTTTCCCGCTCGAGCCGTTCGCCATCGTCCTGGCGGCGCCGACGATGGCGGCGATCGCGGCCAGGCTGCCGCTGGTCGGACCGTTCCTCGACAGGACCACGCGGGCAGACGCCGCGGCTTCGGAGCAGGCGCGATGACGGCGGCGGACATCACCTGCCCGATCTGCGGTTCGGCGATGCGGCCGACCCATGCCGGCTATGTGCGGTGCTGCCCGGATTGCGGCTTCCTCGCCTCGACCCTCGTTCCCGAGATCGGCGGCGGCAGCCACGAGCACATCGACGAGGCGGCGCGGCGCGACAGCCTTGCCGGCCTGCGGCGGCTTTCGGCCAACGAGGAACTCGACCGGCTGGCCAAGCTCGGCCGCAGCGGCGGTCGCCTGCTCGACGTCGGCTGCGCCTATGGCTGGTTCCTCGCGGCGGCCGAGGCGCGCGGCTTTGCGGCGCTCGGCCTCGAACCCGACGCGGCCGTCGCCGACGAGGCCGAGGCCGCCGGCCTCACCGTGCGCCGTGGCTATTTCCCTGAAGCCGTCGCCGACGACGCGCCCTTCGACGTGATCGTCTTCAACGACGTCTTCGAGCACATCCCCGAACCCGACCGGATGATGCGGGTGCTTGCCGAGCGGCTGGCGCCCGGCGGCCATCTCGTCATCAATGCCCCCTCGGCCGAGGGCATCTTCTTTCGCATCGCGGCGCTGCTCGAGCGGATCGGCGTTGCCGGGCCTCACGCCCGCATGTGGCAGAAGGGCTTCCCCTCGCCGCATCTTTCGTACTTCCGGCCCGATCATCTGGCGCGGATCGCGACGGCGGCGGGCCTCGTCGAGCGCCACCGCTCGCGCCTGCCGGCACTGCGCGCCGAGGGGCTCTGGGAGCGGCTTTCCTACGACCGCACGCTGCCGATCCCGGCCGCCGGGGCGATCTATGTCGCGGCCCGTGCGATGATCCCCTTCCTCGGCCTGCTGCCGCCGGACATCCGGCTGATGATTTTCGAGAAACCGGCATGATCGACGAGACGCACGACAAGAAGGCGGTGATCGCCGTCGTGGTGCCCTCCTACAAGGTGAAGCGCCACATCCTCGAGGTCCTCGCTGCCATCGGGCCGGAGATCGCCCGCATCTACGTCGTCGACGACGCCTGCCCGGAGGGCAGCGGCGACCATGTGCGGGCCCATTGCAGCGACCCGCGGGTCACCGTCGTCGCCCTGCCGGAGAACCGCGGCGTCGGCGGCGCGACGCTCGCCGGCTTCGCGGCGGCGGCGGAGGCCGGCGCGACCGTCATCGTCAAGCTCGACGGCGACGGCCAGATGGACCCGGGCCTCGTGCCGCGCATCGTCCGGCCGATCCTCGAGGGCCGGGCCGACTACGCCAAGGGCAACCGCTTCCACGAGATCGACGAGCTCGCCGTGATGCCGAAGGTGCGGCTGTTCGGCAATGCCGGCCTGTCCTTCATGACCAAGCTCTCCTCGGGCTACTGGGACATCTTCGATCCGACCAACGGCTTCGTCGCGATCGATGCGCGGGTGTTCCGGGCGCTGCCGGTCGACAAGATCGCCAGGCGTTATTTCTTCGAGTCCGACATGCTGTTCCGCCTCAACACGCTGCGCGCCGTCGTCGCCGACGTGCCGATCGCGGCCAGGTATGGCGAGGAGGTGAGCAACCTGTCGGTCCACCGCGAGTTCTGGCGGTTCCTCTCCGGCAATATCCGCAACTTCCTGAAGCGGATCTTCTACAACTACCTGCTGCGCGATTTCTCGCTCGGCACGCTCTACCTCGTCTTCGGCTCGCTGCTCCTCGGCTTCGGCGTCGCCTTCGGCGCGATCCAGTGGATCGCCCATGCCAATGCCGGCGAGACGGCGAGCGCCGGCACGGTCATGCTCGCCGGCCTGCCGGTGATCCTCGGCTTCCAGCTCGTTCTCGGCTTCCTCTCCTACGACATCCAGGCCGTGCCGCGCGCGCCGCTGACCCGCAACCTCGGAGACTGACGGCGATGGCGCAGGGCGAGGAGACCGCGACGCGGAAGGCCCGGCTGGCGGGCCGCGTCAGCCTTGCCGGCTTCGTGCTGGCGACGGCGCTGCTGCCGATCGTCATCGTGCTCGCCACCCGGGCGGTGCCGGCCGGCATCGGCGCGGCGACCCTCCTGCTTCTCCTCGCCATCGCCATCGACGGCGGCCTTGCCGCCCTCGGCGCACGCCTTTCCTCCCTCGGCCGCAACCCGGTCGCGCTCGGCTTCCTCGCGCTTGTCGGCTGGGCTCTCGTCTGCCCGTTCTTCGGCAGTCCCTACGGGCTCGACGGCAAGGCCGCCGCGCGCCTTGCCGGCTCGCTGGCGCTCGTCGCGCTCTGGTGGGGCGTGATCGGCGTCGCGCCGCGGCCGCCGGCGGCGCTCCTCAGATGGCTGCAGCTCGCCGGGCTCTTCTTCGCCGGCGCGCTGATCGTCTTCGAGCGCGGCAATGCCTATCCGATCCGCACGGCGCTCGGGCTCGAACACTGGTCGCACATGACCAACCGGCCGAGCATGGTGCTCGCGGTCTTCGCCATCGTGTTCGCCGCGACCACCCTGCGGCGCGGCACCTGGCCGCTGGCACTCGCCGTGTTCGCCTGGGCGGTCCACATCGTCTTTGCCGGCGAGTCGGAATCGACCAAGCTCCTCGTCGCGCTCTTTGCCGTCGTGCTGCCGGTCGCCTGGTTGCTGCCGCGCCTTGCCGCCTGGAGCGTCGCCGGCGGCGCCGTCGCCGCGATGCTCCTCGTGCCCCTCGTCCTGCCGTCCCTCGCCCTGCCGCAGGCGGAGTGGCTGCAATCCTTCCTGCAGCAGGCGAGCGCCGCCCATCGCCTCGCGATCTGGCAGAGCTACCTGCCCTACATCTTCGAACACCCGATCGCCGGCTACGGCATCGGCGGCGAGCACCGGGTGATGTCGACGATCGATCCGGCGACCGGCGCGACGGTGGCGGCGCAGTGGCATCCCCATTCGATGCTGATCCAGGGCTGGATCAATTTCGGCCTCGTCGGCGTCCTCGTCCTGTCGGCGATCGCGATCGCCATCGGGCGCGAGGCCGGGCGCCTGCCGGCCGGGCCGCGGGCCTTCACGATCGCCCTTTTCGCCGGCGTTTTCGCGGTGGCGAGCATCGGCCACGGCGCCTGGCAGGAATGGTGGCTGGTGCTCGCCGGCGTCGGCCTCACCAGCGTCGCGGTGCTGCCGCGGCATCCCGGCAAGGCCGGCTGATCCCGCCCGCCGCAGCGGCGCGGCGGTCGGTCGCGATCGCGCGTGCAACCCATTGCGCGACATCCGCTTCCTGATAGATTTCGCGCCGGTCAACCGCCAACCCGACGGATCCGCCACGATGCCCGATACCGCGATTGCCGATGCCCGCCGGGGCGTTTCCAGCGAGCAGCTCATGCGCCTCAAGTCGGAGGCGGAAGCCGCCTATGTCGCGGCCCGGCCGAAGTCCGCGGCCGTCGCCCGCGGCGACAGCGGCTTCCTCGGCGGCGTACCGATGCACTGGATGCGCGACTGGCCGATGCCTTTCCCGATGCTCGTCGCCAAGGCGAAGAAAGCGACGCTCGTCGACATCGACGGCAACCTCGTCGACGACTTCTGCCTCGGCGATACCGGCTCGATGTTCGGCCACTCGCCGAAGCCGGTCGCCAAGGCGATCCGCCACCAGGCCCGCAACGGCCTCACCTACATGCTGCCGACCGAGGATGCGGTCGCCGTCGGCGGCCTCCTCTCCGACATCTTCGGGCCGTTCCAGTGGCAGATCGCGACGACGGCGACGGATGCCAACCGCTTCGCCCTGAAGGTCGCGCGCGCCGTCACCGGCCGGCGCAAGATCCTCGTCTTCAACGGCTGCTATCACGGCACCGTCGACGAGACCTTCGTGCGGCTCAAGGACGGCGTCGCCGAGGCGCGGCCGGGCCTCGTCGGCGCGGCCTTCGATCCGGCGAGCCAGACCAAGGTGGTCGAGTTCAACGACGTCGCGGCGCTCGGCCAGGCGCTCGCCGACCGCGACGTCGCCTGCGTCATCGCCGAGCCGGTCTTGACCAATTCCTGCATGGTGCTGCCGCAGCCTAGCTTTCATGCCGAGCTGCGCCGGCTCACCCGCGAGACCGGGACGCTGCTCCTCATCGACGAGACCCACACCATCTCGACCGGGCTCGGCGGCTATACCCGCACGCACGGGCTCGAGCCCGACATCTTCGTCGTCGGCAAGCCGGTCGCAGGCGGTGTCGCGGCGAGCGTCTGGGGCATTTCGGCGGAGATCGCCCGGCGTTTCGCCGCCTATGACCGCGGCCGCGATCCCGGCCATTCCGGCATGGGCACGACGCTCTCGGGCAATCCGCTGCAGTTCGCCGCGATGCGGGCCAATCTCGGCGAGGTGATGACGGCGAAGGCCTATGCCCGGATGGAGCGGCTCGCGGCGCGGCTCGAAAAGGGGCTCGCGCGCGCCATCGCCAAGGCCGACCTGCCCTGGCACGTGGTGCGGGTCGGCGCCCGCGTCGAGTTCATCTGCGCGCCGGGACCGCTGAAGAACGGGCGCGAAGCCGAGGCGGCGCATGCGCCGGATCTCGAGGCGGCGATCCATCTGGCGCTCGTTGCCCGCGGCGTGCTGATCGCGCCCTTCCACAACATGATGCTGATTTCACCGGTGACGAAGAAGCGGCAGGTGGACGGCCTCGTCCAGGCCTTCGGCGACATCGTCGACTTCCTCTCGAGCTGAACGGACGACAGAGAATGACCAGCCCTTCCGGCGCCTCCCCGGACGAAGCCCGCGCCTTCCTCGATGCCCATCCCGAGATCGAGGCGATCGACATCGTGCTCGTCGATTCCAACGGCATCGGCCGCGGCAAGATCGTGCGCCGGCACGAACTGATGGCGCTCTACGAGAATGGCCGGCACATGCCGATCTCGATCCTCGGCCTCGACATCACCGGCGAGGACGTGCACGAGACCGGCCTGATCTGGGATTCGGGCGACGGCGACCTGAAGGCCTGGCCGGTACCGGGCACGCTGAAGCCGCTCGCCGGCACCAATCCGCCGCGCGCCGAAGTGTTCCTGTCGATGTACCTGCTCGACGGCACGCCGATGACCAGCGATCCGCGCCACGCGCTCGCCCGCGAGATCGCGGCGCTCGGCAAGATGGGCCTCAAGGCGGCGGCGGCGTTCGAGCTCGAATTCTTCCTGCTCGATCCGGCGCGCGACAGCGAGGGACGGGTGCGGGCCGCCGCGGCGGTCCTCGACGGGCGGCACAGCGGCAAGACCGAGGTCTATTCGGTCGACCACCTGCACGGCATGGAGCCGCTCTTCAACGACGTCTACGCCGCGGCCAAGGCGGCCGAAGTGCCGCTCGAAACGCTGATTTCCGAATACGCCCCGGGCCAGTACGAGCTGACGCTGCACTATCGCGAGGACGTCATGCAGGCGGCGACCGACCTCATCCGCATCAAGCGGCTGGTCCGTCAGGCCGCCCGCCGGCACGGCGTCGTCGCCTGCTTCATGGCCAAGCCGATCGAGAAATACGCCGGCTCGGGCATGCATTTCCACGTCTCGCTCATCGACGAGAGCGGGCGCAACGTCTTTTCGGAGGCCGAGCCCGGCAGCTATGCGCAGCCGCTGCTCCACGCCCTTGGCGGGCTGAAGGAGACGATGGCCGAGTCGATGCTGGTCTTTGCGCCGCACGCCAATTCCTGGCGCCGCTTCGTGTCGCAGTCCTATGCGCCGATCGCCCCGACCTGGGGTGTCAACAACCGCTCGGTGGCGCTGCGCGTCCCCGAAGGGCCGGTCAAGGCGCGACGCATCGAGCATCGCCCGTCCGGCGTCGACGCCAACCCCTACCTCGTCGCGGCGACGATCCTTGCCGGCATCCGGCACGGCCTCGAGCGGGCGATCGATCCGGGCGAGCCGGTGATCGGCAACGGCTATGCCGCGACCGAGGCGGCGAGCGCCACGATGCCGACCGGCTGGCTCGCGGCGATCGAGGCGGCGGAGCGGTCCGACTTCCTCAAAGGCGCGCTCGGGCCCGACCTGCACCGCACCTTCACGGCGATCAAGCGGGCCGAATATCTGCGGGTCGCCCGCACCGTCAGCGAGCTCGACTACCACCTCTACCTGCACGAGGTCTGAGGCCGGGCGCCGTTCCCGACGTCAGTCGCCGTTGGCGACATGGCGCGGCATGATCGCGCCGCGCATCCTTTCCAGATCGTCGTGGTAGCCCTCGGCGTCGCCATATTCGAAGAACCCGGGATAGCGCGGATGGGCGCCGGCGATGCGCCGGGCATGTTTGATCGGGCACCAGTACTGCTCGGTGCGCGAGGCGATCTCGCGGACATAGGCGAGGAGGCCGTTGGCGTAGGAGCAGTAGAGGCAGTTCATCTTCTCGATGGCGTTGAGATAGGCGAGCAGGTGGCGGTCGAAGACGATGTAGGCGCGCCGCTCGACCTTCGCGATGCCGTAGACCGGGAAGCAGACCGCCTGATAGAGGCTGACCAAGATGTCGAGCAGGACGAAGGGCACGATGAGGCTGTAGATCACCGGCGCGGTGATCAGCACCTTCGGCCGCACTTCGAGAAGATAGGGCGCGAGCCGCGCCTTCAGTTCGGCATGGCGGCGGCGCACCTCGGCCTCGAAGACGACCCGGCCGTTTTCCATGCGCGAGGCGAACTCGTCGCGGCGCCGATCGAACTCGTCCTCGAGCTCGTCCTGGAGCTCCTTCATGCGGTCGAGAAGCTGGCTGACGATCGGCTGCATGGGTTACCTCCGCTGGGATCGGTTCGCACTCCGCAACGCCGATGGCGAGTGTCCGGCGACGCTCTTGTCGGCAGCTCGGGCGGCGGACCGCAAAACGATCCGCAGCAGCAGGTCTAGCATCGAACGAAATCCGGCGGCAGCCCCTCGCGAAGCTGCCACCGGGCTTCGGCGCCGGCCCGGGGGGCGTCGGCCAGCGCTTCTACTGTCGATTCTTGCGCCGTTCCGGTCCCGTGTAGTTCGGATCCTGACCCTTGCGCCGGTCGAGCGGACCGGTCCTCAGGTCATGGAGGAACTCGGTGATTTCGCGGCTGAGGCGCACCGACTGCTCGGAGAGGGCGCGGCTCGCATCGCCGACCGTCCCGGCCGCGGTGCGGGTGCCGTGGATCGCCTGCTCGACCTCGGCGACATTGACCGCGAGGCGGCCGGTGCCGTCGGCGGCGATCTGCACCTGGGAAGAAATCTCGCCGGTCGCGGCTTCCTGTTCCTGCACGGCGGCGGCGATCATCGCGGTCAGCTGGTCGATCTCCTTCATGACCTCGGCGATCTGGTGGATGGTCCCGACCGCTCCCGCCGTCTCGGTCTGCACGGTGTTGATCTGGCGGGAAATCTCGTCGGTCGCCTTGGCGGTCTGGCCGGCAAGCGACTTGACCTCGGAGGCGACGACGGCGAAGCCCTTGCCCATCTCGCCGGCCCGCGCCGCCTCGATGGTCGCGTTGAGCGCGAGAAGATTGGTCTGTTCGGCGATATCCTGGATGAGCTGCACGACGTCGCCGATCTGCTCGCTCGAGGCGGCGAGACTGCGGATCGCCGCCGACGAGGTCTCGGTCATCCCGGTCGCCTTCTGCACGATGCCGGTGGCACCGGCGAGTTGGCGGGCGATCTCGTTGATCGAGGCCGACATCTCCTCGGCCGCCGCGGCGACGGAGCGGACATTGCCCGAGGTCGTCTCGGAAGCGCTTGCCGCCGAGACCGCCTGGTCGAGTGCGCCCTCGGCGATGGCATCGAGATCGACGGCCGTCGCATCCATCGCCTTGACCCGAGAGTCGACCTCGGCAATCACCTCCGCCGACGCATCGCGGAACTTGTCGATCACTTCGCTGACATAGGCGAAATGGTCCTTTTGCTCCTGCAGCAGGAGGTGCTGATAGACCGAGACGGCGAGGTCGAGATCGAGCAGCACCGCCTTGTTGAGCGCGGCGAGCATGTCGACGAGCCGGGCCGGCCGGAAACGGTATTTGTGGACCACAATGGCGGTCAGCTCGTTGAGGACGAACTGATAGCCGGCGATGTACCAGCTCGGTTCGAGGCCGATGTCGCGGTGAGCCTGTCCGATCTTCTGGACGCCGGCGGCGTAGTCGCGATCGAAGCTGCCGCTGAACAGACGCTGCCAGTGCTTGCGCTGGGCGCCCTTCAGCCGCTCGGCGTCGACACCGATCAGTCCGGCGAGGTGCGGAATGGTCGCGACATGGGCATAGAAGCGGGCGAGGATCTCGCCGAGATGCGGCTCGATCAGGGTCCATATCTCCCGCAGCACCTGACAATCGGCGCTGCTGACGCGGGCGAAGGAAAGTCGTTCACGCAAATCGATGTCGGTGCTGGTCATGACATGGTCCCGGAAAGGGCCGAGGCTCGGCCGAACTGCATAGCGATGTAGCAACCGGCGGTACTCAACCACCGGTTTCGCTATCGTTTTTCCAGCGCGTTAAAATATGGTAAACGATTAATTAAATGCTTGGTTAGTAACAAGCGTAACCTTGATACGGGTCAATATTGACAGGTCCGTGGCGCAGTATCGGCAAATTTTCCAGGTAAAATCCCAAGATTTCCCAGATCGACTTCCCGGACTCTCGCGATTTCTTGCGATAGGGAAAACACGTAGCCACTTTCGACGATGCACGCCCGGCTGCGGCGATTCGCGTCGCGATCGCCCGATACCGCCACCGCAGGCCCCGGTCAACCGACGCGGCCGGGGACAATCTCCGGAAAAAGAGGCGAGGTGCGAGGCAAACGGATGACGCCGAAAAAGCGAAAGCCACCTTGCGGCGGCTTTTCGTTTCGGTCGGCATGTCCAATTTTTGGGAAATTGGAGCGGGCGATGGGATTCGAACCCACGACCCCAACCTTGGCAAGGTTGTGCTCTACCCCTGAGCTACACCCGCTCGACCAGTCCGTCGGACCGCGGCCTATATGGACCAAGGCGCCGGCGATTGCAACAGCGAAATGCGCGTTTCGACATGACTTTTTTCGTGTCGCCGGGCTGTTGCGAAACGGCGCAAAGCCCTTGGCCCGGCGATGATTTCCGACGGCGCCCGGGGCTCAGGAGGCGAGCGGGCCGACCGTCGCGACGATCAGGCCGCCGCTGCCGAAGACGCGCTTCGCGGCCCTTTTCACGTCCTCGATCGTCACCGCCTCGATCAGCGCATTGCGCTTGTTGATGTAGTCGATGCCGAGATTGTCGAGGTTGAAGGCGAGGAGCTGGGCGGAGATCTTCTGCGACGTGTCGAACCGGAGGGCGAAGGAGCCGACGAGGAAGCTCTTGGCCTCGGCGAGTTCCTTCTCGGTCGGTCCCTCCGCGGCGAAACGCTTCAGCTCGGATTCGATGAGCTGCATCGCCTCGCCGGCCCGGTCCGACCGGGTGGCGACGCCGCCGACGAAGGCGCCGGCGTGATCATAGGGCGCAAGGAAGGTGTAGACCGAATAGGCAAGGCCGCGCTTCTCGCGCACCTCGTCGTAGAGGCGCGAGGAAAAGCTGCCGCCGCCGAGGATGTGGTTGGCGATATAGGCCGGGATGAAATCCGGATCGTCGCGCTTGATGCCGACGCCGCCGAAGCGGATGACGGTCTGCGGGTTGGCGATCTCGGATTCGACACGGGCGCCGGCCTTCGGCGTGATCTCGGGCACGGCGACGAGATCGGGATCGGCGGGCAGCCTGCCGAACACCTCGTCGAGCAACGGCGCCAGCGTCTTGGCATCAATGTCGCCGACGACGGCGACCTTCAGGTCGCGGCGGGCGAACATGCGGTCGCGCAGGCCCGCGAGGTCGGCGGCGGTGACAGCTGCGAGCGAGGCTTCGCTGCCCTCCTTGCGCCAGCCATAGGGATGGTCGGGGAAAGCGGCCTCGTACCAGAGGTCGAAGGCGAGTTCCTCCGGATCCTTTTCGTTGGCCTTGATGCCGGCGACGATCTGGGCGCGCATGCGCTCGATCGGCTCGGCGTCGAAGCGCGGCTCGTTGACGGCGAGCGTCAGCAGGCGGAAGGCCTCGTCGCGATTGGCCGTCAGCGTCTTCAGTGAACCGTAGAAGACGTCGCGGCCGGCGCTGAAGCTCATCGAGATGGAATTGTCCTCGAGGGCCTTCTGGAAGGTGGCGCTGTCGAGGTCGCCGGCGCCCTCGTCGAGCAGGCCGGAGAGGAGATTGGCAAGGCCGGTCTTGCCTTCCGGGTCCTGCGCGGAGCCGCCGGCAAAGCCGAAGTCCATGGCGATCACCGGAACCGCATGCTCCTCGACGAGCCAGGCCTCGATACCGCCGGGGCTGACCACGCGCTGGACCTCGGTCGCCGCTGCCGGGCGCAGCATCAGCGCGGCAAGGACGAGGAGGCCGAGGGCGAGCGGCCGCAGGCGGCAAGCGATGCGGAGTGCGGGCGTCATCATGCGATCCTTCTCTTGTCGATCGGCACGGGCAACGGGGATCAGGAGCGCTTGTCGGCGGAGGCCGCGGTCTCGGCGGCGGCCGGGGCATTGGCCGCGACGCCTTCGAGGAGGCCGGTCACCGAGCGGCGGATGTCGAGATAGTCGCGCGCCGCCGCGACGACGTCCGCGGCGGTCACCGCCTCGATCCGCGCCGGCCATTCCTGCACGTCGGCGATGGTCGAGCCTGTCGTCAGCGCGACGCCGAAGAGCCGCGCCAGGGCGAACTGGCTGTCCTGGGCATAGAGCGCGTCGGCGATCATCGTGCGCTTGGCGCGGGCGAGTTCCTCGGCGGTGACGCCATCCCTGACGAGACGGGCGATCTCGGCGTCGAGGGCGGCTTCGAGGCCGGCGAGGTCGACGCCGTCGCGCGGCACCGCATAGACGCCGAAACGGGTGGTGTCGTAGGACGAGCCCGAATACCAGGCGCCGGCGCCGGCCGAGATGCCCTGTTCGACGACGAGGGCACGATAGAGCCGGCTGGTCGAGCCGCCGCCGAGGATCTGGGCGAGCAGGTCGAGCGCCTCGGCCCGGCCCGACTCGGCGCGCGAATAGGATGGCACCAGATAGCTGCGCTGCAGGCTCGGCTGGCTGACACGCTCGTCGGCGAGCCAGACGCGGCGCGCGGCGATCGGCTCGGGCTCCTGCGGGCGCATGCGCTCGCCCGGCTCGGCGCGGCGCGTCACCGCACCGTAGGTCTTCTCGGCGAGCGCCTTGACCTCGTCGAGGGTGACGTCGCCGGCAACGACCAGCACGGCGTTGTTGGGCGTGTAGAAGCGGTCGTAATAGGTGATCGCGTCGGCGCGGTCGAGCCTGGCGATCTCGCCCTCCCAGCCGATGATCGGAATCCGGTAGGGGTGGTTGAGATAGAGCGCGGCATCGAGCGCCTCGCCGAGCTTGGCAGCGGGATCGTTCTCGACCCGCGAGCGGCGCTCCTCCAGCACCACGTCGCGCTCGGGCAGGATCACCGGATCGGTGAGCACGAGATTGGCCATGCGGTCGGCCTCGAGCTTCATGACGAGGCCGAGTTCCTCCTTGGCGACGCGCTGATAATAGGCGGTGTAGTCGTCGGTGGTGAAGGCATTCTCCTCGCCGCCGATGCGCGACAGGATCGCCGAGAACTCGCCGTCGGGATGGTCCTTGGTGCCCTTGAACATCAGGTGTTCGAGGAAGTGGGCGATGCCCGACTTGCCCGGCGGCTCGTCGGCCGAGCCGACCTTGTACCAGATCATGTGGGTGACGACGGGCACGCGATGGTCGGGCACGACGACCGCGGTCAGGCCGTTGTCGAGCGTGAAGCTCGCGGTGCCGGGGGCAACGAGCGGCGCCTCGGCCCGGGCCGGGACGGCGGCGGCAAGGCCGGCGACGAGGGCGAGCGCCGAAAACGAATGGCGAAGGAAGGGACGGACGGAGATAGACGGCATCTGGCTCTGGTCCTTCACGTAGGCCACCTTGCGGCGGCGAATCGGTGCGGTGCGCCGGCGCGCGTTCCGCGCGAGGATATAGAGGGCGGCCCCGGGCCCTTCCAGTTACAAATACTTCATGTTCGGAGCCTTAACGGCGGACGGCCGCGGCGTCGTGCGCCGCGGCCGTCGAAATTCCGACCCTTTCGGGAAATGCTCGCTCACCTGAGGGCGTTGCGATCGTTGACCGGGGCCGCCCGCTTCTCCTTGGCCGCCTCCTTGGCCGCCTCGACGTCGTAGGCCGCGGTCGCGGCCGGCACGCGATACTCGGACGGCGGCTCGGTCAGATAGCGCCGCGTCGGCATGCCGTCCGGGCCGAGCTCCGGCTCCGGATTGAGCTTGATGAACTGCTGGCGCATCTCGGCCGGCGACAGCTTGGCATTGGCGCGCTCGTTGTGCGCGATCTGCGAGGCCCTGTCCTCGGGCTTGCCCGAGAGGCCGGCGCCCGCCAGGCGACCGGCCTGCATTTCTTCGGGCGAGAGGCGCTCGTTCTTGTAGGAGATCTCGCTCGTCTCGTAGACGCCCTTCTTGGCCTGGGCGGCGCGGGCCTGACGGGCCGCGTCGTCCGGATCGTTCGGCCAGGCCGCGGCATCGCCGACGGCGACGCCATCGTTCGGCGGCGGCAATTCGTTGCTCGGCGGCAGGACCAGCGGCGAGCGCGCCTGATAGTCGATCGGATCCTTGGGCGGGGTCGCGCCAATGATGCCGAGGACGCTGCCGATCAGCTTGTTCTCGAGGTCGCCGGCAAGCGCGGCGCCGGAACCGAGCACGAAGGACGCGCCGGCCAGCGCCATGACGGCGTGGCGCGCGGCTTTCAGGGTCGATCGCTTGGTCAAGACGAGTACTCCCTTCCTCGGCGTGCGGCGCGCGGACACGACAGGTCCTTCGCCGATTTTGCCGAACCCATCGGTTCATGGAACCGTCCGGCCGGTTTCGGCATCCTGCACGAAAACGACCCTCCGCGCTCTGGCCTTCGGGCCGGTCGCGTTCAATCCCGGAAACAGGCCCTAGCCGCTCTTTGCGGCATTTTTTCGGCCCTCCGTCATCGAGTCATACAGAAGACCCGCGGCACCCGCAACGATGGCCACGTCGGCGAGGTTAAAGACGTACCATTCGAAGCCGCCGGCATGGAGCAGCACGAAGTCGACGACCGCGCCATGGACGATACGGTCGAGGGCATTGGCGAGGGCGCCGCCGACGATGAGGCCGATGCTGAGGGCGATCAGCCGGTTGGCGGTGCGGGCGAGCCAGAGGGTCAGCGCCACGGTGGCGACGAGCGTGACGGCGACGAGCAGCCAACGGCCGAGATCGCCGTCCTGCTGGAAAAGGCCGTAGGAGACGCCGCGGTTCCAGACGAGCACGAAGTCGACGAAGGGGGCGATGGCGACGCGGCCGCGCGCGGCGATGTCCCAGCCGACGAGCAGGCCCCACTTGGAGGCCTGATCGAGGACGAAGACGAGGCCGGCGACGAGAAAGCCGAACCGCGACAGCGGCCCGGTCACGCGCAATCCCTTCTCGCCGGCCTCGGACATCGGCTTCAGCCCCGGGCGGCTTCCCACTCGCGCATCGCGGCGGCGTCGCGCGGGGAAAGGTCCGGATAGTCGGGATCGCTGCCGACCTCGGTCGATATCTTCCAGGACCGGGCACACTTGGTGCCGACGGCCCGCTCGGGGACGACGGCGACGCCGGGCACCTCGGCGAGGCGGAAGGCCTCGGCCGGACCGTCACCGGAAACGAGGCTGGCGGCGCTGGTGATGGCGATCTCGGCAAGGTCGATGCCGGCCATCGCGTCCATGATCTCGCCGTCGGCGACATGGACGAGCGGCGCGGCCTCGAGCGAGGAGCCGATCCGCTTCTCGCGGCGTTCCAGTTCGAGCGCGCCGGTGACGACGCGGCGAAGGGCGCGGACCTTCTTCCACTTCTCGGCGAGGGCCTCGTCGCGCCATTCGGCCGGCACCTCGGGGAACTGGCGCAGATGCACCGAATCCGTCTCGGACGGGAAGCGCGACAGCCAGGCCTCTTCCATGGTGAAGGGCAGAAGCGGGGCGAGCCAGGCGGTGATCGCTAAGAACAGGTGATCGAGCACCGTCAGGCAGGCGCGGCGGCGCAGGCTCGAGGCGGCGTCGCAATAGAGCGCGTCCTTGCGGATGTCGAAATAGAAGGCCGAGAGATCGACGACCATGAAGTTCGACAGCGCCGCGGTGACCCGCTTGAAGTCGAAGTCGTAGTAGCCCTGGCGCACGACACCGTCGAGCTCGGCGAGCCGATGCAGCATCAGCCGCTCGAGTTCAGGCATGTCGGCGGCCGCAATGCGCTCGTCCTCGCGGAAATGGGCGAGCGAGCCCAGCATCCAGCGGGTGGTGTTCCTGAGCTTGCGGTAGCTCTCGACGTTGGTCTTCAGGATCTCCCTGCCGATGCGCTGGTCCTCGGCATAGTCCGATGAAGCGACCCAGAGACGCAGGATGTCGGCGCCGTAGTCCTTGATGACGTCCTGCGGGAAGGTCTGGTTGCCGAGCGACTTCGACATCTTGCGGCCTTCCTCATCCATGGTGAAGCCATGGGTGACGAGGTCGTCATAGGGTGCGCGGCCGCGGGTACCGCAGGATTCCAGCAGCGAGGAATGGAACCAGCCACGGTGCTGGTCGGTGCCTTCCAGATAGAGCACCCGGTCCTTGCCGCCCTCGAACGGCCGCTTGACCGCGAGGTCGTCGCGCTTCTCCAGAACGAAGGCATGGGTCGAGCCGGAATCGAACCAGACGTCGAGGATGTCGGTGACCTTCTCCCAGTCGCCGACATTGTCGACGAGGCCGGTGAGGAAGCGCTCGCGCGCGCCCTCGACGAACCAGGCGTCGGCGCCCTCGGCGGTGAAAGCCTCGACGATCCGGCGGGTATATTCCCCGGTGCCGGCGAAACCGGCATTGGGGATGACTTCGCCGGTCGCCTGGTTGACGAAGACGACGATCGGCACGCCCCAGGCACGCTGGCGCGACAGCACCCAGTCCGGGCGCTTCTCGATCATGTTGAAGAGGCGCACCTGGCCGGACTGTGGCACGAAGCGGGTGTCGGCAATCGCCCGAAGCGCCCGGTGGCGCAGCGTATCGGTGCGCTCGGCGCCGCTGCCGGCCCAATCCTCGATGCCGGCGTTCGACAGGACCTTGTCCATCGAGGCGAACCACTGCGGCGTGTTGCGGAAGATGATCGGCTTCTTGGAACGCCAGGAGTGCGGATACTGGTGCTTCAGGCGTGCCCGGCCGATCAGGGCGCCGGCCTCGGCCAGGGCCTTGATGACGGCGTCGTTGGCATCGCCCTTCTTGCCGTTCTCGTCGATGACGCGGCAGCCGTCGAAACCCGGCGCGTCCTTGGTATAGAACCCGGCGGCGTCGACCGGATGGGGAACGACCGGAGAGATGCCGGCGGCCTCGATCTCGGCCTTCTTCATCATCCAGATGTCGAAGTCTTCCGCGCCGTGGCTCGGCGCGGTGTGGACGAAGCCGGTGCCGTCCTCGTCGGTGACATGCTCGCCGTCGAGCATCGGCACCTTGAAGTCGTAGCCGAGAGCATGGAGCGGATGGGCGAGTGTGATCGCGCCGAGGTCGGCGGCGGTGACGTCGCGCACCTTCTCGAACGCCTCGACGCGAGCCGCGGCCATCACCTTTTCGGCGAGACTGTCGGCGAGGACGTAGCGCTCGCCGACCTTGGCCCAGTTGTCCGCGGCCGCCTTGGTCACCTCATAGAGGCCGTAGCCGATGCGCGAGGAATAGGAGACGGCGCGGTTGCCGGGGATCGTCCAGGGCGTCGTCGTCCAGATGACGACGAAGGCCGAGGCAAGATCGTCCGGCCCGGCGAGCAGCGGGAACTTCACGAAGATCGTGTCGGACTGGTAGTCCTGATACTCGACCTCGGCCTCGGCGAGGGCCGTGTGCTCGACGACCGACCACATGACGGGCTTCGAGCCGCGATAGAGCTGGCCGGTCCTGGCGAACTTGATCAGCTCGGCGGCGATCTGCGCCTCCGCGTCGAAGCTCATCGTCGTGTAGTAGTCCTTGAAGTCGCCCTCGACGCCGAGGCGGCGGAACTCGGCCGCCTGCGTGCCGATCCACTCGTCGGCGAACTGGCGGCACTCCTTGCGGAACTCGACGACCGGCACCTCGCGCTTGTCCTTGCCGGCAGCACGGTACTTCTCCTCGATCTTCCACTCGATCGGCAGGCCGTGGCAGTCCCAGCCGGGGACGTAGTTGGAGTCCCAGCCGACCATCTGCTTGGAGCGGGTGATGACGTCCTTCAGGATCTTGTTCAGCGCATGGCCGATATGGAGATGGCCGTTCGCATAGGGCGGGCCGTCGTGCAGGATGTAGCGCGGCCGGCCGGCCGCGTCCTCGCGCAGGCGCTTGTAGAGGTTCATCGCGTCCCAGCGGGCGATGAACTCGGGTTCGCGCTGCGGCAGGCCCGCGCGCATCGGGAATTCGGTTTGCGGCAGATAGAGGGTCTCGGAATAGTCGCGGCCACCGGCCGCTTCGTCTTTCTTGCTCATCGATCGATTCCGGAATGGTCGCCGACCCGGGCGGTCGGCTGAGAGCGGTTCTCTAGAGACTCATGAAGTCCTGGCGAAACTTGCGTGCTGCTGCCGCGGTCGCGACGGTCGCGCGCCCGGCCGGCTCGTCTTCCCCGGTCCCCCATGCGCAGGGCCACGCCCCGCCTCACACGGAGGCCGGGACGGTAATTCGCGCAGGCGGCGCGAGGCGCCAGGAACGGGTCTGATCGTAAGACATGGGCGCTTTCTAGTCGAAAACGGCGCAAAGAGGAATCGAAAAGACGCTGGCGGCCCTTCGCCTTTCGGGGCCGGGCGCCGCGATCGAACGCCGCGGCCGCAGGCGGAACGGCGCTCAGAGCGTCTCGCGCGTGACCTCGCCGCCGCGAATGGAGAAGGCGGGATCGAGCGTCGCGTCGAGCACGGCGTTGTGGATCGGCCAGCCGTTCGGGTCGTCGAGCCAGCCGAACTGGCCGTTGGTGTTGACCTCGAGGAAGAACACGCCGTCGTCGCCGGTGATGAAATCGAGCCGGCCGTAGTGCAGCCCGAGCCGGTCCATATAGGCGCGGATGCTGTCGGCAAGGCGATCAGGCAGCAGCCAATCGCGCCACGGCTCGCTGGTCGTGCCGTTGCGGATGCGCCAGTCCTCGAGCCCGAGCTCGGCGCGCGTACGCTCCATCTCGAAGCCGAAGCTGCGGCCGGCGACATAGACGACGGTCGCATCGCGCGTGCCGGGGGCGATCTCCTGGAGGAGCCAGGGCCAGGCGGGCGAAAGGTGTTCGCTGTCGACCGACTGGACGAAGATGTAGTGGTCGCGGTCCTCGCCGACGCCTTCGGTCGTCAGGCGCTTGACCATGCGCCGGCCGGCCGGCCAGCGCACGCCCCATCCGGCGGCCCAGTCGGGCACGGTGAAGAATTCGCGGGCAACGCGCATCTGGGCGAGGCGGCCGACCCGGCGCGCGCCCGTCGGCTCCATCAGCCGCAGGACGCCGCGGGCGCGGGCGTGGTCGGCGATCTCGCGCATCAGCGTGTGGAGTTCGGCTTCGGTGGCGACGCGATCCTCGGGCGAGCCGCCCTCCCAGTCGGGCGTGTCGCGCAGCGACGGCCGGCGCCACAGGCAGGCCGTTACCTCGTCCGAGGTCACCGCCCGTCCGGTCGGGTCGTTGAAGGCATAGCCGTCCGCCGTCCAGGCGAAGCGGTACTCGGTCCACAGATCGATGTTGAAGCGAAAGACCGGCTCGCCCCGCTCCGCGCACAGGCTGACGATCATGTCGGCGGTGCCGTCAATGCTGTTGGAGAGCAGGAGCAGCATACCCCTTCCCTACTCGTCGCCGGATCCGGCGCCGGCGCCGCTCATCCCTTCGCGGATTCGACGAACGGCTCCAGCTCTTCGTTCTGTCGCGTTTCCGGACGGCGAACCGGTTTCCACTTCGCCTGGAAACGCTCGAGCGCGTTCGATCAGTCGAAACCGCAATCGTGGACCTGGTCGGTCTGACCGTTGCGCTGGGTCTCCCAGCCGTCGGTGTTGCAGTTCGCGGTGCTGTCGGCGAGCCGCTTGCCGGGCACCCGCTTCACCTGCTGGCGATCCCAGTCATAGGTCATTTCCCCGAGATCGACGATCTGGGGACGGGTCGCGAGCGAGAACGGCGTGATGTCGGTCGCCGCCTGCGGCGCGGCGGTGGTGAGCAGAAGTGCGCTTGCAGAGAGAAGCATCATTGACCTCCCGATTCCGAACACTCTTCCGGCGCTGTTCGCTTTTGGAGCTTCGGGAACCCAACGTTCGCTCCCGTCACCTGACGGGAACACCACGAACATAGCATCTTCGTGGAAGGGCGGCGACGGATTGTGCAATGGCGCGAACGCGGTAGCCGTCGCGTGCCCGATTTCGTCAGGATTCGGCGTGGCCGATTCCGGCCGGCCCGGCCGGGTTCTCCCCCGGGACAGCGGCAGTTTGGCGCACCTCGTGCGCCCGTACGCGGCGCTCGCGGTGGGCGATGTAGAGGCCCGAGCCGACGATCAGGGCAATGCCGATCCAGGTCAGCGGCGCCGGGAAATCGCCGAACATCAGGAAGCCGAGCGCCGTCGCCGAGACGATCTCGATGTAGTTGAGCGGGGCGAGCACCGCCGCCGGCGCGCGGGCGAATGCCATCACCACGAGGACGTGGCTGAAGAAGGAGATGATCCCGACCGAGGCGAGCAGCGGCCATTGCAGCAGCGTCGGCGCGCTCGCGGTCCAGCCGGGGATGCCGGCAGCCGTGGTGACGAGGAGGGCGAGGCTCGTGACGGCGGCGCCGGTCAGGCCGGCACTCGCCATCATCGACAGGGTCGAGGTGGTGCCGGCGAGCGAGCGGGTGAGGATCAGGTAGATCGCGAAGAAGATCGCCGACACCGCCGGCAAGAGCGCATGGATGCCGAAGAGGCTCCAGCCCGGCCGGATGATGACGAGGGCGCCGAGGAAGCCGACGGCGACGGCGATCCAGCGGCGCGGACCAACCTTTTCGCCAAGTACCAGCGCCGACATGCCGGTCAGCACCATCGGTTCGATGAAGAAGATCGCAAGACCGTCGGCGAGCGGCATGCGCTGCACCGCCGTGAACCAGCAAAGCGTCGCCCCGGCGAGCGCGGCGCCGCGCAGGGCGTGGCGCAGGAACGGACGCGGCAGCAGCGTCAGGCGCTGGCGCAGCACGAGAGCGGCGAGAACGGCCGCGACGGCCTGGAAGACGAAGCGGCCGACGGCGACCTCGAGCGAGGGCAGGCTCTGGCCGAGGTATTTGGCGATCGCGTCCATCAGCGGGACGACGACCATGGCGACGGTCATCAGGCCGATGCCGGCCAGCACGGTGTCGGGCGCAGCCCCCCGGCCGGGCATCTTGATGCTACCCACGGAACCAGCCTGTCATCGACGAGAGAACCGCGCCGGCGCCTGGCCGCGCGGCAACACCGGATTGGCGCATTCGCCGCGACAAAGCAAACGAATTCGGGACCGGTCGGGCAGGCTCAGCCGACGAGGCCGATGGCGAGATCGAGCGGCGAAAGTGTGCGGGCCGCAGCGAGGATAGCGCGGGCCTCGTCGCTGTCGCGGCCCATCTGCTCGACGAGCGCCTCGACGCTCTCGAACTTCGCCTCGGGGCGGATGTAGCCGTGCAGCGCGACCTCGACCTCGGCACCATAGAGATCGCCGGAGAAATCGAAGACGAAGACCTCGAGCAGCGGCGCGCCGTCGTCGAAGGTCGGCCGGCGGCCATAGCTGGCGACGCCCCGATGCAGCACGCCGTCGTGGCGCAGGGTCACGGCGTAGATGCCGTGGCGCAGCCGGCAATCGGCCCCGAGCGCCATGTTGGCCGTCGGAAAGCCGAGCAGGCGGCCGCGCTTGTCGCCGTGGCGCACCGTGGCGCGCACGAACCAGTGATAGCCGAGGAGGCCGTTGGCGAGGGTGACGTCGCCCGCCTCGAGCGCGGCGCGGATGCGGCTCGAGGAGACGAGATTGTCACCCTCGTCGGAGAAGCCGTCGACCACGGTGACGCCGAAGCCGCGGTCGGCGCCCGCCGCCTTGAGGAAGGCCGGCGAGCCCTGGCGGCCCTTGCCGAAATGGAAATCGTGGCCGGTGACGGCATGGCGCATGCCGAGGGTGCCGATCAGCACGTCGCCGATGAACGCGTCGGCCGAACGGCCGGCGAAGTCGCGCGTGAAGGGAACGACGACGACGCCGTCGAGACCGAGCGCCTCCATGACCTCGGCCTTGACGTCGGGCGGGGTCAGGCGGAAGACCGGCGCGTCCGGCTTGAACAGGGTGCGCGGATGCGGCTCGAAGGTCATGGCGATGGCCGGCACGTCGAGGCGGGCGGCATGGTCGCGGGCGACATCGAGCACGGCCTGATGACCCCGGTGGACGCCGTCGAAATTGCCGATCGCCACCACCGCGCCGCGCAGCTCGTCCGGGAACGCGGCAAGGTCGGCGATATGATGGAAGGGGGCGTCTGTCGTGGCGGGACCGTGCATCACCTGCTCTCCGGCTCGAAAGCTCTCCGGCTCGAGGGCGCGCGACCGTGACGCTTTCGGGCGCCGACGTCAAGCCGGCGCCCGATGCGGATGCTGTGCGGGGATGGTGGTGCGGCCTTCGGCCTTACTCGGTCGGGCGCTTGGGCACCATGACCATGGCCTCGCCGTCGAGCACCTTGGTGCCGTCGACCTCGGCCTCGCAGTGCAGGCGGGCGCGACGTCCCTTGTCGATGAGCTCGATCACCTCGACCGAAACGACGACGACGTCGCCGATCTTCACCGGCGCATAGAAATTGAGGGTCTGGGACAGATAGACGGCGCCCGGGCCCGGCAGGCGGGTGCCGAGGATCGCCGAGATCAGGCTCGCCGTATAGAGGCCGTGGGCGATGCGCTGTCCGAACCGGGTCTTCGACGCGTAGACGTCGCACAGATGAATCGGATTGGCGTCTCCCGAGATCTCGGCGAAACCGACGATGTCCGAATCCATCACGGTTTTCATGATGGATTCTTTCATACCGACCGAGAGATCCTCGTAGTAATAGCTGCGAAGTTCGTGGATCGTCATCGCGATTCCCCGCGCCAGTGCCGTGCGTGACAGGTTGGCGAAACGGTAGTCGGTTTTTTGTTGCGGTGCAATAGAACCTTGGCAAGGCGCGGCAATCGGCGACCTTTTCCCGATTAACGGGTTTTTCAATTCCTCCTCGTATAGTGATCTCGGTATGGGGAGGCCGCGCTGTTGGCCTCGTTCAGTCGAGCAGGGAAAAAGTCAACAAAAGCGAAGACGAACAGTCTCGTTCAAATAGCGTGGAGTGGAGTAAACAATGGCCGTTGATACGTCGATGCCGGTCCTCGTGGTCGATGACTACAAGACCATGATCCGGATCATTCGGAATCTCCTCAAGCAGCTTGGCTTCAACGACGTCGACGAGGCGTCGGATGGCACCGAGGCACTGGAGAGGCTGAAGGAGCGCCGCTACGGCCTCGTCATCTCCGACTGGAACATGGAGCCGATGACCGGTTACGAGCTGCTGAAGCAGGTCCGTTCCGACGCCTCCATCGGCAAGACCCCGTTCATCATGGTCACCGCGGAATCGAAGACGGAGAACGTCATCGCCGCCAAGAAGGCCGGCGTGAACAACTACATCGTCAAGCCGTTCAACGCGCAGACCCTGAAGGGCAAGATCGACGCCGTCTTCGGCGAGTGATCGACCGGCGGCGGCAGGCCGGCGCGGCCTGACGCGACGCCGACCGCGTTTCGTGACGACATTCCGTCCGCCGGCACGGGGGCCGCACGGAAGGACGCGGATTTGCCATGCCGGGCGGGTGCCTCGCGCCCTTTCCCGCGGCATCCGCCGGACCTGTGGGGCCGAGAGCCTGCGGGTCCCTGGAAGGGGACGGTAATGATCAAGATGGACGAGGCCCGGGTCGAAAAACTCGCCGGCTATCTGCGCGACCGCCGCATCAAGGACCGTTCGGTCGGCGATGTGATGGCACTGGCCGAGATCATGGCCGAGGCGCTGCAGGATTTCATGCAGACCTTCGACCAGACGCTCTATCACGAACTCGGCGAGATCGGCCGCGAGATCGCCGAGATGAAGACGGAGATCGGCCGGCTGCGCCCGGGCGAGATCCGCAGCGCCCACATTCCGGAGGCCGGCCGCGAACTCGACGCCATCGTCGAGGCGACCGAGGCGGCGACCCACACGATCATGGAAGCGGCCGAGGTCATCATGGAGGCCGACGGGTCGGACGCGGACGCCTACAAGAACCTCGTCGACGCCCGCGTCATCGAGATCTTCGAGGCCTGCTCGTTCCAGGACATCACCGGCCAGCGCATCGGCAAGGTGGTCGAGACGCTGCAGGCGATCGACGAGCGCATTTCCCGGCTCACGGACCGGCTGAGCGTTGCCGACTTCGTCGACGCCGAGCCCTCGGAGGAGGAATGCGCCCGCGAGAAGCGCAAGCGCGAGCTGATCCTGCACGGACCGCAGCACAAGGGCGAAGGCGTCAGCCAGGACGACGTCGACGCGATGTTCGGCCCGGCCTCGCAGGACGACATCGACAAGCTGTTCGACTGAACGCCGCCACCCGCGAGAATTCGACGGGCGCCCGCCGACAAGGCCGGGCGCCCGCTGCATTTTCAGGGCCGCGATCGAGGTCCGGATGCGCGCGTGAAACCGGCGCCGGCTACCAGCGCAGGCGCGGCTGGACGCCGATCGGAGTGACGCCGCCGGCGGCGAGCAACTCGGCGAGGCGGCGCGGATCGGGCGTCTCGACCGGGCCGAGCTCGGCGCCGTGGATGCCGCCGGAAACGAACAGGGCATCGATGCCCTGGGCGGCGGCGCCGGCAAGGTCGGTGCGCACCGAATCGCCGATGGCCAGCACCCGGGCGCGATCGACGGCGCCGCCCGACAATCCGGCAAGGCTGGCAAGCGCCGCCTCGTAGACTTCCGGATGCGGCTTGCCGATGACCCGGGTCGGGGCACCGAGGCCGGCATAGACGTCGGCGAGCGCGCCGGCGCAGTAGACGAGATCGCTGCCGCGCTCGACGACCTTGTCGGGATTGGCGCAGATCATCGCGAGCCCGCGCCCGGCGAGCCGCGTCAGGCTGTCGACATAGTCGTCCGGCGTCTCGGTGACGTCGTCGAAAAGGCCGGTGCAGACGACGACCTCGGCGCGATCCTCGCCGACCAGGTCGACATCGAGCCCCTCGAACAGGGCATGGTCGCGCTCCGGCCCGATATGGTGGACGCGGGCGCCGCCATACTGGCCGGCGAGCAGGTCGTGGGTGACGTCGCCGGAGGTGACGAAACCGTCGAAGGCGTCGCCCGGCACGCCGATGCCGGCGAATTGCGGGCGCACCGACCAGTTCGGCCGCGGCGCATTGGACAGCAGCACGACGTGGCCGCCCTTGGCGCGGAAGGCGCGCAGCGCCGCGCAGGCCTCGGGCCAGGCGGTGAGGCCGTTGTGCACGACGCCCCACAGGTCGCAGAGGATGCCGTCGTAGCGATCGGCGATCGTGGAGAAGCCGGGGAGAAGATCGATGGTCTCGGTGCTCATGGCGCTGCGATAGGCCGACGCGGGGCGAGGGTCAAGTGGCGGGCGAGGTCCCGGGGTCTCGCGCTATCGCGCCGCGACGCGCTTCGGCTCGGCCGGAACCGGCCCCTGGAGGATTTCGGCGCGCACGGGCTTGGCCGGCGAGAACAGATTGCCCTGGCCGAACTTCAGATCGAAATCGAGGAGATCGACGACCGCCGTCTCGGACTCGATGTGGTCGGCGATCAGCTCGATGCCGTGGCGGGCGAGCAGATCGGCGAGATCGGCCGGGTGGATATCCGAGCGCAGCTCGTCGGAGCGATGCAGCAGCAGGCCGGCATTGATCTTGAGGAAGCGCACGCCGCGATCGGCGAGGTCGACGAGGTCGGTCTTCAGGTCGCGCACCTGATCGACCGAGAAGCGGAAGCCGAGATCGGCGAGCGCGCCGAGCGTTTCGATCTCGACCGGCCCCATGGCGCGCACCGTCTTCTGGCTGAACTCCAGCACGATCTGGCCGGCGAGCGCCCGGTTGGCCTCGAGGAAGCCATGCATCTCCTGCAGCATCGCCGCGTCGACGACGGTGGCGAGGCCGAGATTGCAGAAGATGCCGAGGTCGCGGTTGCGGGCGGTGAGGCGGCGCAGCACCTGGACGGCGCGGAACAGCACCAGGTTGTCGAGCTTGGCGAGGATGCCCTCGCGCTCGGCGATCGGCAGGAACTCGCTCGGCCGGATGAGTTCGCCGTCGGGGCCGCGCAGCCGGGTCAGCGCCTCGTAGTAGCGCACCTTGCGCTGCGGCAGCGTCACGATCGGTTGCAGGAAGAGCTCGATACGGTCGTCCTCGATCGCCGACTTGACGGCCCGCACCAGCTCGGCGTCGCTCAGCGGCTCGTCGCCGACCTTGCGTTCGGCGACCGGGGCGCGCGTCACCGGCTCCTCCGCCTCGACGACGGCAACGGGGGCGAGCGGCACTGGCGCCGGGCGCAGGTCGAGACGCCGGCTCGCCTCGACGCCGACGGCATGGGCCTCGCTCGCCTCGTCGCGGGCCCGGCCGACCTCCTCGGCGAGACGGCCGATGCGGGTCTCGAGGCGGGCGAAATCGGTGACGAGGCCGCCGAGCCGGTCCTCGGCGGTGTCGGTGGCGCCGGTCTCGATCGAGGCGACGCGGTCTTCCAGGTGCTGCACCTCGCGGGCGAGCGTGCCGGAGAAGCGGTTGAGGTCTTCGAGCCGCGCCTCGAGCAGGCGGCGATCGCGCTCGCGCAGCTTCTGGCCCTCGAGGAGGACGAAGACGAGAATGAGGGCAAGGGCGACGGCCGCCGCCTCGCCGATGGTCAGGCCGGCGACGCGATAGAGCACGGCGCCGAAGGCACCGGCGATGACCACCATGCAAACGGCAATGACGATGGCGGCGATACGTTCCATACGCGATTCCGGCCCGGGCGTCGGTTCGGGCTCGTCCCGAAGAAGTCTGATTCGGCCCTTTGCGCGATGGTGCCGGAGTTCATTGGCCACGTCAGCCGGAAATTGTACCGAAACGGCGAGTTTCTGCGCGGACAACCGCTACCGGCGCCTGCACGGGCCTTGACCTTCCGGTGACTGGAAGGGAGATATCTCGTCAATCGAGCTTCTCGAGAAGGAGAGACCGCAAATGATCCACCTCACGGTGACCGGAATGACCTGCCAGGGCTGCGCCCGTTCGGTGAAGGGTGCGATCGGCGCGATCGATGAGGCCGCGGCGGTCGAGATCGACCTTTCGACCGGCAAGGTCGACATCGATTCTGGCAAGCCGCTGGAGCCCTTCGTCGCGGCGATCGAGAAGGCCGGCTTCGACGTCGTCAGGTGAGCAGCCCGCCTGTCAGAGCGCTTCGCGGACTTCGGCGAGAGAGCGCTTCTGGCGGCCGGCGCCGTCGAAATTCTCCGGCGCGAGCCAGGCCGCGAAGGCCCGCTCGAGGGCTGGCCATTCGCCGTCGGTCACCGAGAACCAGGCGGTGTCGCGGCTGCGCTTCTTGACGATCATGTGCTGGCGGAAAACACCCTCGAAGGTGAAGCCGAGGCGGGCGGCGGCCTTGCGCGAGGGCGCGTTCAGCGCGTCGCATTTCCACTCGTAGCGCCGGTAGCCGAGGGCGAAGGCGTTGGCCATCATCAGCGCCATCACCTCGGTCGCGGCCGGCGTCCGCTGCAGCGCCGGGGCATAGGTGATGCTGCCGACCTCGATCGAGCCGGCCGGCGGATCGATCCGGAGATAGGCGGCCAGGCCGCAGGGCCGGCCGTTCGCCTTGTCGAGGATCGTGAAGAACACCATGTCGGGCCGGGCGGCGAGGCCTTCGAGCACCATCGCGAAGTCGGCGAAGGACGAAAACGGGCCATAGGCCATGTAGGTCCAGAGCCGCCCGTCGCGATCCTCGGCGAAGGCCTCGTGGAGCGCCGCGGCGTGGCGCGCCGGATCGACCGGCTCGAGCCGGCACCAGCGTCCTTCCATCGCGACGGACGGCGGGCGCGGCGGCGGCGTCCAGCCGTCGAGGCGGGGGCCGACCGGCTGGCCGAGCCCGTTCGTCTCCGGCGCCATCGTCGCGCTCACGACTTCAGTTCGGCGATGTCGCGATAAAGGTCCAGCGCCTCGGGATTGGCGAGCGCCTCGCGGTTGCCGATCGGCCGGCCGTGGACGATGTCGCGCACGGCGAGCTCGGTGATCTTGCCGGACTTCGTCCTCGGGATGTCGGCGACGGCGACGATGCGGGCCGGCACGTGGCGCGGGCTGGCGCCGTCGCGGATGCGGGTGCGGATCTTCTTTTCCAGCGCCTCGTCGAGGACGACGCCCTCGGCGAGCCGCACGAAGAGGACGATGCGCACGTCATTGTCCCAGGACTGGCCGATGGCGATGGATTCGAGGATCTCCGGCAGCTGCTCGACCTGGGCGTAGATCTCGGCGGTGCCGATGCGCACGCCGCCCGGATTGAGGGTCGCGTCGGAGCGGCCGTGGATGATCATGCCGCCATGCTCGGTCCACTCGGCGAAATCGCCGTGGCACCACACGCCCGGGAAGCGCTCGAAATAGGCGGCGCGGTACTTGGCGCCGCCCTCGTCGTTCCAGAACTGCACCGGCATCGAGGGGAAGGCGCGGGTGCAGACCAGCTCGCCCTTCTCGCCCGTCACCGGATTGCCGTTCTCGTCCCACACGTCGCTCGCCATGCCGAGCGCCGGCCCCTGGATCTCGCCGCGCCAGACCGGCTTCAGCGGAATGCCGAGCACGAAACAGGCGGCGATGTCGGTGCCGCCGGAGATCGAGGCGAGGTGCACACCGGGCTTGATGGCGTCGTAGACGAAATCGAAGCCTTCGGCGGCGAGCGGCGAGCCGGTCGAGGTGATGAGACGGACGGTCGAGAGGTCGTGGGTGTCGCGCGGCCGGATGCCGGCCTTCTTCACCGCGTCGATGAACTTGGCCGAGGTGCCGAAGACGCTGATGCCGGCCATGTCGGCGAAATCGAACATGGCGTTGGCGTCCGGCCAGAACGGCGAACCGTCGTAGAGGATCAGCGTCGCCTCGCTGGCCAGGCCGCTGACCAGCCAGTTCCACATCATCCAGCCGCAGGTGGTGAAGTAGAACAGCCGGTCGGCGGCGGTCAGGCCGCAATGCAGCCGGTGCTCCTTGAGATGCTGGAGCAGCATGCCGCCGGCGCCGTGGACGATGCATTTGGGCGCGCCCGTCGTGCCGCTCGAATAGAGGATGTAGGTCGGGTGGTCGAAGGGCAGGCGCTCGAAGGTGACGGGCGCGGCCCGGTAGTCGTGGATGAAGTTGTCGAGGACGACCGCCTTGCCGATGTCGAGGGCGATCGCCATCGCCGAGCCGACGTAAGGGGTGACGACGAGGGCCTCGAGGCTCGGCAGATTGGCGACGATCTCGCCGAGCTTCTCGCCGATCCCGATCTTCTTGCCGTTGTACCAGTAGCCGTCGCAGGCGATCAGCACCTTCGGCGCGATCTGGCCGAAGCGGTCGAGCACGCCGCGCACGCCGAAATCGGGCGAGCAGGACGACCAGATGGCGCCGAGCGAGGTTGCCGCCAGCATCGCCGCGACGGTCTCGGGCATGTTCGGCATCATCGCGGCGACGCGATCGCCGACGCCGACGCCGAGGTCGCGGAAGGCCTGCTGCAGGCGCGAGACGAGATGATGCAGCTCGGCGAAGGTGACCGAACCGACCGCCTTGTCCTCGCCGTGGAACTGCAGCGCGATGGCGTGGTCGGTGCGGCGCATCAGGTTCTCGGCGAAATTCAGCCGGGCGTCGGGGAAGAAGCGGGCGCCGGGCATCCGGTCGCCGTCGACGAGGACCCGTTCGCCCTTGTCGCCGATCACGCCGCCGAAGTCCCAGACGAGCGACCAGAACGCCTCGCGGTCGTCGACCGACCAGGCATGCAGCGCGTCGTAGTCCGGCAAGGCGACGCCGAACCGTTCCTCGGCGAGCCGCATGAAGCGGGTCATCGGCGCGGCGGCGATCGCCTCGGGCGTCGGCTGCCACAGCATCCCGGCATCGGTCATCGTTTCCTCCCCTCGTGGTCACGCCGACCGTCGCTGCGGCCGGGCTCGTCTTGCCTCATCTCTTGCCACACCCGGCTGGTCGCGACCAGCCCGCCGGATGGCCGATATGCCGAGATTTGCCTTGCGGTCGCCGGCGATCGGGTCTATCGCCGGGGCTGTCCCGGCATCGCCGGCGCGGCGCGGGGACGGGGCGAAATCGATCAGGAACACCGGAAGCGCGCGATGCGGCGAGTGATCATCGGACTGTCGACGGCGGCGATCGCGGTTGCGGCCGTCGTGGCGATCACGCCGGTGCTGATCTCGTCGGACACCGTGAAGACCCAGATCGCGGCCCAGATCTCGGACTGGACCGGAGCGCCGGTGACGCTCACCGGCGAGCCCGTCGTCACCCTCTTTCCCGATCTCACGGTGAAGCTGAAGGGCGTGACCGTCGCCGGTGCGGGCGGCGCCGATGCGCCGCCGCTCGTTGCCATGGACGTGCTGCGCGGCTCGCTGCGGCTCCTGCCGCTGCTCGGTGGCCGGTTCGAGATTTCCGAGTTCCGCATGACGCGGCCGCGGCTCCATCTGGAGGTCGACGCATCGGGCGCCGGCAACTGGCAGCTCCTCGACGGCAGCGTGGCGCGCGGCCTTGCGACCGGCAACGGCGATCCGGCCGGCAATCTCAGGCTCGGTACCTTCGTTCTCGCCGACGGCATCGTGACCTTCGACGACCACCGCACGGGGCGCCATGAGGAGGCGACCAACATCGACCTCGAGGTCGACTGGCCGACCCTCGACAGCCGCGGCTCGGCCTCCGGCACGCTGGTGTGGCGCGGCGAAGTGGTCGAGACCAACATCTCGGCGAGCGCCCCCCTCGCCTTCTTTTCCGGCGAGAGCAGCGACCTCAGGCTCGGCCTCGCCTCGCCGCCGCTGCGCGTCGCCTTTTCCGGCACCGCCAACCGGCGGGCCGACCTGCAGCTCGAGGGCGACCTCGACGTTTCCTCGCCCTCGGTGCGCCGGCTGCTGGAATGGACCGGCAGGCCGGTCGGCCCCGGCGCCACGTTCGGCCCGCTCTCCGTCTCCTCGGCGGTCAACATGGTCGGCCCCTCGGCCTCGCTCGCCGACGCGACGATCGAGCTCGACGGCAACAAGGCCGAAGGCGTCCTCGCCATCAAGCTCGGCGAGAAGCGGCCGTCGCTGCAGGGGACGCTCGCGCTCGACACCCTCGACCTTTCCGCCTATGGCGGGCTCCTTGCCGCCGAACCGCCGGCCGCCGGCCAGACCTGGCGCGACGCTGCCATTCCGGCGGCGGCGCTCGATGCGCTCGACCTCGACCTGCGGGTGTCGGCCGGCCGGGTGCTGCTCGGCAAGGCCAAGCTCGGCCGGACCGCGCTCTCGGCGATGATGCGCGACCAGCGGCTGGCGCTCGAGGTCGGCGAGGCGGTGCTCTATGGCGGCCGCGGCGATGGCTCGGTCGTGCTGGAGGCCAGCGCCGCCGGCGTCGAAGGGCGGGCCAGCGGCTCGCTCTCCGGCGTCAAGCTCGGCGCGCTCCTGCCCGACCTCTTCGCGCATCCGGGGATCGAGGGCGACGCCAGGGTCTCGGCCAGCCTGCAGGGACGCGGCGCGACCTATCACGCGCTCCTGCGCTCGCTGTCGGGAACGGCCGAGGCGACGATCGCGCCCGGCGCCATTCTCGGCACGGACATCGTCTCGCTCGTCACCGCGGCGCTCGGCCAGCCGCTGCCGAAGGGCGCCGAGGCCGGCTCGCGCACCGCGTTCGAGACGGCCGAGGCCAAGGTGACGATCGCCGGCGGCGTCGCCGAGATCGACAGCCTTTCCGTGACGAGCCCGATCCTCGGCCTCTCGCTCACCGGCAGCACCGACCTGGCGGGCGAGGCCTTCGACCTTGCCGGCACGGCGACGGTCTACGAGCGGCCGGAGACCGCCGATACCGCACACGGACCGACGGTCGCCGAATTGCCGTTCGCCGTCGTCGGCGGCTGGTCGAGCCCGCTGGTGCTGCCGAGCCTCGGCAAGCTGCTGCGCTGACGGTCGCGAACCGGGCGGCCGGCCGGCGCTTCGGGTCGCGACAGGATGATCGCTTGTGTATCATTCCGGCTGGCGATTCGCGCCATTCGTTCAACCGCGATGTCGAGCGAGCCTTTCCCGCCGATGATGTTCCGGCTGTTATCGACCGCGTTCAAGATCGGCATCGCCTCGCTGATTACCGGGGTGGTGCTGTCCTATCTCGACATTTCGGCCGAGCGCGTGCTCGCCGAGGTCGGGATGACGCCGGAACGCGTGCTCGTCTATCTGCAGCAGGGGCTGGAATGGGCGCTGCCGAACCTCGTGCTCGGCTCGATGGTCATCGTGCCGGTCTGGATCGTGATCTACCTGTTTCGCCCACCGAGAGGCTGACTCCATGAAATCTCCGCTCGCCGCAGCGCCGCTGGCGCTCCTTGCCGTCATGCCCGGCGCGGCCCTCGCGATGGACGGGGTCGCCCCGCCGCCGGGCGCCGAGCTGCCGATCACGGTGTCGGTCGAGCGGATCGGCAGCGAGGTCGAGCGCGACATCGCCGGCACGCACCGGCCGGGCTCGGTGCGCCGCGTCGTCGTCTCGGTCCACAACGCGACGGTCGTACCCTTCGCCGGCGTCGTCCTCGTGCTGAAGGCCGACAATGCCGATCTCATCGCCGCCGGCCAGCGCGGCGTTGCCGACGGGGTGGTGCGGATCGCCATCGCGCCGCTGCCGCCGGGCGGGACGCAGACCATCGACGCGGCGGTGATGCTGACGAGCCCGAAGACCGGGGCGGAGGCCTTCGCCACGCTCGAGGCGCGGGCCGAGGCCGATCTCTGGGTGTCCTGGCAGGTGACGGGCTGGCGGGTCGGCGACTGCGCCACCGCCTTCCACGCCGCCCTTTCCGAACTCAATGCCCGCCTGCCGGAGCTCGACCGGGCCGTCGACACGGCCCGCGTCGCCGACAAGAGCCTGCCCGGGCGCTTCCTCTTCAAGCCGGCGGCCGGCGCCGACAAGGAGACCGCCGCGGCGCTGCGCGTCGCCGGCACGCTCGCCAGCCGGCGCGGCGCCGACCCGTTCCTGTCGTCGCGCGACACGCGCTGGTATCTCGGCCAGATCTACCGCGATCTCAAGGACTACACCGGCCAGCCGGCCAATCCGATGATCTGCACCGGCGCGCGCGAGGTCACCGAATTCCTCGGCAAATACGCCGAGCGGGTGGAGAAATACGCCGACGGCCTCGACGCCCAGGCCGAGACGCTGCGCGTTGCGACGGCCGGGGCGATCTCGGCAACCTGGACGGCGCTCGGCGCGGCCGGCGACGCGCCGGAGCTTGCCGGCGCCGAGGCCATTCCCGGCATCATCGACCGGCTGATGATCGCCGCCGGCGGTCCGACGATCGCCGCGCCGCAGGTGCCGCCGACGGCGACGACGCCGGCGCCGGCCGATCTCCTGCCGCATCCGGGCGGTGCCATGGCCGCCGCGCCCACCGGCATGACCGCCGACGGTGTGGTGATCAGCGCCGACCATCCGTTGCCGCGTCCGAACCCCTCGCCCGACCTCTTCCAGGTGTTCCACAAGGCCCGCGCGGCGCTCTCGGCGAACGGCGCGATCGCCGCCGAGGAAGCGCGCCGCCGCCTCACCGACGTCGTCGGCCAGCTCGAGACCTATTTCTACATCGCCAATGGCGCGGCCCGGGCCGGCGCGGTGCGCGACACGCTCTACGGCAATCTCGACGGCATCGTCGCGGCGCACGACAAGCTTTGTACGTGCTCGGAATAGCCACGGGCGAAAGAACACCAGCTCGCAAAACGGTTCGGCCGCCCAATGGGCGGCCGATTTCGTTCTCGCGCCCGAGTGCCGATCACGGTGCCGCGGCGGCCATGCGCTCGGCCTTCTGGCGGGCGACCTCCTGACGCTTGGTCGTTACCGAGGCGATGATGACGCCGATGGTGACGATGACGATCAGCACGGTCGAGACCGCGTTGATCTCCGGCGTCACGCCGAGGCGCACCTGGCTGTAGATCTTCATCGGCAGCGTCGTCGCGCCCGGGCCGGTGGCGAAGGAGGCGATGACGAGATCGTCGAGCGACAGGGTGAAGGCGAGCATCCAGCCGGCAACCACGGCCGGCAGGATGATCGGCAGGGTAATGAGGAAGAAGGTCTTCATCGGCGGGCAGCCGAGATCCATCGCCGCTTCCTCGAGGTCGCGATCGAAGGCGACGAGGCGCGACTGCACGACGACGGCGACGTAGCACATGGTGAAGGTCGTATGGGCCAGCACCACCGTCCAGAAGCCGCGATCGAGGCCGACCGCGACGAACATCAAGAGCAGCGACAGGCCGAGGATGACGTCGGGCATGACGAGCGGCGCATAGATCATGCCCGAGAACATCGTGCGGCCGGGGAAGCGGCCGAAGCGCGTCAGCGTCACCGCGCCGAGCGTGCCGAGCACGGTCGCCACCGACGCCGACAGGAGGGCGACGCGCACCGTCACCCAGGCGGCGTCCATCAGTGCCTGATTGCGCAGCATCTCGCCGTACCATTTGGTCGAGAAGCCGGCCCAGACGGTGACGAGGCGCGACTCGTTGAAGGAGTAGACGACCAGCAGCAGGATCGGCAGGTAGAGGAAGACGAACCCGAGGGTGATCGAAACGACGTTGAACCAGCTCGGCCCCTTCCTCATTTGCCTGCCTCCATCGCCTTCATCTGGCTGTTCTGGAAGACGACGATCGGCACCACCAGAATGAGCAGCAGCAGCACGGCGACGGCGGAGGACACCGGCCAGTCGCGGTTGTTGAAGAACTCGGACCACAGCGTCTTGCCGATCATCATCGTCTCGGAGCCGCCGAGCAGATCGGGGATGACGAATTCGCCGACGATCGGGATGAAGCAGAGGAACGAGCCGGCGATGACGCCCGGCAGGGCGAGCGGGAAGGTGATCAGCCAGAACGCCTTGGTCGGCGGGCAGCCGAGGTCGGAGGCGGCCTCCAGCAGCGTCTCGTCGAGCTTTTCGAGCGAAGCATAGAGCGGCAGGATCATGAACGGCAGGTAGGAATAGACGATGCCGATATAGACCGCCGTGTTGGTGTTGATGATGGTCAGCGGCTCGTTGATCGCCCCGACCCAGAGGAGGAACTGGTTGAGCAGGCCCTCCTTCTTGAGGATGCCGATCCAGGCGTAGACGCGGATGAGGAAGCTCGTCCAGAACGGCAGGATGACCAGCATCAGCAGGGTCGGCCGCCAGGCCTTCGGCGAGCGCGCCATGCCGTAGGCGACGGGAAAGCCGATGGCGAGCAGGATGAGGGTCGAGACGAGGGCGATGCCGACGCTCGACAGGTAGGACTTCCAGTAGAGCGCGTCCTCGGTCAGCCAGAGGTAGTTGGAGAAGGTCAGTTCCTTCAGGTCGGCGAAGAACCTCGAAATGCCGGCGGCAAGATCGAAGGCCGGCACGTAGGGCGGCATGGCGATCGCCACTTGCGACAGCGAGATCTTGAAGACGATGAAGAACGGCGCGAGGAAGAAGACGAGCAGCCAGAGATAGGGGATGGCCACGACGAGCCAGCGCAGCGGATTGGCCTTGTGGCCGGCGCTTTCGGAGATGTCGCTCATGTCGCCTCTCCCCGCTCAGGCCGCCAGCACCAGCGCCGCGTCCGGCGACCAGCTCAGCCACACCTTGTCGTCCCAGGTGATCGGGCGCTCGATGAGGCGGGTGACGTTGGCACGCGTCGCCTTGATCGTCTTCCCGCCGGCTAGGCGCACGTGATAGATCGAGACGTCGCCGAGATAGCCGATGTCCCAGACCTCGCCCTCGACCGCGTTGACCGAGGTGTCGGCCGGCGGCTCGTGGGAGACGGAGACCTTTTCGGGGCGGATGGCGAGCCAGCTCGTCTCGCCGACGCCGATCGGGGTGGCGTCGAGGACGTCGGCGGTCAGGCCCAGCGCCTCGGAGCGGAAGCGGGTGCGGCCCTCGCCGCTCGCCTCGATCCGGCCCTCGATCATGTTGATGTCGCCGATGAAGTCGGCGACGTAGCGCGAGGCGGGCTGTTCGTAGATCTCCGAGGGCGTCGCGACCTGCACCATCTTGCCGTGATCCATCACGGCGATGCGGTCGGCGACGGTCATCGCCTCTTCCTGATCGTGGGTGACGATCACGAAAGTCATGCCGAGTTCCTGCTGCAGATCGGTCAGCTCGAACTGGGTCGCCTCGCGCAGCTTCTTGTCGAGGGCGCCGAGCGGCTCGTCGAGAAGCAGCACGCGCGGCCGCTTGGCGAGCGAGCGGGCGAGCGCGACGCGCTGGCGCTGGCCGCCGGACAACTGGTGCGGCCGGCGCTTGGCGAACTGCTCCAGCTTGACGAGCTTCAGCATTTCCTCGACGCGGGCGGCGATGTCGGCCTTCGGCATGCCGTCCTGCTTCAAGCCGAAGGCGATGTTGGCCTCGACCGACATGTGCGGGAACAGCGCGTAGGACTGGAACATCATGTTGACCGGCCGCCGGTAGGGCGGCACCCGCGAGACGTCCTTGCCGTCGAGCAGGATGCGCCCCTCGGTCGGCGTCTCGAAGCCGGCGAGCATGCGCAAGAGGGTGGTCTTGCCGCAGCCGGAGGGGCCGAGCAGCGCGAAGAACTCGCGTTCGTAGATGTCGATCGACAGGTCGTCGACAGCGACGAAGTCACCGAACCGCTTGGTCACGTTCTCGAAACGGATGAGCGGCTTGGCTTGCGGGTCGAGCCACGGTGCGAACGAGCGACGCACCGGCCCCAGCGTCTTCTGGCCCATTTTTGCCATCTCCGGATATGAAAAGGGCGGATCGGTAGGCAACCGATCCGCCCGCGCTCAACGCCTTATTGGCCGCTCTTGACCTTGGTCCAGATCCGCGTGACCACGCGCTGGACGTTCGGCGGGAACGGGGTCGTCGTGTAGAGCTTCTGGACGACCTCCTCCGGCGGATAGATCGCCGGATCGCCGATGACATCCTCGTTGAGGAAGGCCTGCGAGGCCTTGTTGCCATTGGCGTAATAGACGTAGTTCGAGGCCTTGGCCGCGACTTCCGGCTTCAGCATGTAGTTGATGAAGACGTGCGCCGCCTCGATGTTCTTGGCGTCGGCCGGGATCGCCATCTGGTCGAACCACATCTGGGCGCCTTCCTTCGGAATCGAGTAGTTCACCTCGACGCCGTTCTCGGCCTCGGCGGCACGGTCACGGGCCTGCAGCACGTCGCCGGACCAGCCGACCGCGATGCAGATATCGCCGTTGGCGAGGGCGTTGATGTATTCCGACGAATGGAACTTCTGGACGTAGGGACGGATCGACATCCAGAGCTCGCCGGCCTTCTCGAGATCGGCCGGTTCCTGGGAATCCGGGTTGATGCCGAGATAGTTGAGGGCGGCGCGCAGCGTCTCGACCGGAGCATCGAGCGCATAGATGCCGCAGGCGGAGAGCTTCTTGGCGTTCTCGGGATCGAACACCAGCGCCCAGCTGTCGACCGGGGCGTCCTCGCCGAGGATCTCCTTCACCTTGCCGACATTGTAGCCGATGCCGGTGGTGCCCCACATGTAGTTGATCGAATACTCGTTGCCCGGATCGTAGCGGGCGACGCGCTCCTGGATTTCCCTCCAGGCGTTGCCGAGGTTCGGCAGCCGGTTCTTGTCGAGCTTCTGGAACACGCCGGCCGAAATCTGCCGGGCGAGGAATTCGCCCGAGGGCACGACCACGTCGTAGCCGGTGCCGCCGGCGAGCAGCTTCGTCTCCAGGATCTCGTTGGAGTCGAACACGTCGTAGACGATCTTGATGCCGGTCTCGGCAGTGAACTCGGTCAGGATCTCTTCATCGATGTAGTCCGACCAGTTGTAGACGTTGACCACCTTGTCCTCGGCCGCCGCGGCGAACGAGAGGACCATCGCGGCGGCAGCCACAGTGGTAAAGAGGCGTATTGTCATTCTTCGAATTCTCCTGTTCCGCTCCCTCTGGCACGGCCCCGACCGCCTCGGGGTCATGGCACACTGTCACGTTATGAAGGTTCTCCTTCACTCTCAACAGTTTCCTGCGACCTTTCGGCCATTGCACAGAAAATCAGCGACCGCTGCTCACAGATAGGTCGAGCGCTCCAGCGGCGTGATCTCGTTGTCGAATTCGCGAATCTCGGCGCGCTTCACATCGGCGAAGACCTTGCGGAAATCGGCTCCGAAGGCGCGCCGGATGAAGTCGGCATGGTCGAAGGCATGGACCGCCTCGCGCATGTTGTGCGCAAGCAGCGGGCAAGGCTCGTCATAGGCATTGCCGTCGACCGGCGCCGGCGGCCGCAAACCGTGTTCGAAGCCGTGCAGGATGCCGGAGAGAACCGCCGCGACCACGAGATAGGGATTGGCGTCGGCACCGGCGATGCGGTGCTCGAGACGGCGGGCGGCGCCGTCGGCGGCCGGGATGCGCACCGCCACCGAGCGGTTGTTGTGGCCCCAGGTGGCCCGGGTCGGCGCGTAGGAGCCGGACTGCAGGCGGCGGAAGCTGTTCCAGCCGGGCAGGAAGAGCGCAAGGCTCGACGGCATCGAATGGACGAGGCCGGCGACGGCCTCCATCAGCCGCGCCTCGCCGGTCTCCGGATTGGCGAAGATGTTCTTGCCGTCCGGGCCGAGAATGCTGGCATGGACGTGCATGCCGTTGCCCGGCCAGTCGATGAAGGGCTTGGCCATGAAGGTCGCCGAAAGGCCGTGGCGGCGGGCGACCGAACCGATCAGCCGGCGCAGCAGCACCGCGTCGTCGGCGGCGGCGAGCGCATCGGGGCGATGGTAGAGGTTGACCTCGAACTGGCCCGGCGCCGCCTCGGAGATGATGGCGTCGGCCGGCAGCCCTTGCGCGTTGGCGGCGCGGCGGATGTCGTCGAACACCGGGGCGAAATCGGCAAGGTCGGACAGGCCGTACATGTTCTGCCATTCCGGCCCGGCGCGGCGCGAATAGACGGTCGCCGGCCGGCCGTCGACCGCCGGGCTCTCGTCCGGGCGCACCAGATAGAATTCGAGCTCGAAGGCGACGACGGGAGTGAGGCCGAGGGCGGCGAACCGGTCGACGATCGCCGCCAGGCGATGACGCGGATCGGCGAAGTACGGCAGGTCCGGCCGCTCGTACATGTTGACGACGACCTGGGCACTCGGCCGGTCGGCCCAGGGCACCGGCTTCAGCGTGCCGGCCGCCGGATAGCAGTGGCCGTCCTTGTCGCCGGCTTCCAGATGCATGCCCGTTTCCAGCACCTCGCGGCCCCAGACGTCGAGGCCGAAGATCGACAGCGGCATCGCGAAGGAGCCGTCATAGACCTTGCCGAGGGCCGAGCCGGGAAGCCACTTGCCGCGGAAGACGCCGTTGATGTCGGTGATGAGGACCTCGACCACCTCGAGCGAGGGGTTGGCCGCGACGAAGCGCTCGTATTCCTCGCGCGCCGATGTCGTCGCCGCCAGGAAAGGCCCTTCTTCCGGTCGACCCATTTACAATCCCCTCCCGGCGCCGGCCGGTCCTTTTGTCCGCATTGCGGATTTCGAGGAATTGTGATCACATTCAGTGGAAGGTGTCAATCAAGCCCGGCCCGCGCCGGCAGGAGCGCCCATGGCAAGGCAGGCCGCCCGAGAGAGTGATCGGGCCGAAACCCCGGCGGGGAGCGCCGGCAATGGCGGACGGCGGGTCTCGGCCCGCGACCGGGTTTTCGACGAGATCTGCCAGTGGCTGCTGACCGGACGGATCGTGCCGGGCCGCGGCGTCAGCCTGCGCGGCCTCGCCGCCGAACTCGGCGTCAGCCCGATGCCGGTACGCGAGGCGATCCACCGGCTCGCCGCCGAGCAGGCGCTGGAGATCGGGCCGACCGGGCGCATCCACGTGCCGGCGATGTCGGCGGCGCGCTTCGAGGAAATCGTCAAGGTGCGGGTGCTGCTCGAGCCGGAACTCGCCGCAATGGCCCTGCCCCATATCGACAAGCCGGCGCTGCAGGCGCTGAAGGCGATCGACGCCGGCATCGACCGCAGCCTCGAGACCGGCGACGTCGAGAGCTACATGCGGCTCAACCACGACTTCCATTTCGGTATCTACGGGGCGGCCCGCTCCGAGGTGCTGCTGCCGCTGATCGAGAGCATCTGGCTGCAGTTCGGCCCGTTCATGCGCACCGTCTACGGCCGCATGGGCACCTCGCATATGGTCGACCAGCACGAGCGGGCGCTCGACGCCATCGCCAAGGGCGACGCCGAGGGCCTGAAGAGCGCGATCGCCGGCGACATTCTCGACGGCATGCGGCTGCTCGGCCTGGCCATCGTCGGCGAGACCGACACGGCAACTGCCGGCAATTCGAACGTGACGGCATTTGACAAGAGCTAAAATGTGATCACAATCTTCCGACCACCGCGAAGCGCCACCGGGAGCCCGCCTTTTTCGACCCGGCAGCGCAGGCGCGGCCCTCGGCCGAGACACCCAAGCAGCAACGACGGACGAAGATGACCGCAGCAATGACCGCAAACGACTGGCACGCCCGCGCCAAGAGCCTCGACATCCGCACCCGCGCCTTCATCGACGGGCGCCATGTCGACGCCCTGTCGGGCAAGACCTTCGAGACCGTCAATCCGGCGACCGGCGAGACGCTCGCCCTCGTCGCCGAATGCGATGCGGCCGACATCGACGTCGCGGTCAAGGCGGCGCGGGCCGCCTTCGAGGACCGGCGCTGGGCCGGCCTCGGCCCGCGCGAGCGCAAGAAGCGCATGCTGCGCTGGTGCGAGCTGATGATGGCCAATGCCGAGGAGATCGCGCTGCTCGAGTCGCTCGACGTCGGCAAGCCGATCAGCGACGCCCTTGCCATCGACGCGCCGAAATCGGCCGAATCGATCGCCTACTACGCCGAGGCGATCGACAAGCTCTATGGCGAGATCGGACCGACCGGCGACGACGCGCTGTCGATGATCGTGCGCGAGCCGCTCGGCGTCGTCGGCCTCGTCGTTCCCTGGAACTTCCCGCTGCTGATGGCCTCCTGGAAGATCGGCCCGGCGCTCGCCGCCGGCAACTCGATCATCCTGAAGCCGGCCGAGCAGTCGCCGCTCTCCGCGCTCCGCATCGCCGAACTCGCCTCGGAGGCCGGCATTCCCGACGGCGTCTTCAACGTCGTGCCGGGCTATGGCGAGACCGCCGGCCAGGCGCTCGGCCTGCACATGGACGTCGACGGCATCGGCTTTACCGGCTCGACCGAGATCGGCAAGTACTTCCTGCGCTATTCGGCCGATTCCAACATGAAGCGCGTCGGCCTGGAATGCGGCGGCAAGACCCCGCACGTGATCCTCGCCGACTGCCCGGACCTCGAGGCGGCGGCCCGCTCCGTCGCCGCCGGCATCTTCTTCAACCAGGGCGAAATGTGCACCGCCGGGTCGCGGCTGCTGGTCGACGCCAAGATCAAGGACGAGTTCCTCGACATCCTGAAGAAGAAGGCCGAGCGCTGGACGCCGGGCGATCCGCTCGACCCCAAGACCCGGCTCGGCGCGATGGTGACCGAGGGCCAGATGCAGCGGGTCCTCGACTATATCGACAAGGGCCGCGAGGACGGCGCCAAGGTCGTCATGGGCGGCGGCCGGGTGCGCGGCGAGAGCGGCGGCTATTTCGTCGAGCCGACGATCTTCGACGGTGTCGCGCCGGACATCCGCATCGCCCAGGAAGAGATCTTCGGCCCGGTGCTCTCGACCATCACCTTCGATGGCGTCGAGGAAGCAATGAAGATCGCCAACGGCACCATCTACGGCCTCGCCGCGGCCGTCTGGACGCGCGACGTGTCGACCGCCCATCGGGCGGCGCGGGCGCTGCGGGCCGGCATGGTGTGGGTCAACTGCTTCGACGCCGACGACATCACGGTGCCGTTCGGCGGCTACAAGCAATCCGGCATGGGACGCGACAAGTCGCTCCACGCCATCGAGAAATACACCGAACTGAAGACCATCTGGATGCGCGTCTAACGTTCGGGTCCGAAAGGCGGGCGCCGGTTCGACGACGAGCCGCACCGCCGAAGCGGACCGACGCGGCCGGCTCACCACTTGCAGCCGGCCCGAAGGCAGATCGGAGGCGGGGCGGCATCCGGCCCCGCCGGGCAAGCAGAAGGCGACATGGCCAAGAAAGCGAAGAAGCACCTCGAGACCGCCGAAAAGATCCGCGGCGTCGAGGACATCGAGGAAGCCAGAACCTGGCTGAAGGAACGCGGCATCGAGGACATCGAATGCGTCGTTCCCGATCAGGCGGGCGTGGCGCGCGGCAAGATGATGCCGGCCGAGAAGTTTTTCGGCGGGCCGATCATGTCGATGCCGACCTCGATCTTCACCCAGACCATCTCCGGCGACTATCCGCAGGAGGACGACGATTTCCAGCACGACCCGACCGACAGCGACCTGTTGTTCGAGCCGGACTTCTCGACGCTCGCCGTCGTGCCCTGGGCGAGCGACCCGACCGCGCACATCATCCACGACGCCTACCAGAAGGACGGGCGGCCGGTGGAGCGGGCGCCGCGCCAGGTGCTGCGCCGCATCGTCGATCTCTACAAGGCGCGCGGCTGGACGCCGGTCGTCGCCCCGGAGATCGAGTTCTACCTCGTCAAACCGAACAAGGATCCGGACTACCAGCTCGAGCCGCCGATCGGGCGCTCCGGCCGGCCGGAAGCTGCGCGCCAGTCGTTCTCGATCGCCGCGATCAACGAGTTCGACGCGCTCTTCGACGACATCTACCATTTCTCCGAGCTGCAGGGCCTCGAGATCGACACCCTCATCCACGAGGAAGGCGCCGCGCAGATGGAAATCAATCTGCGCCACGGCGATCCCGTCGCCCTCGCCGACCAGGTGTTCATGTTCAAGCGCACGATCCGCGAGGCGGCGCTGAAGCACGATATGTACGCCACCTTCATGGCCAAGCCGATGACCCACGAGCCGGGCTCGGCGATGCATATCCACCAGTCGGTGATCGACAGCGAGACCGGCGAGAACATCTTCTCCGACGAGGACGGCGCGCCGACGCGCACCTTCTTCAACTTCATCGCCGGGCAGCAGAAATACCTGCCGCACGTGATGTGCATCCTCGCCCCTTACGTGAACTCCTACCGCCGGCTGGTGCGCCACACGGCGGCGCCGATCAACGTCCACTGGGGCTACGACAACCGCACCGTCGGCCTGCGCGTCCCGACCTCGACGCCGGACGCCCGGCGCGTCGAGAACCGGGTGCCGTCCTCGGACGCCAACCCCTATCTGGCGATCGCGGCGTCGCTCGCCTGCGGCTATATCGGCATGATGGAGGAGCTCAACCCGGAAGAGCCGATCGCCGGCTCGGCCCGGCATCTGCCCTTCGGCCTGCCGCGCGGCCTGCTCGAGGCGGTCGCCCTCTTCGAGGACTGCGAGGAGCTGGTCGACATCTTCGGGCGCTCGTTCGTTTCCACCTACAGGGCGATCAAGCAGCAGGAGTTCGAGACGTTCATGCGGGTGATCTCCCCGTGGGAACGCGAATACCTGCTGCTCAACGTGTAAGGCGCTTCACATGTCTCTCGAAGCCTGGCTTGCCTTCTCCCTCGCCGCGGCGATCGTGCTCGCGATCCCCGGCCCGACCATCATGCTGGTCATCGGCTACGCCCTCGGGCGTGGCCGCGAGACGGCCTGGTCGACGGTGCCCGGCGTCGCCCTCGGCGACTTCACGGCGATGACCGCCTCGCTCGTCGGTCTCGGCGCGCTGCTCGCCACCTCGGCGATGCTGTTCACCGTCCTCAAATGGGTCGGCGCGGCCTATCTCGTCTGGCTCGGCATCACGCTGTGGCGCTCCAAGCCGGAGGGCCTTTCGCCGGAGCGGCCGGAGGGCGGGCGCGATCGCTGGACGATGTTCGCCCACAGCTTCGCCGTCACCGCGCTCAATCCGAAGTCGATCGTCTTCTTCGTCGCCTTCCTGCCGCAGTTCATCGACCACGGCACACCGCTCGTGCCGCAGTTCGTCGCGATGGAGATCACCTTCCTGGTGCTCGCCACGCTCAACGCCGCGATCTACGCGATCGCCGCCGGCACGCTCCGGGCGGCGGCGGCCAAGCCTTCGGTGCTGAAGATCGCCAACCGGATCGGCGGCAGCCTCCTCATCGGTGCCGGGACGCTGGTCGCGGCGACCGCACGCAACTGAACCGACAGACCGACACACACCGGCTGCACGGCGCGCGACGCCGCAGCCATGCCTCGCGGGGACGTCCCATGAACCAGTACGGCCACAACTTCACCAAGACCATCCAGCGCATCGACGCGGCGCATCACATGCACCCGTTCACCGACCACAAGTCGCTGAACGCCGAAGGCAGCCGGGTGATCGTGTCGGCCGACGGCTGCTGGCTGACCGATTCGGACGGCAACCGCATCCTCGACGGCATGGCGGGCCTGTGGTGCATGCAGGTCGGCTATGGCCGCCAGTCGATCACCGACGCCGTCGCCAAGCAGCTCGCCGAGCTGCCCTACTACAACACCTTCTTCAAGACGACCCACGTGCCGGCGGCGCGGCTTGCCGAAAAGCTCGCCGAGGTGACGCCGGCGCACATGAACCACGCCTTCTTCGTCAATTCCGGCTCGGAGGCGAACGACACCGTGTTCCGCATGGTCCGCTACTACTGGGACCTGATGGGCAAGCCGGACAAGAAGATCATCATCGGCCGCCACAACGCCTATCACGGCTCGACGGTCGCCGGCACCAGCCTCGGCGGCATGGGCGCGATGCACAAGCAGGGCGACCTCCCCGTACCGGGCGTCCACCACATCATGCAGCCCTACTGGTTCGGCGAGGGCGGCGACCTTTCGCCGGCCGAGTTCGGCATCAAGGCGGCGCAGGCCCTCGACGAGGCGATCGAGCAACTCGGCGAGGACCGGATCGCGGCCTTCATCGCCGAACCGATCCAGGGCGCCGGCGGCGTCATCATCCCGCCGGAAACCTACTGGCCGGAAATCAAGAAGGTGCTCGCCAGGCGCGACATCCTGCTCGTCGTCGACGAGGTGATCTGCGGCTTCGGCCGGCTCGGCACCTGGTTCGGCTCGGACTACTACGACCTCAAGCCCGACCTGATGCCGATCGCCAAGGGCCTTTCCTCGGGCTACCTGCCGATCGGCGGCGTGATGGTCTCGGACCGCGTCGCCGACGTCGTGATCGGCAAGGGCGGCGAGTTCTACCACGGCTTCACCTATTCGGGGCATCCGGCGGCCTGCGCGGCGGCACTCGAGAACATCCGCATCCTGCAGGACGAAGGCATCGTCGAGCGGGTGCGCGACGAGGCGGCGCCCTATCTCCAGGAGCGCTGGCTCGGGCTTGCCGACCATCCGCTCGTCGGCGAGGCGCGCATGGTCGGGCTCGTCGGCGCGCTCGAGCTCGTGCCGGAAAAGGGCAACCGCTCCCGCAAGTTCCCCTCGGTCGGCGAGGTCGGCACGCTGACCCGCGACATGTCGTTCCGCAACGGCCTCGTCATGCGCGCGGTGCGCGATTCCCTGATACTGTCGCCGCCGTTGGTGATCTCGAAATCCGAGATCGACGAACTCGTGGCGCGGGCTCGCAAGACCCTCGACGATGCCCACGCCGAACTCAGCAAGCGGGGCCTTCTCGCCTAAGCCGGACGAGAGAGACGATGACGGTTCAGTTGCGCAGCCAGTCCTGGTACGAGGCAACCGCCAATGCGCGGCCCGAGCGGCCGCGTCTCGAGGAACACCTGGCGGTCGACGTCTGCGTGATCGGTGGCGGCTACACCGGCCTTTCGACCGCCCTGCACCTTGCCGAGGGCGGCGCTTCCGTGGTGCTCGTCGAAAGCAAGCGGGTCGGCTCTGGCGCCTCGGGGCGCAATGGCGGCCAGCTCCACACCGGCCAGCGGCGCGACCAGGAATGGCTCGAAAAGGCCTTCGGCAAGGACGAGGCGCGCCGGCTCTGGGATATCGCCGAGGACGCCAAGAAGCTCGTCAAGGGCCTCATCGTCCGGCACGCCATCGATTGCGACTGGCGTCCCGGCCTCATCCATGCCGTCCACAAGCGCCGCCTCGTCGACGACGAGAAGCACGCCATGGAGCGGATGGCGAGCGACTACGACTACGACGAGCTCGACTGGCTCGACCGGGACGAGCTCGCCGCGGCCCTCGGCACCGACGTCTATCATGGCGGCGTGCGCGACCGCGGCGCCGGCCATCTGCACCCGCTGAACTTCGCCCTCGGCCTCGCCGATGCCGCCGAGAAGGCCGGCGCGCGGATCTTCGAGGGCTCGCCGGCCACCTATCTCGGCCGCGGCGACCGGGTCCTCATCAAGACGCCGGCCGGCAGCGTCTCGGCCTCGACCGTCGTGCTCGCCGGCAACGGCTACCTCTCCGGCCTCGACGAAACGGTCGAATCCCACGTCATGCCGATCAACAATTTCGTGCTGACGACCGCGCCGATCGGCGCCGGCATGCCGGGCGGCATCCTTGCCGGCGGCGAGGCGGCGGCCGACAGCCGCTTCGTCGTCTATTACTGGCGCCCGACGCCGGACGGCCGGCTGCTGTTCGGCGGCGGCGAGAACTACTCGCACGCCTTCCCGGCCGATATCGCCAGCTTCGTCCGGAAGCACCTCGCCCGGGTCTATCCGCAGTTCGCCAGGACCGCGGTGTCGCACGCCTGGGGCGGCACGCTCGGCGTCACCATGACCCGCCTGCCCTATATCCGGCGCATTGCCGGCAACATCATCGCGGCGACCGGCTTCTCCGGTCAGGGCGTCGCCATCGCGCCCTATGCCGGCATGGTGGTCGCCGACGAAATCCTCGGCCGGGAGGGCGCCTTCGGCGATTTCGCCAAGCTGCCGATGCAGCGCTTCCCGGGCGGCAAGCTGCTGCGTTATCCGACGCTCGTGGCCGCGATGAGCTGGTTCGCCCTGCGCGACCGCATCTGAGCCGGCGCGCCGGCGGTGGCCGGGTCCGACGGGCGGCATCGGGCTTGCAACCTCGGCGATGACACGGCCGGAGCGTCCCGTTCCGGCACAGGAGTGCGTCGAAGAGTGACACGCCGACTGCTGTTCTATACCCACGCCCTCGTCGACGGCGGTGCCGAACGGGTTTCGGCGGTGCTCGCCTCGCGCCTCGCCGCGGCCGGCGACGACGTCGTCTTCGTGGTCGACCGGGCGGCGGGCGGCAACGGCCCGGACCTCGACCCGGCGGTGCGCCTCGTCGTGCTTTCCGGCGGCCATGCCGGCAACGTTCTCGCGCTCGCCCGGCTGCTCTGGCGCGAGCGGCCGCAGGTCGCGTTTTCGGCCGCCGGCGGCTCCAATCCGAAGCTCGCCCTCGCCCGCCTCCTCGCCCCCGTCTCGGGCATCCGGCTGGTGCCGACCTATCACGGCTTCGAGGACTGGAAGACCGGCCTTCTCGGCAATCTCGCCTATCGCCTGGCGCCGCTGATCGCGCGTCTGTCGGCGCGCGTCGTCGCGGTCTCCGATGCCCTCGCCGACGCGCTCGTCGCCGAGTGGGGCGTGCCGCGGGCGCGGATCGCCCGCATCCAAAATCCGGTCGAGACGGCGCCGCATCCGGCCAGCGCCACCGAGATCGCGGGCCGCCCGCCAATCGTTCTCGGCATCGGCCGGCTCTCGGCGGAAAAGGACTTCGTCAGCCTCGTTCGCGCCTTTGCAGCGGTGACGACGCCGGACGCCCGTCTCGTCCTCGTCGGCGACGGGCCGGAACGCGGCGCCATCGCCGCCGAGATCGACCGGCTCGGCCTTTCCGACCGGGCAACGCTCGCCGGCTATGTCAAGGATCCGACGCCGTTCTATGGCGCGGCGCGCTGCCTTGCGCTCGCCTCGCGCACCGAGTCCTTCGGCAATGTCGTCGTCGAGGCGCTGTCGCACGGCCTGCCGGTCGTCGCGACGGCAACCGCCGGACCCGTCGAGATCCTCGCCGGGGGCCGCCATGGCCGGCTGGTGCCGGTCGGCGACGTCGACGCCCTCGCCGGCGCCATCGAGGCGGCGCTCGCCGATCCCGGCGATCCCGAGACGAGGGCGGCGCGAGCCGCCGAGTTCTCGCTCGAGGCCGGTGTCGCCGCCTATTCGCGCCTCATCGACGAGATCATCGACGGCGCCCGGCCGAGGCCGGCGCAGGACGCTTCCGTTTTGCGATCCGGCCGGGTAGAAGGCGGGCGATGAACGACACACCGGACAGGGCGGGCAAGAAACGGCCGGACGATCCGCGCAAGGCGCGGCTCGCCGAGGCGTTGCGCGCCAATCTCAAGCGCCGCAAGGCGCAGGCGCGGGCGCGCGACGATCGCGCGGGCCCCGCACCATCGGCCGGGACGGGCGAATCCGAACCGAAGGACTGAGCAGATCCGGGCGCTCCTTGTGCGCCCGCCAACGTTGCGCTAGACCGCGCGGGGGCGCCGCGGCGTCCGGCGATCTCAGGGTGGAACCAGCATGGACAAGATCAGGATCATCGGCGGGACGCGGCTCGAGGGCACCATCCCGATTTCCGGGGCCAAGAACGCCGCCCTGCCGCTGATGATCGCGAGCCTTCTGACCGACGGCACGCTGACCCTCGACAACCTGCCCCATCTCGCCGACGTGGCGATGCTCCAGCGCATCCTCGGCCATCACGGCGTCGACTACATGATCAGCGGCCGCCGCGCCGGCCAGGACGAGATGTGCGGCCAGACCGTGTCGATGACGGCGCGGGCGATCGTCGACACCACCGCACCTTACGAGTTCGTCTCGCAGATGCGGGCCGGCTTCTGGGTGATCGGCCCGCTGGTCGCGCGCATGGGCGAGGCGCGGGTGTCGCTGCCCGGCGGCTGCGCCATCGGCACGCGGCCGGTCGACCTCTTCCTGATGGGGCTGGAAAAGCTCGGCGCCGAGATCGAGATCGACGGCGGCTATGTCATCGCCCGCGCGCCGAGGGGCCTTGCCGGCGCCCGCGTCACCTTCCCGAAGGTCTCGGTCGGCGCGACGCACACGGTGATGATGGCGGCGACGCTCGCCAAGGGCGAGACGATCATCGAGAACGCCGCCCGCGAGCCCGAGGTCGTCGACCTTGCCGAATGCCTCGTCAAGATGGGCGCGCGGATCGAGGGCGCCGGCACCTCGACCATCGTCGTCACCGGCGTGCCGCATCTCGGCGGCGCCCACCACCGTGTCCTGCCCGACCGCATCGAGACCGGCACCTATGCGATGGCGGTCGCGGCGACCGGCGGCACCGTGTTCCTCGAGAACGCCCGGGCGGAACTGCTGTCGGCGGCGCTCGACGTGCTGCGCGGCGCCGGCGTCACGGTCGAGGAACTCGACGGCGGCATCCGCGTTTCGCGCAACGGCACGCCGCTCCTGCCGGTCGAGGTCGAGACCCAGCCGTTCCCGGGCTTTCCGACCGATCTGCAGGCCCAGCTGATGGCCCTCGTCACCATGGCGAAGGGCACCTCGCACATCACCGAGACGATCTTCGAGAACCGCTTCATGCACGTCCAGGAGCTCGCCCGCCTCGGCGCGCGCATCTTCCTCGACGGCCAGACAGCGACCGTCGAGGGCGTCGAGAAGCTGAAGGGCGCGCCGGTGATGGCGACCGACCTTCGCGCCTCGGTGTCGCTGGTCATCGCCGGCCTCGTCGCCGAAGGCGAGACGACGATCAGCCGCGTCTACCACCTCGATCGCGGCTTCGAGCGGCTCGAAGAAAAGCTCTGCCGCTGCGGCGCCGACGTGTCGCGGATCAAGGGCTGAACCGACGACGTCGAACTTTCGGCCTATCTCCTTGTTTTGACGCCCGTTGCCGCGACTGTCACGGGTTTCACTTCGGGCCAAAATGCTCTAGTTAGTCCGAGGCGACAGCGGCGCGCGGACCGACGGTTCCGGCGCGTCGGCATGTCCCGATCCGCATTCGTTGCGACAATCGCCGAGGAACGAGCCCGAACGCCATGGATCGCCTTCGACTGATAGCGCTGGACAGCGAGGATCTCGCGGTCATTTCGGCCCATCTTCAGGACGCCGTCCTCAAGGTCGGCGACATGAAATGGCTGAAGCGGGAGGGTCGCTTCGTTCTCGGGCTGAACCGCTTCGCCTGGGAGACCTCCGGGGAAGGCAAACGCAAGCGCCATTTCGAGCGCCGCCGCAGCGTGCTGCATTTCGACCGGGTGCAGCAGGTCGCGGCACAGAATATCCACCAGGAGCGGCCCGACGCGGTGCTCGACCTCCTCGCCATCCGGTTCGAGGAGACCGTCACACCGGCCGGCGAGGTCTCGCTGATCTTTGCCGGCGGCGGCGAGGTGAAGCTCACCGTCGAATGCATCGAGGCCCAGCTCTCCGACCTCGGCCCGGCCTGGGGCACGGAGAACCGGCCGACCCACGACGTCGAGGCCGACTGAGACGAGCGGCGGCGCGCCGGGTGGACCGGCGAGCGGCCGAGGACAGACTTTTTCGGGCAGGCGGCGCGGCATCGCCCGCAGCCCTTGCCGACAAGACGAGCGGAGACGAACCGGTGGTTCTTCGACTTTCCAATCGCGACGCCGATTTCGAGGCACGCTTCAAGGACCTCCTCGCGATGAAGCGCGAGGTCTCCGAGGACGTCGAGACGACGGTGCGCGCCATCATCGACGACGTGCGCCGGCGCGGCGACGACGCCCTCATCGACTACACCGCGAAGTTCGACCGCCTGACGCTCGACGCTCGCGGCCTCCGGATCACGGCCGAAGAGGTCGACGCGGCGATGTCGCAGGTCGATGCCGAGACGCTGGCGGCGCTCGAGCTTGCCCGCGACCGCATCGAGAGCCATCACGCCCGCCAGATGCCGAAGGACGACGTCTATGTCGACGCCATCGGTGTCGAGCTCGGCTCGCGCTGGACCGCGGTCGAGGCGGTCGGCCTCTACGTGCCCGGCGGCACGGCGAGCTATCCGAGTTCGGTGCTGATGAACGCCGTCCCGGCCAAGGTCGCCGGCTGCGGGCGCCTCGTCATGGTGGTGCCGACGCCGGACGGCAGGCTCAACCCGCTCGTCCTCGCCGCGGCGAAGCTCGCCGGCGTCGACGAGATCTACCGCGTCGGCGGCGCCCAGGCGGTGGCGGCGCTCGCCTACGGCACCGAGACGATCCGGCCGGTCGCCAAGATCGTCGGCCCGGGCAACGCCTTCGTCGCGGCGGCCAAGCGGCAGGTGTTCGGCACCGTCGGCATCGACATGATCGCCGGCCCGTCCGAGGTGCTGATCCTCGCCGACGCCGACAACAATCCGGACTGGCTGGCGGCCGACCTTTTGGCCCAGGCCGAGCACGACGCGGCGGCCCAGTCGATCCTCATCACCGACGCGCCCGAACTCGCCGAAGCGGTCGAGGCCGCGGTCGAGCGGCAGCTCGCGACGCTCTCGCGCGGCGAGACGGCGGCGGCGAGCTGGCGCGACTACGGCGCGATCATCCTCGTCGACAGCCTCGCCGAGGCGGTGCCGCTCGCCAACCGGATCGCCGCCGAGCATCTGGAGATCGCCACCGGCGAGCCGGACGCGCTGCTGCCGGGCATCACCAATGCCGGCGCCATCTTCCTCGGCCATCACACGCCCGAGGCGATCGGCGACTATGTCGGCGGGTCCAATCACGTGCTGCCGACGGCCCGCTCGGCGCGCTTCTCCTCCGGCCTTTCGGTGCTCGACTTCGTCAAGCGCACGTCGATCCTGCGCTGCGACGCCGATGCGCTGCGCGTGCTCGGCCCGGCGGCGATCGCACTCGCCAGGGCCGAAGGGCTCGACGCACACGGCCGCTCGGTCAGCATCCGCATGAACGCCGGCGACAACGCCTGAGGGACGGGAGACATACGCGATGCCGGCACGCAGGGCGCCCGTCGAGAAGCCGAGGAACCGCCTCGCCGAAATCATCCTCGACGAAGGCTCGATCGCCCGTTCGACGCCCGACATCGAGCACGAGCGCGCGGTCGCCATCTACGATCTCATCGAGGAGAACGAGTTCGCGCTGCCCGGCCGCGACGACGGCCCCTACGCGCTCCATCTGTCGATCGTCGACAACCGGCTGGTCTTCGACATCCGCCTCGAAAACGGCGACGCGGCGGTGATGCACATCCTGTCGCTGACGCCGTTCCGCAAGATCGTGAAGGACTACTTCCTGATCTGCGAGAGCTACTTCCAGGCCATCCGCAACTCGACGCCGAGCCAGATCGAGGCGATCGACATGGGCCGGCGCGGCATGCACAACGAGGGCTCCCAGCTCCTGATGGAACGCCTGAACGGCAAGGTGGAGATCGATTTCGATACCGCCCGCCGACTGTTCACCCTTCTCAGCGTGCTGCACTGGAAGGGCTGACGGCGATGGCCGAGGGCGCCAATGTACGCCGGCCCGGAGCAGTCCTGTTCGTCTGCGCGCTGAACGCGGTGCGCTCGCCGATGGCGGCCGCGCTCGCCCGCCATTTCTTCCCGCGCGCCTTCTATGTGCAGTCGGCCGGCGTCAAGCGCGGCGACGCCGACCCGTTCGCGGTCGCGGTGATGGCCGAACTCGGCCTCGACATCTCCAGGCACCAGCCGCACACCTTCGAGGATCTCGAGGACAGCTATTTCGACCTCGTCGTGACGCTGTCGCCCGAGGCGCACCACCGGGCGCTGGAACTCACGCGCACCATGGCGGTCGAGGTCGAATACTGGCCGACGCCCGACGCCACCGCCGCGACCGGCTCGCGGGCCCAGATCCTCGACGCCTACCGGGCGGTGCGCGACATGCTGGCGCGCAAGATCAAGACCCGCTTCGCGGCGCCCTGAGCCAGCCGCAGGTCAGCCATTCGACAAAGCGCTGGCACACATGCGCAAGGTGGTTCACAAGCGGCAACTAATCCGGTAGTTTCCCGCAACTCCCCGACAGCGGTGGCTAAGAGACGTATGGCGAAGGAAGAAATTCTGGAATTCCCGGGAGTGGTGACCGAACTGCTCCCCAACGCGACTTTCCGGGTGAAACTCGAAAACGACCACGAAGTGATCGCGCACACGGCCGGCCGTATGCGCAAGAATCGCATCCGCGTGCTCGCGGGCGACAAGGTCCTCATCGAGATGACCCCGTACGACCTCAACAAGGGGCGCATCACCTACCGTTTCAAGTAGGTTCGCCGCCAGTCGAAGCCGGACGGCGGCCGACGGACCGCCGGCACTTTCGGGATTTTCCATGGCCGGTCGTCCCAAGCTCATTCTCGCCTCCGGTTCGCCGCGGCGCCTCGCTCTCCTCGAGCAGGCCGGCATTGCGCCCGACTTCCTGCAGCCGGCGGAAATCGACGAGACGCCGCAGCGGCACGAGCTGCCGCGCAATCTCGCCAACCGCCTGTCGCGGACCAAGGCCGAGGTGGCGCTCCGCACGGCGCGGCGCGATCCCGACAAGGAAGGCGCCTTTATCCTGACCGCCGACACCGTCGTCGCGGTCGGCCGGCGCATCCTGCCCAAGACCGAATTCCTCGACGAGGCGGAGGGCTCGCTGCACCTCCTCTCGGGCCGGGCCCATCGCGTCTATACGAGCATCTGTCTCGTCAACCCGCAGGGCCACATCCGCCAGCGCATCATCGAATCGCGGGTCCGCTTCAAGCGCCTGTCCGCGGCCGAGATCAGCGCCTATCTCGCCTCCGGCGAATGGCGCGGCAAGGCGGGCGGCTACGCCATCCAGGGCCTTGCCGGCACCTTCGTGGCCAAGCTCGTCGGCTCCTACAGCAATGTCGTCGGACTGCCACTGTTCGAGACGGTGACGCTGCTTTCCGGCGAAGGCTTCCCGGTGCTGCAGGGCTGGCTCCATCCCGTCGCTTGATCGCCGACACCGATCCGTGCTGACCTTCCGCTGACGCGAACCGGGCGACCTCCCGTCGAACCCGGCGGTCGAGGAGGAAAGCGGCATCCCATGAATCTCGCGCTCTGGCTCCAGCGCGCCGGTGCGGCGCACGGCTCGCGGCCGGCGGTGGCGTTCGGCGACACGGCGGTGTTCGACTATGCGGCGCTCGCCGGACGGGCGGCGCGAATCGCCCACGGGCTCGGCCATCGCTTCGGGCTCGCGGCGGGCGACCGGGTGGCGGTCGTTGCCCGCAACTGCGTCGAATATACCGAGATCGTCTACGGCATCTGGCATGGCGGCTTTGCCGCGGTGCCGGCCAACGCCAAGCTGCACGGCGCCGAACTCGCCTGGATCATCGGGAATTCCGGGGCGAAGGTGTGCCTTGCGAGCGCCGGCATCGCCGACGACATCGCCGCCCATCTCGCCGACAGCCCGGTCGCGATCGTCGTCATCGGCTCGCCCGACTATGCCGCGCTGCTCGCCGGCGATCCGGCGCCGGTCGCGCCGCGGGCCGGCGACGACCTTGCCTGGCTGTTCTATACGAGCGGGACCACCGGCCGGCCGAAGGGGGCGATGCTCAGCCATCGCAACCTTGCCGCCATGACCTGTGCCTATCTCGCCGAGGTCGATCCGTGCCGGCCGGGCGACGCGATCGTCCATGCCGCGCCGATGAGCCACGGCTCGGGCCTCTACATGATGGGCCATGTGCTCGGCGGCGGGGTTCAGGTCATTCCCGAATCGGGCGGCTTCGAGCCGGAGGAAATCTTCCGCCTCTTCGCCACCTGGCCCGGCAGCTCGATGTTCGCCGCGCCGACCATGGTCAAGCGCCTCACCGACTGCCCGGCCGGCATCGACCCGGCGCTCATCCGCACCATCGTCTATGGCGGCGGGCCGATGTATGTCGCCGATGCGCTCGCCACCATCGACCGCTTCGGGCCGCGCATCGCCCAGATCTACGGACAGGGCGAGAGCCCGATGACGATCACCACGCTCTCGTCGGCGGTGATCGCCGATCGCGACCACCCGCGCCATCTCGAACGCCTCGGCTCGGTCGGCACCGCCTTCGGTGCCGTCGAGGTGATCGTCGCGGATGGCGAGGACCGGCCGCTGCCGGCCGGCGAGACCGGCGAGGTGCTGGTGCGCGGCGAAACGGTGATGGCCGGCTACTGGCAGAACGAGGCGGCGAACCGGGCGACGCTCGCCGGCGGCTGGCTCCATACCGGCGATGTCGGCAGCTTCGACGCGGACGGCTTCCTCACCCTGAAAGACCGTTCCAAGGACGTCATCATCTCGGGCGGCTCCAACATCTATCCGCGCGAGGTCGAGGAAGTGCTGCTCGGCCATCCCGGCGTCGCCGAGGTCTCGGTGATCGGCCGGCCGCATCCCGACTGGGGCGAGATCGTCGTCGCCTATGTCGTGGGAGAGGCCGATCCCGGCGCGCTCGACCGGCTCTGTCTCGATCGCATCGCCCGCTTCAAGCGGCCGAAGCACTATGTCTTCCTCGATGCCCTGCCGAAGAACAACTACGGCAAGGTGCTGAAGACCGAGCTGCGGCGGATCGACGAGAGGGCCCGGTGACGGCACCGACGGACCGGGACAACGCCTGTCGACGGGACGAAATCGGCGACAAGGGCCGAACTCGCGGTCGACGGCGGCGGCGCCGTGCCATATGTCTGAGGCCGAACGAGGAACGAGGCGGAGCGGGACGATGGCCGGCAGGAAGACAGGGGCGGACAGCGCCAAGATCGAGCCGCTGCGGCCGCCCCGGCCCTGCCCGATCTGCGGCAAGCCTTCGGACCGCAAGGCCTATCCGTTCTGCTCGGCGCGCTGCGCCGACATCGACCTCAATCGCTGGCTGAAGGGCTCCTACGCCATACCGGTCGTCGAGGAAGACGGCGGCACGACGCCGGACGACGGGATCGACTGATACCAAGAGCCTTGGATCGTGACCCATCCGATGGAGCCGGATCTGCTCGATCGGGCAGGCGCGGTGCGAAGCGCGATACGGGATCTCGGTCGGGCGAGGCAACACACCCGAGGGGCCGGGTTCTTTCCGCCGTGGCGTTGTCGCGCCTCGCTCGCGGTACTGAAACGGCCGACGCGGCCGCCTCCCCCACGAAGCGACCGCGTCGTCGTGCCAAGGCCGCCGAGCGGCCTCGACCTCTCGTCTGTCGCGTTTGCCGACGGCGAAGCGGTTTCCGCCTCGCCTCGAAACGCTCTATTCGCACTTCACCTCATAGGCCGTGCTGCCCGGCGCGTTGCTGATCTTGTAGCAATGCTGCGAGCCGTCGTCGTTGACGCACTCCTTCCACGACGTGCCGTCGCCCTGGTCCATCCAGTCGGTGCAGCTCGGCTCGGCAACGGCGATGGCCGCGCCTGCGGCGAGGAAGGCCGCCGCTCCGGCGATCATCAGCTTGCGGGTATTCATCTCTCAGCTCCTCATCCAGGGTGGAATTCGGCGCCGGCATGCAAGAAACCCCTGCCGCCGCAGCGCCAGACGCCCTTTGCCCCAAACTTTTCGAAGATCTTGTTTCTGTTCTTTTCTTTTATTCTTTTCGACGACCTAAATATATCATCGCCGAATTCTTGCCGATGCCATGTCATTTCGCCGCAGCATCGGCGCGCGCCGAAACAGAGGCGCGGCCGGGCGATGGCGTCGCCGGCCGGCGAGCGGCCCGGGAAGGGATTGCGATCAACGGAAGGCGAAGGCCTTGGCGAAGCCGTGCACCGGCAGGACGCGATAGGCGGCACCGCCCTTCTCGCTCTCGACGTCGTATTTGCCGAAGGTCTCGCGGTAGATGAAGTAGACGCGGCCGTTCTGCTTCACATAGCCGACGATGACGACGCAGTGGCCGGCATAGGTCGGGATCGGCAGGCGGTCGCCATAGACCTTCACGGTGCCGGCCTCGGTCGACATGCCGCCTGCCTTGTTGTGGCCGCCCTCGGCCTGGTCGCGGGTGAAGCGGAAGCGCACCGAGGCGTAGAGCGGTCCGTCCTTGTCCAGCGCCTCGACGAGCGGGGCGGAGAAGCGCGCCGGGTCGGGGACGATGCGGCGCACCGGATCGTCGTGCAGCAGCTGCACCGGCTTCAGATCGAGGAAATCGGAGACGCGGGCCTCGTGGACGACGCCGGGCAGCGTCGCATCGTCGGCCTTCAGCACGGCGTTCCGCGGGAAGGCGCCGGCGCCGGCCATGGCGATGATCTTGGCAAAGCCGTCCGGGCTGAACGGGATCGCGTTGCCCTCGACCGGGTCCTTGTAGAGCCGCAGCGTCGTGAAGCCCGAGCCGAACTCGCCGGTCCTGGCGAAGCGGTAATAGAGCGCGTCGATCTTGCGGCCGTCATAGCCGCGCTCCGTGCGGCCATGGGCCCAGGAGCGATAGCTGCCGAGCGGCCGGCCTTGGCTGAGGTAGAACCAGTCGATCAGCGTCGAGGCCGAGGTGCTGGCGCATTTGTAATGGCCGAGGCGGCGCTCCGGCCGATAGACCCAGGCCGGGTCGGGTGCGTGCTCGCGGTTCATGCGGGCGACCCAGGCCTCGTCGTCCTCGAGGTTCTTGTAGGGCAGCCGGGTCAGCACATAGGGCAGGATGAACATCTCGCCGCCGGCGACCGCATGGCGGCCTTCGGCAAGGCTGGCGATGTTGAGCGGCAGGCCCTGCGGCGCCGACCAGATCGGATCGTCGTAGTCGGGAAGGATCGGGAAGGTCCTGGAGGCGGGCACGGCGGCGAGCCGGCCGATATCGGGCACGGCAACGCCGCAGCCGGCGAGAACCAGCCCCATCATCGCCACGAGACACGCCGAGCGCAGCGCCTGCCCTATTTTCATCGCCCCCAACCCCGGTTTTCCCGGTTGTTCCAGCCGAATCCCGGCATTTGCCGGGACTCTAGACGGATCGGCGCCGGTGCGAAAGTCGCAGATCGGCCACAGCAGCCGGCGAAATTGCCTGGCCCCGTATTTGCGAGGCCGACGGGGACGACCAATCGGGCCGTCCCGTATCGGGACGGGCGGCGGAGCATGTGACGATGACGGCAAGGTACCCCGGCCTTCGAACGACGCGGCGGGAGGCGCTGGCGCTCCTCGGCGCCGGGGCGGCGGCGCTCGCCTGCGGGACGCTTCCGCGGCCGGCCCTTGCAGCCGCAGGACCGGGTCTCGGCGCGCTCGCCGCCAAGGCCGGCGTCGCCTTCGGCGCCTCGGTCGCGGCCGAGATCGAGCGCGACGACGCCTATCGCGCCCTCTATGCCCGCGAGGCGGCGATGCTGACCACCGACTGGGCGCTGAATTTCGGCAATATCCGGCCCGATCGCGACACCTTCGCCTTTGCCGACGGCGACGCCATGCTTGCCTTTTCGCGCGAGATCGGCGCCCCCTTGCGCGGCCATGCGCTGATCTGGAACGAGGACCGGCCGGACTGGCTGATGGCGCTTTCCCCTGCCGAGCGGCGGCGGGTGTTCGACGCCCATATCGACAAGGTGGCGGCGCGCTATGCCGGCAAGCTGCACTCGTGGGACGTCGTCAACGAGCCGTTCTGGCCGGGACACGGCCTTGCCGGCGGCTGGCGCGACGGCCCCTGGCTCGAGGCGTTCGGCCACGACTATGTCGCCCGTGCGTTTCGCCGCGTGGCGGCCGTCGACCCCAAGGCAAAGCTCGTCCTCAACGAGGCCCATTCGGAAAGCGCCGACGAACTCGGCGGCGAGATCCGCGACAATCTCGAACGGCTCGTCGACAGCCTCCTCGATGCCGGCGTCCGGCTCGACGCGATCGGCCTGCAGGGCCACCTCTCCTCGCAGCTCCGCTACGACTGGGATACCTTCGGCGCCTTCCTCGAACGCCTCGCGGCACGCGGCCTCGACATCTACATCACCGAGCTCGACGTCGACGATACCGGCTTTGCCGAGGACATCGACGCGCGCGACCGCGAGACCGCCGCGCTCTATGGCGACTTCCTGAAGACGGCGCTCGCCGTGCCGGCCGTCAAGGCGGTGATCACCTGGCAGCTCTCGGACCGCTACAGCTGGTATCGCAACCAGCTTCTGGCGCGCGAGCCGGGCGCCATCCGCCTGCCGCGGCCGCTGCCGTTCGATGCGGCCCTCGAGGCCAAGCCGGCGCGCGACGCACTCGCCGAGGCGTTCTCGCGCCGTGCCCGGGGAGAGTGAAAATCTCGTGTTTTTCCCGGCGCTTAACGAAAACCCGGCAGGCAGACTTGCACAATCTGCCGCGCTGTGGCAGTAGTGCCGGCGCTTCGGCGCATCGCGCGTCGACACGCCCCCGGTTCGCTGCGGTAGCTCAGTGGTAGAGCACTCCCTTGGTAAGGGAGAGGTCGTGAGTTCAATCCTCACTCGCAGCACCAGTTTTTCAATAAGACAGCATCGACGGCATCGCGGGCGCGACAGCGCCTCCGACAGGCGTTGGCAGGTGCCGCGTCCCGCCTAGAGCAGATCGGCGATGATGGCGCGCACCTCGGCCGGGCTCATCGGACAGTCGTCCGGGTCGGTTGCCCGGTGACCGGGATGGAGCAGCGTCGTCTTGTCGTAGGGGCCGCTTTCCGGCGCCGCGAGCGCCGCCAGCGCCGCCGCGATCCGGCGGCGGGCCGCCGCGTCGGCCGGCACCGCGAGGGCCTCGGCGATCCCGGCGATCGCCGCTTCGGGCGCGCCGACGATATCGGCGAAGTCGATCTCGCAGTCGGTGCGCGCCGCCCAGTGGTCGTAGACGTCCTTCTGGTGGCGGTAGCGCGAGCGGATGGCCTCGGCGTCGGTATCGAGCCAGCGCATGCGCACGAGCGAGGCAAGGCACTCCTCGAACGGCCGCCAGGTCGTCAGCGTGACGTCGGGCTCGAAGGTCAGGTGACTTTCGAAATGCACTTTCACGAGGTGATGGCCGGCGGGATCGGCCGGATCGTAGTCTTCGACCCAGGCGGCATGGGCCGGCTTGCCGGCAGCTTCCAGCAGCAGGCGGGCGGCATTGAAGAGCCAGGTGCTGCCGGAACGCGGCATCCCGGCCGCGACAATAATCACCGGCTTTCGATCGACCATCGCCCGCGCGCCTCCGAAAACGATCCCCGCCTGCCGCGATACTGCCGGATCGGCGGCCGCAACGGAATGCCGGCGACGCCTCAGCGCTGGAACACGTAGGTGCCCGGCGCCGCGGCGAGCGGCGGCAGGCCGTCGTCGGGCGCGCCCATCGGCGGCGGCGCGATGCGCTCGGGGCTCGAGCGGACGGCGAGCCAGCGGGCCCATTCCTCCCACCAGCTCCCCTCCCTTCGGGTCGCGGCGGCGAGCCATTCGTCCGGGCCGGCGCAGGGCTGGTCGAAGCGCTTGTGGGCGACGCGGTAGCGCCGGCGGGCGTGGCCGGGCTCGCTGACGATGCCGGCATTGTGGCCGCCGCTGGTCAGCACGAAGGTCACGTCGGTGTCGGCGAGGTAGTGGATCTTGAAGACCGAGCGCCACGGCGCGACATGGTCGCGCTCGGTGCCGACGGCGAAGATCGGCACGCGGACGTTCTGCAGCGCCGCGGGGCGACCCTCGACCATCAGGCGGCCGGTCGCCAGCTCGTTGTCGAGATAGAGACGCTGCAGGTATTCCGAATGCATGCGGTAGGGCATGCGCGTCGTATCGGCGTTCCAGGCCATCAGATCGTTCATCGGCGCGCGCTCGCCCATCAGGTATTCGCGCACCATGCGCGACCAGACGAGGTCGTTGCTGCGCAGCATCTGGAACGCCCCGGCCATCTGGTCGGCCGACAGGTAGCCGCGGTTCCACATCATCGCGTCGAGCACCCGCATCTGGCTGTGATCGATGAAGAGGGCGAGTTCGCCGGGCTCGGTGAAATCGGTCTGGGCGGCGAGCAGGGTCATCGTGGCGAGGCGGTCGTCGCCGGCATGGGCCATGGCGGCGGCGGCGATGGCGAGCAGCGTGCCGCCGAGGCAATAGCCGGTCGCGTGGACCTTGCGGCCGGGCAGGATCCGGGCGATGGCATCGAGCGCCGCCATGACGCCGAGGCGGCGATAGTCGTCGAGGCCGATGTCGCGATCCTCGGGGCCGGGATTGCGCCAGGAAACGGCGAACACCGTGTGGCCGGCGCCGACGAGATAGTGGATGAGGGAATCGCCCGGTGCGAGGTCGAGGATGTAGTACTTCATGATCCAGGCCGGCACGATCAGGATCGGCTCGGCCCCGACGGTCTCGGTCTCCGGCGCATATTGGATCAGCTCGATGAGGTGGTTGCGATAGACCACCTTGCCCGGCGTGACGGCGACGTTCTTGCCCGGCACGAAGTCTTCCGCGCCGACCGGCGGGCGGCCCGAAGCGAGCCGGGCGACGTCCTCGCGCCAGTTGGCGAACCCTTCGCGGAAATTGGCGCCGCCGCTCGCCAGCATCTTCTCCATCACCTCGGGGTTGGTGAAGGGATTGTTGGTCGGCGAAAACATGTCGAGGATCTGGCGGGCGGCGAAGGAGACGACGTCCTCGTGATGCGGGCTGACGCCCGGGACGTCGTGGGTGACGCCGTGCCACCATTGCTGCTGCAGCAGGAAGGCCTGCGCCCAGAAGCAGTAGGGATGCTTGTGCCAGGCCGGCGAGGCGAAGCGGTAATCGCCCGGCAGGGGCTCGATGCAGGGCTCGTCGGCGCCCGGCGCGCTGGTCATCACCCGCTCGGTCAGCCGGGCGGCCTTGCGCATCGCCTTGGCCATGAGTTCGAGGCGCTTGCCGGGCGCGGCGGCGAGGTGGACCGCCCAGTCGATATAGGCAAGGCCGAGCGAGACCGGCGACAGGCCGCCGGTCGCCTGGGCGAGGAGGCCCGCACTCATCCGGTCGATGGCGCGGAACATCTCGTCGCCGCCGTCCGGATCGCCTCCGGTCGGGGCGGCCGGAGCTGCGGGCGTCGGCAGTCGCGAAGAAACGTTCATCGGCCAGATCCTCGAACTCTCGCGGCGGACCCGCGACGCCACCCTCGTCGAAGGGTAGCGCGGCCGCCGCAACGCGCCTATTCGACATCGGTTCGATGAAATGATCGTTGACGGGACGGTGCGCCGCGCCCGCTCGCGGGCGCGGCCGGCCGTCGCACTCAGCGTTCCGAGAAGGCCGTCTCGACCGCGTTGTAGACCGGCTTCAGGATGTAGCGCAGCAGCGACTTGTCGCCGGTGATGATCTGGCCCTGCACCACCATGCCCGAGAAGATCGGCTTGATCAGGCGGTTCGATTCGATCGCCTCGAGATCGAGCGAGACTTCGGCCTTGTAGTAGTATTCGCCGTCCTGCTGGCGCTGGTAGGTGGTCGGCGAGATGCTCTCGACATTGCCGTAGAGGATGCCGTCGCGCTGCATGTCGTAGGTCGACACGATGAGGCGGACGCGGTTGCCGGTCTCGATGTAGCCGATGTCGTTGGGCAGCACCTGCAGCTCGGCGATCAGCTTGCCCTCGACGGGCACGATCTCGACCACCGTCTCGCCGGGCTTGATCACCGCCCCGGCTTCCTTCGGGGCGACCGAATGGACGATGCCGCCGGCCGGGGCGCGGATCACCAGCCGCTCGACGCGGTCGCCGTACTTGGCGAGGATCTCGCGGTTCTCGGCAAGCTGCGCCTGCGCCTTGGCGAGGTTCTCGGCGAGCGTCTGGTTTTCCTTGGCGATCTCTTCCTTCAGGACCGTTTCGGCTTCCTTCAGCGCCTCGGTGGCGTTGGTGAGACCGTGGAAGGTCTTGGAATGGTCGGCCTTGAGCTGCAGCAGCGAACTCTCGGCGGTCAGCACCGAGTTGCGCGAGGCAAAGCCCTGGTCGGCGAGGCGCTTGCGGGCGGCGAACTTGGCTTCCTCGAGTTCGACCTGACGATCGAGGGCGGCGAGCTGGTCGCGCATCAGCGTCTCTTCGGTGCGCTTCTGCTGGACGCGGCTCTCGAACGCGGCAAGGGTCGAACGGCGGCGCTCCTTCTCGACTTCGTAGAGGCGGCCGTGTTCGGCGACGAGATCGGCGAACATCGCCCTGTGGCGCTCGAAATCGGGGGTGCGGTCCTCGAGGACCGCCGACAGGCGCTCCACTTCCATCTCGAAATTGGCGACGCGGGCCTCGATCTGGCCGTTCTCGCCGGAGGCCTGCACTTCGGAGAGATAGACGAGGGGATCGCCCTTGGCGACCATCTGGCCGGCATGCACGGCGATCGAGCGCACGATGCCGCCTTCGAAATGCTCGACCGAGAGCACCGATCCCTGCGGCACGATCTGACCCGGCGCGATGCTCATCTCGCGGATCGGCACGAGGCCGGCGAGCAGGATCGCCGCGAAGACAGCAAGGCTTAGGACCGTCAGGATGTGCCTGAGGCTCTTCAAACGCACATGGCGCTCGACCTCGACCGGGATGCCGAAATGCCTCGGATCCCCGAACGTCCTGTCAGCCGACCCGAACAGAGACAAACTCATAACGCTACGCCGGACACTCTTGAACTGCGGACATGTTAGCTACTTAACGTTAATTTTGTCTGATCAGCACAAATCGGCCGGATTCAGGCCGAATTCCTCGCCTTGGCCTGGATCGCCGCGATGATCTCCTCGGGCGTGCCGTCGGCGGCGACGGTCCCCTGCGCGAGGAAAACAACCCGATCGCACAACGACATATGGCTCGGCCGGTTGGTCGCCATGAGGACCGTGGCCTTGCGTTTCATGTGCTCGAACGTCTCCTTGAAATAGGCCTCGCCGTCGGCATCGATGAAGGTGCCGGGCTCGTCGAGCAGGTAGATCGGCACATCGCGGGCGGCGGCACGCGCCAGAGCGACCAGTTGACGCACGCCGTTCGGCAGATTGCTCCATTCGTCCCCGGTCAGCCGGGTGTCGAGGCCCTTCGGGAAATAGCCGGCATAGCGGGCTACGCCGGTCATCTCGATGGCGCGCTGCAGGTCGCTCTCGGTCGCCGACGGCGTGCCGAGGCCGAGATTGTCGCGCAGCGTGCCGTGGATGAACTGGAGGTATTGCGGCACGTAGCCGATCGACTTGCGCAGCATCCGCGGCTCGATCTGGCGCAGGTCCGCGCCGTCGATCAGCACGTTGCCGGACTGGGTGTACCACAGGCCGAGGCAGATCTTGAGCAGGCTCGACTTGCCGGACGAGGTCGGCCCGGCGACGGCGAGCGCCTCGCCGGCCGGGATTTCGAGGCTGACGCCGCGCAGCGCCAGCGTTGCGGCGCGCGGATAGCGCAGGCTGACATTGGTCAGCGTGTAGGAGAGCGGCGCCCGGCGCAGATGGGTGCCGCGGCCGGTGCCGGCCGATTCCGGCTCGAGCCGCATCATCGCGTTGATCTGGCGGATGATCTTGGCGAACTGCAGGATCCGGTCCATGCCGAGCAGGGCGATCTGGATCGGCGAGAGCAGGCGCCAGACGATCATCATGCAGGCGATCAGCGCGCCGGAGGACAGGCTGCCGTCCATCACCATGCCGGCGCCGACGACGAGGGTGACGACACCGGCCAGCATCACCATCATCTGGGCGATGGTGTGCAGGGCGAAGCTGTAGAGCCCGGTGCGATAGCGCGCCTGCAGCGCATCGCGCAGGCGCATGCCGTAGCGCGACCGCCAGCGGTCGACGACGGCGTGCTCGCGGATCAGCTGACGCAGATCGAGGCTCTCGAACTGGAAGGCCTGAAGCCGGCTGCCGGTCAGGCTCGCCTCGTCGGTCGCCTGGGCGAGACGCATCTTGAAGAGGGTGACGATGAGGCCGAGGACGCCGACCAGAATGACCGGGATCCAGGCGAGCGCGCCGCCCATCAGGATCATGGCGATGAGGAAGACGGCGGTGAACGGCAGGTCGAAGGCGGTCGAGGCGAGCTGCCCCGAGAAGAAGTCCTTGACGTTGCTGAACTGGCGCAGCCGCGCGATCTGGGCCGAGATCGGCGCCGACTGGGTCATCGACAAGGGCAGGTCGAGCAGCTTGGCGAAGGTCGCGGTGGAGATCACCGTGACGAAATGCGAGCCGGCATGGGCAACGATCCGCGAGCGCTGCTGCTTGAGGAATATCTCGAGACCGACGATGAGGCCGCCGAGCACGAACATGTAGAGGATCGTGTCCATCGACCGCGTCGGGATCATGTAGTTGTACATCATCGACACGTAGATCGGCACGAAGAGGCCGAGCACGTTGATGACGAACGACATGAAGAAGATGACGTAATAGGCGCTGGCCTTGCTCGAAAGGGCGCTCAGATACCAGTTCTTCTTCCATTGCGGGTCGTCGACGTCGCGCTCCGGCATCTGGAAATTGAAGGAATCGAGCTTGCGCTTGCCGAGACGCAGGGTCAGCGGCTCGCCCGGGGCATCCGCCCCGGCGCCCGCCTCGATCGGCAGATAGCGGTAGGAACCGTCGGCCGACTGGCCGAGGATGATGATCGGCTGGCCCGGCTCGAGCTCGGCGATCGCCGGAAAGGCCCGCTTTTCCGTCGGCGCCGCGGAGAGCATCCGGTCGCCGCAGCGGTAACCGAGATGGTGCATCACCGCCAGGAGCTGGGCGAGCGTCTCCATCCTGTCGAGATAGGGCATCAGCTCGGCGAGTTGATCTTCCGTGCCGCGCCAGTCGACCTCGCGCAGGAGCCGGCGCAGGGCCGCCTCGTAAGGGCCGTTCGGCAGCTCTTCCGGCGCCGCGGCGGCAGGCCGAGAGAAGGCCGTCTGCAGGGCGTGACGGAAGGCATGAACCGGGTTCGGCCGTGCCGCGGCGATGCCGGTCTCGGCGAGCCCCGGGTCCTGGTCGAAGCGCTCGCTCATACGGCGCCTCCGGCCACGGCGGCGGCGGTCTGGGCCGCGACGGCGGCCGGTGCGGGCGCGGCGGCGGGCGCCGCCGAGGGTGCCCCGGCGGCGGGCCCGGCAAGGACCAGCCCGCCATCCTCGAAGCGGTAGAGGCGATCGGCGAGGGCCCAATAGGACGGACGGCTCGTGGCGATGACCATCGTCGCCTCGCCCTTGTGGTGCGCCAGATAGCGCAGCAGCGCCGTGTCGGCGGCCTGGTCGAGATAGGTCTGCGGCTCGTCGAGCAAGATGATCTTGGGCTTGCGCATCAGCGCCCGCGTCAGCACCACCTGCTTCAGGAAGCCGGCCGGCAGGAGGTTGCCGGACCCGTCGCGCAGCGGCGTGTCGTAGCCCTGCGGCAGGAGGTCGACGCGCTCGTCGAGCAACAGCTGCTGGGCGATGTCGGCGGCATCCTCGAGCATTTCGACATGACCGTTGAGCGTCATGTTTTCCATGATCGTGCCGTTGAAGAACGACAGGTCGCGCGTGACGAAGGCGAGATCGGAGAGCGGCGCCGGCTCGTCGACCCGGACCTGGCGGCCGTCGAAGACGAGCTCGCCCTCGGCCAGCGAGTCCATGCCGGCGAGGGCGCGCAGGACCAGCGTGCCGGCCGCCCCGGGATTGGCGATGACGATGCATTCGCCGGGTGTGATGTCGAGATCGACGTCGAAATGACGGCCCTGATCCTGGCACTCGAGCCGGGCATCGAGGTGGATGACGGGGATCGCTTCCCAACGCACCACCGGCAGCGGCTCGGAACCGACGGCCGGCAGATCGAGGATCGGCTGGAGCTGCCGGCGCGCCGCCTCGAGGCCCTGGACGTCGTTGGAGATGGTGATGATGCGGCTCACCGACTGCATCATGCGGCCGGTCAGCAGGCTGCAGCAGGCGACGGCGCCAGCCGAGAGATAGCCTTCGGCCGCGAGGAAGCCGCCGAAGGTGAGGACGGCGATGGTGGCGATCGAGCCGATCGTCGAGGTCATGACGAAGGCCCGGTCGGAGGCCTTGATCACCTCGTAGAGGATCGGCCCGGTGGTCTTGTGCAGCCGCTCGTGGCGGCGCTTGATGATCTCCTCGGCGCCGAGGCTCTTGATCGTCTCGACGTTGCGCAGCACCTCGGTGAGGAAGTCGTTGGCGCGCATGTCCGCTTCGTCGCGCTTGCGGAACTGGTCGTAGAGCTGGTGGCCGGCCATCAGGACCATGACGCCGTAGACGCCGATGACGAGGATCGGCGCGAGCACCACGACACCGCCGATCATCGCCATCAGCAGGATGTTGATCAGCATGAAGGGGAAATCGACGAGGGCGAGGCGCGACTGGCTGGCGTGGAACTCGGCGATCTTCTGCACCGCGCTGAGGCTGTCGTTGCGCTCGCTCAGCCGGCGGAAATCGCCATTGTGCACCAGCAGCCGCGAATAGCACTCGCTCGAGACGCTGAGCGCGAAGGCCATGGCGCCATAGCCCATGATCGCGTAGCGCGCGATCTTCAGGATCGCCTCCATGACGAAGACGACGGCCAGCATCACCAGGAACATCTTCAGCGTCGAGGTGGCGTGATTGGGGATGACGCGGTCGTAGATCTGCAGCACCGCGAGCGGCATCGCCAGACCGAGCAGATTGATGGCGAGGCTCGACAGCAGAACGGAGCTCTGCGGCCGCAGGAAATCCTGCGCCGTCAGGCGGCCGACAGCCGCCGCCGGCGCTGCCGCGCCGGTTCCCGCCGCCGTCTGGCTGCTTTTTCGTCTGCCCAGCATTTCTCCGTCCACCCGAGGGTATCCCCGTCGTACCGGCCGAATTTACAAACGGCTGGTTAACCAAACGGAAATCGAACGGTCAAAAAGTCAGGCGATCCGCGGTCCGACGCCGGCTTCTTAAGGGACTATAGAGAAAGCCGTTCTAGCGTCTCGTGAGGCGAAAACTGTCTCGAGCGCGGTCCGAGCATGAATTATCACGACAACGGCCATCACGGTCACCAGCCCAAGTCCAAGTCCGAGAACGTGGACGACCTGATCCTCAACGGGGTCGACCAGGGCGATCAAAAGAACCGTAATTCCAATCATTTGCTGCAGCTCCAGCCGGAGCTGTCGGTGGTGCGCTACGACATCGCCAATCCGCTCGTCTATCTCGACATGAGCCGCAGTGCCGGGCTCGTCTCGGCCGCCGCGCTCGGCCGGGTCCTGCTCAATCCGAACGACGCCGCCGCCGCGCCGATCACCCATTTCGAAAAGATCGCCGGCGTCGCCGACATCGATGCCGATGCCGCCGGCGCGGGCAATTCGCCGCACCTTCTCGACGGTGAGCCGGACGGCCGCCTCGCGCGCCTCGAGGAAATCGCCAATGGCCGCTGGCAGGGGAGCGAGCACGAATTCGTGCAGCCGGGCCGCGCCGGCGAGGCCGCGCCGGGCGCCACGCTTTTCGACGTGCGCCACGATCACGGCGCGTTCGATCCGGCCAATCTCGGCTTCGGCGCCGGCCGCCCGCAAGACGAGACGGCGCGCACCGAGACCGCCGCCGCAAGCAGCGGGACAAATTCTGAAGCCGGCGAATCCGTACCGCCGCCGGCGCTGGCGAACGCCGGGCCGACCGACATCCGCCTCTCGTCCTACGAGGTCGCCGAGAACAGCCCGGCCGGGACGATCGTTGCCCGGCTATCTACCGTCGATCCGGACGCCGGCGACAGGTTCACCTATACGCTCCTGCCCGGCTCCAGCGCCGGGTTCGCCATTGTCGGCGATACCGTCGTCGTCACCGATCCGGCCATGCTCGACCACGAGACGCTGGCCGAGGCGGTGCTGCGCATCGAGGTCAGCGACGGCCACGGCCACACGCTGGTCGAAACGATGTCGCTCGCCATCACCGACGAGAACGAAGGCCCGACCGCGATCGCCGTCGCCGGTGGCGCCGTCACCGAGGATGCCGCGGCCGGCGCCGTCGTCGCCACGCTCACGGCGAGCGATCCCGATGCCGGCGAGAGCTTCACCTGGCGGCTCGCCAACGATCCTTCCGGGGCGTTCGAGATCGTCGGCAACGAGATCCGCGTCCGCGCCGGCGGCCTCCTCGATTTCGAGGCGGCGACCCGCCACGACCTCGTCGTCGAGGTTACCGATTCCGCCGGCAACACCTTCAGCCGCACCGTTCCGGTCACCGTGGCCGACGCCGCCGAGCACCTCACCCTCGGCGCCGGCGACGACGTCTTCACCGACACCGGCGTCACCGAACTCTCGATCGACGCGGGCGCCGGCAACGACACGGTCACCGGCTCGGCCGGCAACGACGTTCTTCTCGGCGGCGCCGGCAATGACCGCCTCGACGGCGGCGCCGGCACCGACGTCCTCCATGGCGGGACCGGCGACGACACGCTCGTCGGCGGTATCGGCGACACGCTCCATGGCGAGGACGGCGACGACACCTTCGAGGTGACCGGCGCGGTCCGGATCAGCGGCGGCGACGGCGTCGACACCATCATCGGCAGTATCGGCGACGACATCTTCACGCTGCTCGGCAACGACGTGGAGACGATCCACGGCGGCGCCGGCTTCGACACGATCGCCGGCACGGCCGGCGACGACTTCATCGACCTTTCGGCTGCGACCCTCGACAGCGTCGAGCTCATCGACGCCGGGGCGGGCGACGACACGATCGCCGGTTCGGCCGGCGACGACCGCATCGAGGGCGGCGCCGGTACCGACCGACTCGTCCTCTCCGGCGACTGGTCCGACTACGCCATCAGCCACGACGCCGAGGCGGGCACCTACACGATCGCCGACCTGCGTCCCGGTTCGCCGGACGGTACCGATACGTTCTCGGGCATCGAGGTCTTCGCCTTCGCCGACCGCACCATCACGGTCACCGATCCGAGCGACCTCCTCAACGAGGCGCCGACCGACCTCACCCTTTCCGGCGACACCATCGCCGAGAACAGCGCTGCCGGCACCGTCGTCGGCACCGTCGCGGCCGCCGATCCGGACGGCGCGAGCGTCTTTACCTATGCGCTCGTCGGCGGCGATACCGACAAATACGCGATCGACGCCGCGACCGGCGTCATCACGCTCCTGCCCGGCGCCGGCCTCGATCACGAGGCGGACGCCACCGACACCGTCACCGTGCGGGTGACCGACGCGGGCGGCCTTTCCTACGACGAAGCCTTCACGATCCATGTCGGCGACGTCAACGACAACGCCGCGACCTTCACGTCGGGCACTTCGGCGACCGTCGCCGAGAACATCGGCGATGCCGACATCATCTATACGGCGGCCGCTGGCGACGTCGACGGCACCGGCGAACCCCTCACCTACAGCCTTTCCGACGACGCCGGCGGTCTCTTCGAGATCGACGCGACGACCGGCGAGGTCAGCCTCGCCACCGGCCGCTCCCTCGACTACGAGACGGCGACGTCGCACGCCTTCACCGTCGCCGTCTCCGATGGCGTCCACACCACCGAGCAGACCGTCACCGTCGACATCACCGACGTCAACGAGGGCGCCGTCTCGGCGATCTCGGATAGCGATGCCGCGATCGAGCATGTCGACGAGAACAGTGCGATCGGCACCGCGGTCGGCATCGCGGCGTTCGCCACCGACCCGGACGGAAGCGACACGATCGCCTACAGCCTCTCGAATGATGCCGGCGGGCTTTTCGCCATCGACGCCGCTACCGGTGTCGTCACCGTCGCTGGACCGATCGACTTCGAGAGCGCGACCGAACACACCATCGAGGTGACCGCCACCTCGAGCGACGGCTCGATGGCCACGCGCAGCTTCACCATCGCCGTCGGCGACGTTGCCGAGCACCTCGTGCTCACCGACGGCAAAGACAATTTCGTCGATACCGGCGTCACCGAGCTCTCGATCGACGGCGGCGGCGAATACGACACCATTGCCGGCAGCGCCGGCGACGACGTCATCCACGGCGGCATCGGCTTCGACACCCTGATCGGCGGTGCCGGCGACGATGTTCTCTACGGCGACGACGGCAAGGATGTGCTCGACGGCGGCGACGGCGACGACATGCTCGACGGCGGCGCCTGGGACGATACCCTTCTCGGCGGCGCGGGCAACGACGTCCTGCTCGGCCAGGGCGGCAAGGACGTTCTCGACGGCGGCGCGGGCAACGATGTGCTCGACGGCGGCGCCTGGAACGACACGCTGACGGGCGGCGCCGGCAACGACACCCTCGACGGTGGCGCCGGCAACGACATCGCCAACTTCTCGGGCGCCTGGTCCGACTATGCCATCAGCTACGATGCCGGCACCGCAACCTACACGCTGGTCGATCTGCGCCCCGGTTCGCCCGACGGCACGGACACGGTCACCGGCGTCGAGAAGTTCGTTTTCGCCGACCAGACCATCTCCGTCTCGGACCCGAGCGACCTCCTCAACGAAGCCGCAACGGGCATCACCCTCAGCAACGCGACCGTCGAGGAAAACGCCTCCGTCGGCACCGTCGTCGGCACGGCCAGCGCGATCGATCCCGATTCCGGCGACAGCCATAGCTACAGCCTCGTCGACGACGCCGGCGGCACTTTCGTCATCGACGCCGATACCGGCGTGGTGACCGTCGCCGATCCGACGCTGCTCGATCGCGAGGCCCGCTCGACCATCTCGATCGTCGTGCGCGCGACCGACGCCGGCGGCCTCACCCATGACGAAACGATCGAGATCGCCGTCGGCGACGTCGACGAGTTCGACGTCACCGCCCCGGTCGATGCCGACGCCGCCGCCAACACGCTCGCCGAGGACGCCTCGGCCGGCACCAGCGTCGGCATCACCGCCTTTGCCGCCGACGCCGACGGCTCCAACAATGCCGTCACCTACAGCCTCGTCGACGGCGCCGGCGATCCGGTCGTCGGCGGCCCCTTCGCCATCGACCCCGATACCGGTGTCGTCACCCTCGCCGATCCGAACCAGATCGACTACGAGAGCGCCACCAGCCACACCATCAACGTCAAGGCGACCTCCGCCGACGGCTCCACTTCGACCCAGTCGTTCACCGTCGACATCACCGACGTCAACGAGGCTGCCGTCTCGGCGATCGCCGACAGCGACGGCTCGACCAATGCCGTCGACGAGAACGTCGCCGTCGGCACCGTCGTCGGCATCACCGCGCTCGCCACCGATCCGGACGGCACCGACACCGTCTCCTACGCGCTCTCCGACGACGCCGGCGGGCTCTTTGCCATC
>JAKPQE010000045.1 GCA_029572955.1 Pseudomonadota bacterium
CATCCTCTCCTTCGACTATTTCAAGCATTACAAGGCGCTGAAATTCGAGCTGCCCATCCTGATCCTGCTCGCCACCGTGGGCATGATGATGATGGTCTCGGCCGGCGATCTCGTCGCGCTCTACCTCGGCATCGAGCTGCAGTCTCTTGCGCTCTACGTCGTCGCCGCCATCCGCCGCGATGACGTGCGATCGAGCGAGGCCGGCCTCAAGTACTTCGTCCTCGGCGCCCTGTCGTCGGGCATGCTGCTCTACGGCGCCTCGATGCTCTACGGCTTCACCGGCTCGACGAGCTTCTCGGTCATCGCGTCGGTGGCCAAGGCCGAGGGTGGCGCCGGCGCCAGCATCGGCCTCGTCATCGGCCTCGTCTTCCTGCTCGTCGGCATCGCCTTCAAGGTCTCCGCCGTGCCCTTCCACATGTGGACGCCGGACGTCTACGAGGGCGCCCCGACGCCGGTGACGGCGTTCTTCGCCGCGGCTCCCAAGATGGCGGCGATGGCGCTGTTCGTGCGCGTGGTCATGACGGCCTTCCCCGGCATCACGGCCCAGTGGCAGCAGATCGTCACCTTCCTCTCCATCGCGTCCATGGTGCTGGGTGCCGTGGCGGCCATCGGCCAGACCAACATCAAGCGCCTGATGGCCTACTCCTCGATCGGCCACGTCGGCTTCGCCCTGGTCGGGCTCGCGGCCGGCAGCGAGCAGGGCACCCAGGGCGTCCTCATCTACCTCGCCATCTACCTCGCCATGACGCTCGGCACCTTCGCCTGCATCCTGTCGATGAAGCGCGACGCTTCGGGTGGCAAGGAGGGGGGCTATGTCGAGGACATCGCCGAGCTCGGCGGTCTCGCCAGCACGAAGCTGGGCCTCGCCTTCGTGCTCGGCCTTCTCATGTTCTCGCTGGCCGGCATTCCACCGCTCGCCGGCTTCTGGGCCAAGTGGTACGTCTTCCTCGCCGCCATCAAGGCCGGGCTTTATCCGCTCGCCATCATCGGCGTCATCGCCAGCGTCGTCGGCGCCTACTACTACCTACGCATCGTCAAGGTGATGTTCTTCGACGAGCAGAAGGAGAGCTTCTCGCCGGTGGCCAGCAAGGCCATGGTGGTGATGGTGCTGTCCGGCCTGTTCGTGCTCGCCTTCTCGCTGCCGCAACTCGGCGGGCCGATCGTCGAGGCAGCGGCCGAGGCTGCCAGGTCGCTCAGGTAGGCCGTGGTGGCGCCGCGGGAGACACTCGCCGGAGCCGGCGGCATTCCCATCCTGGAGCTCGACGAGGTCGACTCGACCAACAGCGAGGCCATGCGCCGCGGCATCGCCGGAGCCGAGGCGCCGCTCTGGGTGAGGGCCGCCCGCCAGACGGCCGGCCGCGGCC
>JAKPQE010000067.1 GCA_029572955.1 Pseudomonadota bacterium
CCGAGGTGAAGGCGCTCGCCACCGAGACCGCCGAGGCGACCTCGGAGATCGAGACGACGCTCGCCGCACTCAACGAGCAGACTTCGGTGCTGGCGACGCGCTGCGCCGAATCGGTGAGCTGCGCGACGACCGTGGAGGCCGGCAGCGCCGAGCTCGGCACGGCGATCACCGGCGCCGCCGCGGCGATGCGCACGGTCGCCGAGGAGATCAACGGGATCGCCGCCTCGACCGGCGAGATCCAGGACCAGGCCGACAACCTGATGTCGGTCGTCAAGGACATGTCGACCCGCATCCTCGCGTCGAGCGACGATCTCGATTCGGCGCGCAAGCGCGTCGACGAGCTGCAGATGACCGGCGAGGCGCTGATCAACCAGACCAACCAGTGCGGCATGGAGACCGGCGATACCGCGACGATCAACGTCGTGCGCGACACGGCGGCGGAGATCTCGGCGCTCTTCGAGCGCGCCATCGAGAAGGGCGAGATCAGCGAGGACGCGCTTTTCGACGAGCGCTACCAGCCGGTCGCCGGCAGCGACCCGCAGCAGCACATGTCCCGTTTCACCGCGTTCACCGACCGGGTGCTGACCGACCTGCAGGAAGAGATCCTGAGGCGCCACCAGCAGGTCGTCTTCTGCGCGGCGGTCGACCGCAACGGCTATCTGCCGACCCACAACAAGAAATTCTCGCAGCCGCAGCGGGCCGGCGATCCGGTCTGGAATGCCGGCAACTCGCGCAACCGACGCATCTTCAACGATCGCGTCGGCCTCAAGGCGGGCAGCAACACCGAGGATTTCGTGATCCAGATCTATCGGCGCGACATGGGCGGCGGCAGCTACGTCGTCATGAAGGACATCGCCGCGCCGATCCACGTGCGCGGCCGCCACTGGGGCGGCTTCCGCCTCGGCATCAAGGCCTGATCGCCCGGCCTATCGCCGCTCGAACACCACGGCATTGACGACGCGCGAGCCGCCGGGCAGGTCGATCACGGTCTTGCCGAAGCGGCCGAAGACCTGCGTCGACGGTCCGCCGTCGAGATTGATCGCCCGCTCGCAGGCAAAGCCGCCGGGCGAGGTGTCGGCGAGCACCTCGGCAAAATCATAAAGCGAGATGGCGCTGGTCACGACGACGACGGCGATCTCGCCCTCGGCCGTCGCGCAGACCGCCGAGCGGCGGGCGCGCGGCCCGTCCTGGCGGCGGATGCCCGGCTGTCCGCCCGGATCGACGAGCAGCGGGCCGACCTGCAGCGCCTCGACGGCGCCGGACCAGGCCTTGCGGTCCTTGGCCCAGGCGATGCCGATGCCCTTGCCGGTGTCGAACAGCACGCCGGAGCCGCCGCGGTAGCCGGAAAGGCGGCTGCCATCGGCGATGACGAGACCGGTCGGCACCAGCGTGCGGCCGTTCGGCGTGTCGCGATAGTCGAAGTAGCCGCCATTGACGGCGAGCCCCTCGCCCTTGCCGAGCGCCGCATCGACCCGGAAGCCGTCCGGCTCGAAGGCCGGCGCGACCCGCAGGCGCCAGCGCGCCGGATCGAAGATCGTGGCAAAGAGGCGATGGTTCTGGTCGCCGTATTCGACCCGGAGATCGAGGCTGCGGGCGCCGGGGCCGAGGTCCTTCCAGGGCGCCTCGGCCGCCGCCAGCACGATTGCGCCGGCAAGGCTGTCGAGGTCGGCGAGCGCCGGCCCGGCGGGCGGTTCGCCGGCCGCGCCGAGGAACGTGGCGCCGAGCAGCGCGAGGATCGCGCCGACCTTACCCGAGGTGAGCGTAGCCGCTGCCCGCCGCGATGTGGTATCGCCAGAAGGACGGCCGGACCGGGACGTCCGGCGCGCCGCGCAGGCAAGCTTGGAGAGGGACCGAATCATGAGCGACACTCTAGCCGGCAAGACGCTGTTCATCACCGGGGCGAGCCGCGGAATCGGACTTGCCATCGGTCTCGCCGCGGCGCGCGACGGCGCCAATGTGGCGATCGCGGCCAAGACCGCCGAGCCGCACCCCAAGCTTCCCGGCACGATCCACACGGCGGCGGCCGAAATCGAGGCGGCCGGCGGCAAGGCCCTGCCCCTCCTCGTCGACGTGCGCGACGACGAGGCGGTCGCCGAGGCGCTCGCCAGGACGGCCGATACGTTCGGCGGCATCGACATCGTCGTCAACAATGCGAGCGCGATCCAGCTCACCGATTCCCAGAAGACCGACATGAAGCGCTTCGATCTGATGCATCAGATCAACACCCGCGGCACCTTCATGACCTCGAAATTCGCGGTGCCCTATCTCGAGAAGTCGGCGAACCCGCACATCCTGATGCTGTCGCCGCCGCTCGACATGTCGGAGCGCTGGTTCGCGCCGCACACGGCCTATTCGATCGCCAAATACGGCATGAGCCTTTGCGTGCTCGGTCTTGCCGGCGAGTTGCGGGCGCGCGGCATCGCCGTCAACGCGCTCTGGCCGCGCACGACGATCGCCACCGCCGCCGTCAAGAACCTGCTCGGCGGCGACATGCTGATGCAGGCGAGCCGGACGCCGGAGATCATCGCCGATGCGGCCCACCTCGTGTTCCTGAAGCCGTCGCGCCAGTTCACCGGCAACTTCCTCATCGACGACACCTTCCTTGCCGAGAACGGCGTCACCGATTTCGACGGCTACCGGGTCGATCCGAGCCAGACCCTCGCCCAGGACTTCTTCGTGCCGGCGGATTCGGTGCCGCCGGCCTCGCTCCGGCCGGTCGGCAAGTAGCGCTCAGACGCCGAGGCGGCCGCGCAGCATGATCGAGGGGCGCAGGGCACCGACGACGGTGCCGCGCCAGTTGGTCAGCCTGGGCTGCATCAGGTTCTCGACGAGCCGCTGATCGTCGCCGGCAAGGCGCAGGAAGCGGGCAAGGAGCGCCGCCGTCACCACCTCGGCGGCGCGCGGGGCGCCGTCGTCGCACTTGATGGCAAAGCCGAGGCCGAGTTCCGGGAAGGCGCCGCCATAGACGCCTTCGGCGCCGACCTTGACGAGGGCGCGCGGGCCGAGCGCCGACATCACCGTGGTGCAGAAGCGGCCGGTGCCGGCGACGAGGAACGGCTCGGCGGCACAGGCGGCGCAGAGCCGCGCCACCGCCTCGGCGCGCGGCGCCGACAACCCCTCGCCGCTGCCGAAACGGGCAAAGCCGAGCGCCAGGGCGCGCAGCGGCAGGGCCCAGTTCGGCGCCGAACAGCCGTCGACGGCGCGCAGATCCTCCTCGACCGGCGCCCCGGTCAGATCGGCGAGCACGGCGGCGACGGCGATCTGCACGGCATGGTCGGGGTCGACATAGTGGTGATGGTCGACGCCCATGTGGCAGGCGAGGCAGACGAAGCCGGCATGCTTGCCCGAGCAGTTGTTGTGGAGCTGGCCGGGGGTCCGGCCCTCGCGGCCGAGGGCTGCGACATCCTCGGGCCGGCGCGGCCAGTGCGCGCCGCATTCGAGCGCCGTCTCGTCACGGCCGGCGGCCGCCAGCATGCCGGCCGCGACCTCCAGATGACGCGGCTCGCCATTGTGCGAGGCGCAGGCGAGCGCCAGTTCGCGATTGCCGAAGCCATAGGCGTCGGCCGCGCCGCTCTCGACCAGCGGGATCGCCTGGAACGGCTTGATCGCCGAGCGCGGGAAGACCGGCGTCTCGACGTCGCCGACGGCGAACTGCAGGCCGCCGGTGGCATCGACGACGGCGACGGCGCCACGGTGGACGCTTTCGACGAGGCGGCCGCGTGTCACCTCGACCAGAACGGGATCGGAACTCATCGGCGATGTCCTCGTTTCTGCCGCCTCATGGCCGGCCCGCGGCGGGCGCGCCGGGCGGCGCCAGTCCGGTCACGGCGAGGACGTCGTCGCTGGCCGGGCCACCGGCGCCGGCCATGGCACCGTCCTCGGAATGACCGACCGAGAGATATAGCGTCAGCCCGTCCGGGGAAAACACGATGCCGGCGGGCTTTGCCGAGGCATCGCGCAGCGACAGCAGCTTGATGCAGCCGTCGCTGGCGAGGTCGCGGTCGGCACCATCGGGCAGGCAGGCGAAGACATCGCCATTGCCGCGTCCCTCGGCGACATAGAGGATGCCGGTGCCGGGCTGGAAGGCGACGTCGTCGGGGGAGTTGAAGTCGTCGTCGCCGGCAAGGAGCCGCGAGACGCGGACGGTGAAGGCCGAGGCCTCGTCGCCGGCGATGCGCGGCGAGCGGTCGACGGCGCAAAGGACCTCGCCATACGCGCCGGCGTCGGCGCGCCCGGAATTGGCCCAGCAGATCCTTGCGCCGGGGCCCTCGAACAGCGGATCGACGTCCATGTCGGACGGGCGATACCAGGCCGTCGCGCCGAGACCGTCGGCATCGAAGCGGGCGCTCGCCGGGTCGACCTCGATCCAGCCGGCATTGCCGAGGCCGCAGCCCTGGCCGAACTGGATCCGATCGGCAAAGCAGGAGACCTGCAGGGCATAGCTGCGCCCGGCGACGAGGGGCGAGCGGTCGAGGCCGGCGATGCGGCCGCCGGGATGAGCCTGCGCGGGCACGAACTTGTAGATGGTGCCGCCGTCGCGGTCGACGCCGATCTCGCCCGGGGTCGCGTCGTCGCCGGCATAGAGCACGCCGCTGTCGAGCAGCGCGGCGCCGGCCCAGGCGATCACCGGCAGGGCCGGACGGCGGGCAACGCCGGCCGGGTCGCTGACGCGGCCGCTCTCGCGGTCGAGCACCGCGGCCCCGGTCAGGGCCAGCGGGTCGAGGATTTCCCAGGCGGCGCCGTCACCGGCGATGCCGCGCTCGCCGACGAGGAGGGTGCCCCAGGCGGTGGCACGGGCAACGCCGCAATGCTCGAGCCCGGAAAGGATCGTCTCGACCTTGCCGTCGGCAAGGGCGATGCGCTCCAGCGAGGCGGTGGCGGGGGCGCCGGCGGGGGCGAAGCCGTCGCCCGCGGTCCCGGCGTCGATGCAGCCGACGAGATGGGTCGGGGCGTCGGGCGGGAACGGCACCATCTCGTCGGAGCGGTCGGCGGCGGCGCGCGTCACATAGGCCGGCACGAGGCTGCGCGCGGCGAGAAGCTGGTCGGCGGCGGACTGTTCGGGCGCGCGGCGGATCGGGTCGGCCCCGGCGGAGGCGGCGAGCGGTCCGTCGATGCCGAACAGCGCGGCGCTGCGGCCGGCGAGTTGCAGCTCGACGAGCGCGCCGAAATCCTCGGCGGATGCCGGGATCGCGGCAACGGCGCATATGACGGCGACAGCGAAACGGCGCATGAATGGCCCTCCCCGCGCCGCAGCAGATCGCGGCCGCATGGCAAAAACAAGGCCCGAAGCCTCGCCTGCGGCGGCCTCCTTGACTATCATCCAGCAAGATTCGCCGGGCGGCCCCGGCCCATCGCCGGATCGGGCACGGCCCGCCCCGCGATCGATGGCAGCCCCTTTGCGGCCGCGGCGCCGGCAGAGAAGGCCGGCCGAGAAGGAGAGCCAGATGCTGACCACCACGACCAACACCATCGAGGGGCGCACCATCCGCGCCTACAAGGGCCTCGTCATGGGCGAGGCGATCCTCGGCGCCAACATCTTCCGCGACCTCTTTGCCGGCATCCGCGACATCGTCGGCGGCCGCTCGGGCGCCTACGAGAAGGAACTGGCCAAGGCGCGGCGCATCGCCCTCGACGAGATGTGCGCCGATGCCGAGGCGCTCGGCGCCAACGCGGTGATCGGCATCGACCTCGATTACGAGACGGTCGGCGCCAACGGCTCGATGCTGATGGTCACGGCGACCGGAACGGCGGTGGTCTACGAATGACCGCGGCCCGCTCCCCCGCCGGCGCGCTCGCCGCCCTCGCCGCGGCGCTGGCCCTCGCCGGCTGCGTCACCGGCGGCAGCGCACCGGCCGTGACGCTGATGGCGATGTCCGAGGCCGGCGTCGGCCCGATCAACGGTGCGACGCCCTATTCCGACAAGGCGATCGCCGGCGCGCTCGACGGTTTCGAGGTGCGGCCGGTGCAGGCGACGGTCAATGGCGAGGTGAAGTGGATCCTCGCCGGCTTCTACGATGGTTTCCAGACGCTGCGCTTCGTGCCGGACGGCAGCCGGCGCCAGGTTGCCGAGGTGCAGGTGGTCAGCGACCTCATCCGCGGCCCCGGCGGCGAGCGGGTCGGCATGTCCTTCGCCGAGAGCGGCGGACGCCGGCTCGACTGCAAGCCCGGCCACGACGAGTGGAGCGGCATGGCGGTGTGCAGCGACGCGGCCCGGCGCATGCGCTACGTCTACGCGGTCGAGGCCTATCGCGGGCCGGACGGCGTGCTGCCGGACGCCGCGACCCTCGCCGAGGCGCGGCTCGTGCGCATGGTCTGGCACGCGCCCTGAGGCGCCCGCCGTCAGTTCGAGCGCGATTCCGGCCCGTTCCGCGTCGTCCCGCCCGGGACCGAACGAACCCTCGCGCGGGACGCAAGGCCGATGGTCGAGCCCTTGCGACGGATGTCGTCGCAGGCGGCGATGGTGCGGTCGAGGTCGGTGGCCGTCAGGCTGCAGTTCAGCGTGAAGCGGATGAGCGAGGCACCCTTCGGCGTCGCCGGCGGGCAGAAGACGCTGCCGAAGATGCCGCGCTTGGCCAGTGCCTCGCGGAAGAACACCGTGTCCTCGAAGCCGCCGGTGATGATGGCGACGATCTGGCGGTCGCTGCGGGTGACGTCGTAGCCGACGTCGGCGAGCCCGTCGCGCAGGAAGCGCTGGTTCACCGCCAGCTGCTCGCGCCGCCAGGGCTCGTCACGGATGATGTCGAGCGTCTTGTCGAAACCGGCGATCTCGTAGCCGAGCACCGACGTCGAGAAGATCATCGGAAAGGCTTCGTAGCGGAAGAATTCCATATTGCAGGCCGAGCCGACGACCATGCCGCCGCGCGCCGCCACCGCCTTGGACAGGCCGACGGTGCGGAAATGCACCCGATCCTCGAGGCCGAGCTCGACGACGATGCCGGCCCCGCCCGGGCCCTGGCAGCCGAAGGAATGGGTCTCGTCGACGATGATCGCGCAGCCGCCCGCCTCCGCCGCCGCGACGATGTCGACGAGCGGCGCGACGTGACCGTCGGTGCTGTAGAGGGCGTCGACCGCGACGATGCCGGGGCCGAAGTGGCGGATCTTGCGGGCGAGATCGCCAGCGTCGTTGTGGCGGAACGGAATGGCGCGGGCGCGCGCCGCCGAAACACCCTCCCACAGCGAGGCATGGGCACGATGGTCGAGATAGACGACGACATCCTTGCCGGCGAAGGCCTGCATGAGGCCGGTGTTGGCGTTGTAGCCCGACATCGCCAGCACCGCGTCCTCGGCGCGCAGCAGCTCGGCGAAACGGTGCTCGAAGGCGCGGTGGGCGTCGTTGCGGTCGTGCACGAAGACGCGCGAAATGGCATCGCCGTGACCATGCGCCAGGAGTTCCTCGGCCTTGGCCCTGGCGATGCGGGGGTCGCCGGCGAGCGAGAGGTAGTCGTTCGACCGCATGACCACGCCGTCGGGGCCCGGCTGGTCCCATCCGAGGGTGACATGCGAGATGTGACGGCCGGCAAAACGGTCCAGCGGGCCGCTCACCGCAGCCTCGATAAAGTCCGGATTCGGCGCCGCCCCGTGTTTTTTCAGGTGTTGACACGGCGCCGCTTTTGCCGATTGCATTGGCCACGCTCCCCGTTTTCGGTCCTGTCCGGGCGGGATTGTGGATTAAAAAAAAGGTGCTGTCTCAACTATTCGAGAGATATCCTCAGGTTTTATCGAAGGTCCTATTCCGGTCTCTTCGAGACATTTACGGTGCGCTTGGAAATAACTTCATGATTCACTCCTACATAAGAGATTTCGAACGCATCCGAATTAAACTCGGCGTACTTGCCGTATTCGGCGTGTTCGGATATTTTGTTTATTATTATTTTTGGGGATTTGCCTTTCCACAGCAGTACGAGAATTTCTATCTACGATTGATCGGAACCGTCGCTTCCATCTTTGTCGTGCTGAACGAGACGGTCATAAAAGTCATCAACAAAACATACATCGTCTTTTCCTATTTTTACCTGCTTTACTGCCTGCCTTTCTTCTTTTGCTTCATGTTCCTGCATAATATCGATTCGTCCGTCTGGATGGGATCGATGATCTGCGCGATCATGTACTTGGCTTTTGTTGTCGATGCAGCCAACCTCGCGATCATGTTCTTGATCGGCGGCGGCGGCGCCGTGCTCGCCTTTTTCGGCACCACCACCCCGCCGGTCGACACCGAGGCGATCTTCGAGGCCCTGCCGGTCGTGGCCTTCGCGCTGTTCGGCGGCGTGGCCACGAAGTATGCCGAGGAGCGCACCATCGAGGCCAATCGCGACCGCGCCATGGCGCTTGCCCATTCCATCGCGCACGAGCTGCGCACGCCGTTGTTCGGCATGAAGCTCGAGCTCGACGCGCTCAACACCGAGATCAACGAAGGGCTCGAGGCCGGCGAGGAGACAATCCCGCGGCGCACGCTGGTGCCGGTGCTCGGCCGCATCCGCCGTCACACCTCGAAGGCCTCGAACATCGTCGAGCTGCTTCTCCACAACGCCCGTGACGAGGAGATCGACAGCCGCGGCTTCGGCACCCACGACATGGCCGAGACCGTGGCCGAGGCGCTCGGCCGCTACCCGTTGAGCGAAGCCGAGCGCAAGCGCATCTCGGTGCGCAAGGTCGCCGATTTCAACTATCACGGCTCCGATATCCTGATGGGCAATGTGATCGCCAATCTCATCGGCAACGCGCTCCGGGCCACCAACCAGAACGGCGGCTCGATCAATGTCGAGATCGACGGCGACTCCACGCCGCCGCAGGTGCGGGTGCGGGACGGCGGCACCGGCATCCAGCGCTACGACCAGCGCAAGGTGTTCGACCGCTTCTATTCCGGCCGCGAGGGCGGCGCCGGCCTCGGCCTGGCGTTCTGCCGGCGCGTCGTCACGAGCTTCGGCGGCACCATCACGCTGCAGTCCGAGCCAGGTATCTTCACCGAGTTCGTCATTCGTCTCCCGAGATCCGAGAAGTCTTCATGAGCCTCGTATTCGACAGGAATGTGCTGCTCAACCATCCCTGCAGCACGCTCCTCCTGGACGACGACGCCGATGTCGTCGAAACCTTGCGCAATTTCCTCGGCGGCCGCACCGCGTGCCTCGGCTATACCTCGCCGCAGCTGGCACTCGGCCGCCTCGCCAATACCGGCCAGAGCGCCGCCGATCTCAGCCGGTTCATCGGCCATTACGGCGACCGGCCGGAGGACCAGAGCGCCGACAAGGCCGACCGGCTGTTGCTGCTGCGCTATTCGGAGGTGCTGCGCTACGCCACCTCGCCGTCGCGCTACGACATGATCTCGGTGGTCATTTCCGACTACGACATGCCGGAGATGACCGGCATCGACTTCTTCCGCCAGATCAAGCACCTCAAGGTCAAGAAGGTGCTGCTGACCGGCAAGGCCGACGAGAAGGTGGCGGTCGAGGCGTTCAACGAGGACATCATCGACGGCTTCCTGCTGAAGCAGGACCCGCGCATCCCCGACCGGCTGCCGGCCATGGTCCTTGCCCAGCACAACGCCTTCATCCGCGAGAATTCCCGCATTCTCGTCGAGATGCTGCGCGCCTCGCAGGACAACACCTTCGAGCATGACGGCATCGACGCCATCCTCGACCAGGTGCGCAAGAACTTCAGTTTCATGGAATACTATTTCATCACCGAGCCGCGCGGCTTCATCCTCAGGAACGCTGCCGGCAAGACCAAGATGCTGCGGCTCGAGACGAAGAAGACGCTCGGCGAGATCGCCGACATCTTCGAGGACCAGTTCGGCCGCTCGCCGATGTCGGATGCGGTCAGGGCCGCCGCGGTGCTGCCGGAAAACGTCGGCGGGCCGGGCTGGGTGCACCGGCTCTACGACGATTTCGAGACGCATCTGGTGCCGTGCCGGATCACCGGCGACTGGGCCTGGGCGCTGACCGACTTTTCCCAGGAAGACGAGATGCTGTCGACGTCGTCGTGGTCGGCGCATCGCTCGGCGGTGCTCGAGCGGCCGATCAATCCGCGCGTCAACTGAGGGACGGCGGCCGGGCGGGCGGCATCACTCGCCGGCGCCGCTGCGTCCCTCGGTCATCGCCGTGCACAGGCGGTCGAAGCGGTCGACATCCGCGATCTCCTCCAGCGACACCGGCAGGCGGCGGCGCCAGTTCGGATGCTCGTCGACGGTGCCGGGCAGGTTCGGCTGCTCGACGAGGCCGAGCGCGTCCTCGATACCGGCGGCGACAGCCGCCGCCGGGCTCGATGCCAGCCGGCGGTGCAGGGCAAGGCTCAGTTCCTCGCGATCGTCGCGCTCGCTGGCGGCGAGGTCGACGCCGGCCATGCCGGTGAGGCGCCAGAGGTCGTGGTCGCGTTCAGTGCGCTCGGCAGCGATCGCCTCGGGATCGTGGCGGCCGATGCGCTCGCGCCATTCGATGTCGCGAAAGCCCATGAAGCCGCGCAGGGTCGGCAGGTCGTGGGTCGTCAGGGTCGCGATCGCGTCGCGGGGGTATTTCTCCGGCGTGCGGAAATCGCCGCCCCATTCGCGCTCGAACCAGGTCACCCGGTAGCCGAGCACGTTGCGCCGGGCCATCGCCTCGCGCAGGCCCTCGGGCACGTTGCCGAGATCCTCGCCGACGACGACGCTGCGCGCGGCGCGGGATTCGCGCGCCGTCACCGCGAGGAGGTCGTCGAGCGGGAAGCGGACATAGGTGCCGGGCAGGCCCTCGGGGATCCAGAAGGTGCGCACGAAGCCGAGCACGTGGTCGATGCGGATCATGCCGGCGCGGGTCATGGCGCTTTTCAGCATCGCCGCGAAGGGGGCATAGCCGGTGCGCTTCAGGGCATGCGGATTGAACGGGGCAAGGCCCCAGTTCTGGCCGTTGGAATCGAAAGCGTCGGGCGGCGCGCCGAGCGACACGCCGCGGCCGAACATCTCCGGCTCGGCCCAGAAGTCGGCGCCGTGGCCGGCAACTCCGACGGCGATGTCGAGATAGAGGCCGAGGCGCATGCCGGCGGCGCGGGCACGGGCCTGGGCCGCGGCGAGCTGCTCGTCGGCGAGCCACTGCAGATATTCGTGGAAGGCGACGCGGCGGGCGTTCTCGCCGGCGAAGCGCGCGACCTCGCCGGAACGCGGATCGCGATACGCCTGCGGCCAGCACGGCCAGCCGGCGGCGTCCGGGCGCTCGCAGGTGAAATGCTCGGAGAGCACGTCGAAGACGGCGCGCCGGCGCAGCCCCTCGCCACGGCTCTGGCGGAACGCCTCGAAGGCGGCGCGGCGGGCGCCGCCGCCCGTCTCGAACGCCTCGAACAGCGCCTCGTAGAGCGGCCATTTGAGCGCGGCGACGGCGGCGTAATCGATCAGCTCGCCGTCCCGCAGGGCGGCGAAGGCCGCGGCACTGGCCTCGAGGGCGCGACGGGCCGGCTCGCTCGTTTCGAATTCCGGCACCTTGTCGACGGCGATGTGGAAGATGTTGAGCCCCTGCCGGCTCGACGGCGAATAGGGGCTGACCCATTCGGGCCGCGCCGGAAAGAGCGCGTGCACCGGGTTGATGCCGAGGAAATCGGCGCCCTTCGCCGCGGCGATCTCGGCCATGCGGGCAAGGTTCTCGAAGTCGCCGACGGCCTGGTCGCGATCGGAGACGAGGCCGTAGAGCGGCGCGGTGAAGCCCCAGGGCAGCGGCCCGCCGGCCGTCGCCTCGGCGACGGAGAAGCAGGCACCGGCGTCTTCGGCGAGGTCCGGGTCGCCGGCCTGGAGCGGTGCGGCCAGCGCCTCGGCGATCTCGGCCGGCGTTTCGGCGGCAACGCCCATCGCGGCGAGCACGGCGCGGACGGTCTCGTCCGGCACCGGATGATGGCGGCCGGCGCTGTCGTAGTAGCTGCGCTCGATGCCATACTTGTCGGCAAGGAGGTCGAGCGCGGCGGGCTGATCGGTCATTTCTGTTTCCCGTTGGGGAAGCCGGCCGCGGTCTCGACGAACACGGCGAGCGAGCGCGGCTCCATGGCGAGCGAAGCGCGCGAGCCGAGGGGAACGGCGATGGCCGGAGCGCCGTCGGCGGTGGTGGTGTCGATTTCCATCTTCCAGACGTGGCCGGGGCTCGCCGCCGGCATGACGAAACGGGTCGCCTCGGCACTGGCGTTGACGACGATCATCACCGGGCTCTCGACGATGTCGTAGGCCGGGGCGTCGGCCGCCGTGCGCAGCACCACGGCGAGACAGCGCAGGCCCGGATTGCTCCAGCCGTCGCGGCCCATCTCGCGGCCGTCCGGGGCGATCCACTGGATGTCCTTGATGTCCTCGCCGGCGCGGCAGTTGCCATGCAGGAAGCGGGACTGGCGGACCGCCTTGTTGTCGCGCCGGAAAGCGGCGAGGCGGCGCACGAAGGCGAGGAAGTCGGCGTCGGTATGGAGGCCGCCCCAGTCGACCCAGCCGGTCGAATTGTCCTGGGCGTAGGCGTTGTTGTTGCCGCCCTGGCCGTTGCCGATCTCGTCGCCGGCATGGATCATCGGGGTGCCCTGCGACAAGAGCAGCGTCGCCATCAGATTGCGGCGCTGGCGATTGCGCACGGCGCGGATCTCGGGGTCCGTCGTCGGCCCCTCGACGCCGTAATTGGCGCTGAAATTCTCCGAATGGCCGTCGCGGTTTTCCTCGCCATTGGCCTCGTTGTGCTTGGTCGCGAAGGCGACCGAGTCGGCGAGCGTCAGGCCGTCATGGGCGGCGACGAAATTGATCGAGGCCCAGGGCCGGCGGCCGTTGCGATCGAAGAAGTCGGCCGAGCCGGCGATGCGGGTGGCGAATTCCGGCGCCATGCCGCCGTCGCCGCGCCAGAAGCGGCGCACCGTGTCGCGATAGCGGTCGTTCCATTCGGCCTGGCCGGGCGGGAAGCCGCCGAGGCGATAGCCGCCATAGCCGACGTCCCAGGGCTCCATGATCAGCTTGACGCGGGCGAGCACCGGATCCTGGCGCAGGGCGTCGAGGAAGCCGGCGCCGGGGTCGAAGTCGGAATGCTCGCGGGCAAGGGCGCTCGCCAGATCGAAGCGGAAGCCGTCGACATGGCCGACCTCGACCCAGTAGCGCAGGGAATCGAGGACGAGGCGCTGGACGTGCGGCTGCGACAGGTCGAGCGTGTTGCCGCAGCCGGAATAGTCCGTGTAGTAGCGCGGCGCCATCGGATCGAGCCGGTAATAGCTGCGATTGTCGATGCCGCGGAACGACAGCGTCGGCCCGTACTGATTGCCCTCGGCGGTGTGGTTGTAGACGACGTCGAGGATGACCTCGATGCCGCCGGCGTGCAGGCTGCGCACCATGTGCTGGAAATCGGCGAGGCCGCCGCCGGTGAGGAAGCGGATGTCGGGCGCGAAATAGCCGAGGGTGTTGTAGCCCCACAGGTTGACGAGGCCCTTGTCGACGAGGAAGCGCTCGTCGGCATAGGCGTGGATCGGCAACAGCTCGACGGCGGTGATGCCGAGCTTGACCATGTGATCGATCATCTGCGGCGAGGCGATGCCGGTGAAATGGCCACGGGCGACCTGGGCGACGTCCTGACGCTGCATGGTCGAGGCGCGCACGCCGGCCTCGTAGATGACGGTCTCGGACCACGGCGTCTCGGGCGGGCGGTCGTGGCCCCAGCTGAACAGCGGATCGACGACGACGCATTTCGGCATGGCGAAGGCGCTGTCGCGGCGGTCGAAGGAGAGGTCCTCGCGGCCGCTGTCGCGGCGGTAGCCGTGCAGCGAATCGCTCCATTTCAGCCGGCCGGAAAAGCCCTTGGCGTAAGGGTCGATCAGCAGCTTGTTGGGATTGAAGCGGTCGCCGGCCTCCGGATCGTAGGGGCCGTGGACGCGATAGCCGTAGAGCGTGCCGGGGCGGATGCGCGGCAGATAGCCGTGCCAGATGTCCGAGGTGCGCTCGGGCAGCGCCTTGCGGGCGATCTCGCGGCCGGTGCGGCGGGAGAACAGGCACAGCTCGACGCAGGTGGCGTTGGCCGAGAAGATGGCGAAATTCGTCCCCTCGCCATCGAACGTGGCGCCGAGCGGATAGGGCTGGCCGGGCTTGACCTCGAGACGGGCGGATGACGACAACATGGAACCGATCTAGAGCGTTTTCCGCGTCCGGAAAATCGCTAATCGCGTTCAACCGCCGTTTTTTCCAGAGGTGGGGCTTTTGCGCGACTTGCGGGCGGCCGTCGCCGGTTTCGCCTTCGGCGCGGCGGTGGCGGCCCTCGGCCTTGCCGGCTTTTTCGGCGCGGCGGACTTCTCTGCCGGCGCCTCCGGCTGCGCCGGCGCCCCGGCCCCCTCGCCCGGCAGCGACCGGTAGAGATCGAGGTAGCGCTCGGCCGAGGCGTGCCAGCCGACCGGCTGGGCCATGGCGTTGACCTGCAGGCGGCGCCAGACCTCGGGGGCGCCGTACCACAGCGCGATCGCCCGCTCGACGGCGAAGCGCAGGCGGTCGGCATTGACCGGGTAGAAGACGAAGCCGGTGCCGATATTGCGGGCGAGCGCGGCGTCGTTGGCGTCGATCACCGTGTCGGCGAGGCCGCCGGTGCGCGCGACGATCGGCAGCGTGCCGTAGCGCAGGCCGTAGAGCTGGGTGAGGCCGCAGGGCTCGAAGCGCGACGGGATGATGATCGCGTCGGCACCCGCCTGGGCGAGATGGGAGAGCGATTCGTCGTAGCCGATACGCACCCCGACGCGGCCGGGATGGCCGGCGGCGGCGTCCATATAGGCGCGCTGCAGGTCGGGATCGCCCGAGCCGAGGAGGACGAGCTGGCCGCCGCGCTCGATGAGCTCGGGCAGGACGGCGAGCAGGATGTCGAGGCCCTTCTGGTAGGCGAGACGGCTGATCACCGTGAAGACCGGCCGGGACGGGTCGACGTCGAGACCGAAGGCGGCCTGCAGCGCCGCCTTGTCGGCCGCCTTGCCGGAGAGGTCGCGCGGCGAGTAGGTGGCCGGGATCAGCCTGTCGGTGCGCGGGTTCCAGACGGTGTCGTCGATGCCGTTGAGGATACCGGCGAAGTCCTTGGCGCGGGCCGAGACCGCGCCCTCGAGGCCCATGCCGAACTCGCCGGTGCGCAGCTCCTGGGCATAGGTCGGGCTGACCGTCGTCACCCGGTCGGAATAGACGATGCCGGATTTGAGCAGCGACAGGGCGCCCCAGTATTCCATGCCGTCGGCGGTGTAGAAGCGCGACGGGATGCCGAGCGTGTCGAGTTCGGTGGTCGGCACCACGCCCTGATAGGCCATGTTGTGGATGGTGAAGACGGTGCGGGCGCAGGGCACCGTGGCGAGCCGGATGTAGAACGGCGCAAGGCCGGCCTGCCAGTCGTGGGCATGGACGACATCGGGCCGCCAGCCGGCGACGCCCTCGCAGCCGATCCGCGCCGCGATGCCCGACAGGGTGGCGAAGCGGACGTGGTTGTCCGGCCAGTCCTGGCCGTCGGGCATGTGGTAGGGCGAGCCCGGCCGGTCGAAGAGATGCGGCGCGTCGAGGGCGATGACGTCGAGGCCGGACGCCTCGCCGGCGAGCAGGGTGACGTCGCCGCCGCGCTCCCTAAAGCGGCCGACGACCCGCGTGCCGCCGAGCGCTCCGGCCACTTCCGGGTAGTTCGGCAGGAGTACCCGCACCTCGGCGCCGAGGCGGCCGAGCGCCTGCGGCAGGGCACCGACGACATCGGCCAATCCGCCGGTCTTGATCAGCGGATAGCACTCGGAAGCAACGAACAGGACGCGCAACTATTTCAATCCTCGAGAGCGTCGATCATCGACTGCGTGATCAGCACCACGCCGCCCTCCGAATAGCGGAAGCGCTTGGCGTCGAGTTCCGGATCCTCGCCGACGACGAGGCCGGGCGGGATGTTGACGCCGCGATCGACCACCACCCGCTTCAGCCGGGCGCCGCGGTTGATCGTGACATAGGGCAAGGCGACGACATGTTCGAGCGAGGAATAGGAATGAGCCCGCACGCCGGTGAACAGCAGCGACTTGTCGATCCGCGCACCGGAGATGATGCAGTTGCCCGAGATCAGCGAGGAAATCGCCTGTCCGCGGCGGCCGTCCTCGTCGTGGATGAACTTGGCCGGCGGGGTGACCTCGGCATAGGTCCAGATCGGCCAGTTCTGATCGTAGATGTCGAGTTCGGGAACGAAGTCGGTGAGATCGATGTTGGCCTGCCAGAAGGCGTCGATGGTGCCGACGTCGCGCCAGTAGGGCGCGGCCTCGACGCCGGAGCGCACGCAGGAATCGGAGAAGTGATGGGCGATCGCCTTGCCGTGCTTGACGATGTAGGGGATGAGGTCCTTGCCGAAATCGTGGCTGGAATCCTCCTGGCCCTCGTCGCGGCGCAACAGGTCGTAGAGGAACGGGGCGTCGAACACGTAGATGCCCATCGAGGCGAGCGCGACGTCGGGCTTGCCGGGCATCGGCGGCGGATCGGCGGGCTTCTCGACGAAATCGATGATGCGCGACCACTCGTCGACCTTCATGACGCCGAAGCCGGTCGCTTCCATGCGCGGCACCTCGATGCAGGCGACCGTGACGTCGGCGCCGCTGGCGACGTGCTGCTCGAGCATCAGCTCGTAGTCCATCTTGTAGATGTGGTCGCCGGCGAGGATGACGATGAGGTCCGGGCCGTAGCTCTCGATGATGTCGAGGTTCTGGGCGACGGCGTCGGCGGTGCCGACATACCACTTGTCCTCGGAGACGCGCTGCGAGGCCGGCAGGATGTCGAAGATCTCGTTACGCTCGGGCCGCAGGAAGTTCCAGCCGCGCTGCAGGTGGCGGATCAGGCTGTGCGCCTTGTACTGGGTCGCCACGGTGATGCGGCGGATACCCGAATTGATCGCATTGGAGAGGGCGAAGTCGATGATGCGGCTCTTGCCGCCGAAATAGACCGCCGGCTTGGCGCGTGTATCGGTCAATTCCTTGAGCCGGCTGCCGCGGCCGCCGGCGAGCACGAATGCCAGCGCGTTGCGGCCGAGGCGGCGCTGGGAAGACTGGCGCATAGACATGGATTTTTCCTTTCCCATCAGAACGACTGGGAATCGTCGATATCGACGATAACGCATTGGCGTGAAATTGACATTGGGCGTTCGGTCGCGTGCCGGCGGGGCTCGCCCGAAACCGGCCCGAAACGCCAGAAGGGCCGACGCACGGGCCGGCCCTCCTCTCTGTCGATGCTGAGCCGACGAACCGTCGGCATCATGCGGCGGCCACGATGTCGTCGCGGCGTTCCGGGCCGCCATAGGTCGGATCGCTGCCGAAGCGGCGATCGAGCGGCCCGCGGCGCAGGCTGAGCAGGAATTCGCGGACCTCGTGGGCAAGGAATTCCGACTGCTCGCCGAGGCTCTCGGCCGCGCCCAGAACGGTGCCGGCGATCTCGCCGGTCTCCTGGCTGTGCACGGAGACGTCGTGGATGTTGACGGTCACCTCGCGGGCGCCGGCGAAGGCCTGCTCGACATTGTGGGCGATTTCCTCGGTGGCCTCGCTCTGGGTGTCGATATTGGCGACGACCTCGCTGGTGATGGCGTTGATCTCGTCGATGGTCGAGGCGATCGCGGCCATCGCGCCGACGGCGGCGTCGGTCGCCTCGCGCACGCTCGCGACATGCTCGGAGATCTCCCCGGTCGCCTTGGCGGTCTGGCCAGCGAGCGCCTTCACCTCGCTGGCGACGACGGCAAAGCCGCGCCCCGCCTCGCCGGCCCGCGCCGCCTCGATGGTGGCGTTGAGGGCCAAGAGGTTGGTCTGCTCGGCGATGGCATTGATGAGGTCGAGGACCTCGCCGATCCGGGTCGCAGCAGCGTCGAGGCTGCGTACCGTCTCGTCGGTGCGCTGGACGTGGTCGACGGCCCGGCGGGCGATATCGGCCGACATCGACACCTTGGAGGAGATATCCTGCGAGGCCGTGGCGAGGTTGGCGGCGGAGCGGGCGACATCCTGAACGTTGGTGGTCGCCTCCTCGGCGGCGGCGGCGACGGTGGTCGCCTTCTCCGAGGTGCTGCGCGCGCCGGCATCGACGGAATTGGCGAGCTGGTTCATCTGCACGGCGGAGGCGGAGATCTTGTCGACGACGCCGCGGATAGCGTTCTCGAAGCGCAGGGTCGACTGGTTGACGTCGCCGATGCGGCCCTGCACGACGACCATCGCCTCGTTGATGATGTTGGCGCCGGTCAGCAAGGCACCGTCCAGCCCCTCGGGCAGGATGCGGCGGAAGTATTTGTGATTGCGCACGGCGCTCATCACCGCGGTGGTCTCGCGGATATAGGCGTCGATGCGGTCGACCATGTCGTTGACCGAATATTGCAGGTCGGCGAGCTCGCCACCGTCGACGACACGGCAGATGCGGCTCTCGAAATCGCCGCGGATGATGTCGCGGCAGAGTTCGTCGGCGACGGCGACCGCCGCCTTGGCCTTCAGCGCGAACACCGCGACGAGGACGCCGGCGATGGCGGCAGCGACAGCGAGCCCGGCGGCGACAGAGGCAAAACCGACAAGCACCGCGACGGCGGCACCAAGGCCGAGGATCGCGGCAGCGATGCCGGCGACGAAGGCCTTAGAGAGAGAAGATGAGTTCATCGTAGGACCGGGCTTTCGAGCGGATGATGTCGGTGAGCATCTTGGAAGAGCGCGCGAGGCCTTCCTTCTTGTTCGCCACGGCGTTTTCCTCGGCCAGCAGCGAGGCATAGAGCGGCTCGATGACGTTCGAGACGACCTCGCGGCGCGGCACGCGGCGGTTCGAGTGGTAGCCGACGACGTTCTGGTCGGCATCCATCGACGGCGTGACGTGGGCGAAGACCCAGTAGAAGCTGCCGTCGCGGGCGAGGTTCTTGACGTAGGCGAAGACCTCGTTGCGCTCGGCGAGCGTATCCCAGAGCAGCTTGAACACCGCGCGCGGCATGTCGGGATGCCGGATGATCGAATGCGGCTGGCCGAGAAGCTCGGCCTCCGAATAGCCGGCGAGGCGGGCAAAGGTGCGGTTGGCGTAGGTGATCCGGCCCTTCAGGTCGGTCTTGGAGACGATGATCTCGCTCCTGTCGAAAAATTGCTCGACATTGGTGGGTGCGGGTGCGTGCAAAATGTCCCCTCACAATTTGCGGACCGGAAAAGGGAATTCTCGGACAGAGGATTTGCCGGGAAAGCTTGATGCCGGGTAAACGGCGCGCCGGCCGTGCCGTGGCCGGTCCGGGTCCGGGGTGCGACAAAGCGGCCGATTCCGCGACGTTTCCCGGTGCGGTGCAGCACCGGCGGCGGCGCAACCGCCAACGGGTGTTGTATTCGGCGGGCTTTACGGGCATGACGACGCTGGCCGGGGCGACACGGTTCTGTGCGGCGCAAAACGACTGCTTGGAATGTCTATCGGCTGAACACTTGCCGGGGTCGGTGGCGCAACCTATTCTGCCGGCGAGTGAAGACAGGATTGGGGGAAGCGCTTTGGGAGTTGTCGTCCCGCTCGGTGAGAAGTCGTCCGGAGAGACCGGCATCGACAGGCTGGTGGCGCTCGTCGCCGGCGATATGCAAAGGGTCAACGAGACGATCCTGAGCCGCACCGGCTCGGACGTCCAGATGATCCCCGAGGTCGCGAACCATCTCATCTCTTCCGGCGGCAAGCGGCTGAGGCCGATGCTGACGATCGCCGCCGCCCAGATGTGCGGCTATACCGGCGTCGGCCACGTCAAGCTCGCCGCCTCCGTCGAGTTCATGCACACCGCCACGCTGCTGCACGACGACGTCGTCGACGAGAGCGAGCTCAGGCGCGGCAGGCTCGCCGCCCGCATGCTGTGGGGCAACGAGGCGAGCGTGCTCGTCGGCGACTTCCTGCTCGGCCAGGCGTTCCGGATGATGGTCGAGGTCGGCTCGCTGCAGGCGCTCGGCATCCTCTCCGACGCCGCCGCGATCATCGCCGAAGGCGAGGTCATGCAGCTCGCCGCGGCCAAGAACACGGCGACCACCGAAGACGAGTATCTCGCCGTGATTCGCGCCAAGACCGCCGCGCTCTTCGCCGCCGCGGCCGAGGTCGGCCCGGTCATCGCCGAGCGGCCGAAGGCCGAGTGCGCCGCCTTCCGCTCCTACGGCACCAATCTCGGCGTCGTTTTCCAGCTGGTCGACGACGCGCTCGACTATGGCGGCATGGAAGCCAAGCTCGGCAAGAAGGTCGGCGACGACTTCCGCGAGGGCAAGATCACCCTGCCGGTGGTGCTGTCCTACCGGCGCGGCTCGGACGAGGACCGTGCCTTCTGGCAGCGCGCCCTGCAGGACGGCCAGAACGGCGATGCCGACCTCGAACACGCCATCGAACTGATCCGCAAGCACCGGGCGATCGAGGACACCATCGAGCGGGCCCGGCACTACGGCGCGATCGCGCGCGACGCCCTCGCGCCGTTCCCCGACTCGGCGCACAAGCAGGCGCTCCTCGAGGTCGTCGACTTCTGCATTGATCGGGCTCATTGAACCGGGACCTGCCCTTTCCCCAATATGCCGACCGACGAAGGGCGCATCCGCCTCGAAAAAATATCGATATTCGGGTGCGTGGTTTTCGCGCATGCGCTATTTGACGTTGCAGTGCAACATGCATGAGGGCTAAGCATTTCCTGACCGCTCGCGACAGGATCGCGGGCCATTCGAAGCGGCGGCAACGGACGATGGCTCGTCCGCGGAACGCTGGGGGAGAAATCAGATGAGCAAGTGGGTCTACACGTTCGGTGACGGCAAGGCCGAAGGCACGGCGAGCATGAAGAATCTGCTCGGCGGCAAGGGTGCGAACCTGGCGGAGATGTGCAATCTCGGCCTGCCGGTTCCGCCCGGCTTCACCATCACCACCGAAGTCTGCACCTACTACTACGCCAACGGCCGGGCCTATCCGGGCGATCTGGAAGCCCAGGTCACCGCGGCGCTCGACCATGTCGCCAAGATCACCGGCAAGACTTTCGGCGACCCCGACAATCCGCTGCTGGTCTCGGTCCGCTCCGGCGCCCGCGCCTCGATGCCGGGCATGATGGACACGGTGCTCAATCTCGGCCTCAACGACGAGACCGTGAAGGCGCTGGCCAAGGCCGCCGGCGAGCGTTTCGCCTTCGATTCCTACCGGCGCTTCATCCAGATGTATTCGGACGTCGTGCTCGGCCTCGAGCATCACGACTTCGAGGAGATCCTGGAGAACTTCAAGGCCGACCGCGGCTTTACGCTCGACACCGATCTCGGTGCCGGCGACTGGAGCGAGGTCATCGCCCAGTACAAGAAGATCGTCGCCGAAAAGCTTGGCCGGCCCTTCCCGCAGTCGCCGGAAGAGCAGCTCTGGGGCTCGATCGGCGCCGTGTTCTCGTCGTGGATGACGCCGCGCGCGATCACTTATCGCAAGCTCCACAATCTGCCGGAAAGCTGGGGCACCGCGGTCAATGTGCAGGCCATGGTGTTCGGCAACATGGGCGAGACGTCGGCGACCGGCGTCGCCTTCACCCGCAATCCCTCGACCGGTGAAAAGGCGCTCTACGGCGAGTTCCTCGTCAACGCGCAAGGCGAGGACGTGGTCGCCGGCATCCGCACGCCGCAGGACCTGACCGAGGCGGCGCGGGTCGCTTCCGGCTCCGACAAGCCCTCGCTCGAGACCGTCATGCCGGCGGCCTTCAAGCAGTTCACCGACATCTGCGACAAGCTCGAGAAGCACTATCGCGACATGCAGGACGTCGAGTTCACCGTCGAGCAGGGCAAGCTGTGGATGCTGCAGACCCGCTCGGGCAAGCGCACCGCCAAGGCCGCCCTCAGGATCGCCGTCGAGATGGTCGAGGATGGCCTCATCAACCGGAACGAGGCGGTGCTGCGCGTCGATCCGGCTTCGCTCGACCAGCTGCTGCACCCGACCATCGACCCGAAGGCGCCGCGCAACGTCATCGCCACCGGCCTGCCGGCCTCGCCGGGCGCGGCCTCGGGCGAGATCGTGTTCAATTCGGACGAAGCCGAGCGCATGAACAACGAGGGCCACAAGGTGATCCTCGTGCGCGTCGAGACGAGCCCGGAGGACATCCACGGCATGCACGCCGCCGAGGGCATCCTGACGACCCGTGGCGGCATGACCAGCCACGCCGCCGTCGTCGCCCGCGGCATGGGCAAGCCCTGCGTCTCGGGCGCCGGCACGATCCGCGTCGACTACAATGCCGAGACCATGTCGGTCGCCGGCACGGTGCTGAAGAAGGGTGATCGCATCACCATCGACGGCGCCAACGGCCAGGTGCTGGTCGGCGAGGTGCCGATGCTCAAGCCGGAGCTGTCCGGTGACTTCGCCCAGCTGATGGTCTGGGCCGACGCGACGCGGCGCATGAAGGTGCGCACCAATGCCGAGACCCCGACCGACGCCCGCGCGGCGCGCGAGTTCGGCGCCGAGGGCATCGGCCTTTGCCGCACCGAGCACATGTTCTTCGAGGGCGACCGCATCATCGCGGTGCGCGAGATGATCCTTTCCGACAAGGAAGAGGACCGTCGCACGGCGCTCGCCAAGCTCTTGCCGATGCAGCGGGCCGACTTCGTCGAGCTGTTCGAGATCATGAAGGGCCTGCCGGTGACGATCCGCCTGCTCGACCCGCCGCTGCACGAGTTCCTGCCGAAGACGGCCGAGGAGATCGCCGAGGTGTCGGCGGCCATGGGCGTGCCGGCCGACCGGCTCGCCGAGCGGGCCGATGCGCTGCACGAGTTCAACCCGATGCTCGGCCATCGCGGCTGCCGCCTCGCCATCTCCTATCCGGAGATCGCCGAGATGCAGGCGCGGGCGATCTTCGAGGCGGCGGTCGAGGCCGGCAAGTCGACGGGCAGCCCGGTGGTGCCGGAAGTCATGGTGCCGCTGGTCGCCACCAAGGCCGAACTCGACCTCGTCAAGGCGCGCATCGACGCCATGGCGGCCGAGGTCTCCAAGGAGGCCGGCATCGAGATCGCCTACCATGTCGGCACGATGATCGAGCTGCCGCGCGCCGCCCTCGCCGCGGCCAAGATCGCCGAGTCGGCCGAGTTCTTCTCGTTCGGCACCAACGACCTGACGCAGACGACCTTCGGCATCTCGCGTGACGACGCCGGCAGCTTCCTCGGCACCTACACCGCCAAGGGCATCGTCGAGCAGGATCCGTTCGTCTCGCTCGATCAGGAAGGCGTCGGTGAACTCGTCAAGATCGCCGCCGAGCGCGGCCGGGCGACCCGGCCCGGCATGAAGCTCGGCATCTGCGGCGAGCATGGCGGCGATCCGGCCTCGATCGGCTTCTGCGAGAGCGTCGGCCTCGACTATGTCTCGTGCTCACCGTTCCGCGTGCCGATCGCCCGCCTCGCGGCGGCCCAGTCGGCGCTCAACGCGAAGTCGTGAGCGGACGGGTCGCGAGCCTCACCGAGATCCGCGCGGGCGGCAAACGTGCCGTCGCCCGCGCCCTTTCGGCCATCGAGACCGATGCCGGCAGCGCCGACCTCGCCCGCCTGCTCGACGAGGCCTTTCTCGCCGACCGCGCCCATGTGCTCGGCCTCACCGGGCCGCCGGGCGTCGGCAAGTCGACTCTCACCGACCAGCTGATCCGGCGCTGGCGGGCCGCCGGCGAGACCGTCGCGGTGATCGCCGTCGACCCGTCGTCGCGCAAGACCGGCGGCGCCCTTCTCGGCGACCGCACCCGGCTCACCACCGATCCGGAAGACCAGGGCGTGTTCGTGCGCTCGATGGCGGCGCGCGACCGGCTCGGCGGCCTTTCCGACCATGCCGTGGCGGCAATCGTGCTGATGCGGGCGCTCTACGACCACGTCCTCGTCGAGACCGTCGGCATCGGCCAGTCGGAAGCCGACATCGTGCTCGTCGCCGACACGGTGCTCCTGTGCATCCAGCCGGCCTCGGGCGATTCCCTGCAATTCATGAAAGCCGGCGTGATGGAACTGCCCGACGTCGTCGCCGTCACCAAGGCCGACATGGGCACGGCGGCGAAGCGCGCCGCCGGCGACGTCGAGGGCGCGCTGACGCTGTTTCGCCGCGACCCCGGCGCCTTCGTGCCGCCGGTCGTCCTCGTCTCCGCCACCAAGGGGGAAGGGCTCGACGAACTCGCCGACGCGGTCGCCGCGCATCGCGCCCATGCGGCCGAGACCGGCAGCGGCGCCACGCGCCGGGCGGCGCAGGCGCGGGCCTGGATCGCCGAGAGCCTGAAGACCCGTTTCGGCACGGAAGGCCTCGGGCGGGTCGATATCGACGCGGCGCTCGCCGCCGCGCCCGGCCCGTTCTCGGCCGAGCTCACGCTTTCGGAAGGCCTCCTGCGGCGCCTCTCGGACTGAGACGGCGAGCGCCGCGCAGCGCGCCTTCGGCGCCTCGTTCAACAGACGATGACGCCCCTGTCGGCGGTCGCGCCGCCGCGGCCGTGAAATCGCCTCGTCCCTCTCCCACCCGCGTCGCTTGCAGAACGACTTTGCGCATTAACGGCTTCGCAAGGTTAATCGGCGACAACCATAGCCGTGGGGGGCGTCTTGCCACCCGAGCGTATCGCTGCCGGACCGGTTCGTCCGGACGCGGATCGGGTCCTTGAGTAGACGACAGCGACGAGCCGTTCGATGGCTCCATGTCGGGTATTGCGTAGGAGTTGCGTTCGTATGGTTCGCGTACGACCGTCGTCGAGACGACAGCCGTCGACATCGGCAGTCGCCCCCTATCTTCTCGCCATCGCCATGTTCTTCAGCGGCTCGGAACGCATCGCGCTGCAGGACGTCGGCAGCCTCGTCGGCCTCGACGGTCCGGCCGCGGAGCGCTGGCGCACTTTCCTCGTCGCCACGCCGGAGATTTCCGAACACCGGCCGAGCTACAGCTTCCAGACCCCGGCCCTGCCGGCCGATATCGCCCTGCCCCGCCTGCTCGGCGCCGGCGGCGCCGTCGCCGCGACGAGCGCCGTCGATCCGGTCGTCACCGGCTCGATCGCGCCGCACGCGACGCCCGCCTATCCCGTCGTCAACCGGTCCGCCAAGGGCGACCTGATGATGACCCGCACCCTGCCGCGCAGCAACGGCTACAACCTGCCGGTCGCCGGTGCCGTCTTCGACATGTCGAGCCTCACCGACGGGCCCGACACCAGCGTTCTGCCGCCGCTCGCCTTCGCCGGCTCGATCGCCATCGAGCGCGAGAACGTCATGCTCGCCTCCTCGAGCTTCGGTGCGCCGGTGGCGCTCGTCACCGCCGTCGCGGCGGCCGACGACGCCAGGGCGGACGACCGCCCGACGCAGATGGCGTTCGTCGCCATCCCGAAGAAGAAGCCCGAATTCCGGCCGATGCCCGGCTATCTGATGGCGCTCGCCGCCGTCGACGCGGTGCCGGCCGAAAGCGCGGCGCAGCAGGCGATCTCCAACCTCACCGTCTCGGAGAAGGAGCGCACCTGCCTTGCCACCGCCGTCTATTTCGAGGCGCGCGGCGAGCCGGTCGAAGGCCAGGTCGCGGTCGCCCAGGTGATCCTCAACCGGGTCGCCAACGTCCACTATCCGAACAGCATCTGCGGCGTCGTCTACCAGAACAAGAGCTGGCGCAACCGCTGCCAGTTCTCCTTCGCCTGCGACGGCTACAAGGACCGCATCCGCGACGCCGACGCCTGGCAGATCGCCCAGGACGTCGCCGACCGCGTTCTCGACGGCAACGCCTACATCAACGATGTCGGCAGCGCGACGCATTACCACGCGACCTATGTGCGGCCGCGCTGGGCCCGGACCTTCCTGCGGCTCGACAAGATCGGCCAGCACATCTTCTATCGCGGTCGCAACGGTGGCTGGAGCTGAGCGGCAATCCCGCCTGGACGAGACGACGGCGCGGCCCCCGGTCGCGCCGTTTTCGTTTGCCGTTGCCGCATGCCGGCGGCTCTGCTATTGCCGCGCCCTTCCAACGGCCCGGACGGCATGAGGACCGCCATGAACGCAGCACTCGTGATCTCCGAAATCGGCGACGACGACGTCGCGGCGGTCGTCGACCTGTGGACGCGGGCGGGCCTGACTCGGCCCTGGAACGACCCGCAGGCCGACATCGCCTTTGCCCGTGCCTCGGCCGAGGCGACGATCCTCGTCGGGCGCGAGACCGCGGGCGGGCCGATCGTCGCCTCGGTGATGGTCGGCCATGACGGCCATCGCGGCACCGTCTACTACGTCTCGGTCGATCCCGACCGGCAGGGCGCCGGGCTCGGGCGGGCGATCATGGCGGCGGCCGAGGACTGGCTGAAGGCGCGCGGCGTCTGGAAGCTCAATCTGATGGTGCGGACCGACAATGCCGCGGTCGCCGAGTTCTATCGCTCGCTCGGCTACACGCTCGAGGAACGGCTCAACTTCGCGCGCTGGATCGACCCGTCGAAGAAGCCGTCGGCCTGAGACCTCAGAAGAGATCGAACTGGCCGCCGTCCTTCTTGCCCTTGTCCTTGCCCCGGCCCCGGCGCGGCGGCACCTCGGCGGTGATCGGCGCGACACCCGGCTCGGGCGCCGGCGGGGCGACGCGCTCGTGCAATTCCGGCCGGTCGTTGGCGACGCGATTGACGGCGAGCGAGACCGGCACCGGCTCGAACAGGCGATCGTCGGCCGGTCGCAGCATCTTCGTCGCCTCCTCGGCCGAGACGCCGACCGTGTCGAGCCAGGCGGCGAAATCCTCGGGCAGGATCACCGCCGGCATGCGGTCGTGGATCGGCCGCAGCCGCCGGTTCGCCGGGGTCGTCAGGATCGTCGCGGTATCGAGCTCGCTGCCGTTCGGGTCGGTATAGGTCTCCATCAGTCCGGCGAAGGCGACGAGATGGCCGTCCTTCGGCGCGCACCAGTAGGGCTGCTTGCGGGTGCCTGCTCCCGGCCCCCATTCGTAGAAGCCATTGGCCGGAACGAGACAGCGGCGATGGCGCATGGCGGCGCGGAAGGTGGGCTTTTGCGCCGCCGTCTCGGAGCGGGCGTTGACGAGCAGCGGGAAATCCTTCGGATCCTTGACCCAGGACGGCAACAGGCCCCAGCGGGCAAGCAGGAAATGGCGCCCGTCGGCCTCGCCGGTGACGACCGCGATCGGCTGGGTCGGGGCGATATTGTAGCGCGGCGGAAAATTCGGCCGCTCGCCATAGCCGAAGAGCGCGCGGACATCGTCCGGCGGCGCGGTGAGACTGTATCTTCCGCACATGATGCGCTCCTTTCGGCATGACCATCGCGTCAAGGTTTTTGAAACGACACTCCGCTAGTCTAGCAACGGGTAGGGACCGGGTGACAATCGATGGCGGATGGCTGGATGATCGACGGCGGGACGGGGAACGCGGACGGGCGGCTGACGCCGGCCGCGCTCATTGCCGCCAACATCAATCCGAGCACCTTTCTCGCCACTGATTACCTCAACCATTTCAACGAGATCATCATGCTCCTCGAAATGCTGCCGGCGATGCCGGAATGCGCCGAGGACATTCTCGCCTGGGAACCGAAGAGCTATCAGCAGCATTTTCGCGATTCCAATTTCAAGGAAAAGGCGCTGGCGATCGAGGCCTTCGAGGCGGTGCGGCCGGCGGTTCGGGCCGATTTCGACGACGTCGTCGCCGAGATCGACGCGCGGGTGACGAACGTCCAGGCCCTGCTTGCCGAAGCCGGCGAGACCCCTGACCTCGACGAGCAGATCGCCATTCTCGTGTCGACCGAACTGCGCCCGCTGATCGACCGGGCAAGCGGCATCATCAACAATGCCGATGGCGTCGACCATGCCGCCGACCACACGCCGCAGCCGAGCGCGCAGGACGCCGTCGACGAACTGTTTTCCTGACATGCGCCTGCCCGGGATCGCGCGATGACCGGCACCGGCAGCTTCCGCGATCCTGGCGTCCACGCTCCGCGTCTCGGCGCGAGCGTGGTGCTGTGGCGCGGCGGGACGGTGCTGCTCGTCAAGCGCGGCAAGGAACCGCTCGTCGGCCACTGGAGCCTGCCCGGCGGCCATGTCGAGCCGGGCGAGCCGCTCGAGGCGGCGGCGCGGCGCGAGCTTTTCGAGGAAACCCGGCTCGTTGCCGAGGCGCTGACCTTTGCCGAGTTTCACGAAATCATCCGCCACGACGCAACCGGCCGGCTGCTGCGCCATTTCGTCGTCGCGGTGTTTGCCGGGATGCTCGATGCCGGCGAGCCGATCGCCGGCGACGATGCGGCCGACGCCGCCTTCTTCGACCTCGAACGGCTCGATGGGCTCGAAATGACGCCGGGCACGCGCGACGTCGTCGGCCGCAGCCGCGCCTTGCTCGCCGCCGGCTGATCGCCCGCGCCGCCGGCCTTGCCTCGCGCCGGCCGACCGCCTACCTAGGTCCCGACACTCGACAAGGACTCGCGGGCGCCGGCATCGACCGGCGCGGGGCGCGAAAGGAGGGGCGGCGTGACCACCGGCAGATATGCAAGGCTCGATGACCGCGGCATCGTCGCCGTCTCCGGCGCGGAGGCCGCGCATTTCCTGCAAGGGCTGCAGACCGCCAATATCGACCGGGTCGTCGAGACCGGCGCCGGCTTCGGCGCGCTCCTGACGCCGCAGGGCAAGATCCTCTTCGATTTCCTCGTCGCCCATCGCGACGGCACGTTCTTCTTCGACCTGCCGAAGGCGAGCGCCGCGGACTTCGCCAGGCGCCTCGGCTTCTACAAGCTGCGCGCCAAGGTCGACATCGCGCCGCGCCCCGATCTCGCCGTCGTCGTCGGCTGGGGCGCACCGGCGCCGGGGCTCGCGGCGGAAGCGACGATCGCCGATCCGCGCCACGGCGCGCTCGGCTGGCGCGCCTATGCCGGCGCGGTGCCCGACGCCCTTGCCGGCTACGAGACCACCGACGCCGCCGCCTGGCATGCCCACCGCATCGGCCTCGGTGTGCCCGAGGCCGGGCAGGATTTCGACTATGGCGAGGTCTTTCCGCACGACGTCGACATGGATTGCCTTGCCGGCCTCGACTTCAAGAAGGGCTGCTATGTCGGCCAGGAAGTCGTGTCGCGCATGCAGCACCGCTCGACGGCGCGCCGCCGCGTCGTTCTCGCCTCCGCCACCGACGCCCTGCCGATCGCCGGCACCGAGATCACCGCGGGGGGCAAAGCGGTCGGCACGCTCGGCTCTTCGGCCGGCACGAGCGGACTTGCCCTCGTGCGCCTCGACCGGGCCAAGGCGGCGATGGATGCCGGCGCGCCGATCGTTGCGGCGGGCGTCGCGCTCGAGCTCACGCTGCCGGCCTTTGCGAGCTTTTCCTGGCCGAGCGAGGCGGACGGCGAATGAGCCCGCGCAAGCCGCCCTTCCGCGCCTGGCAGAGAATGCTTTCCGGCCGGCGCCTCGACCTGCTCGATCCCTCGCCGCTCGACGTCGAGATCGACGACATCGCCCTCGGCCTGTCGCGGGTGGCGCGCTGGAACGGCCAGACGCGCGGCGACCATGCCTATTCGGTGGCGCAGCATTCGCTGCTCGTCGAATGGGCGGCGGGCACCATCGAGCCGGGGCTCGAGACGCGCTGGCGGCTCGCCGCGCTGCTGCACGACGCTGCCGAATATGTCATCGGCGACATGATCAGTCCGTTCAAGGCGGTGGTCGGCGGCGACTACAAGGCGGTGGAAAAGCGCCTCGCCGGCGCGATCCACCTGCATTGCCAGCTGCCGGCCGAGGCGCCGGACGAGATCGTCGGCCTCATCAAGAAGGCCGACCGGGTCGCGGCCTATTTCGAAGCGACCGAGCTTGCCGGCTTTTCGAGCGAGGAAGCGGCCAAATTCTTCGGCCGGCCGCGCGGCTTCCATCGCGACGAGGAGGCGCTTTCGCGGCTGCTCGCGCCGATCACGGCGCGCCAGGCGGAAGAAAGTTTTCTCGAACGGTTCAAACAACTGACATAATCGCCCGGCAGATGACGGGTGGCGCCATCTCGCCTATTGCTTTCATCCAGCGCCGCTACGCGATTCGCTTTCGCCGGAGCCTCGTCCGACCATGATCCATGTCTGCTCCCTCGCGCTTGTCCCCGAGACGGTCGAGAAGACCGGCGCGCGGCGCCTCATCACGCTGATCAACGAGGGCACGCCGGTGCCGCGGCCGACCGCGATCGCCGCCGAGGATCACCTGTTCCTCGGCATGAACGACGTCAACGCGCCGCTGCAGGGGATGATTCCGCCGAGCGCCGAGCATGTCGGCCGGCTGCTCGACTTCATCGACCGCCACGGTGCCGGGGATCCGCTGGTCATCCATTGCTGGGCCGGCATCAGCCGCTCGACCGCGGCTGCCTTCATCGCCGCCTGCCACCTCGCGCCGGAGCGGCCGGAGATCGACTTCGCACGGACGATCCGCGCCCGCTCGGCGACCGCCAGCCCGAACCCGATGCTGGTGGCGATCGCCGACAAGCTGCTCGATCGCGGCGGCCGGATGGTCCAGGCCGTCCGGGCCATCGGGCGCGGTCGCGACGCCTTCGAGGGCGTACCGTTCCATCTGCCGCTCGCGGCGGAGGCGCCATGAGTGGACTGCCCCGCACGGCCATCGAGATCGGCCTCAACGCGGCGATCGTCGCCGTCGACCGCCTGACCCCGCTCATTCTCGTCACCGCGCCCGACGGGCGCACCGACGCGCTCGAAGCCCTGCCGTTCGGCCCCTTCGACCCGATCGCCCATCGCACGCTGGAAATCGGCCTCAGGTCCTGGGTGGAGGAGCAGACAGCCCTGCCGCTCGGCCATGTCGAACAGCTCTACACCTTCGGCGACCGCGGCCGCCACGCCACGCGCGGCGACACCGGTCCGCACGCGCTCTCGGTCGGCTATCTGGCGCTCACCCGGCTCAGCCCCGATTCGGAGGAAACGCTGTCGCATCTCGGCGCGCAGTGGCGACCCTGGTACTGCTTCTTTCCCTGGGAAGACTGGCGCGCCGGACGTCCCGCCGTTCTCGACGAGGTGATCCTGCCGCTGCTGCGCGAATGGGCGACCGCCCGGCCCGACGGCAAGGCACCGGCGCGGGCGCTGCCGCGCGAGGTGCGGCTGCGGCTCGCCTTCGGCGAGGACGAGGCGCCGTGGGACGAGGAGCGCACCCTCGACCGCTACGAGCTGCTTTACGAAGCCGGGCTTCTGGAAGAGGCGCGACGCGACGGGCGCTCCTCGGCGCTCGCCCGCGGCAAGCTGCCCGCCCTCGGCCGGCCGATGCGCTACGACCATCGCCGCATCGTCGCCACCGCCATCAGCCGGCTGCGCGCCAAGCTGAAATACCGCCCGGTGGTGTTCGAGCTGATGCCGGAGGAATTCACGCTGACCGAGCTGCAACAGACCGTCGAGGCGATTTCCGGCCGGCACCTGCACAAGCAGAACTTCCGCCGCCTCGTCGAGAATGCCGAACTCGTCGAGCCGACCGGGGCGCTCACCGCGCGCACCGGCGGACGGCCGGCCGCGCTCTTCCGCTTCCGCCGCGACATCCTGCAGGAGCGCCCGGCCCCGGGCCTCAGGGTCGGCGGACGGGCGTAACGCCTATCCCAGGAAATCCAGTCCGAGATCGAGCACCGGCGCCGAATGGGTGATGGCGCCGACCGAGATGCGTTCGACGCCGGTCTCGGCGATGGCGGCGACGGTCTCGAGGGAAACGCCGCCCGAGGCCTCGGTGACGGCGCGGCCGGCGACGATGGCGACGGCCTCGCGCAGCATCGCCGGCGCCATGTTGTCGAGCAGCACGGCATCCGGGCCGGCGGTCATCGCCTCGCGCAGCTGGTCGAGGGTGTCGACCTCGACCTCGACCTTGACGAGATGGCCGGCGAAGGCGCGGGCCCGCTCGATGGCGAGCGCCACGCCGCCACAGGCGGCGATGTGGTTGTCCTTGATGAGGACGGCGTCGTCGAGGCCGAAGCGGTGATTGGCGCCGCCGCCGCAGCGCACGGCATGCTTCTCGAAGGCGCGAAGGCCCGGTGTCGTCTTGCGGGTGCAGACGATCCTCGCGCCGGTATGGGCGACCTTTGCGGCATAGGCAGCGGTCAGCGTCGCGACGCCGGACAGATGGCCGAGAAAGTTGAGGGCGACGCGCTCGGCCGAGAGGATGGCGCGGGCCGGCCCCTCGATGCGGGCGACCACGGTGCCGGGATCGAGGCGATCGCCGTCGGCGGCCTCGGCGAGGAAGGCGACGGCGGGGTCGATCTGGCGGAAGGCGCTCTCGGCGAAGGCGAGTCCGGCGAGGCGGCCGGGCTTGCGCGCCGCGATGACGGCCTTCGACATCGTCTCGGCGGGAATGGTGGCGAGCGTCGTGATATCGCCGGCGCGGCCGAGATCCTCCAGCAGCGCCGCCTCGACGGCGCGCTCGACGAGAAGCCGGGGGAGCGGGGCGACGCCGCTCATCGACCCGCCTCGGCAGGGCGCTTCGGAGCGCCGGCGACGATCTCGGGCACCAGCGTCTCGACATCGCGCATGGTCACGAAGCTGCGCCGGGCGAGTTCCGGATCGGTCAGCGGGAAGTCGCTGCGATAGTGGCCGCCGCGGCTCTCGGTGCGCTTGAACGCCGAGACGGCGACGAGTTTGGCCGCGGTCAGCGTGTTGCGCAGCGAGGCGTTGCGGGTGCGGCCCTCGAGGCGCTGGATGGTGGCGAGCGCGGTCGAAAGGCTCTCGGCGCTCCTGACGACGCCGACATGGGCGGTCATGGTGCGGCGCAGCTCCTGCTCGATGGCGCTGTCGGGCGCCTCCTCGGGGATGACCTCGCCGTCGTCGGCGATCTCGGCCCAGGGCACGAGCTGGGGCACCGGCATCAGGCCCTTGATGTCCTCGGCGATGCGGCCGGCGAAGACGACGGCCTCGAGCAGCGAGTTGGAGGCGAGGCGATTGGCGCCGTGGGCACCGGTCGAGGCAACCTCGCCGGCGGCCCAGAGCCCGTCGAGCGAGGTGCGGCCGTTGGCGTCGGTGAGGATGCCGCCCATGTGGTAATGGGCCGCCGGAGCGACCGGGATCGGGTTTGTCCGCGGGTCGATGCCGGCCGACATGCAGGCCTCGAAGACGGTCGGAAAGCGTGTCGGGAAGCGGTCGCCGACGGCCTTCCGGCAGTCGAGGAAGGCGCCGTGGCCGGCGACGTTCTGGGCATGGACGGCGCGGGCGACGACGTCGCGCGGGGCGAGCTCGGCGTCCGGATGGATCACCGGCATGAAGCGCTCGCCCTTGGCGTCGATGAGCACCGCGCCCTCGCCGCGCAGCGCCTCGGTGGCGAGCGGGGCCGGATCGCGGCCGACGGCGATCGCGGTCGGATGGAACTGCACGAATTCGCAATCGGCGACGACCGCGCCGGCGGCGGCGGCCATGCCGAGGCCGGCGCCGCGCGCTTCGTGCGGATTGGTGGTGACCGAATAGAGGTGGCCGAGGCCGCCGGTGGCGATGACGACGGTGCGGGCCGGCAGCATCACGGTGCGGCGGGCGCGACCGCGCAAGGGCCGGGCGACGATGCCGGTGACGTGCTTGCCGGCGGTGACGAGCGCCTCGGCGGCATAGCCCTCGAGCACGCGGATCGACGGCGTCTTGCGCACGGTGGCGATCAGCGCAGCCATGATGGCAGCGCCCGCCTGGTCGCCGCTGACATGGACGATGCGGCGCGTCGAGTGGGCCGCTTCCTGGCCGACGGCGAGGCGGCCCTCGAGGTCGCGGTCGAAGGGCACGCCGTAGCGCAGGAGGTCCTCGATGCGGGCCGGCGCCTCGCGGGCCATCATCTCGGCGATCTTCTTTTCGACGAGGCCGGCGCCGGCGGCGATGGTATCGGCGGCGTGGTGCTCGGGCGTGTCGCCCTCGGCGACGGCGGCGGCGATGCCGCCCTGCGCCCAGGTCGAGGAGGCGCCCTCGCCGATCGGCGCGGCGGCGAGCACGGTGACCGGCCGCGGCGCCAGTTCGAGCGCGCAGAACAGACCGGCAAGGCCGCCGCCGACGAGCACGACATCGTCGATGCCGGCCTCCGACTGGGGCGTTACGACATAGGGGCTGGCGCTGCGGTGAGGCATCGGGGCCGTCCTTTCATCGCGCCGTCGGAAGGCCGGCTCCGGCGGTGGTCTCGGAAGTCTTCGCCGCGACGGCCCGGCACGGCGTCTCTCGGGCCGTGCCGGGCCGTCCGGCATCCATGGGCGAGAATGGCCCTCAGTTCTTCAGGTTGACCATCCGCTCGACGGCGGCGCGCGCCGGGGCGATGACGGCCGGGTCGATCGTGACCTCGCTGCGCATGTAGACGAGCGAGTCGAGGATCTTCGGCAGGGTGATGCGCTTCATGTGCGGGCACAGGTTGCACGGCCGCACGAAATGGACGCCCGGCGTCTCGGCGGCGACGTTATCGGCCATCGAGCACTCGGTGACGAGCACCACCTTCTCCGGCGCGTTCTTCTTCACCCAGTCGATCATGTGGGCGGTCGAGCCGGTGAAATCGGCCTCGGCGATGACGTCGGGCGGGCACTCCGGATGGGCGATGATGCGCACTGCCGGGTCGTCCTCGCGATAGGCGTGCAGCTCCTTGCCGGTGAAGCGCTCGTGCACCTCGCAATGGCCCTTCCAGGTGAGAATCTCGACGTCGGTCTTGGTGGCGACGTACTTGGCCAGATACTCATCCGGGATCAGCAGCACGCGGGGCGCGCCGAGGGATTCGACGACCTTCACGGCGTTCGAGGAGGTGCAGCAGATGTCGCACTCGGCCTTCACGGCGGCCGAGGTGTTGACATAGGTGACGATCGGCACGCCCGGATATCTGGCGCGCAGGCCGCGCACGTCTTCCGGCGTGATCGACTCGGCGAGCGAGCAGCCGGCCTTCATGTCGGGCATGAGGACGATCTTGTCCGGGTTCATCAGCTTCGAGGTCTCGGCCATGAAGTGGACGCCGCCCTGGACGATCACCTTCGCGTCGACCGCGGCCGCCTCGCGGGCGAGCTGCAGGCTGTCGCCGACGATATCGGCAACGCAGTGATAGATCTCCGGCGTCATGTAGTTGTGCGCCAGGATGACGGCGTTGCGAACCTTCTTCAGGTCGTTGATGGCCTTGACGTAGGGCGCATGGAAAGGCCACTCGATCGCCGGTACGACATCCTTCACCCGCTCGTAGAGGTGCTGGGTCGCCTCGGCGACTTCCGGCGTGAATTCGAGGTTCGGCATATCGAGCATGGGGAAGCCACGGGCTGCCATGTCGGCGCGCCGCTTCGCCTCGGTCTCGTTGCGGTCGGTGGTGAACCCGATCGAATTCATCATCGTCATGGCCGCGTCCTTTCCACGATTATGCTCAACGTGAGCATATACAGGACAAGAGAAAACCGGCGTCCAGCCGGTCGCGAGCCCCGGTTCCCCGGCGCTTATGCTTTATCCGAGCATAATATAGGGCGGCTGTAAAGCGTTTTGAAGGGCTGCGACGACTCGACGGGACAGCGAGGCTTACCATTTATTTCTTGCGCGCCGGCCTCGCTCTCCGGCATGTGGCGGTGGGGCGTTTCAGCGCATCCCGCGCCGGAACTCCCGCACCCGCCGCGACGGGCCAACCCGGTGATCCGATGACGACAGAACGGCAAGGCATTTCCTGGCTGAAGCCCACGGTCACCATGGTGATCCTCGTCGGCTGCGCGATCTCGATGCTGACCTACGGACCGCGCTCGGCGCTCGGCCTCTTCCTTCAGCCGATGACCGAGGCGCGCGGCTGGTCGCGCGAGGTGTTCGCGCTCTCGATCGCCATCCAGAACATCATGTGGGGCATCGGCCAGCCGATCGCCGGGGCGATCGCCGACCGCTACGGCACGGCCCGGGTGCTGGCCGGCGGCGGCGTCATCTACGCGGCCGGCCTCTACATCATGGCCCATGCCGAGGCGCCGCTGTGGCTGCACGTCTCGGCCGGCGTGCTCATCGGCCTCGGCATCGCGGCAAGCTCGTTCTCGATCGTCATCACCGCCTTTGCCCGCACCGTCTCGCCGGGCAAGCGCACCGTCGCCTTCGGCATCGGCACCGCCGCCGGCTCGCTCGGCCAGTTCGTCTTCGCCCCGCTCGGCCAGGGCCTCATCGAGGGCTTCGGCTGGACCCAGGCCCTCGTCATCCTCGGCGCGATGATGTTCCTCGTGCCGCTGCTCGCGCCGGTGCTCGCCGGCCGCTCGCACGCCCCGGCGGCGAACGAGGCGCAGCAGTCGTTCCGCGAGGCGCTTTCGGAGGCCTTCGGCCACCGCTCCTACGTGCTGCTCGTCCTCGGCTTTTTCGTCTGCGGCTTCCACGTCGCCTTCATCACCACGCATCTGCCGCCCTACATCGCCGATGTCGGCATCGACCCGAAATGGGGCGCCTGGGCGATCGCGGTGATCGGCCTCTTCAACGTCATCGGCTCGCTGATGTCGGGCGTCTTCTCGGCGAGCTGGTCGAAACCCTACCTCCTGTCGTTCATCTATTTCGCCCGCGCCATCGTCATCACGATCTTCGTCATGACGCCGCCGAGCGCCGCCTCGATCCTCGTCTTCGGCGCCGCCATGGGCCTCCTATGGCTGTCCACCGTGCCGCCGACCACCGGCCTCATCACGGTGATGTTCGGCGTTCGCTACATGGGCACGCTCTACGGCTTCGTGTTCCTGTCGCATCAGGTCGGCGCCTTCATCGGCGTCTGGCTCGGCGGCCTGCTCTACGACGCGACCGGCTCCTACGACGCGGTGTGGTGGGTGTCGGTGGCGCTCGGCGTCGCCGCGGCGATCATCCACTGGCCGATCAGCGAGCGGCCGGTGGCGCGGCTCGAAAACGCCGGCTGAGACGGCTTTTGCCAGCCTCGCCTGTTTCCCCCTGCCGACGGACGCTTTAAGGTCCGGGGCGACGGGCGCGGCCGATCGGCCGGCAAGATCACGGTGCAACCTTTCCGGCCGGGTCGCGAGGCGACCGGGCCGGCAACAGACGGATCATTCGATGTCGGACAGCTTCAAGGCCATCCTCGTTTCGCGCGACGAAGAAAAGAAGCAGTCGGTGGCGCTCACCGACCTCACCCTCGCCGACCTGATGGAAGGCGACGTCGTCGTCCGGGTCAGCCATTCGACGGTCAACTACAAGGACGGCCTCGCCGTCACCGGCCGGGCGCCGGTGGTGCGGCGCTGGCCGATGATCCCGGGCATCGATTTCTGCGGCATCGTCGAGAGCTCCGAGCATCCCGGCTACAAGGCCGGCGATGCCGTCATCCTCAACGGCTGGGGCTGTGGCGAGACCCATTTCGGCGGCTACACCGAGAAGGCGCGGGTCAAGGGCGACTGGCTGGTCAAGCTGCCGGCCGGCATCTCCGCCGCCGAGGCAATGGCGGTCGGCACCGCCGGCTACACGGCGATGCTCTGCGTGATGGCGCTCGAGCGCCACGGCGTCACCCCCGACAAGGGTCCGGTGATCGTCACGGGCGCGGCCGGCGGCGTCGGCTCGGTCGCCGTCGCGATCCTTTCCAAGCTCGGCTACGAGGTCGCCGCCTCGACCGGCCGCGTCGAGGAGGCCGACTATCTGAAGGGCCTCGGCGCCACCGAGATCATTGCCCGCGACGAGCTCTCCGGCCCGGCCAAGCCGCTCAACAAGGAGCGCTTCGCCGGTGGCGTCGACGCGGTCGGCAGCCACACCCTCGCCAACGTCCTGTCGATGACCAAATATGGCGGCACGGTCGCGGCCTGCGGCCTTGCCGGCGGCATGGACCTGCCGACCTCGGTCGCGCCGTTCATCCTGCGCGGCGTGACGCTCGCCGGCATCGATTCGGTGATGTGCCCGCGGCCGCTGCGCGAGGAAGCCTGGGCGCGCATCGCCACCGATCTCGACAAGGGCAAGCTCGCCGCGATGACGCACGAGATCGCGCTCGCCGATGTGCCGACCGTTGCCAGCGACATTCTCGAGGGCAAGGTGCGCGGCCGCATCGTCGTCAAGGTCGCCTGAGGATGCGCCAGACGGGCCCGGGTCAACCCTCTCCCCGGAAGGGGAGAGGATAGATCGCCTTGTGTCTCCCGGCGTCGCCGGGAGCCATAGGCGATCTTGGTGAGGGGAGATGGCGGCACCGCATGCCTGTCCCCCTGGCCCGCTCGACCAGCCTATCGCCTCTTTACTTTCGACAAGGAAACACCCCCTCACCCAGCCTGTGCTAACGATTTGTCGTGAAACGACAAATCGAAGCTGCGGCATCCCTCTCCCTCGAGGGAGAGGGACATGGCCCATGTGCCTCGGGCACCACGGGCCCTTCCGGTCGCCCTTCCCTCACACCAGATCGAGCCAGGCGAGCGTGATCGCCTCGCCGGTCGCCTTGGTGCGGGCCCAGGCGTCGCGATTGCCGGCCTCGAGCGCGACACGCCAGCCCGGCACCTGCTCGTCGAGATGCCAGGCGTGGCCGTCGGCCCAGCGCTCCATGATCTCCGGCGTCGCCTCGAAATGGAACTGCAGGCCATAGACGGCGCGGCCGGTGCGGAACGCCTGGATCGGCGTCATGTCGCTCGCGGCGAGGTGCACGGCGCCCTGCGGCAGCGTCACCGTGTCGGTGTGGAAGTGGAGCAGCGGCACGCCGGCGCCGATCGCCGAGACGACGGGATCGCCGCGGCCGGCCTCGGTCGGGCGGACCTCGTGATAGCCGAACTCGATCGGCCGGGAAAGGACGTTGCGGCCGCCATGGCCGCGGGCGGCGAGCTGGCAGCCGAGGCAGATGCCGAGCACCGCCTTGTCGGCCTCGCCGAAGCGGCGGGTGAGATCGGCGAGCTGCGGCAGATAGGGGTAGTCCTCGTCGTCGACGGCCGACTGGGCGCCGCCGAGGACGATCATGCCGTCATGCCCGGCGGCCGCGGTCGGCAGCGGCTGGCCGAGATGGGCGGCGACCATGTCGAGTTCGACGCCGCGCGCGGCGAGCAGCGGCTCGATCAGGCCGAGCGGCGAGTCTTCCCAGTTCTCGACGACGAGCAGGCGCATCGCTCCACTCCAAAGGCACCGGGGAACGGGCACCGGCCGGCGCCCGCGAGACGTCCAGGGTCTACTGCGCGGCGACGTTGGCCTGGGCCTGGATCAGCTTGGCGGCATCGTCGGCGGTCATCGGCCGGCCGAACAGGAAGCCCTGGGCGTATTCGCAGCCGAACTGATAGAGCTCGAGGGCATCGGACTCGCTCTCGGCGCCTTCGGCGACGACCTCCATGCCGAGATCGTGGGCGAGCGCCACGATCGAGCGCAGGATCACCGGGCGATGGCCGTTGCGCTCGCCATGGACGAAGGAGCGGTCGACCTTGATGGTGTCGAACGGGAAGCGCTGCAGATAGGACAGCGAGGAATAGCCGGTGCCGAAATCGTCGAGGGCGAGGCTGGCGCCGAGATCGCGCACCCGGGCCAGCACCTGGGCGGCATATTCCGGGTTCTCCATGACGAGGGATTCGGTGATCTCGAGCTTCAGCGTGCCGCGCGCGACATGGGAGCGCGACAGCACCGCCTTGATGTCGTTGATGAGGTCGTGGCGCAGGAGCTGGCGGCTCGACACGTTGACCGAGACGAAGACCGGATGCTCGGGCGGCAGCACCTGCTGCCAGGCGGCGAGCTGGCGCGTCGCCCGTTCGAGCACGAACAGGCCGAGCGGGATGATGAGGCCGGAGCGCTCGGCGACCGGGATGAACTCGTTCGGGCCGATGCGGCCGCGGCGCGGATGATCCCAGCGCAGCAGCGCCTCGAAGCCGGCGATCGACTGGTCGGCGAGCGAGACGATCGGCTGGTAGAGCACGGTCATCTCGTTGCGCTCGAGCGCCCGGCGCAGTTCCGATTCGATGGCGAGCTGGTCGGTGGCGTGGTGGCGCAGCGCCGGCCGATAGGCCTCGATGCGGTCGCCGCCGAGGCGCTTGGCGTGCTGCATCGCGATCTCGGCGTCCTTGACCATGTCCTCGATGCGGCGCAGCTGCGGGTCCATCATCGCGATGCCGATCGAGGCGGTGAGGAAGATCTCGCGCTCGGCGAAGGTGATGGCGGCGCGCAGGGCCCGGCGCAGCGAATCGGCGAAAGCCGCGATGCGCTCGGGCTCCTTCTCGGAAATGAGGATGAGGCCGAAGCGGTCGCCCTCGATGCGGGCCAGCGTGTCCTGCGGCTTCAAGAGGCGGGCGAGACGGCGGGCAACCGTCAGGAGGATCGAATCGCCGACCGAGATGCCGACGCTGTCGTTCACTTCCTTGAAGCGGTCGATGTCGATGAAGAAGATCGACGGGCGGGCGGCGCCCTCGGCGCGGGCCCGGGTGACGGCGGCATCGAGCCGGTCGAGGAACAGCTCGCGATTGGGCAGGCCGGTGAGGTTGTCGTGCACGGCGTCGTGCAGCAGGCGCTCCTGCCGGGTCTTGGCGTCGGTGACGTCGACGAGGGTGCCGCCGCGGATGACCTCGCCGTCGGAGCCGAGCACCGGGCGGGCGCGCAGCTCGAACCAGCGGTAGTGGCCGTCCTCGGCGCGCAGGCGGAATTCCTGGGCGATGCGGCCGCGGCGCTGGTCGACCACGGTGTCGAGGGTGGCGCGGAAGCGGTCGCGGTCGCCGGGATGGAGGATGCCGAGCCAGTCGCGGGCCGGACCCTCGAGGGTGCCGCGCTTGAGGCCGAGCGCCTCCTCGGCCTCGGCGCTCGTGAAGATGCGGTCGCGCGAGACGTCCCAGTCCCAGACGATGTCGCCCGAGCCGATGAGGGCGAGCGCCTTGCGCTCGGTATCGCTGACGAGCCCTTCGGCGATGGCACCGCCGGCAAAGGCGTGCTGCATCACCGTGAAGCCGAGCAGCAGCACGATGAGGACGAGGCCTCCGGCAAGGGCGGGCGAGACGAGATCGGTCAGGAAGGCACCGCTGACCGCGAGCCAGCCGGCGCCCATCCAGGCAAGAAAGATGATCCAGGTCGGGATCAGCATGATCGCCCGGTCGTAGCCGTGGGTCGACAGCCACAGGATGACGGCGAAGCCGACGACGCCGACGAGGCCGATCGAGACGCGGGCGATGCCGGCGGCGATCGGCGCGTCGAAGACGGCCAGCACCATCAGCGCGACGAGGCCGGCGAGCCAGGCGATGGCGACATGGCTGAAGCGGACGTGCCAGCGGTAGAGATTGAGATAGGCGAAGAGGAAAATCAGGAAGGTCGCCGCGAGCGCCGCCTCGGCGCCGGCGCGATAGGTCTGGTCGTCACCGGGCGAGAGATGGAAGATCTTGTTCCAGAATCCGAATTCGATGCCGAGATAGGCCAGCACCGCCCAGGCGAGCAGCGCGATGGCCGGGAACATGCCCGAGCCCTTGACGACGAACAGGATGGTCAGGAACAGCGCCAGGAGGCCGGCGATGCCAATGACGATGCCTTTGTAGAGCGTCGTCGAGTTGACGTAGTCCTTGTAGGCGTTCGGCTCCCAGAGATAGAGCTGGGGCAGTTCGGGCGTGCGCAATTCGGCGACGAAGGTGACGACGGCACCGGGATCGAGGGTGATGCGGAAGACGTCGGCTTCCTGGCTCGGCTGGCGTTCCGGCGCAAAGCCCTGGCTCGGCGTGATCGCGGCGATGCGCAGGGCGCCGAGGTCGGGCCAGATGATGCGCGAGCCGGCGAGGCGGAAGTGCGGCGCCACCAGGAGGCGGTCGATCTGCTCGTCGCCATTGTTGGCGAGCGCGAAGACGACCCAGCTCGGATTGCCTTCCTCGGTGCGGGCGCGCACCTCGATGCGGCGCACGATGCCGTCGGCGCCCGGCGCGGTGGACACCTGCAGGCGGTCGCCGGCATCGGCATAGTGATCGACGACGTTGGTCAGATCGAGCGCTTCGACGTCGAGCTGGACCGCCACCGGCTCGAGCGCGCGCGCAGGCGCGACCGCGGCAGCGATCGTGAGCAAGAACAGCAGAAAGGCGCCGAGACGACGACAGATACGCAAACGGATCTCCCGACTTCAAGCAGGCATTGGTACTGGCAAGGGGCCGACGGCTCAAGCACTTTTCGCCGGCGCGGGTCTATCGGCCGAGATCCTCGGCAAGGCAGGCATAGAGCAGGTGGTCCTGCCATTCGCCGTCGATGCACAGATACCGCCGCGCATAGCCTTCGCGCACGAATCCGACCTTTTCGAGGAGCGCCTGCGAGGCGGCGTTGCCGGGCAGGCAGGCCGCCTCGATACGATGCAGGCCGAGACGGCCGAAGGCGAAGGGCTGGAGGGCGCGGACGGCGGCGCTCATCAGCCCCCGGCCGGCGAAGCGGCTGCCCATCCAGTAGCCGAGCGTCGCGGCCTGAACGACGCCGCGCCGCACATTGGACAGGTTGATGCCGCCGACGAGTTCGCTGCCGTCGCTCGCCAGGATCAGGAAGGGATAGCCGGTGTCCTCGCGAATGTCCCGATTGTAGCGCCGGATGCGGCGGCGGAAGGCGCCGCGCGTGAGGTCGTCGACCGGCCAGACCGGCTCCCACGGCTTGAGGAAGACGCGGCTGTCGGCGCGCAACGCCGTCCAGGCGGCGAAATCGTCCATGGTCGGCACGCGCAGGAGGACGCCCTCGCCATGGAGCACCGGCACGTCGCCGGCTCCGGCCAACGACCTGAGGAGGGCGAGCGCGCTCATCTCGCGGAACGCCTCAGGCACCGGCCGCGGCAAGCATGTCGGCGATGCCGGACAGCGGCGCCAGATCGCCGAGCGGGCCGACGGCGGCAAGGGTCGGCGCCTTGGCACCGAACAGCTCGGCGGCCATGGCGCGCAGGTCGGCGGCGGTGACGGCATCGATGCGGGCGACGGTCTCGGCGACCGGGATGGCGCGGCCGAAGACGAGCTGCTGGCGGGCGTTGCGGCCGGCGCAGGCGACCGGGCTCTCGAGGCCCATCATCAGGCCGGCGCGCATCTGCGCCTTGGCCCGGGCGACCTCGGCATCGCCGATATCGGCGCCGGCGCGGGCGAGTTCGGCGACCAGCGCCTCGATCATCTCGGGCACGTCCTCGCCGGCGGTCGCGGTGTGGACCATGAAGAGGCCGGCGTCCGAATAACTCGAATGGTGGCTGTAGATCGAATAGCAGAGGCCGCGCTTCTCGCGGATCTCCTGGAAGAGGCGCGAGGACATGCCGCCGCCGAGCACCGAGGACAGCACCTGGACGACGTAGAAATCCGCGGCGTGATAGGAGCGCCCGGGGAAGCCGAGAACGATCTGGGCTTCCATCAGGTCGCGTTCCTCGCGCCGCTCGCCGCCGCGATAGGCGGCCGGCACGGGCTGGGTCGCGGCCGCGCCGGGAAGATCGCCGAAGAGGCCCCGCGCCTGCTCGAGGAGCGCGTCGTGGGAAACGGCGCCGGCGGCCGAGACGACCATGCGCGGCGCCCGGTAATGGGCATCGAGGAAGCCGCGGATCGCCGCCTCGTCGAAGGAGGACACCGTCGCCTCGGTGCCGAGGATCGGCCGGCCGAGCGGCTGGTCGGCGAAGGCGGCCTCGGAGAGTAGGTCGAAGACGATGTCGTCGGGCGTGTCGCTCGCCGCGCCGATCTCCTGCAGCACGACGTGGCGCTCGCGGGCGATCTCCTCCCTGTCGAACACCGAGTTCCTGAGGATGTCGGCGAGAATATCGAGGGCGAGCGGCACGTCGTCCTTCAGCACGCGGGCATGATAGGCGGTGGTCTCGACGTCGGTCGCGGCGTTGAGATCGCCGCCGACCTGCTCGATCTCCTCGACGATGCGCTGGGCCGAGCGGGTCTTCGTTCCCTTGAAGGCCATGTGCTCGAGGAAATGGGCGATGCCGTTCTCCTCGATGCGCTCCTTGCGCGAGCCGGCGCCGACCCAGACGCCGAGGGCGGCGCTTTCCAGATGCGGCATGGTCTGGCTCACCACGGTGAGGCCGTTGTCGAGCCTGGTGACTTCGATCGTCATGGCCTCAGGCACCCGCCGCGACGGCCCGGGCGCGGGCCTCGATATGCGCCTCGACGGCGGTCTGGTCGTTGTCGAGGACCGAGAACACCTCCTCGCGCTCCATCAGGTCGCCGAGCCAGTCGGGCAGCGCCGGATACTGGCCGCTGGCGGCGACGACGGCGTCGGGGAACTTCGCCGGATGGGCGGTCGCAAGGGTGATCATCGGCACGCCGGCAATGGCGTGGCGGCGGGCGACGGCGAGGCCGACCGCGGTGTGCGGGTCGGCGAGATAGCCGGCCTCGCGCCAGATCGCGGCGATGGTCGCGGCGACCTCTTGCTCCGAAGAGCGGTCGGCGGTGAACACCTCGCGGATCTCGGCGAGCGCCGCGGGCTCGATCTCGAAGGCGCCGGACTGCGACAGGCGCTGCATGGCGCGCACCACCGCTTCGGGGTCACGGCCGCCGGCCTCGAACAGCAGCCGCTCGAAATTCGACGACACCTGGATGTCCATCGACGGGCTCGTCGTCGCGACGACGCCGCGGGTCTCGTAGCGGCCGGTCTCCAGCGTGCGCGCGAGGATGTCGTTGACGTTGGTGGCGATCACCAGGCGGGCGATCGGCAGGCCCATCCTGAGCGCGACATAGCCGGCGAAGATGTCGCCGAAATTGCCGGTCGGCACGGTGAAGGCGACGGGCCGGCGCGGCGCGCCGAGGGCGACGGCGGCGGTGAAGTAGTAGACGATCTGGGCGACGATGCGGGCCCAGTTGATCGAGTTGACGCCGGAGAGGTGCAGCCGGTCGCGGAAGGCGTGATGGTTGAACATCGCCTTCACCTGGGCCTGGCAGTCGTCGAAATTGCCCTTCAGCGCCAGCGCGTGGACGTTCGGATCGCCGAGGGTCGTCATCTGCCGGCGCTGCACCGGGCTCACCCGCTCGTGCGGATGGAGGATGAAGACGTCGGTCGCGGCGCGGCCGCGGAAGGCCTCCATGGCGGCGCCGCCGGTGTCGCCCGAGGTGGCGCCGACGATGGTGGCGCGGGCGCCGCGGGCGGCCAGAACATGGTCCATCAGCCGGGCGAGCAGCTGCATCGCCACGTCCTTGAAGGCGAGCGTCGGCCCGTGGAACAGCTCGAGCAGCCAGTCGTTCGGGCCAACCTGGACGAGCGGGGTCACCGCCGGGTGGCGGAAGGTCGCGTAGGCCTCGTCGATCATCCGCTTCAGGTCGGCATCGGCGATCTCGCCGCCGACGAAGGGCTGGATGACCCGGAACGCCACCTCGGCATAGGGCCGGCCGGCAAGGTCGGCGATCTCCTCGGGGGCGAGCTGCGGCCAGCTCTCGGGCACGTAGAGCCCGCCGTCGCGGGCCAGTGCGGCAAGGAGGACGTCGGCGAAGCCGAGCTTTGGCGCGTTGCCGCGCGTGCTGACATACTTCAAGGCTGTGGACCTTTCGAAACGAGCCGGGCGGAAACTAGCCCCGAAGGCCGCCCGCGACAAGACGAGCGCGGCGGCATCTTGACCTTTCCGGAGCTTTCCGCGACCACAGGCATGTCGAGCGGTGAGGAGACGGGCATGCAGACGGCAGATATTCCGGGCGCTGTCGCCGATGCGGTGCGCGGCAACTGGGTCGACCGATACCTGCCGGCGGGGTTTCGGCCCTATGCGCGGCTCGCCCGGCTCGACCGGCCGATCGGCTGGTGGCTGCTCCTGTGGCCGTGCTGGTGGTCGGCGGCGCTCGCTGCCGGGCCGGCCGGATCGCCGCTGCCGAACATCTGGCACCTCGTGCTTTTCCTCGTCGGCGCGGTCGCCATGCGTGGCGCCGGCTGCACCTACAACGACATCGTCGACCGCGACTTCGACGCGAAGGTGGCGCGCACCGCCTCGCGGCCGATCCCGAGCGGCCAGGTGAGCGTCGGCCGGGCGAAGACCTTCCTCGTTGCCCAGCTCGTCGTCGGCCTCGTCGTCCTGTTGCAGTTCAACGCCTTCACCATCGGCCTCGGCTTCCTGTCGTTGCCGGTGGTCGCCATCTACCCGTTCATGAAGCGCATCACGTCGTGGCCGCAGTTCACCCTCGGCCTCGCCTTTTCCTGGGGCGCGCTGATGGGCTGGGCGGCGACCTTCGGGCGGCTCTACGCGGCGGCCTTCCTCATCTATCTCGGCGGGGTCCTGTGGACGATCGGCTACGACACGATCTACGCCCATCAGGACAAGGAAGACGACGCCGTCATCGGCGTGCGCTCGACGGCGCGGCTCTTCGGCACCAACACCAAGCCGATCGTCGCGGCCTTCTATGCCGGCGCGCTCGCGCTCTTCGCGGCGGCCGGCTATCTCGCGGAAGTGGTCGGGGTGTTCTACGTCGCCCTGGCACTCGGGGCGGCGCATTTCGGCTGGCAGATCCGGCGCCTCGATATCGACGACGCCGACAATTGCCTCACGCTCTTCAAATCCAACCGCATGTTCGGCTGGATCGTCTTCCTCGGGCTCGTCGGGGATTCGCTGACCCGCGCGATGTGACGGATCAGGCGCGGGACCTTAGTATCAGGCGCGGGCGATCAGTTCCTCGCCGACGCAGATTTCCGGCGGGCGGCGCAGGCCGACCTTGCGGCGCACGAGGAAGCGCGGCCGACGATCGGCGATGAGCGCATAGTAGCGGCGGCGGGCCGGACGACCGGTCGAGACGCCGCCGAAACGGCCGGCGACGACCGAGGTGGTGCCGGCCTCGTCGACGGTGAGCAGCGGCAGGCCGAGCTCGCGGCCCCAGATGCGCCAGTCCGAGATGATCTCGTCCATGTCGGTGGCGATCATCAGCGGCACGGCGAGAGCCGGGTCGCTGTGCATCAGTTCGAGGACGATTTCCGGCTCGGTACCCTCCTCGGGCACGCGAAAACGGATCGCGATGCCGCGATAGTCCGACAGCGGCACGTTGATGCGGACCGGGATGCCGCCGACCTCGCGGTACATGACCACCGAGACGCGGTCGATCTCGACATCGATGCGCTTGGCGGCCCGCGCGTCCGGACCCTGTTCGGGTACCCGGAACCGCGCGGGCAGATCGGTCGGATCGACCCGCATCGCGGGTTCGGTCCAGGCAGGTTCCATCCCGCCAATGATTGCTTGACGCCTCACGTATTCGTCTCCCTCGCCGACCCGTCGTTTGTTTTTTGGGTCCCGCGTTATGACGAGAGAATGCCACGGACTACTTGGTTCCGACTTAAGAGACTGGGTTAAATTTTCCTGATTTTCGAAAGGGTTATTGAAGCGTAAGCGTAGTAATCCATTAACCTCGCGATATCTGCCGCAAACGACTTCGGCGCGGCGGAGCCCGGCGACGGCGGCGCCGATCGGGCGACTGGAAATCGCCGAAAGCGGTTCCCACTTGTCCGGACGATGCTCTAAAGAGAACAGAGGCAGCCGAGACGCGAGGACGACCGCACGATGACCGAACCCTTCGACCAGTCGGAACTGATGGCCAAGGCGGAAGCCCTGGTGGCGGCGGCGCGGGCCGCCGGAGCCGATGCCGCCGACGCCGTGGCGCTGCGGTCGGTGTCGCTCGCCGTCGAGGTCCGGCTCGGCAAGGTCGAGGAGACGGAACGGGCGGAAGGCGACAGCATCGGGCTGCGCGTGTTCGTCGGTCGCCGGCCGGCGACGGTCTCGACCAACACCGCCGAGGACCCGCGGGCGCTTGCCGAGCGCGCCGTGGCGATGGCGAAGGTCGCCCCGGAGGACGCCTATGCCGGCCTTGCCGACCCGGCGCTCCTCATCGACAAGATCCCCGACCTCGACCTCGTCGACAACTCGGCACCCGACGCGCAGGACCTCACCGAAGCGGCGCTCGCCGCCGAGGAAGCCGCGCTCGCCGTCGCCGGCGTCAGCAATTCGGGCGGCGCCTCGGCGAGCTGGCGGCTCGGCGGCATGGTGCTCGCCACCTCGAGCGGTTTCGCCGGCCGGTTCCTCGCCTCGGCGCACGGCATCTCGGCGACGGCGCTCGCCGGCAGCGGCACGGCGATGGAGCGCGACTACGACTATTCGAGCGCCCGCCACCGCGGCGACCTCGCCGATCCGGCGGCGATCGGGCGGCTGGCCGGCGAGCGCGCCGTCAAGCGCCTCGATCCGCGCAAGGTGCAGAGCCGGACGGCGACCGTGGTCTTCGAGCCGCGCACCGCCGGCAGCCTCGTCTCGCATCTCGCCTCGGCGGCGAACGGCGCTTCGGTGGCGCGCGGCACCAGCTTCCTGAAGGACCGGCGCGGCGGGAAGGTGTTCCGCGACGGCGTCACCATCGTCGACGATCCGCTGCGCCGGCGCGGCCTGCGCTCGGCGCCGTTCGACGGCGAAGGCGTCGCCGGCCACGCGATGGAGATCGTCGCGGACGGCGTTCTCGCCGAATGGCTGCTCGACAGCGCCACCGCCCGCGAGCTGCAGCTTTCGACCAACGGCCGGGCCCGGCGCGGCACCGCCGGGGCGCCCTCGCCCGGCACCTCGAACCTCTATATGAAGCCGGGGCGGCGTTCGCCGGCCGAGATCATCGGCGAGATCGAGGCCGGTCTCTACGTCACCGACCTCATCGGCCATGGCGTCGACCTCGTCACCGGCGACTACAGCCGGGGCGTTGCCGGCTTCTGGATCGAGAACGGCGAGATCACCTATGCGGTCAGCGAGATCACCGTGGCGGGCAACCTTGCCGACATGTTCGCGCGGCTCGAGCCGGCGAGCGACCTCGAGTTCCGCTACGGCGTCGACGCGCCGACCATCGCCATCGAGGGGATGACCATTGCCGGGCAGTGACGCCGAGATGATCGCAGCACGCGACGCGGCCCGGTTCGCCGACGACGCCCGTCTCGTCCGCGACGCCATCGTCGAGGCCGGGGCGCTGGCGCTCGACTTCTACGAAAAGGGCGCGCGGAGCTGGACCAAGGGCAACCAGTCGCCGGTGACCGAGGCCGACATCGCCGTCGACGAACTCCTGAAGGACCGGCTGCTCTCGGCGCGGCCCGACTATGGCTGGCTCTCCGAGGAGATCGCCGATACGCCGGAGCGGCTCGGCAAGCGCCGGCTGTTCGTCGTCGACCCGATCGACGGCACCCGCGCCTTCGTCGAGCGCGTGCCGCAATGGACGATCAGCATCGCCATCGTCGAGGACGGCCGACCGATCGTCGGCGCGCTCTTGACGCCGACCACCGGCCAGCACTTCTGCGCCGAGGCCGGCGGCGGGGCGCGGCTCAACGGCCAGCCGATCCGCATCTCGACGCGCAGCGATCTCCTCGGCGCGCGCCTCGCCGGGCCGAAGAAATTCATGTCGGACGCCCGGCTGAAGCTTGCCGGCGCCGTCAACGTGCCGTGGATCTACTCGCTGGCGCTGCGCTTTGCCCGGGTCGCGGCGGGCGAGCTCGACGGCGCCTTCGCGCGGTCGGGCGCCCACGACTGGGACCTTGCGGCGGCCGATCTTTTGGTGCACGAAGCGGGCGGGCGGCTGTCGACGCTGGCCGGCGAGAAGCCGCGCTACAACCTGCCCGAACCGCGGCACGGCGTTCTCGTCGCCGCCGGTCCGGGACTGCACGGCGAGCTGAGCCGCCGGATGACCGACGATTTGCCGACTGGGGCCTGACCGTCTTCTCCAATAGAGATTGCGTCGGCGATGCGGAATCTGGCTCGACATGGCGTTTTGTCAGGGCGTATTGCTAGTCCCAAACACGGCGGAGGCGACGCCGGGCCGGACGACGACGACCGGCACCGACTTGCCGCACCCGCCCGCCAAGTCCGGCAAACCGGACGGCGGTATGAACCGGAGGTTCGATCTTGACTGCGCAAGCCCCCGACAAGCAGCTCCTGCACCTCGTCTTCGGCGGCGAACTGACGACGCTCGACAAGCTGCATTTCCGCGATCTCGACCATCTCGATTTCGTCGGCGTCTTTCCGAGCTACGCCAAGGCGTTCGACGCCTGGAAGGCCAAGGCCCATTCCACCGTCGACAACGCGAACATGCGCTATTTCATCGTTCACCTGCACCGTCTGCTCGATCCGGACCATCCCGAGCTGACGGCCTGAGGCCGGCGCGGCCGGCTGCGTCAATAACGCGCCGGCCATCGGCCCGCCGAGACATGACAAGTCGCCCAATCTGGTATTTTTTGTCGTCGAAATTGAATTCTGATGGGAGAGCCGCGTTCGGTACGCGGGTGAGGGAATGCTGAAGCGGCTCGGTCGAACGCGATTCGTGCAGACGATCATCGGGTCGGGCCTCGCGTTCGCGCTGAAGTTCGTCTGGTGGACCAGCCGCTACATCCGTGAGCCGGCCGACCTCTATGGCGTGCTCGACCCGCACATGCCGATCATCGTCACTTTCTGGCACGGACAGCATTTCATGGTTCCCTTCGCCCGCCGGCCCGATCTCGACATCCGGGTGCTGATCTCGCGCCACGGCGACGGCGAGATCAACGCCATCGCCGCCCGGAAGATCGGCATGGGTGTGGTGCGCGGTTCGGGCAGCCACAAGGGCAAGTCGAAGGGCGGCGCCTCGGGCTTCCTCGCCATGCTGAAGCTGCTCGACGAGGGCGTCTCGGTGTCGATGACGGCGGACGTGCCGAAGCGCGGCCGCGTCGCCGGCGACGGCATCGTGCTGCTGGCCAAGCATTCCGGCCGGCCGGTCGTTCCGGTCTGCTTCTCGACCAGTCCGCGCATCGATCTCGACACCTGGGACAAGGCGAGCATCAACCTGCCGTTCGGGCGGGCGGTGTTCGTTGCCGGCGAGCCGATCTATGTCGCGGCCGACGCCGACGACGCGGTGATCGAGGCCAAGCGGCGCGAGGTCGCGGCGGCCCTCGACCGGGTCACCGAGCGGGCCCGCGCGATCGCCGACGGCAGAAAGGCCTGAGGCGATGCGCAACAGCATGATCCTCAGCGCCTACCGGACCGCGGGCCGCGTGCTCGCCCCGACGGCCGGGCTGATCCTTGCCCGACGCATCCAGCGCGGCAAGGAAGACCCGGAGCGGCGCGGCGAGCGGCTCGGCCGGGCGTCCTGCGAGCGCGCCGAGGGGCCGCTCGTCTGGGTGCACGCGGCGAGCGTCGGCGAGACCATCGCCGTGCTGCCGCTGATCGACCGGATCAGGGCGCAGGGGCCGAGCGTGCTGCTGACCACCGGCACCAAGACCTCGGCCAAGCTCGCCGCCGAGCGCGTCGGCGACGGCGTCGTCCATCAATACGTGCCGCTCGACTTCGCGCCCTTCGTCGAGCGCTTCCTCGATCATTGGCGGCCGGACATCGCGGTCTTCGTCGAATCGGAGATCTGGCCCTCGATTACCGCGGCGCTGCGCGAGCGGCGCATCCCGCAGCTGCTCGTCAACGGCCGCATGTCGGAGCGCTCGTTCCGGCGCTGGCAGAAGAGCCGGCGGATCATCGAGGAACTGCTCGGCGGGCTGTCGCTGTGCCTCGCCCAGAGCCCGGCCGACGGCGATCGCTTCCTCGCCCTCGGCGCGCCGCGGGTGTCGGTCACCGGCAACATCAAATACGACGCGCCGCCGCCCGGCGCCGATGCGGAAACGCTGAAGGCGCTCGGCGCCGAGATCGGCGCGCGCCACATCTGGCTCGCCGCCAGCACCCATGCCGGCGAGGAGACGACGATCCTGCGCGTCCACCGGGCACTGCGCAAACACCTGCCCTCGCTGCTCACGATCATCGCACCGCGCCATCCGCATCGCGGCGGCGAGGTCGCCGGCGCGGCCGGCGAACTCGGCCTCGTCGCAGGCCTGCGCAGCCAGGCGGCGGCGATCGCCAAGACCACCGACATCTACGTCGCCGACACGATCGGCGAACTCGGCCTGTTCTACCGGCTGGCGCCGCTCGCCTTCGTCGGCGGTTCGCTCGTTCCCCATGGCGGGCAGAATCCGATCGAGCCGATGAAACTCTCCACGGTGGTGCTGCACGGCCCGCACGTGCATAATTTCGACGAGATCTACCGAATACTCGACGGATCGGGGGGAGCGATCATGGTGGACACGCCCGAGGCGCTGGCGCGCGCGGCCGGCAGCCTGCTCATCCATCCGGACGAGCGCAAGCGGCGCGGAACCGCCGGCATCGAGGGTCTGCAGCCGCTGCTCGGCGCGCTGGAGCGCACCGTCGAATCGCTGCAACCGTTCCTGACGCCGCTGGCGCTGCAGACACGGCTCGAGGGATGGGGCTGAAATGAAGGCACCCGATTTCTGGTGGCGGCGCGACGCGGCGGCGACGGCGCTTTCGTTCCTGTTGTCGCCGATCGCGGCGATCGTCGGGCGCGTCGCCGGCATGCGCATGCTGAAGGCCGGCGCGACGGTCCCGGTGCCGGTCGTCTGCGTCGGCAACTTCATCGCCGGCGGCGCCGGCAAGACGCCGCTCGCCATGGCGCTCGCCGAGCTGGCCATCGCCGAGCTCGGACGCAAGCCGGCCTTCCTGACGCGCGGCTATCGCGGCCGGCTCCGCGGTCCCGTCCTCGTCGATCCGGAGCGCCACAGCACCGCCGATGTCGGCGACGAACCGCTGCTGCTCGCCCGCATCGCGCCGACCATCAAGTCGTCGGACCGTGTCGCCGGGGCGCGGCTCGCGGTCGAACTCGGCGCCGACCTCATCATCATGGACGACGGCTTCCAGAACGCCTCGCTCGAGAAGGACGCCAGCATCGTCGTCGTCGATGCCGGACGCGGCCTCGGCAACGGCCGGGTGATGCCGGCCGGGCCGCTGCGCGCGCCACTCGCCACACAGATGCGGCGCGCCTCGGCGGTCGTCGTCGTCGGTGCCGGCGATGCCGGTTCGGTCGCCGCCCAGGCGGCGGCGCGGCGCGGCAAGCCGGTGATCCGCGCCGAGGTGGCGCCGGTGTCGCCGCCCGACATCGCCGACCGGCGGCTCGTCGCCTTTGCCGGCATCGGCCGGCCGGAGAAATTCTTCGCCACGGTGCGCGGCCTCGGCGGCAAGCTCATCGAGGCCTACGGCTTTGCCGACCACCACCGCTTCACCGACGCCGAGATCGGCGCGCTGGCGCAGGTCGCCGACCGCGGGCTGACGCCGGTCACCACCGAGAAGGACCATCTGCGCCTCGTCGAGGCCGGCCGGCTCGGCAAGGGCTTTGCCGAACGCACCCTGACCGTTCCCGTCCGCCTCACCTTCGAGGACCCGCGCCGCGCGGTGACGATCCTCGAGGAGGCGATCGCAGCGGCGAAACCGCGCGCGGCGCACTAGGCCATCGCGATGACGCGACACGACGCACCGTCGCGGGTCATGCATGTGATCACCGGCCTCGGCACCGGCGGTGCCGAACGCCAGCTGGTGGCGTTGGCGCTGGCGACGCGCGCGAATGGCCGGCCGGCGCCGGTCGTCGTCAGCCTCACCCCCGGCGGCGCCAACCGCAAACGCCTCGAGGCCGCCGGCATTTCGGTCTTCGACCTCGGCATGCGGCGTGGCCTGCCCGATCCCCTCGCCCTTTTCCGGCTCGTCCGGCTGATCCGGCGGCTGCGGCCCGGCGTCGTCCAGAGCTGGATGTACCACGCCGATCTCGTCGCCCTCGCCGCGCTCCTCCTTTCCGGCCGACGCGGCCGGACGGCGCTTTTCTGGGGCGTGCGCTGCTCCGACATGGACCTTTCCGCGCATGGCCGGGTGTTCGCGGCGGTGGTGCGCCTCGCCGCCCGCCTCTCCGGCATGCCGGACGGCGTCGTCGCCAATTCGGAACGCGGCCGGCAGGTGCACGAAGCGCTCGGCTACCGGCCGAAGGTCTGGCACGTCGTCGACAACGGCATCGACGTCGAGCGCTTCCGTCCCGATCCGGAGACGCGGCGACGGGTCCGGGCCGAACTCGGGATTGCCGAGGAAGCGCCGCTCGCCATCGCCGTCGCCCGGGTCGACCCGATGAAGGACTATCCGACGCTCGCGGCCGCCCTTGCCGACGTGCCGGAACTCACCTGCCTCGTTGCCGGCCTCGGCACCGAACATCTCGCCGGCCCGACCAACATGCGCCGGCTCGGCGAGCGCCAGGACATCGAGCAGTTGCTGGCCGCCGCCGACCTGATGGTCTCCAGCTCGGCCTATGGCGAGGGTTTTTCCAATGCGATCGCCGAGGCGATGGCGACCGGGCTCGCCGTCGTCGCCACCGATGTCGGCGACAATGCCCGGCTCGTCGGCGATGCCGGCACCATCGTGCCGCCACGCGACGCGACCGCCCTCGCCGCGGCGCTCGCGGCGTTCGCCAGGGACCGCCAGGCGCTCGCGGCCGCCGGCAAGGTGGCGCGGGCGCGCATTGCCGACAACTTCACCGTCGGGCACCTCGTGCGCCGCTTCGACGCGCTGCACGATGCGGCAGCAGCGGAAAAGGCCTGACGGCCGGGCGGGCGCTGGTGTAATACCAAGGGCCTTGGATTGTGACCCATCCGACCGGGTCGATTTTTCGCCGTGGCACGAAGCGTCCGAGCGTGGCGGTACGCCGCGACGCCGACCCGTCGAGCCCTCAGGTGACACGATGACTTCGAGCCTCGATCCGATCCTTGCCGCGCTGAAGCGGCTGCCCCTGCCGGTCATCGCGGCGCGTGCCGCGCGCCGCCTCGGCTTTCGACCGCGCTGGCTGCGGAGCGTCGACTTCCGCTACGCGCCGGACGCTTCACGGCCGCTGAAGGCGCCGGAGATCCTGCTGAACGCGATGGAGAGCGCCGGGCTTGCCCGCGCCGCCCTCGTCGACCGGCTGGCCGGCGCGACCCTCCTCGAAATCGGCTGCGGCCCCTATGCCGGCTTTGCCCCGTTCGCCATCGCCCACGGCGCCGAGCGCTATATCGGCATCGATCCGGGCCTCGATATCGACATGCTGACCGGCTCGGCGGCGGGACGCGACTATCTCGCGCGCGGCCTTGCCGCCGCCGGCGCCGACAAGGCGACCGACGTCGCGGCGGCCCTCGGCCGGATGGAGCTGAAGACCGCCGGCATCGCCGATGCCCTGCCTGAAGGCCGCAAGGTCGACGTCTCGGTCTCGATCTCCTGCCTCGAGCACATCCACGACTTTGCCGCGGCGGCGCGGGCGATGGCGGCCGCCTCGAAGCCCGACACCGTCCACGTCCATCTCGTCAATTTCTCCAGCCACCTTTCCAAGGCAAAGCCCTTCCACGACCTCTACGAGGGGCCGTACGCGGATTTCGCCCGCAAATGGAACGGCAACATCAACGGCCTGCGCGCGCCCGACCTCGAACGCGCCCTCGCCGATGCCGGCCTCGCCCTCCGCGTCGTCGTGCTCGACAGCCGGCCCGAGGCCCTGCCGGCGGCGATGCACGAGAGCTGGACCGGGGCCTACGACCGCGACACGCTCGCCGTGCGCACGGCGCTTTTCACCTCGCTTTCGCCCGGCGGGGCGTGACACCGGCGGCAAGACCCCCGCGACAGGGCGCGGATATTGACGTTCATGCCGTGAACAAGCTATAGGGAGCCGACCGAAATCGACGTGAAACCGCCCCTTCGGGCGGGAGCCAAGAGCCTGTCGCCGCAGCCGCAGGTGGGCGATGCCGCCAGAGCCGCGCCGCTTTCATGGCCGGCTTCGGGTCCGCCCTCGAAACGCCGCAAACGACGGCTTGTGATCGCCGCCGAAACCGGGGTTCGCGCCGATACGTGCCGGCGAGCCGACAAGTGAGAACGGGCGGACAATCCCGCCGGAACGACATCGCGGAGACGAAATTGAACAAGCGCTTTGGACTGATCGGAGCCGCGGGCTATGTCGCGCCGCGCCACATGCGGGCGATCAAGGAAGTCGGGGGCAATCTCGTTGCCGCCTTCGACCCGAACGACTCGGTCGGCATCATCGACAGCCATTTCCCCGACGCGCGCTTCTTCGTCGAGTTCGAGCGTTTCGACCGCTATGTCGATCTCATCCGCCGGCGCGACGAGAAGATCGACTATTTCGGCATCTGCTCGCCGAACTACCTGCACGACGCCCATATCCGCTTCGCCCTGCGCTCGGACGCCGACGCGATCTGCGAGAAGCCGCTGGTGCTCAATCCGTGGAACATCGACGGCCTCGCCGAGATGGAGGAGCACACCGGGCGCAAGGTCTACACCATCCTGCAGCTGCGCCTGCACCCGGCGATCATCGAGCTGAAGGCGCGCATGGACGCCGAGCCCGACAAGATCCACGACGTCGACCTCACCTACATCACCTCGCGCGGCCGCTGGTACCTGATCTCCTGGAAGGGCGACGTCGGCAAGTCGGGCGGCATCGCCACCAATATCGGCGTCCATTTCTACGACATGCTCGGCTTCGTCTTCGGCAAGGCGGTCCGCAACGTCGTCCATCTGCGCGAGGACAAGCGCTCGGCCGGCTATCTCGAGTTCGAGCGGGCGCGGGTGCGCTGGTTCCTCTCGGTCGACCGCGAGGATCTCCCCGAAGAGGTCAAGGGCAAGAAGCCGACCTACCGCTCGATCACCGTCGACGGCGCCGAGGTCGAATTCTCGGAAGGCTTCACCGACCTGCACACCGAGAGCTATCGCGCCGTCGTCGCCGGCAACGGCTACGGCCTCACCGAGGTGCGTCCCTCGATCGAGCTCGTCTCGGCGATCCGGACCATGGACATGACGCCGAACGAGGGCGAGCGCCACCCCTTTACCCAGCGCTATCTCTGAGCCGGCGGCGATGACCGACACGCCCGCCCGCGCCGAAATCTTCGTCCACGAGAGCGCCTATGTGGACGAGCCCTCGACCATCGGGGCGGGCACGAAGATCTGGCATTTCTGCCATGTGCTGCCGCGTGTCGTCATCGGCGAGAACTGCGTGCTCGGCCAGAACGTCGTCGTCGGGCCGGACGTTACCATCGGCGACCGCTGCAAGATCCAGAACAATGTCAGCGTCTACAAAGGCGTGACGCTGGAGGACGGGGTCTTCTGCGGCCCGTCCTGCGTCTTCACCAATGTCGACAACCCGCGCGCCGAGATCGAACGCAAGGCCGAGTTCCTGCCGACCCTCGTGAAGCGCGGCGCGACCATCGGCGCCAACGCGACGATCGTTTGCGGCACGACGCTCGGTGCCTGGTCGTTCATCGCGGCGGGCGCCGTCGTCACGAAGGATGTGGCCGACTACGCGCTGATGGCCGGCGTGCCGGCGCGGCGCATCGGCTGGATGAGCAAGGCGGGCGGGCGGCTCGGCCCCGACCTCAGGTGCCCGATCGAGGGCACGCAGTATCGCGAGACGGCCGAGGCAACGCTCGAGCCGGTCGGCGACGAATAGCGGACGGTATCCAGGTGGAATTCGTCGATCTCAAAGCGCAGCGCGACCGCCTCGGCGGGCGCATCGAAATCGCCATCGCGCGGGTGCTCGACCATGGCCGCTTCATCCTCGGCCCCGAGGTCGCGGCCTTCGAGAAGGGCCTTTGCGACTTCTCGGGCGCGGCCAACGCCGTCACCTGCGCCAACGGCACCGACGCCCTTGCCCTCATCATGATGGCCGAGGGGATCGGCCCGGGCGATGCCGTCTTCGTGCCGAGCTTCACCTTCGTCGCGACCGCCGACCCGCAGGGTGCGACCGGCGTCTTCACGGTCCTCTTCCCCACCGGCACCCACATCCCGATCCTCGAATACACGACGCGCGCCGCGCCGGCCGAGAGTGCCTTCGACCGGGTCGACATCACCTACCAGTACG
>JAKPQE010000071.1 GCA_029572955.1 Pseudomonadota bacterium
TGCCCCGAACCTCACCGTCGAGTGCGCCAGCTTCGAGGAGATCATGGGCAAGCACCGCGACGACTTCCTCTATCTTGACCCGCCCTACTTCCTCGACGCCGACAGCCCCGACAGCAAGACGTTCGTCGGCATGTACCCGCACCGAAATTTCCCCATCCACCACGAGGGATTCCGCCACGACCTCTTGCGCGATCTCCTCAAGGAGCATCGCGGTGGCTTCGTCCTTTCCTACAACGATTGCTCGGCCGGCCGGTCCTGGTATGCCGAATACGACATGGCAACGCCCGAGTGGCAGTACACCTTCAGCCAAGGCGACACCCGCATCGGCGAGAACCGGCAGGCCAACAATGGCGGCTCGCACGTCAAGAAGTCGCACGAACTCATCATATGGAGCCCGCCGAAGAACTGATCCCGCACAAAAAGCGCGGGCTCTCTTCCGACGCCGCCCGGAAGGTCCGCCAGCAGGGACATGACGATGCCCTCTATTTTGCCTGGCTGATCGGCATGCACACCGACTACCTCAACGGACCCCAGGCCAAAAAAGACGTCGTCGATCCCTCGGGCGACACCCATTCGGTGAAGAGCGGTTCGAAAAAGTGGCAGATCTTTCTCTACGGCCTCAACCGCTTCCGCGAGGATGACGGCTTTGCCGTGATGAACGGCATGGGCGAGCTGCTCAAGTCCTGCATTCGGGCCTTCCCGGCGGACTTCGCTACCTACCAGCGCGACAAGCAGTCCGCTAAGGAAGCCTTGCGCCCGCACATGCGCGAGATTGCGAACCGCCTACAGGACAAGCCGCGCCTTCGCGCCTTCTTCCACAAGGCGATGTTCAATGGCGGCGAGGTCGACTACCTCACCATCAAGCACGACGGCCGCTACCACGTCTTCTTCAACCGCGATGTCATCCAGGCCTTCGGCGATCACCTCACCGTCGAGAACTCCAAGGCCCGCTCCGCCGGCCAGACGCCGGAGCAGAAGGTCATCTTCAAATACCAGGGCATCAACCTCGCCGAGCTTGAGATGCGCAACGACAGCGAGGTCCACTATGGCGAGATCCGCTTCAACATGATCAAGCAGCGCGCCCTCGATCTCCTCTTCACCCACATCGCCAAGACCGGCGAGTACAGCGGCGAGGTCTGGCTCTATGGTCAGGCCGGCCGGCGCTTTGGCCGCTGGCCGCAGAAGGCGGCAGCGTGATGGGATCGGTCGCTTGCGCGCCGTCAGTGCGGACTGTCACGATCGGGAACACCGCTGGCGGACACTACCCCTCGCTATCATGAAGCTGACCAAGACCGACTTCCTCATCTATCGCGATTGCGCCCATAACGCATGGATGAAGCTCCATCGGCCGGAGGTCTATCTTGCTTCGCCCCGCTCCGCCTTCGATCTCGCGCTCCTGGAAACCGGCAACGAAGTCGACGAGATGGCGCGGGGCCTCTTCCCCGGTGGCATTCTCATCGAGCGCGGCGACGTTGCGACGACCAAACAACTGATCACCGAGCGCATGCCGGTCCTCTACCAGCCGGTGATCGAGACCGAGCACTTCTCCACCGCCTGCGACATCCTCGTCTGGAACAACACCCTTGGCGGCTACGATCTCTATGAGGTCAAAGCATCGAGCGGCATCAAGGGTGATCGCGCCAAGGCCGAACTCTATACCTACGACATCGCCTTCCAGGTCGAGCTGCTACGCAACGCCGGCGTCCCGCTTGGCCGCTTCCATCTCGTGCACCTCGACAGCGACTATGTGCGGGAGGCTGACCTCGACATCTTCTCGCTCTTTGCCATCCGCGACATGTCAGCCGAGGTCGAGGCGTTGCGCGATCAGATCGCCGCGGAAATGGAGACAGCTTTCGAGTTCATGAACCGCGACCAACCGCTCCCCGGTCCTTGCTCCTGCATCACCAAGGGACGCAGCAATCAATGCACCACCTTCGCCGCCACCAACCCCGATGTGCCGCCCTACAGCATCCACGACATCACCCGCATCGGCGCCTCCAGACGAAAACTCGCTGACCTGATTGACCAGGGCATCTTCGCCATTGAGGACGTGCCCGACGACTTCCCTCTCAGCGAGTCCCAAGCGAACCAAGTCCTCGTTGCCAAGCATCGCCAGCCGATGATCGATGAGACCGCCATCTCCGACTTCCTTGGTCGGCTCTCCTTTCCGCTCGCTTTCCTCGACTACGAGACCAATCCGGCGGCGATCCCCCGCTTCCCCGGCTACGGCCCCTACCACCACATTCCCTTCCAGTTCTCCCTCGACGTCCTTGCGACCCCCGACGCCCATCTACGTCATCACGAGTTCCTGCACACCGACCCGACCTGCCCCGACACGGCGCTGATAGCAGCGCTTGAAGCCGCGATGCCGGCGATCGGCTCCGTCCTCACCTGGAACCAGAGCTTCGAGAAAGGCATCAACGCCAAGCTCGGCGATCGAAACCACGCAGCCCGCCCGTTCCTCGAAGGCGTCAACGCCCGCATCGTCGACCTGATGAACCCCTTCAAGCAGCAGGCCTATGTCCATCCCGGATTCAAGGGCAGCACGTCAATCAAGTCCGTTCTTCCCGTCCTCGCGCCCGATCTCAGCTACAAGGTCCTCGACATTCAGGAAGGCGCCACCGCCACCACCAAATGGAACGACATCGTGACCGGCAAGGTCGACGCCGCGGAAGCCGAGCGTCTCCGATCCGCCCTCCTCACCTACTGCGCCCTCGATACCAAGGCGATGGTCGAGATTTGGCGGGGGCTGCATCAAATCGACGTCCAACGCAGAGCGACAATGTAAGCCCGTATCGGGACGGCCTCCTCCAAGATCACCCAGTAGTCGCCGCTTCTCGAAGGACCAGCACGACCGCTTCACCCATCGGAGGAACGCTGCGGTGCGCCGTAACCGTCCGGTGAGGTCTCCTTTGTGAACAGCCCGAGTTCGGCGAAGTTACGGAACTAAATACGTAATTAGTTCCGTAGCGAAGGTGGGCGATGGGCCGGGTCGAGATCCTGACGGGGCACGAACGTCGTCGCCGGTGGACGGACGAGCAGAAGCTGACGATCCTGGCGGAGGTGGCCGAGGGCGATCTGTCGGTTACCGATGTGGCGCGGCGCCATGATCTGATCCCGCAACAGATCTACGGCTGGCGGCGCAAGTTCGCCCGGCAAGCGGAGGCAGGTCGGCAGGCCGAGACGGCGACGTTCCTGCCGGTTGCTGTGGTCCCGAGTACGGAACCGGAACAGCCCGCCGAGAAGGAAGAGACGGCGAAGTCGTTGCGCCGCTCGGCGAGTGTCGAAGTCCGCTGTCGGGGTGGCCGGGTGTTGAAGGTCGCGGCAGGGCTCGACCCGGCACTGCTGCAGGCGCTGATCCGGGCGGTGGAAGCGGCATGATCGCGCCGGGCGCTGGGGTTCGGGTTTATCTGGCCTGCGGCGCGACCGACATGCGCAAAGGCATTGCCGGACTGTCGGCGCTCGTCCAGGAGGTCCTGCGGCAGAAGCCGGCGTCGGGGGCGGTGTTTGCCTTCCGCGGCCGGCGCGGTGACCGGATCAAGCTGCTCTACTGGGATGGCCAGGGGTTCTGCCTTTACTACAAGGTCCTGGAGCGCGGCCGCTTCCCGTGGCCGTCGGTTGCCGATGGCGTGGCGCGGTTGACGTCGGCCCAGTTGGCGATGCTGTGGGAGGGGATCGATTGGCGCCGGCCGGCGTGGACGTCGCCGCCTGGGCGTGTCGCCTGATAACCACGTGATTCCAGAGAGATAGGCCTGTCCCGGGAGACCCAAATCAGATAGATTTGGGGCATGGATATCGCTCTTGATGCCCTGCCTTCCGACCCGGATGCCTTGCGTGCGATCATCGCGGCGCAGGCGGCAGAGCTGGCGGCAAGGCAAGCGCAACTCGAGACGCGCGACACGCTGATCGCCCAGCTCCAGGCGCAATTGGCAGTGTTGCGACGGGCCCGGTTCGGGGCATCGTCCGAGAAGATCGATCGGACCATCGATCAGCTCGAGCTGGCGCTGGAAGACATCGAGGCGGCAAGCGCCGAAGAGCCGCCGGATCATCCCTCTCGCCCCGATGCCCCGGCAAAGGCCCGGACGGGGCGGCAGAAGCTGCCGGACCATCTACCGCGTGAGATGCACATCCATGACGCTCCGACGGTCTGTCCCGACTGCGGCGGCACCCACTTCCTCAAGGCCGGCGAAGATGTGACAGAGGTGCTCGACTACGTGCCGGCTTCGTTCCGGGTGATCCGGCATGTGCGGCCGCGCTTCGTCTGCAAGGATTGCGACGCGGTCGTCGAGGCGGATGTGCCGTCCCTGCCGATCGAGCGGGGCAAGCCGGGGCCGGGCCTTATCGCCCACGTGCTGACGGCGAAGTTCTGCGATCACCTGCCACTCTACCGGCAATCGGAGATCTATGCCCGCGAGAGCGTCGCGCTTGCCCGCTCGACCCTGGCCGACTGGGTTGGCCGCTCGGCCGCCCTGATGCGGCCGTTGATCGAGGCTCTCCGCGCCCATGTCTTGGCCGGCGACCGGCTCCATGGTGACGACACGCCGGTGCCGGTGCTCGATCCCGGCAGCGGCAAGACCAGGCAAGGCCGGCTGTGGGCCTATGTCCGCGATGGTCGCCCCTACGGCGACAAGGCGCCACCGGCGGTGGCCTACTTCTACAGCCCCGACCGCAAGGGCGAGCATCCGCAATCGCATCTCAAGGACTTCGAGGGTGTTCTGCATGCCGATGGCTATGCCGGCTTCAAGGGGCTCTATGAGGCGACCGAGCCCGGCGAGCCGCCGCCGATCCGGGAAGCAGCCTGCTGGGCTCATGTGCGGCGCAAGTTCTTCGACCTGACATCTTCACCTTCCCTGTCGGGCCAGAGGCCCTCCTCGCCTCTTGTTAACGTCCCCGCCCCGATGGCCGAGGAGGCGCTGCGCCGTATCGGCGAGCTCTACGACATCGAGGCGGATATCCGCGGTCAGGCGCCGGATGTCCGCCGGACCGAACGGCAACGAAGGACGCGACCGAAGGTCGATGCCCTCAAGCTCTGGCTGGAGCGGCAACTGCCCCAACTACCCGGCAAGAGCCCGGCCGCTCAGGCCATCCGCTATGCCCTGTCACGCTGGCCGGCCCTTTGCCTCTTCCTCGATGACGGAACCGTCGAGATCGACAACAACGCCGCTGAACGAGCTATCCGCCCGGTTGCTCTCGGTCGCAAGAACTGGCTGTTCGCGGGCTCCGACAAGGGCGGCGAGCGTGCCGCCGCCATCCTCTCCTTGATCGAGACTGCCAAGCTCAACGGCCTCGACCCGGAAGTCTATCTGCGCGACGTCCTCACTCGAATCGCAGAACATCCAGTCAACCAGATCGGCGAGCTTCTTCCCTGGAACACGGCCGATCGGCTCGCCAAATAGCTCTCACCGGACGGTTACGGTGCGCCGAATATGGCCGCCATTCAGACGGCCCGAGATGACACAAGCCGCCTGAAGTCACGCTCAGCGAGCGAATATGCGATTCAGATGTAATCCCAGAGTCCAGAAGAAAAGCATGGCTGGAGTAATAGAGAATACTCTTTGGTCGCCATCACCCCGCTGCATCAGTGAGGCGTCATTAGCCCTGCCAAACGTGCGCGTGACGTGCCAAAAAGTAGCCTTACGTTCGTGAAAGCCTGCTGAGCATCCGATCAACGAGGCTTTTGGCAGCGACTTGGTTAACGGAGCAGTCGTAAATAAGATCAAAGACTTCCTTGTAGATCGCGCGTTTGTGTGCCGGCAGGCTATTAACGATGTCACCCTTGGCTTCAGTCGTGTGCGTATCGGCGGCCGCCTCTATCGCCTTCAACTGACTTCTCAGTGAGCCGCGTTCCTCTTCGCCAAAGAGGTCGTACTGAGTTGCCTTGCGCATCTCTGAAAAGAGCGTGCCGACCTCGGCCTTGACGGAGTTCGCATAGCGCTCGGACACCGCACCCTGTTTTAGGATGCCAAGCTTCTCATAGACTTTGTCCGCCGCGAGTTCGAAACTCTTCAGACGGTTGCGTTTCTGTGAAGACACTCGGCACTCTCGGGCAACTTCCGCACCAATAGGACGCAGATGGGTGATGATGTTGTCCAGATGTGCGTTGCTTTCGAACTCATCACGCCGGCCGTTTGGCAAAATCCGTGTATCGAGTACATGAACCTCGCCGATCGACCAGGAACAGAACCGATCTTCAGGAAATACCTCTGAAAACAGTCGATCATGGCCGACCTGAATGTTGCCGACCCGCGCGCGCAGACCGCGCACGCCCAGTGAGGCGGGGATAGCGCCTTGATAGTCATGGTGAATCAGCCAGCCGACTGCCGCGACTGCACCGTCCATACTTTCGATTTCGAAGGCCTTCAGCCGAGACATCGAAGCTTTCTTGGTATCCGAGTACGCGAGCTCGTTACGATAGGGGCGATAGATCGGTGTCTCCGACGCATTGATGTGAATGTCATAGAATGTGCCGGCGCGACCATGTGGCGCGAGCAGTTCTGTGATTTCATGGCCGAAGGAGAATTCCGGTGCGAACCGGCAAGGGCAGACCTGGCCGACAAAAGCTGCGATCTCCACTTCGTTGAGCAGACGGTCATTGGCTATCCGCCGCGGCTTGACGAGTTCCACTTCGAAAAAGTGCGAAGGGAAATCATCCGGGCTGAGCCGCTTGATAGTCACCGCTTCCCGAACGATCGTGCGCAGATCGGAATGGGCGTCTGTCGCGGCCAGCATGCGCTTGACCTCACGACCGTCCCAACTCGCTTCAAGGACCTTTGTGTCATCCTTGGCGCGCGAACGAAAGACCAGTTGCTGAACGTATCCAAGCGCCGACAGCCGTCCAACGCCTCGGAAGCCGCGAGCGCCCGTACCGCGTTTACTGCTTGCTCCAAAAGAGAGCATGCACGCCGGGAAATCTCTGTTAGACAGCCCGATGCCGTTGTCACGGATTACGACGCGGCGGTCGATATGATCGAGATTGATCTCAATTCGCCCATCAGTAGTCGATGAGAGCAAACCTGCTGACACCGCGTCATCGATGGCGTCGGTCGCGTTTTGCACATATTCGCGGTAGATCGAGAGCGGATTGACATACATGGAGCTGCTCAGCAGCTCCAATATGTCCTTGCCGACGAAAATGTCGGCCTCTTCGAGGGCGCCGTCATCAATCCGTTCCGCTTCAATCATGCTTCAATCCCCCCGACACCTCGCGCATTGACCTGCCTGACGGTCTTGCTGTTCGCTGCTGCCTTGCCGCAGGGCTGCACGTCCTCGTCCGTCAACGCTGCATCTTCAACACGTTCGTCGTCAGGCACCAAGTAGGCATTGATGTCTTCCACGCGTCGGCGCTTCTGTGCCTCCCAAATCCGAGCTTCGTCGGCCTTGGACATGGGCGCAAAGTAGCGCGCTGCGTCGCGCAGCCTGCCCGCGGTCACCTCGTTCAAGTCCCGCTCGTAGTCGTTTTTGTCTCGGCTGCACAGATACTGAAGGAGTTCTACGCGTTCACCCCGCGAAAGTGCGTTCAACGCCGCCTGGAAAGAGTCAAACTCCGCCCGGCCGTCAAACTGCTCATACCAATAGCGGTTGAAGATGTAGTGATGCGGTCGGAGCAGTATGCCTTCGAATTCCTCGTAGCTATCACCGAAGGCCTTGCGGAAGAACTCTGGGGCCCCGCTGACGATGCCGTGCGTTGCCTGGAGGATCACCTGCATCGAGCGCAAAAAGTAGGGATTCCAGTTCGGCCCAACATGACCTCTATCGGCACGTGTCACCGGCTGGTAGCGCATGGGGAACGAAAAGATGCGGACATCAAGTTTTTCATTTAGCTCGACGTTCAAGCGCATCCGCTCGAACAAATCCCGCGGGCTGTCCTTGAAATTATAGAGCATGTAGTTGGATAAGTCAGTGATGCCGGCCTCAGCCGCATGCCGAATAGCCTGCGCGTAGGGCTTCTTGACGCCGAGATGGTCAAACGCGATGCGCAATGGCCTCAGCGCAATGCGCGAGAGCTGCTGTAGATACATGGGGTCCTTGCACAGGATGCGGGCGTCAACCCCCTGATTGAAATCAACCCTGCGCTGCAACTCGAAGCGACCGCGTTTGAGCTTGGCACCACGCCCGAACCCTAGATCGACAATCTCCGAGACGATATCTTTGAAATTCCCAGACGCGACGACATTGTTATCCATCAGGATCAGGTCGCGTTTCTCACCGTAAAGTCTGCTCACCCCCTCCACCACGTCGGTCAGTGAGTTTGTATCGCGCTGCATCCCTTCGAGCGTCGGCACCCCGCAAAATGCGCACTTGCGTACACAACCACGGGAGGCATATGTGAAATAAGCATCCGAAACCGGGTATTCGTATGAAATGTGGTCAAGAATGCCATAGTCAGGAATCAGATCTTCGATGGGTTTGCCGCTCACATCGTCCGCGTAGAGCTCTTCATCGAACGGGTCGAGCTGCAACGACGTGGCAGGCGCTTCGCCGAGCAGCCCTTTGATGAACCGGACGCCCCTCCACTTCGGCTCGGAGATATACCTATCGTGCATGAGCGATGCGGCGATGCCGCCGACAAAGACACGCTGCGCCTGTCCGCCCACCAGATCAAGGGCATAGTCGATGCTACGTGCCGTTCGCTCCCACTCAAACGAAAAGAGGGTTGTGATGTAAACTCGGTCCCAGGCCGTCTCGTAGGCCGAGGGGTCTTCACCCTTCACAAAGCGAACATGATCCTTCTTGCCGTATGGCCCATGGTACTGGGCAATCTTCATCAATCCCAGCGGAGGGTACTTGTTCCGGTACCCAGGCTCGACAAGAAGGATGTTTTTGTTCGCCATGCTGCACCTCGTCCCTCCGGCATGAGCACTTTAGCTAGCGTCGGTCGAGGTGTCGATCCCCCCGAAGACCAATCAGCCACGTTGATGCTGGAAAGCCGTTCGTCTCACGAAACCGCTAGAGGGCACCCCCTCCTGAGGGAATGAATTTCTCAACCTTAGCGTATATCTCATCAACAAAGCTGACCTCGTCTATGGTCAAAATACCCCTCTCGGGATGCGCCACCTTGTTGCGTATTTCGTTGAGGTCTTTAATCCACTTCGTCGCCTGCTTTTTGTCATCAATATTTTTACTTCCAATCGAAACACTGTGCTTGAATAACTCCCAATTGGCAATACAGATTGCAATATAGCTAACTAGATAGAGTTCGGACTCTTCATCCCCCTGCCGATCCTTCGCTTCCCATTGTTTGGTACACTCCTGGCGAATCTCTGATGGTATTCCTTTGACCTACCACTTCTTTCCATCAGTGCCGAAGTGGCCCTTGAGTGTGCCGACCACATGCTCAAAAAGCTTCTTCTGGATTTTTAGTACCTTCGCGCCAGCATGCGCCGTTCCTTCCTCGTCGCGAGAATTCTGATAATCCTGGAGCCCCACCGGTTTGAAATCGGGAAATTTCGCTTGAATCTGTGCCTCCATGCCATACGCCTGGTCCCGAACTAGTTTCAGCGATGAGCCCATACGTCGAAACGCCTGAATTTCTTGCGCTGAAGCACCCTTAAAATATTCCACTAGGGCTTGAAGATAGGGTCGAATTTCAGCAAAGGATTCATCGGCGCCAAGCAGATACAGGTCTGAACCGTCTTTTTGTCGAATGTGATCACCGACGTCCTTGATGACATGGAGTAGTGCTCTAATGCCGATATTGGTGCATAGATAGCCGCCGGGTCCATCACCGACCTTCCAATGGCTGGGCATCTCCTTAGCAAACATGCGTAGGCATTCGGAAATAACGGAAATGCCCTTTTTCAGATTCGCGTCGTAGGCTTCTGAGTTGCCGGTCGACAACGGTCCAGGAATGATTGCACCCTTGTTGAGCGTGCCCATGAGCTTTGCGGCATCAAGACCATCCCGAATCGAGGTTTGTGTAAGACAGCGAAATTGGGTCTTTTTCTTTCCAGATACAACCATTCGGTCATGGAGCGGTGAGATGCGATCGCTATTGAGTCGCGAGGCGATGCGCGAGAGCAGTGCTTGCAATGCCTCTTCAGAATCAGGGGATTTCCAATGAAGGTCAGCGTAGAGTTCGACCAGAAGCCGCGTACTGACCTTGACCTGCTTGCTGTTAATATCGATGAAGAGGTTCATCTCTTTTTCAGCCGGTAGGTTCTCGTATGCCAGCACAGGCATCATCGATGAATCCTGACTGAACCCCCCTATAGCCCGCGCGTACGCATAGCCGTACAGTCTGTGCTGCCCGTCAATTATCCAGGCCGAGGCATAGTTTGTTGGCAGGCTCAGCTTACCAAGCGTCTCATTCTCGAATGATTCTATTACATCAAATTTCAAGGCGCTCTTTTTGCCAGTCTTCAGATTGATAACGATGTTTGTCGGAAATTTTCCGCCATCATTGATGTATTCAGCAATTTTCTTCAGCCGTAGGGGCTGAAGCATGCGCTGATACGTATCCAGGTTTTCTATGTCACGGCTTGCCTTGTGACCAACATATGCGATCTTCAGAAGATCATCAGGGTGGATCAAGAACGTATAAAAGGTCTCTCCCCCCATCTTGCCGCGAGTAGCTACAACCTGCCGCGACAAACCATCAATCTTCTGACCGCCGAACAAATGTGCCAAGAACTGATAGCGGGACGCCTGTTTAAGATGCCGGACCAGCAAGTTGTAATAATCAATCTCGCCATCTGTGATAACTGTGATCTGGGCTTCTTTGCATTTGGCGAGATCAGCTTCACCCCAGACAATGTTGCGTGTTGCAATTACGTGCTTTACCTTCAATTTTACCTTATGACCGTAAAACGATCGAATTGATTTGAAAACCGGCTCGCGGATGGCCCTGATCTTTTCGATCAGATTGCTCATGCTCTTTTTGCCGGGTTCCTCGCGCTGTGTGCATTCGACGACGATCGCCGTTTCGTCGTCCTTGGCAAACACGTCGATCTGCCGGGGCTCCAAGCCGTCTTCCACAGCAATCGTGAAACTCCGACCTTTGCTCATTTCCTTGAAGCCCATTTGGGCGAGCATGCTCCATATTTCATCTTCCAGCTGCTCGTCCGCGGGCTTTGGTTTGACCATGCGCGTGGACTTCGCGTTCTTCTTGGCTACGCGCCAACCGTCCTTTTGCTCGACTTCCACTTTTTCGGCGATGAGCTTTTTGTTGGCGGCCGACACCGTCTTGTGCTGATCCTTGCTCTTTCTGCGGCGAAGCGCGATCGTGATCTCGTCGCCCGAGATGAGAGGGCCTAGGTGTTGCTCGGTCATGGCTAGAATCGCTGTTGGAACCATACTGGGAAGTAGACACCGGGTTTATCTATTGGTGCAAGAATTGCGTTGGGTTGAAGGGCATCAGTGCGTTGCGTTCAAGCTGACAGTGAAGACCGGCCCCCGCTCGTTGGCATAGTCCTTGAGTATGCCATCTGGGCGCTGAGCTTTTCGGATCGGATTGCCCCGCGGTCACGCTCTCCTCGCGTGAACAGAAGGCCGCCCATAGAGGACGGCCTTCCGGCTCTTTCAAAAGGAGGAGCCAATCTCATGCTGCGTTGACAGTCGCGCGCCGTTCCAGACGCTTGTCTATCCACTCCTCCACCTCAGACAACAACCACGCCACCCGGTTCTGGCCCAGCCTCAGCCTCTGTGGGAATTGGCCTGCCTTTTCCAGCCGCGCGATGTGCTGTGGCGAGTATTTCACAAGCTTGGTCAGTTCCTTTTTGTCGATCAGCTGCTTGGGATGCGACATCGGATGTCTCCCTTCAAAAGGAGCATCCGGATGCCCCAGCCTCGGCATGCCAACCGAGCCCAATGGGCAATGTTGACTCTACCCTTCTCGCCTTCCGGTAGCAAGATGACCAAGCCTGCACATAGCAGCTCATTTGGCGCAAAGCGCAGCGATCTTTCCTTCCCACAATGTGAGGGCGTCTCGCATTTCGTCGAGATAGCCGAAGCGGTTGTAGATCGCCGCCACCCCACTGATCGTCCCCGTCGAGTGATTGAGGATGCGTTCGACTATATGAGGCTGGACCCCGAGCCCGGCCATATGGGTCGCCGTCGTGCGGCGCAGGTCGTGCAAGGTCCACGGCGCGATTTGGCAAATGGTGTCGAAGCGGCGTTTGCCCTTCGAGAACCCCGAAAAGGTCCGTTCCGGTTTGCCGCGTGCAGGAAACAGGTTGTCATGCAGGTGAGGAAGCGCTTCCAACGCTTGACGCGCCATCGGAGCGATAGGGATCACGTGCGGCCTGTCCGACTTGTTCCGCTCGGCCGCCACGGCGATCGTCTTGCCCGTCAAGTCGATCTCGTCCCAACGGAGCGCCGCGATTTCCTGCCGGCGCTGCCCGGTGAGCAAAAGGAGCAACACGATCGAACCATAAGGGTACCCGGCTTCCTGGGCCGCCCGAAAGACGCTTCCGATTTCCTCGTCATTCAGAACCCGCTCCCGCGATCTCGCTTTTGTCGGCAGGCGCATGCCCTCGCACGGCGACCGATCGACATGCTGTCGCTCCCTTGCCCAATTGAAGAACTTCCGAATGGCGGAAAAGGCGTGGTTGGCCTCGCTCGGCGTGTCGAGCATCCGGTCAATGATACCGACAACGTCCTGGTTCCGAATGTCGGGCAGCGTTCGGTCGCCCAGCTTCGGCAGGAAATGCCGCCTCAAGAGCCGTGTCGTTTCCGCCGCCGTATTCGCCCGATTGCGCTTGGCGCAATGCGTCTTGCCAAAGAGATCGAGGGCTTCCGCAAAATCCAGAACTGCTTTCTCCCCCTTGTCGGGCAAGGTTCCGAGCATTGCCCCGGCGAGGATCCTTTTCGCTTCATTGCGCGCGTCCGCGAGGCCAAGCGCCGGAAACCTCCCGAAGGTGATCCGCTTTCGCCGCCGGCCATCATGGATCATGACGACATACGACCTCGTTCCACCCTGCGAGAGGCGGACGCCGAAATTCTGGATCACGCTGTCCCAGATGACGATTTGACCATGATCCGGCGGCCGCGTATTTCGGATGATGAGGTCCGTGAGCCGGGTGGTGCCCATCGCATTTCTCCGACTGGCTATCGAGACTGCGGCTCGTTCTTAGGTTCCGTATAGGTTCACGAAATGCACGCGTAGGGGCGTGTTTCGATGTTCAGCAATGTAGTGCTCTTCCACAGAAAACTCAATGATATTCGTTAGTTATGAAAACACACGACACACCAAGGAAACACAAGACCTCAGACTACGAATCTGGGGGTCAGGAGTTCGAATCTTCTCCGGTGCGCCATTTCCTTCTTTTCACGACGATCCATAATGCCTGACGCCTCCGGCGGGGCGATCTCGCCGGCCGATGTGCTGTCCGCTCCGTGCGGGCGGTGACGGGTGCTGTCGTTTCGGCAGGTGCGGGCTCCGCAGGGCCGGCAGACGGCGCGGCATCCCCTCGCAAACGAACTGGTGACGGATGATGCCGTCGGCGCGGGTCAACCGCAGGGCCGGCCGCGCCCTTTTCGGAAGGGCAGCGGATCGGTCTGCCTGCCGCCGCGGCGATGGCGCCCGGTCCGCCGACCGGGCCGCTCAGTCCGTTTCGTCGGAAATCCCGGCGGCGCCTTCCTTTCGCCTTTCCGCCCGAAAGGCGGCCGGCGACAGTCCCGTCCAGCGCTTGAAGGCCTGGGTGAAGGGGGCGGTCGTCGAATAGTCGAGGAGCCCGGCGATGCGGGCGACCGGGGCGTCCGATTCGGCGAGCAGCCGGCGCGCCTGACGTTCGCGCACGCCTTCGAGGATTTCCGAGAAGGTCGTCCCTTCCGCCACCAGCAGGCGCTGCAGCTTCTTGACGTTGATGTCGAGCGAGACGGCGATGGTGCCGATGTTGCAGCGGCCGCTGCCGAGGAGGCTCGGGATGGCAAGGGCGACGGTCGTCGCCATCGACTGGTCGTAGACCGCCATCTGGTCGATGCGATGGCGGACGTAGAAGTTCATCAGGCGTTTCAGGAAGGCGAGATCGCCGGGGATGCGATGGGCGAGCAGGTCTCTGTCGAAGAGGATCTCCGAATGATCGGCGTCGAATTCGAGCGGACAGCGAAAGATCTGGTCGTGCCTCGAGGTGTCGGTTGGCCGGCTGTGCTGGAAGCGCACGGCGATCGGATCCTTGCCGGGCAGATCGGCGACGTGGCGGGTGATGATGCAGATGTTGGCCAGCGCGTGTTCCACCAGCTGGCGCGTCGACGGCGCGTAGGAATCGACGGTGAAGCGCAGGATCGCGATATCCGGTGTCGGCCCGGGATGCAGGCTCGGATGCGATCCGTTGGTGTGAAAGGACCAGTATCGCGCGGCGGAATCGAACCAGCCCCGCATGGTTTTCTCGAAGCGGGCGAGAAAGAGCAGCGGGCCGAGATTGGCGAAATGCTCGGGCGTGCTGATCGCCCAGTCGATGCAGAAGGACGGCCGGTTCAGCTGGCGCGCCGCAATCTCGTACAGCGTCGCGACCTTGCGATGCGAAATCAGCATGTCGACGTCGCTCAGGGCCGCGACCGGCAAGCCCGCTTCCTCGAGCAGGGCTCTGGCATCGCCGCCGGCGTCGGCGACGATCCGGTCGAAGCCGGCAAGTTCGATTGCCTTGATGTATGAGCCGCCCCGGTGCATTCCCCGCCCTTCCCCTCGGGCTTCCTCCCGTTATCCCGGCCCCCATCGGCACGGATGTCTTGGAAAATCAACTATTCTGTCTTCGAACTTCTCGTTTTTCGGCGCATCCGATCGCATTCGCCAAATAACTCAATAGAAAATAGTTCCGGTGCTTTGTTTAACACAAATGATTGTCTTTTAAACCCGCAATTCAAAAAAGGGCGATATCATGTCGCGCGCGCTCAATTTCCTCGGGTGCGCGAATGTGCGCGAGGCGCACCTCGGACTTTACCAGCGGTTTTGGATTGTGGCGCGGGCGGGCGAGCCGGCCTCGCGTCGAGGCCGGATGTTCCTGGGCCGGAATGCCCGGTCGCGGAAACCCGAACGCCCGGTTTCGCGGGTCGGAATCGAGGTCCCCTGGCATTGCTGCGCTGCGGCTGCCATCGCCGGCGCGACGACGCCGGCCGGTCCGGGCCTATTTCCTGCGGCCGCGGGCGGTCGCCCGATAGGCGAGGGGGGACTTGCCGGTCCAGCGCTTGAAGGCCTGGGTGAACGGCGCGGTCGTCGAATAGTCGAGCAGGCCGGCAACGCGCGAGACCGGCGCGGACGTCTCGGCAAGGAGGCGCCGGCCGATGGCCTCGCGGACCTCTTCGAGGATCGCCGAGAAGGTCGTTCCCTCGCCGATCAGCAGGCGCTGCAGCTTCTTGACGTTGATGCCGAGGGAGTCGGCGATGGCGCCGATGCTGCAACGGCCACTGCCGAGCAGGCTCGGAATGGCAAGGGCGACCGTCGTCTTCATCGACTGGTCGTAGACGCCCATCCGGTCGATGCGCTGGCGGATGTGGTGGCTCATGACCTTCTTGAAGAGGTCGAGATCGTCGTCGAGCGGCATGTCGAGCCATTCGGCGGCAAAGACGATCTCGGTATGGGCGGCGTCGAACTCGACCGGGCAGCCGAACGCCGCGTTGTGGCTGGCGAGATCGGTCGGCCGGCCATGCTGGAAGCGCACCAGGGTCGGCTGGAGGTCGGGGTGACCGACAACCTGGCGGGCCGCCATCAGGAAACTGGCGATCGTGTGTTCGGTGACCTGGCGCCCGGACGGGGCGTAGGATTCGAGCGCATAGCGCAGGATCGCGCGATCCGATCCCGGCTCGTGGAGGAGCTTCACCGACGCGCCGTTGGTGTGGAAGCTCCAGTACCGCGTCACCGAGCGGAGCCAGCCGCGGACGGTCTTGTCGAACCGCGCCAGCAGCAGCAGCGGGCCGAGGTTGGGGCAATGCGCCGGCTGGCTCTGCGCCCAGTCGAGACCGAAGGACGGCCGCGCGAGGGACTTGGCGGCAAGTTCGAGCAGGCTCGTGAAGCGGCGATGGGAGACCAGGGTGTCGGGTTCGGCAAGGCTCGCGGCAGCGATGCCGGCGCGCTCGAGGAGTGCCGCCGGCTCACCGCCGGCCGCGGCGACGGCCTGCTCGAAGCCGGTCAGCGCAATGGCCCGAACGTAGGAATCTCCGGCTGCTCCGGGGATCACGCTCGCGTGGCTGTAACTCGCCTCGCGGGCATGGCCATCCAGCATCAGGGAAATATCTGCCCCCGCTCTTGAATTCTGAAGCATGTCAGTCTCAGATCTGCTTTGTTCAATTTGTCAGGTGTGTTGGTATAACGCCTGCCAAGATGTCATCTACTCCAAAAAAAGTCACATTGTTCACTTGTAAACAATTCTAATCATTACATGAATATTGATATGTTCGGCAATTATAGACATAGAAAACACGCGCCGCGCCGAGAGGGCGCTGCGCCTGATTTTCGATCGATCCCCGCTTCCAGCCCCACACACGGTCCGATCGATCGGCGATGCGGAGAAATTTAAACCGATTGGTTTCAATCGCAATTCTACATTTCCGGCCTTGATGTTTCCAGCAACCGGTAATTGCATGAATGCGCGAGAAACACCTCGCCCCCGAGGCGTCAGAATCGGCCGGGGACGGGCGATGCGCCGGATCAGTCCGAGGGCGGCGGCGCGGCGGGCCGGTCGCGATCGCGAAGCTCGGCCGGGTTCCGGATGAGGACGTCGCGATGCGGGTAGGGGATCGAGATCCCGTTATCCTTCAGGGCGTCCCAGAGGGCGAGCAGGACCTCGCCCTTGATGTTGACGACGCCGACGCTCGGATCGGAGATCCAGAAGCGCAGCACGAAGTCGATGGAGGAGTCGCCGAAATCGACGAGATGGCAGACCGGCACCGGACGGGAGAGCACGCGCTTCGGTTTCACCGCCGCTTCGACGGCGATCTTGCGCACGAGGTGCGGATCGGAATCGTAGGAGACGCCGAACTTCACCTCGAGGCGGACGCGCGGGTCGGTGTGCGACCAGTTGATCACCTGGTTGGTGATCAGGTCCTCGTTGGGAATGAGGTATTCGCGCCCGTCGCGGGTCACGACCGAGACGTAGCGGCCGCCGAGTTCGGCGATCCAGCCGAACGTGTTGCCGACCTCGATGACGTCGCCCGGCTTGATCGACTTGTCGACCAGGAGGATGACGCCGCTGACGAGATTGGAGACGACCTTCTGCAGGCCGAAGCCGACGCCGACGCCGACGGCGCCGGAAAAGACGGTAAGGCCGGTGAGATTGAAGCCGATCGTCTGCAGGCCGATCATGATCGCCACGGTGAAGAGGGCGATGCGCACCAGCTTGCCGGTCAGCACCCGCACCGACGGCGAGATTTCCTCGATCTTCTGCACCCGCGCCTCGGTGAAGCGCGAGAGAAGCGTGGCGGCCCAGAGCAGCAGGGCGAGGATGGCGAATGCCTTGACGACGGCGAGCAGCGACAGCCGCGACTCGCCGATCGTCACGGCGGCGGCGTCGAGGACATCGACGGTGATCGGCATCAGGCCGAGAAGCTGAAGCGCGGCGACGATCCAGATGGCCGCCGTCAGGATCTTCGCCATGAAGCGGTTCTCGACATGGCGGGTGATCAGCGAGGCGACGAGCCAGACCGTGGCGATGCTGGCGAAGACGCCGATGAGATAGCTGCGGCTCGGCCAGGTCGCGGCGCGCATGATGCCGACGGTGAACCAGGCACCGAGGACGAAGACGACGAGCCGGGTGCGGCGAACGAGGACGATGACGGCCTGCAGCCAGGGATGGGCCTCGAGGCGGGCGGCGAGGCGCGCCTCGAGCGACGGGGCGATCGTCCGTCCGGCGACAAGGGCGACGACGAACAGGAGAATGACGAGGCCGATCTGGATCTGTCCCCAGGGGCTGAGCAGGAAGGACAGGAAGCTGTTCTGGAGGTAGGCGAGCGCTTCCTCGACCTCGAACCAGAAGGCGCCCCAGGCGGTGGTGTCGATCGCTTCCGTGACGACTTCCGGCTCTTCCATGGAAACTCCGCCGCTGCTGCCAGATTCCGTTGCGCCAGCATAGCATTGCCGGCCGGCCTGCCGGAAAGGGCGTTGCGCAATGGCGCTCCGGCGGGCATTCCTTGCGGCAGGAGAATTCGAGAGAGAGAGGCCGATGCTGGAGATTTTCGTCGATGCCGACGCCTGTCCGGTGAAGGACGAAATCGTGCGCGTCGCCGAGCGGCACGACCTTGCCGTTCACATGGTGTCGAACCGCTGGATGCTCTCGACCGAACACCCGCTGGTGCGCCGCGTGGTGGTGCCGGAGGGTCCGGATCAGGCCGATGACTGGATCGCCGAGCATTGCGGATCGGGCGACGTCGTCGTCACGGCCGACATCCCGCTCGCCGGGCGCTGCCTCGAGGCCGGGGCGCGGGTTCTGGGGCCGACCGGCAAGCCGTTCGATGCCGACAATATCGGCATGGCGCGGGCGATGCGCGATCTCAATGCCGAGCTGCGCGATACGGGCGCCATTCGCGGCGGCGGGCCGTCCTTCGGCAAGGCCGACCGTTCGCGCTTCCTCTCGGCGCTGGAAAACGCCATCCAGGCGATCAAGCGCGGCCGCTGAGGCTCAGGCCTCGAGGCGGCGGGCGAGGGCGGCGATCTCGGCGACGCGCTCGGCATTGTCGCGGGCGCGCCGGCCGTCGGCCATCCAGAGGCTGTTCTCGAAGCCGACGCGGGCCTTGCCGCCGGCCTGCAATGCCGCTTCGAGAGCGGCGGTCTCGGAGCGGCCGAAGGCGCAGACCATGAATTCGGCCGGGACGATCGCCCTCAAGCGGGCGAGGGCGTCGAGGAAGGGCAGGAGGTCGGCCGGATCGCTTTCGAGGTCCGCCGAATAGCGCCCGAGGACGAAGAGAACCTCGGTGTCGCCGCGCGGTATCACGCCTGCCTCGATCATGCGGGCGAGGCGGTCGACGTCCGCCGCGGCGTAGAGGATGTGCTGGAGGGCGATGCCGGCCTCGCGGGCGAAGGCATAGAAGCCGGCGGCCTCGGCGGTGTCGGCGTCGTCCGGGAGCATTTCCTTCAGGGCGACCGAGGCGGCTTTCGGCAGAACGTCGCGGACCACCTGGCGCTGCTCGGCCGGCGCATAACGGCCGACCGCCTCGGTGGTGATCTGGACGACCATCTCCGGCACCTGCCGCCCGAGCTCGGCGACGAGTTCGCGATAGAGCCCGGCGTCGAGCACATGGCCGCCGGCGGCGTCGCGGACATGGGCATGGATGCCGCCGGCGCCGGCGGCGAAGCAGGCCTTGGCGGTCGCGACGATCTCGGGGATCGTCACCGGCACGGCCGGATGGTCGGCGCGGGTCTTCTTCGCCCCGTTCGGGGCAACGAGGATCTGCGGCAGCGGCGTCATCGTCAGGACGCCGGCAGCACGCGGGCGAAGGCCCGCGAGAGACGGGCGACGATCTCGTCGATCTCGTCCTCGCCGACGATGTAGGGCGGCGCGATGAGCACGTGGTCGCCGGCCTGGCCGTCGACGGTGCCGCCCATCGGATAGACCATCAGGCCCTCGGCCATCGCCGCCTTCTTCAGCTTGACGTTGACCTTGTCGGCCGGATCGAGCGGCGCCTTGGTGTCGCGGTCGGCGACGAGCTCGATGCCGCGGAAGAGGCCGCGGCCGCGGATGTCGCCGACATTCGGGTGCTGGCCGAAGGCCTGTTCGAGGCCGGACTGCAGCCGGGCCCCCATGACGCGGACATTGTCGAGAAGACCGCGCTCCTCGATCTCGCCGATGACCGCCATGCCGGCGGCGCAGGCGGTCGGGTGGCCGAGATAGGTGTGGCCGTGCTGGAAGAAGCCGGAGCCGGCGGCGATCGCATCGTGGATGCGGTCGGTGCAGAGCATCGCGCCGATCGGCTGGATGCCGGCGCCGAGGCCCTTGGCGATGCAGAGGATGTCCGGGGCGATCCCGTCCTGTTCGCAGGCGAAGAGGGTGCCGGTGCGACCCATGCCGCACATCACCTCGTCGAGGATGAGGAGCACGCCGTAGCGATCGCAGATCTCGCGGATACGCTTGAAATAGCCCGGAACGGCGGGAACGGCGCCCATCGTCGCGCCGACGACCGGCTCGGCGATGAAGGCGGCGACGCTCTGCGGACCGAGTTCGAGGATCCTGGCCTCGAGTTCGTCGGCGACGCGGCGGCCATAGGCCTCCTCGCTCTCGCCGGCCTCGCCCCAGCGCCAGTAGTGGCAGGGCGCGATGTGGTGCATGGCCGGGGCGAGATAGGGCTCGAACTGGGTGCGGCGCCAGCGATTGCCGCCGGCGGCGAGCGCCCCGAGGGTGTTGCCGTGGTAGCTCTGCCAGCGGGCGATGACGTGACGCCGCTCCGGCTCGCCGGTCTCGAGGAAGTACTGGCGGGCGAGCTTGATCGCCGACTCGGTCGCCTCCGAGCCGCCGGAGACGAAATAGACCCGCGATATGTCGCCGGGGGCGAGCGAGGCGAGCTTCATCGCCAGCGCCTCGGCCGGCTCGGAGGTGAAGAAGCTCGTATGGGCGTAGGCGATGCGGTCGAGCTGGGTCTTGACCGCGTCGAGCACGGCGCGGTTCGAATGGCCGAGACAGGAGACGGCGGCGCCGCCGCAGGCGTCGAGATAGCGCTTGCCCTCGGCATCGATGATGAAGGGACCGTCACCGGCGACGGCAATGGGCAGGTCGGCGTTGCAGACCCGTGCGAAAACGGCGGTGGATTTCATTCTTTCCCTACCAGCAGGTCGGAGCGCCCGTCAGGGGCGCACGACGAAGACCGAGCGATCGGCATGGCGCACGACGCGGGCAGCATTGGGGCCGAGCAGATAGTCCTTGAGATCGGGCCGGTGCGAGGCGAGCACGATAAGGTCGCAGTCGAGTACGTCGGCGACGCGGATGATCTCCGCATAGATCGTGCCGTGGGCGACGTGGCCCTTGATGCGCTCGGGATGCTCGGCGATCTCCTCGAGCAGCTTTTTCAGGCCCGCCTTGGTGGCGTCCATCGCCTCCTGCTCGAAGTTCTTCGGGAAGTAGGAGCCGACGACCGGGAAGGAGTAGGTCGGCACCACGGTCATGACGTGCAGCGCCGCGTCGTAGTCGGCGGCGAGGCGCTCGGCGACGGCGAGGGGCTTCCGGTAGGAGCTTTCCTCACCGAGGTCGATCGGCAGCAGGATCCTGTTGAACATCGGCCTTGCTCCTTCAGAACGCAGGCTGGGTCTGGCGACGGCGCTGCATGGCGATGACGAGGCCGAGCACCAGCAATGCCGGGATGTAGAAGACTTCCTTCGGCATGCGCGCGGCATCGAGCTCGACGCGGGCGACCTCGACCGGCTTGTCGCCGTAGAAGTCGAACATCTGGAACCGCTTGAAGTAGGGCGTGCCGGGCATCGGCTCCTCGATGCGGGCGATGCCGTCCTCGACGGTCACGCCGAGGCCGGCATGCTCGAGGCGGGCAAGGCCGTCGCCGGCCGGCCCGAGATCGGCAAGGATGGTGATCTGCGCCATCTCGTCGGGCTTGTCGAAATCGGGGCCGGTGACGAGCAGGCGCAGCGGCTCCTTCACCGGCATCGTCTCGGCGAGGGCGACGACCTCGGTGCCGGGGCGGTGGTCGTAGGGCTCCTGGACGTAGTCGAGCCAGAAGCCCGGCCGGAACAGGGTGAAGGCGACGAGGAGCAAGAGCACGGATTCCCAGATCCGGTTGCGGGCAAAGAAGTAGCCCTGTGTCGCTGCCGCAAACAGCATCATCGCCACGACCGCGACGAAGAAGATGAACACCGCCTTGAACACCGAGACGTCGATGAGCAGCAGCTCGGTGTTGAAGATGAAGAGGAACGGCAAGAGGGCGGTGCGGATGTCGTAGGCGAAGCCCTGCAGGCCGGTGCGGATCGGGTCGCCGCCCGAGATCGCGGCGGCGGCGAAGGCGGCGAGGCCGACCGGCGGCGTGTCGTCGGCGAGAATGCCGAAATAGAACACGAACATGTGGACGGCGATGAGCGGCACGACGAGGCCGGACTGGGCGCCGACCGAGACGATGACCGGGGCCATCAGCGAGGAGACGACGATGTAGTTGGCCGTCGTCGGCAGACCCATGCCGAGGACGAGGCTCATCACGGCGACCAGCAGCAGCATCGCCATCAGATTGCCGCCGGAGAGGAACTCGACGAACTCGCCGACCACCTGATGGGCGCCGGTCAGCGAGACGGCGCCGATGATGATGCCGGCAACGCCGGTGGCGACGCCGATCGGCACCATGTTGCGGGCACCGGCGATCATGCCGCCGACGAAGTCGGACACGCCGAGCGTGAGGTCGGTGGCGATCTTGCCCGGCTGCACCCGGAAGATCGACTTCACGAAATGCTGGGTGAAGACGATGAAGATCATGCCGAGGGTCGCCCAGAAGGCCGAGAGCGCCGGCGACAGCCGCTCGATCAGGATGCACCAGAGCAGCACGATGATCGGCAGGAGGTAATAGAGGCCGGTGAGGGCGACGTCGCTCGCTTTCGGCAGCACCTCGAGCGGGGCGTTGGGATCGTCCATCTCGAGATCGTCGCGGCGCGAGGCGACATAGGCGAGGGCGAGATAGGCGACGAGGAAGATCGCCGAGGCGGTGAGCGTCGTCATGCCGGGGAAGGCGAGCTTGATCCAGCCGAGCCCGTAATAGACGACGATGCCGAGAACGGCGACGGCGAGGAAGCCGAAGAGGAAGCCGATCAGGCGCTGCATCGCGGTGAGGTGGGTCGGCGGCTTCTGCAGGCCCTTGAGGCCGAGCTTCAGCGCTTCCAGGTGCACGATGTAGACGAGGGCGATGTAGGAGACGAGCGCCGGGATGAAGGCGTGCTTGATGATCTCCAGATAGGTGATGCCGGTGAATTCGGAGATGAGGAAGGCGGCGGCGCCCATGACCGGCGGCGTCAGCTGGCCGTTGGTCGAGGAGGCGACTTCGACCGCGCCGGCCTTTTCCGGGGCAAAGCCGGTGCGCTTCATCAGCGGGATGGTGAAGGTGCCGGTGGTCACCACATTGGCGATCGAGGAACCGGAATAGAGGCCGGAGAGGGCCGAGGCGACGACGGCGGCCTTGGCCGGCCCGCCGCGCAGATGGCCGAGCAGGGCGAAGGCGAGCTTGATGAAGTAATTGCCGGCGCCGGCCTTCTCGAGCAGGGCGCCGAACAGCACGAACAGGAAGATCATCGAGGCCGAGACGCCGAGCGCGACGCCGAAGACGCCCTCGGTCTGCATCCAGAAGTGCCACATCGCCTTGCCGAAGGAGGCGCCCTTCCACTGGATCGCCTCGGGCAGGAAGGCCGAATGGCCGAAGAAGACATAGGCGACGAAGACGGTCGCGACGATCAGCATCGGCAGGCCGAGGCTGCGGTAGACGCCGATGGCGAGCGACAGCATGCCGACCGTCGAGATGACGAGATCGGCCATGGTCGGCAGGCCGGCGCGGTCGGCGATCGCGTTCTTGTTGAAGAAGAGATAGAGGCACGACGTCACGCCGAGCAGGACGAGCGCCCAGTCGTAGAGCGGGACGTGGTCGCGCGGGCTCTTCCGGAACAGCGGATAGGCGAGGGAAGCGAGCGCGATGGCGAAGGCCAGATGGATCTGGCGGGCTTCCTGGTTGTTGAAGACCAGATTGATGCCGGTCACCTCGGCCAGCCAGAACGGCACGCCGGAGGCGATGTAGAGCTGGAACACCGACCAGACGAAGGCGATCGCGGCAAGCAGGAAGCCGGCGGTGCCGAGCGGGTTACGCGAACCGGAGTCGGCCTGTGCGACCAGTTCGTCGACATCGATGGCTGGACGTTCCTTGGTGACCCCAGTCTCCTCGGCGCTGCTCATGGCCCTCTCCCCCCACGGGTTGCCTCAGGGATGTCGCTCGAAAGCAAGAAAAAAGGGTGGCTCCGTCGCCGGAGCCACCCCCTCGTGGCGGATGCTTACATCCAGCCGCGTTCCTTGTAGTACTTCTCGGCGCCGGGATGGAGCGGCGCGGAAAGGCCGTCCTTGATCATCTCGGCTTCCTTGAGGTTGGCGAAGGCCGGGTGCAGCTTCTTGAAGTCGTCGAAGTTGTCGAAGACGGCCTTGACGAGGACGTAGACGACGTCGTCCGCCACGTCGGCGGAGCTGATCAGCGTCGCGCCGACGCCGAAGGTGGTGACGTCCTTGTCGGTGCCCTTGTAGGTGCCGGCCGGGATGACGGCCTTGCGGTAGTACGGGTTGTCGGCGACGAGCTTGTCGATCGGCTCGCCGGTCACGTCGACGAGCTCGACGTCACAGGTGGTCGCGGCCTCGGTGATGGCGGCGGCCGGGTGACCGATGGTGTAGATCATCGCGTCGATCTTGCCGTCGCAGAGCGCCTGGGCCATTTCGGAGCCCTTCAGCTCGGCGGCGAGCGCGAAGTCTTCCATCTTCATGCCGAAGGCTTCCATGACGACTTCGGTCGTGGCGCGCTGGCCCGAGCCCGGATTGCCGACATTGACCTTCTTGCCCTTCAGATCCTCGAACTTGGCGATGCCGGAGCCCTTCTGGACGATCAGGGTGAACGGCTCGGGATGGATCGAGAAGACGGCGCGCTCCTTGTCGAAGGGGCCCTGCTCCTCGAACTTCGAGGTGCCCTTGAAGGCGTGATACTGCCAGTCGGACTGGGCGACGCCGAATTCCAGCTCGCCGGCCCGCACGGTATTGATGTTGTAGACCGAACCGCCGGTGGACTCGACCGAGCAGCGAATGCCGTGGTCCTTGCGGTCCTTGTTGACGAGGCGGCAGACGGCGCCGCCGGTCGGATAGTAGACGCCGGTGACGCCACCGGTGCCGATCGAGATGAACTTCTGTTCCGCGGATGCCTCTACCGCGGCACCCGTCACAAACAACGCGGACAGAGCCGCTACGGCGAGCCGTTTCACGTTGGATCTCCCTTCATCTGTATCTTCAGCGAGTTTGACGCGTCGGGGATTGGGGCACAGACGTTTCGCCGGAGTCAAGTTGTTGAAACAAATGTTTCATCGTGATTTCATTGTGCATTGCAGTGATTTGCGTCGCGCGGGAGGACAGGGGAATGGTCGGAGCAAGGGCGGTGCCGGAGCATCGGGACATCGCCGAGGAGGTCGGCCGGCGCATCGAGGGGATGAGCCCGCAGATCCGTCGGGTCGCCCGGTTCTGCCTCAACCACGGCGACGAGGTGGCGTTCCTCACCGTGCGTGAGCTCGCCGACCACGCCGGGGTATCGCCGGCGAGCGTCATGCGGCTCGCCCGCGACCTCGGCTTTTCCGGTTATCTCGATTTCCGGGCGGCGTTTCGCTCGCGCGTGCGCTCGGCCGGGCGGCCGGCGGCGGCGGAAGCCGGCGGGGCCGACGAGGACATCGCCGCGGTGGCGGATCGGCTGCTGACCGAAAAGCTCGACCGGCTGTTCCAGGGTGAGTTTCCGGGCGCCGCGCGGCGGATCGCGGCGCGGCTCGTTGCCATCGACAAGGTCTATGTCGCGGGCTTTCGCAGCGCCCACGCCTTTGCCCATTACTTCGCCTATCTCGGGCAGATGGCGTTTCCTCATTTCGCCCTCGTCGGGCAGAACGAGACGGCGCTCTACGATGTCCTTGCAAGGGCGCGGGGTCGGGCGGCGGCGGTGATCTTCTCGTTCTCGCCCTATTCGATCGAGGCGGTGCGCTTTGCCGAACTCGCGGTCGAGGCCGGGCTCGACGTCATTGCCGTCACCGATACGGCGGAATCGCCGCTCGCCCGGCTCGCCGCCGATTTCATCGCGGTGCCGACGGGGCGGCTGCGCCATCTGCCGACGCTGACGGCCGGCATGGCGGCCTGCGAGGTGCTGCTCGAATACTGCATCGAGGCGGCCGGCGAGGGCGCGGCGGCCGAGATCGCCGGCTTCGAGCAGAAGGTGCGCCGGATGCAAGGCTACTGGTGACGCGCGGCGGGTGCGGGCCACACCGCTTGTCGCCGGCCGTGCCGGTGGGTTAAGAGCTTTGCGGGGGCAGCGCGGCGGCGGATTCGGTCGCCGGCGGCTGGCCGGACCGGAGCACGAGGCAGTCCGTAGGCGCATGGAACTCGTCGACATCAGGGAGAATCCGGTACCCGAAGGGGCCGTGGTCGGCACGATTACCACGGTCGACGGCTTCACGCTGCGCTTTGCCCGCTGGCCGGCGACGTCTTCCAAGCGCAAGGGCACGGTATGCCTGTTCCAGGGCCGGGCCGAGTTCATCGAGAAGTATTTCGAGACCGTCGTCGACCTGAGGAAGCGCGGCTTTGCCGTCGCCACCCTCGATTGGCGCGGCCAGGGCCGTTCGCAGCGGCTGCTGAAGGACCCGCGCAAGGGCCATATCGACGATTTCTATCAGTACGACCGCGACCTGAAGGCGTTCCTGCAGCAGGTGGTGCTGCCCGACTGCCCGCCGCCCTACTACGCCTTCGCCCATTCGATGGGCGGACAGATCCTGATGCGCCTCGCAAAGGACCGCAGCCTCTTCGACCGGATGCTGCTGTCGGCGCCGATGCTCGGCATCGACACCGAGCCGGTGCCGACCGGCCTTGCCCGCGGGCTCGCGGCGGTGCTCGATTCGGCCGGCTTCGGCGGGCGCTTCGTGCCCGGCGGCACGGGCAAGTCGATCAGCCTCGAGCCGTTCGCCGGCAATGTGCTGACCTCCGACCCGAAGCGCTACGACCGCAACGCGGCGATCGTGCGCGAGGCGCCGGACATCGCCATCGGCTCGCCGACCAATGGCTGGCTGCACGCGGCGTTCCGGGCGATCGACCGCACGTCGCGGCCCGATTTCGGCGGCCAGGTGATGGTGCCGGTGCTGATCGTCGCGGCCGGCGCCGACCATGTCGTCGACTATTCGGCGATCGAGCGGCTGTCGAGCGAGCTGCGCGCCGGCACGCATCTGCTGATCCCCTCGGCGCGGCACGAGCTGCTGATGGAGCGCGATCTCTTCCGCGAACAGCTGCTCGCCGCCTTCGACGCCTTCATTCCCGGCTCGCCGAGCTGACGGCGAGCCGCCTCAAGCCTTGTTGAGAAGCTCGAGGGCGGCGGCGTGGACGCGCCTGTCGCCGGCCGCGACGATGCGTCCGGCCTTTTCCGGCCGCTCGCCGTCCCAGGTGGTGACGATGCCGCCGGCGCCCTCGATCAGCGGCACGAGGGCGACGATGTCGTAAGGCTGGAGCTTGGCTTCGACGACGAGGTCGACGAGGCCGGCGGCGAGCATGCAATAGGCATAGCAGTCGGCACCGAAGCGGGTGAGGCGCGCGGCATTGGAGACGCGGGCGAAGGCCGCCTCGTCGGGGCCGGTGAACATGTCCGGCGTGGTGGCGTAAAGGGTTGCCGCGGCAAGGTCGGGACAGCTTCGCACGGCAAGAGCGCGGCTGCCGTCGGGGCCGTCGTAACGGGCCGACGCGCCGTCACCGGAATAGCGCTCGCCGGTGAAGGGCTGGGCCATCATGCCGCGGACGGCATGGCCGTTCCGCATGAGGCCGATGAGCACGCCCCAGGTCGGCACGCCGGAGATGAAGGACCGGGTGCCGTCGATCGGGTCGAGCACCCAGACATGCTCGGCATCGTCGCGCTCGCGGCCGTATTCCTCGCCGAGGATGCCGTGCTCGGGAAAGCGCGCGCCGATCAGCGCCCGCATGGCGGCCTCGCCGGCACGATCGGCGGCGGTGACGGGGTCGTAGCCGCGCCCGCCCTTGTCCTCGATGTCGAGCCGGGTGCGGAAATACGGCAGAATCGCCGATCCCGCCGCGTCGGCGAGTTCATTGAGAAAACCGCCGAATGCGGCGTCGTTGGCCTCGGTCATCGCACATCTCCCCCACTTGCGCGTCGCCGTCAGGAATAGGATAAAGCCGCGGCGGGGCCAAGCATCCGTCAGAATGTTGCGGGCGGGCGACGTTGTCGCATCGAATGTTGCGCAGACTTGCCCGGAACAATGAAATCTGGCATGTTTCACCCTTGCAATAGGACAGGAATGCTGTCCAATTAACTTCTCCGACGCACGTCACGGATGAACAACGACGGACGAAAAGGTCCGGTCGTTCGGGGTGGGCGCCGCGAAGGGGCGGGGAGACGGGTTTGCCGGGGCGGGAAATGCCCGGCGCGCGTCTTGCCGGAGAGTTTCGGAATGCCGCCCGCAGGACGGGTGGCGCGGGCGTCGCCGGGTGGCGGATGGCTCGAACATGGTGGTCGCGGTCTTGCCGGGCCTGGCCGGCCGAATCCCGAGTATCACGAGGGATTCGGACGGGCGGGGCCGGTTCGGTCGCGACAGGTCAAGAGGCTTGCGAAGATGGCAGGATCGATGAGGAACGCGGGTGCGGGAATGGACGGACGGGGCGGAGTGCTGGCGGCGAAAAACGCCGCCGTTGCGACTACCGCTACCACCATGTCCGGCCTGCCGGCCAAGCGCGGACTCTACGATCCGAAAAACGAGCACGACGCGTGCGGCGTCGGCTTCATCTGCGACATCAAGAATCGCAAGTCGCACGGCATCGTCGAAGACGCGCTGAAGATCCTCGTCAACCTCACCCATCGCGGTGCGGTGGGCGCCGATCCCTTGATGGGCGACGGCGCCGGCATCCTCGTGCAGATTCCGCACGAGTTCTTTTCGGCGGAATGCGGTTTCGCGCTGCCCGAGCCGGGCCAGTACGGCGTCGGCCACATCTTCATGCCGCAGGACGACGAGGACCGCGCCGTCTGCGAGCGCATCTTCGAGGAAGTGACGGCGGACGAAGGGCTCGAGCTGCTCGGCTGGCGCGACGTGCCGGTCGACAATTCGTGCCTGTCGAAGGCGCCCGACATCGTGGCGACCGAACCGGTGCATCGCCAGCTGTTCGTCGGCCAGGGCGAGAACCCGGTCGACAGCGACACCTTCGAGCGCCAGCTCTACGTCCTGCGCAAGGTCGCCTCGAACCGCATCGTGGCGGAGATGGGCGGGCGCAAGATGTCCTACACGGTGTCGTTCTCGTCGCGCACCGTCGTCTACAAGGGCATGTTCCTGGCCTACCAGCTCGGCGCCTACTACAAGGATCTCTCCGATCCGCGCTTCCTGTCGGCCCTGGCGCTCGTCCACCAGCGCTTCTCGACCAACACCTTCCCGTCCTGGCCGCTGGCCCATCCGTACCGGATGGTCGCGCACAACGGCGAGATCAACACGCTGCGCGGCAACGTCAACTGGATGGCGGCACGCCAGGCCAGCGTCTCGACGCCGCTCTTCGGCGACGACATCTCGCGGCTGTGGCCGATCTCCTACGAGGGCCAGTCGGACACGGCGTGCTTCGACAACGCGCTCGAGTTCCTCGTGCAGGGCGGCTATTCGCTGGCCCATGCGGCGATGATGCTGATCCCGGAAGCCTGGGCCGGCAACCCGCTGATGGACGAGGACCGGCGTGCCTTCTACGAGTACCACGCGGCGCTGATGGAGCCGTGGGACGGCCCGGCGGCGGTGGCCTTCACCGACGGCCGCCAGATCGGCGCGACCCTCGACCGCAACGGCCTCCGGCCGGCGCGTTTCCTCGTCACCGAGGACGGCCTCGTCGTGATGGCCTCGGAAATGGGCGTGCTGCCCGTTCCCGAGGAGAAGATCGTCGAGAAGTGGCGCCTGCAGCCGGGCAAGATGCTGCTCATCGACCTCGAGGAGGGGCGCATCATCTCCGACGAGGAGATCAAGGCGCAGCTCGCCCGCTCGAACCCCTACAAGGACTGGCTGGCGCGCACCCAGATCGTCCTCGAGGACATGGACAAGGTGAAGGTGTCGCCGCCTTCGACCAACGTGTCGCTGCTCGACCGCCAGCAGGCGTTCGGCTATTCGGCCGAGGACCTGCAGCAGCTGATGATGCCGATGGCGACCACCGGCCAGGAAGCGATCGGCTCGATGGGCACCGACACGCCGATTTCGGCGATCTCGGACAAGTCGAAGCTGCTCTACACCTATTTCAAGCAGAACTTCGCCCAGGTCACCAACCCGCCGATCGACCCGATCCGCGAGGAGCTGGTGATGAGCCTCGTCTCGTTCATCGGGCCGCGGCCGAACCTGCTCGACCTCGAAGGCATGTCGGACGTCAAGCGTCTCGAGGTGCGCCAGCCGATCCTGACCAATGGCGACCTCGAGAAGATCCGGATGATCGGCGAGATCGCCGACAACCAGTTCCGCACCGAGACGCTCGACATCACCTATTCGGCCGACAAGGGCGCCGAGGGCATGGAGGCGGCACTCGCCGCGCTCTGCGCCCATGCCGAGCACGCCGTGCTCGAGGGCTTCAACATCATCATCCTGTCGGACCGCTTCGTCGGCCCGGACCGGATTCCGATCCCGGCGCTGCTGGCAACCGCCGGCGTGCACCATCACCTGATCCGCAAGGGCCGGCGCACCTCGGTCGGCCTCGTCGTCGAGACCGGCGAGGCGCGCGAGGTGCATCACTTCGCCGTGCTCGCCGGCTACGGCGCCGAGGCGATCAATCCCTATCTCGCCTTCGAGACGCTCTGCGCGGCGCGCGGCCAGATGCCGGAGGATCTCACCGACGACGAGATCATCTACCGCTACATCAAGGCGGTCGACAAAGGTCTCCTCAAGGTCATGTCCAAGATGGGCATCTCGACCTACCAGTCCTATTGCGGCGCCCAGATCTTCGACGCCATCGGCCTGTCCTCGGCCTTCGTCGACAAGTACTTCTTCGGCACCGCGACGACCATCGAGGGTGCCGGGCTCGTCGAGATCGCCGAGGAGACGGTGCGCCGTCACCACGACGCCTTCGGCAACGCGCCGGTCTATCGCGGCGCGCTCGACGTCGGCGGCGAATATGCCGTGAGGGCGCGCGGCGAGGCGCATGCCTGGACGGCGCAGTCGGTCGGCGCCCTGCAGCATGCGGTGCGCAGCAACTCGCGCGACAAGTACAAGGAATTCGCCCGCGAGCTGAACGATCAGACGCGGCGGCTCCTGACCATCCGCGGCCTGTTCCGCATCCGCGGCGCCGAGGAGGACGGCCGCAAGCCGATCGCCCTCGACGAGGTCGAGCCGGCGGTGCAGATCGTCAAGCGTTTCGCCACCGGTGCGATGTCCTTCGGCTCGATCAGCCGCGAGGCGCATACGACGCTCGCCATCGCCATGAACCGGATCGGCGGCAAGTCGAACACCGGCGAGGGCGGCGAGGAGCCGGATCGCTTCCAGCCGCTGGCCAATGGCGACTCGATGCGCTCGGCGATCAAGCAGGTGGCGTCCGGCCGCTTCGGCGTGACGACGGAATATCTCGTCAATGCCGACATGATCCAGATCAAGATGGTGCAGGGCGCCAAGCCCGGCGAAGGCGGCCAGCTGCCCGGCCACAAGGTCGATGCGGTGATCGCCAAGGTGCGCCACTCGACCCCGGGCGTCGGCCTCATCTCGCCGCCGCCGCACCACGACATCTATTCGATCGAGGATCTGGCGCAGCTGATCTTCGATCTGAAGAACGTCAATCCGGAAGCGGCGATCTCGGTCAAGCTCGGCTCGGAGGTCGGCGTCGGTACGGTCGCGGCGGGCGTCTCCAAGGCGCGCGCCGACCATGTGACCATCGCCGGCTATGACGGCGGCACCGGCGCCTCGCCGCTGACCTCGATCAAGCATGCCGGCAGCCCGTGGGAGATCGGCCTTGCCGAGACCCACCAGACGCTGGTCGCCAACCAGCTGCGCGGCCGCATCGCCGTGCAGGTCGATGGCGGCTTCCGTACCGGCCGCGACGTCGTCGTCGGGGCGCTGCTCGGCGCCGACGAGTTCGGCTTCGCCACCGCGCCGCTGATCGCGGCGGGCTGCGTGATGATGCGCAAGTGCCACCTCAACACCTGCCCGGTCGGCGTCGCCACCCAGGATCCGGTGCTGCGCAAGCGCTTCGTCGGCCAGCCCGAGCACGTCATCAACTACTTCTTCTTCGTTGCCGAGGAAGTGCGCGAGCTGATGGCCGAGATGGGCTACGCCCGGTTCGAGGACATGGTCGGGCAGATGCAGATGCTCGACAAGCGCGCGGCGATCGACCACTGGAAGGCCAAGGGCCTCGACTTCTCGCGGCTGTTCCTGAAGCCGGAAGCGGCGGCGGGCGTCAACATCCGCCATTGCGAGGTGCAGGACCACAATCTCGAGGCCGTGCTCGACCGCAAGCTCATCGCCGAGGCGATGCCGGCGCTCGAGAGCCGCACGCCGGTCAAGATCGAGACCCGCATCGGCAACACCGACCGCAGCGCCGGCGCCATGCTCGGCGGCGAGGTGGCCAAGCGCTTCGGCTATGCCGGCCTTGCCGACGACACCATCCACGTCAAGCTCAACGGCACCGCCGGACAGGCTTTCGGGGCGTGGTCGGCGCGCGGCATGACGCTGGAGCTCGAGGGCGAGGCCAACGACTATGTCGGCAAGGGCCTTTCCGGCGGCCGGATCATCGTCTATCCGCCGCGCCAGAACTCCAAGATCGTGCCGGAGAAGTCGATCATCGTCGGCAACACGGTGCTCTACGGCGCCGTCGAGGGCGAGTGCTACTTCCGTGGCGTTGCCGGCGAGCGCTTCGCGGTGCGCAATTCGGGCGCCGTCGCCGTCGTCGAGGGCGCCGGCGACCATTGCTGCGAATACATGACCGGCGGCATCGTCGTCGTCATCGGGGCGACCGGGCGCAACTTCGCGGCCGGCATGTCCGGCGGCATCGCCTATGTGCTCGACGAGGACGGCTCGTTCGAGGCGCGCTGCAACATGGCGATGGTCGATCTCGAGCCGGTGCTGGCCGAGGAGGAGCTGTCCTCCAGCCGCCTGCACCAGTCGGGCGACCTGGAATCGCACGGCCGTGTCGACGTCATGTCCGACATGACCCGGTTCGATGCCGAGCGCCTGAAGCAGCTCATCGAGAACCACGCCCGCTACACCAATTCGACGCAGGCGCACCGGATTCTCGGTGACTGGCAGAACATGCTGCCGAAGTTCCGCAAGGTGATGCCGGTCGAATATCGCCGGGCTCTCGCCGAGCTTGCCGCCGAGCGCGCGCGGCAGTCGAGCAACGTCGTGGCGGGGGAGTGACGGCCATGGGCAAGGTGACCGGATTTCTCGAGATCGACCGGCGGGACCGCAAGTACCTGCCGGCCAGCGACCGGGTTCGCAACTATGCGGAATTCGTCATTCCGCTCGGCGAGCAGGGTACCCGTGACCAGGCGGCCCGCTGCATGAATTGCGGCGTGCCGTACTGTCACAACGGCTGCCCGGTGAACAACCAGATCCCGGACTGGAACGACCTCGTCTATCACGGCGACTGGCAGGAGGCGGCGCGCAACCTGCATTCGACCAACAACTTCCCGGAGTTCACGGGCCGCGTCTGCCCGGCGCCCTGTGAGGCGTCGTGCACGCTGAACCTCACCGACCAGCCGGTGACGATCAAGACCGTGGAATGCGCGATCGTCGACCGGGCCTTCGCCGAGGGCTGGATCCAGCCGGAGAAGCCGGCGCGGAAGACCGGCAAGAAGGTCGCCGTCGTCGGTGCCGGCCCGGCCGGCCTCGCCGCGGCCCAGCAGCTGGCGCGCGCCGGCCACGACGTCGTCGTGTTCGAGAAGCACGCCAAGGCCGGCGGCCTCCTGCGCTACGGCATTCCGGACTTCAAGCTCGACAAGACGCTGATCGACCGGCGCATCAAGGTGCTCGAGGCGGAGGGCGTTTCCTTCCGCTACGGCGTCAATGTCGGTGTCGACCTCACGGCGAAGGATCTCGTCGACGGCTTCGATGCGGTGGTGCTCGCCGGCGGCGCGGAGAAGCCGCGCGACCTGCCGGTGCCGGGCCGCGAGCTCGGCGGCGTGCATTTCGCCATGGAGTTCCTGCCGCAGCAGAACCGCCGCGTCTCGGGCGAGGACATCGGCGCCGTCGAACCGATCCTGGCGGCCGGCAAGCACGTCGTCGTCATCGGCGGCGGTGACACCGGCTCGGACTGCATCGGTACCTCGGTGCGCCAGGGCGCCCTGTCGGTGACCCAGCTCGAAATCATGCCGATGCCGCCGGAGAAGGAAAACAAGCTGATGACCTGGCCGGAATGGCCGGTCAAGCTCAGGACCTCGTCGAGCCACGAGGAAGGCGCGTCGCGCGAATTCTCGGTGATGACCCAGAAGTTCGAGGGCGTCGGCAAGGTCGAGAAGGTCCATTGCATCCGGGTCGACGACAAGTTCCAGCCGATCGCCGGCACCGAGTTCACGCTGAAGGCCGACCTCGTGCTCCTCGCGATGGGCTTCGTGGCGCCGGTCGCCGAGGGCCTGCTCGCCGGGCTCGGCGTCGAGTTCGATCCGCGCGGCAACGTCAAGGCCGATACCGAGAGCTATCGCTCGAGCGTCGACAAGGTGTTCGCCTGCGGCGACATGCGGCGCGGCCAGTCGCTGGTGGTCTGGGCGATCCGCGAAGGCCGGCAGGCGGCGCGGTCCGTCGACGAGTTCCTGATGGGCTCGTCCGAACTGCCGCGCTGAGCCTCTCGGCGTCATCGAAAAGAAAACGGCCCGGGCGCATCGCCCGGGCCGTTTCGTATTTGGGGTTGCCGGCGTTAGTCGGCGGTATCCGGTGCCGCATCCGTCGGTGCCGGCTTCGGCAGGGCGTCGACGGTCGCCGCGTCGGCCTGCGGCCACTTGAAGTCGTCGACGCGGCCGGCCGGCGGCTGCAGCGGCTCGCCGAGCACGACGAACTGGTATTGCGGCGTGTCCTCGCGCGGCTTCTTCTGCTCGCCGTCGCCGAGCAACTGGTCGTCGAGGGCGACCTGCGGGCTCGTCAGCGAGATCACCGGTCCGACCGGCGGGCGGTCGGCCCAGGGCCCGGTATAGAGGCTCGGCGCGGCGAAGGCGCCGCCGTCGAGGCGCGCCGCGAGACCGCGCACGAGGCCGGCGTCGCGACGGATCTCGCGCTCGACATAATGGGCGAGCTTGCGGCGGCCGGCCTTGGTGAAGCGGATGCCGTCGCGCCAGCGCAGCTGCGTCTCGTTGCCCTCGAGGTCCGGGCCGCTGCGGGTGAACTGGCCGTCGGCGTCGAGGAACACCGTCCAGACGTCGACGAAGCGGGCATTGGCGGTGAACGCCGCCTCGCGATAGAACTCGTTGAACCGGCCGAAGGCGGCGTTGAGCTCGGCGTCGGCGACCGGCGGCATGCCGACGATATAGACCGGCTTGCCGAGGCCACGCAGCGTCTCGACGACGGCACCGAGGCGGGTCTTGTAGGCGTCTTCCCAGCCCTCGGCGCCGAACTCGAAGGTGGTGTCGGCCGCCTTCATCTTGCGCATGTCGTTGGCGCCGATCATGAGGACGGCAAAGGAGAGGTTCTCCTTCGCCGCGGTCTCGGTGATGCGCTTCGTCAAGGCGGCGATGTCGCCGCCGGCGAGGCCGGCGCTCTCGCTGGTCTCGGAAACGACGCGGATCGCGGGGGTGTCGCCGAAGGCCTCCTCGAGGCCGTGGCCGAGCATCTCGGCGAGGTAGTCGCCGAAGACGACGATCACCTTGGCATCGCTATCCTTGGCGAGCGAGGGAAAGGACAGATTTTCGACCGTCGTCTTGGGCGTCAGCGTGGTGGTCGCCGGAATGGTCTTGCGCTCGCGGCGCGGCTTGACGCGGAAGATGTCGAAGATCGACTTGCGCTCGGGCGCCGAGGGCCGGATGACCTGATCCTGGCGGTCACCGAAGGCGGCGGCCGGCGACACGAACCCGGGCGTTGCCAGCCAGACGGCGGCAAGCAGGAGTGCCATGAGGGCAAGGGCTAGGGGGCGCATCGGCAGTCTCGGGTCGGCGAACCGGATTCGACGTTTTCTCGGGACCGACGAATAGCCGATCCGCACGCGACATGCCAGCCCGCGACACCATTGACGCCATTCGGCAGCGGCGCTGCAACCCGTCCCGATGCTACCGGCCGTCGCGCGCCTTCTGCAACAGCACGAGCGAGGGGAAGCCGTCGGCGAGCAGTCCGAGATGGTTCTGGTAGGCGCGAATGGCGGCTTCGGTCTTCGGGCCGACCTTGCCGTCGGTGCCGCCGGTGTCGAGGCCGCGGCGGCCGAGAAGCGTCTGCAGCTCGACGATTTCCTTCTTCGACAGCGGGCGATCGTCGCGCGGCCAGCTGCCGGCGAAGGCGTCGCCGCCACGCAGCCGGTCGCCGAGGTGGCCGACGGCGAGGGCATAGGCGTTGGCGTTGTTGTAGCGCTTGATGACGCGGAAATTCTGCAGCAGCAGGAAGCCGGGGCCGCGGCCGCCGGCCGGCAGGTAGAGCACGGCCTCGTCGGCGGGACGCGGGAAGGCGCGGCCGCCGACCCGCTCGATGCCCATCTTCTGCCAGTCGGCGAGGCTGCGCTTGGTCTTCTCGTCGGCGAGGCGGAAGTTGAAGCCGCGCGGCAGCTGCACCTCGTAGCCCCAGGTCTTGCCGGCGGTCCAGCCGGAACGCTTCAGATAGTGGGCGGTGGAGCCGAGGGCGTCGGGGATCGATTCCCAGATGTTGCGCCGGCCGTCGCCGTCGAAATCGACGGCATAGGCCTCGAAGGTCGTCGGGATGAACTGGGTGTGGCCCATGGCGCCGGCCCAGGAGCCGGTCATGCGGTCGGGCGTGATGTCGCCGCGCTCGAGGATCTTCAGGGCGGCGAGGAGCTGCTGGCGGCCGAACTTGGCGCGCCGGCCGCCGGCATAGCCGAGCGTGGCGAGCGAGCGGATCACCGAGCGCATGATCTTCGGGTTGTCGAGGATCATGCCGTAGGACGATTCCATGCCCCAGATCGCCGCGACGATGTATTTGTCGACGCCATAGCGCTGCTCGACGGCGTCGAGGGTCGCGGCGTTCTCGGCCATCAGGCGCCGGCCGTTGGTGATGCGGGTGTCGGAGGTCGCGGTGTCGAGGTATTCCCAGATCGGCTTGACGAATTCGGCCTGCTTGCTGGCCTTTTCGAGAACTTCCGGGTCGGGCGTGACGCCGGCGAAGGCGCGCTTGTAGGTCGCCGCGGAAACGCCGGCGGACTTCGCCGTCGGCCAGAATCCGGCGACCCATTTGTCGAAGGCGGCGTCGGCCGCGGCCGGGTGCGATGCGGCAAGGCCCAGCACCAGCGAGAGCGCGAAAAGGAGCGCGGTCGTCACGGCGTTTCGGCTGGTCGCTGCGGTCATGCTCACGGGCCCTCGCTGGCTTCGAGACAATTCGGAGCGGCCCCGGATCGCGGCCGCACGAAACAGAATCCTAGAGAGATATGGTTAATTTTGGTTAACGCCCGTGCCATTGCGTTTCGGATCGAAAAAGAAAGCCGCCTTGCGGCGCCTCAGACTGCTGACAAACCCCTGGTGTTGGCCGGGGGTTTTTGATTCAGTGGGTCATGCTGAAGGAACCTGGACCTGAACAACTGGCGATCGAGATGGTGACGCTCGATCAGCTTGTTCCGCGCGAT
>JAKPQE010000075.1 GCA_029572955.1 Pseudomonadota bacterium
GATCAGCGCAAGATTCCACTGGTCTTCCTGCAGAACATCACCGGCTTCATGGTCGGTCGCGAGTACGAAGCGGGCGGTATCGCGAAGCACGGCGCGAAGATGGTCAACGCCGTCGCCTCGGCGCGCGTGCCCAAACTCACCGTCGTCATCGGCGGCTCGTTCGGTGCCGGCAACTACTCGATGAGCGGCCGGTCGTACTCCCCGCGATTCCTCTGGATGTGGCCGGCGAGCCGCATCTCGGTCATGGGTGGCCCTCAGGCGGCGGCCGTGCTGTCGACCATCCGCCGCGACCAGCTCGACGCCAAGGGCGACACGTGGAGCGCCGAAGACGAGGTGACCTTCACCCAGACCCTGCGCGATCAGTACGAGCGCCAGGGCAACCCCTACTATTCGACCGCTCGGCTCTGGGATGACGGCATCATCGACCCGGCCGACACCCGCACCGTTCTCGGGCTGTCTCTCGAGATCTGCTCCCGAGCCCCGCTGGCCGACATCTCCTACGGCGTCTTCAGGATGTGACCATGTTCGACACCGTACTCATTGCCAATCGGGGCGAGATCGCTTGTCGCATCATCGCGACCCTCCGCACTCTCGGCATTCGTTCCGTCGCCGTCTACAGTGATGCGGATGCCGCGGCTCGCCATGTCTCGCTGGCCGACGTAGCCGTGCGCATTGGTCGCGCGAGCGCGGCCGACAGTTACCTCAACGTCGAGCGGATCGTTGATGCCGCCGTGGAGAGCGGAGCGCAAGCCGTCCATCCCGGGTACGGGTTCCTCGCCGAAAATGCGCAGTTCGCGGCCGCCTGTGCGGCCGCGGGTATCGTCTTCATCGGCCCGAACATCGACGCCCTCGAGATCATGGGCGACAAGATCCGCGCCAAGGCCCAGGTGACCGGGCGCGGGGTGCCGGTCGTTCCAGGGGTCGCGCGGCCCGGCCTCACCGATAGCGAGCTCATGAAGGCCGCGCTCGAGATCGGATTCCCCGCGCTCATCAAGCCGTCGGCCGGCGGCGGCGGCAAGGGTATGCACGTCGTGTGGGCCCCCGAGGAACTCGAGGATGCCCTCGCCGCCGCCCGCCGCGAGGCAAAGTCGTCGTTCGGCGACGACACCCTCTTCATCGAGCGCTTCCTCGCCCGACCGCGGCACATTGAGGTGCAAGTTCTCGCCGATGGCCACGGCAACGTCGTACATCTGGGCGAGCGTGAGTGCTCGCTGCAGCGACGGCAC
>JAKPQE010000085.1 GCA_029572955.1 Pseudomonadota bacterium
GCCGGGGCGCTGTTCCGGGGGTCGGAACACATCCCCAGGGAGAACCGGACCATGACCAGCGACATGCCGCGATCCGAAGCGACCACCGAGGAAGCGGTCGCCGCGCCCGCCACCGGCCGGGCCGGCCCGACGGCAACCCAGATCGAGGCGATCCGCGCCCGCATTCACGAGACCCTCGGCAAGGTCGCCATCACCATGATGAGCCTGGCGCGCTATCGCCACCTGCCGCTCGTCGATCTGCAGTCGCTCGTCCTCGAGCCGCTGATGCGCGACCGGCTGGTCCTCGCCTCGGCCCGCGCCGGCAAGGGCGAGGCGGGGCCGGACACCGTCGTCGGCATCGCTCTCTGGGCGAGCGTCTCGCCCGAGGTCGATGCCAGGATCCGCGAGCAGATCCGCGCCGGTGTCTTCCCGGTCCGCCTGCAGCCGAACGAGTGGAACAGCGGCAATATCAACTGGCTGCTCGACGTGATCGCGCCGAACCGCAAGCTCGCCATGGCGGTCGTCGCCAATCTGCGCCAGGTGGTGAAGGAGGGCGACATGCGCCTGCATCCTCTCGTCACCCGCCTCGTCGACCCGGAAGTTCTGAAGAAGATGGGTGCGAAGCCGGCGACGGACGCCGACGGCGACCTTCCCGACACCGCATCGGACCACGAGACCGCGGACGAGGATCCGGCGTCGCTTCAGTAGACGCGGCAACCGGGAATCCGGCACGGCGCCGTGTCGCCGGGCCGACCGGAGAGGTGCGGTTCCACTCGACCGCGGTCGCCTCAGAACCGGTAGCTCGCCTGTCCGACGACGCCGTAGCGTTCGAGCGTGTTGGACGAATAGCCCATGCCGCGATAGGCCGGCAGCTGGGCGGCCGAGATCGCCACCGTGTCCTTGGTGCGCAGCCACCAGTAGCGCCCGCCGAGGCCGACGCTGAACCGGTCGGTGACGGCATAGTTGAGGAAGGCCTCGGCCTCGACACCGTAGCCCTGGCGGCCCTTGTCCTCGAAGTTCGGAATCGCCCCGAGGCCGCTGCGCAGGTAGTGGCTGTCCTCGTTCTCGTAGTAGATGAACGGCACCGCCGCCGTTTCGGCGGCCAGCGACAGCTTTTTCGTCAGCTCGAACTCGGCCTCGAAGCCGACGCGCATCACGTGCCAGTAGACCGCGTTGCGGATCGCCTTCTCGCTGAACGGGATCACCGTCTCCCCCGGCGCGCCGCAGAAGGCGCCGCCGACCTCGTCGGCATTGCAGCTGACGCCGCGGGCGACATAGTCGTCGCGGATATACTGATAGCCGGCAAAAAGCCCTGCGCGGGTGCGGGCATCGGCCGTGTTGGCGAAGCGCCAGCCGGCGTCGAGCGTCAGATAGCCGATGGTGCGGGCATCGAGCGCCGAATAGGTATCGGAGAACTTGGTGCCGGAGGCGAAATAGTCCTCGTCGTCGAGCGAGCCCGAATTGGTGCGACCGATACCGAGCGTGCCCTTCAGGAACGTGTTGGTCGAGACGTCGTCGAGGCGGAAGAACAGCTCGGCGCTGTGCTGGTCGACATCGGCGAACTCGAGGCGCGAGACGTCGGTGCGGTCGACCTGCTCGAGTTCGACGAGGAAATTCGACTGGCTGTACCAGTAGCGCACGCCGATCGTCGAGCGCAGGGCGAAGTCCTGGAACGGATCGCGTCCCGCGTCCTGCGCGGCGAGCGGCGCCGGCGCGAGGAGCAACGCTCCGGCAAGGAGCAACGGACAACGCAACGCGGACATTCTCGGGAGCTCCGGCACAGGGGATCGTCGTCGCCATGGTTAACGATCATGGTTAACATTCCCTTCGCGCCGGCTGCCGCGCGCCCGCCGATCCCTGGAAATCGGCGGCCACCGCCCCATCTTTTCGGCAGGTTGCGCCGCGGCTGATGCGTTCCCTTCGCCGCCGGCCTGTCCTAGACTTTCGCCGAACCTGCCAGATGATTCCTCGAAGTGAGACGATGTTCGCCAGCCTGAAGAAGTTCATCTCGGAGATCGTTTCCGGCGCCGACGCGGATGTCGGCTACCGTCCCGACGACGAGCGCCTCGCCGCGGTCGCGCTGCTCGTGCACATGGCACGGATCGACGGCGTCGCCGACCCGGCCGAGGAGGAGCGCCTGCGGGCGATCGTGCGCGACCGCTTCGAGCTCGACGCCGAGGCCGCCGCCGCGCTCATCTCCGAGGCCGAGGTTCGCGATGCCGAGGCGGTCGATCTCTATCGCTTCACCAGCGTGCTGAAGGATCGCCTCGACGCGGCGGGTCGCGCCCGCGTGGTCGAAATGCTCTGGCAGATCGTCTATGCCGACGGCGAGGTGCACGAGTTCGAGGACAACATGGTCTGGCGCGTCGCCGAGCTGCTCGGCGTGTCGTCGCGCGAGCGCGTTCTCTTGCGCAAGAAGGTCGAAGAAGGCCGTGCCTGACCGGCACCGCCGCCAACGGAACCGCCGATGCCGGGACGGCGCTTGGAACGAGACGTGACGCGGAAGGTTCTCATCATCCTCCACCAGGAGAACTCCTCGCCCGGCCGCGTCGGCCAGTGGCTGGAGGCGCACGGCTACGCCCTCGACATCCGCCGGCCGCGCTTCGGCGACAGGCTGCCCGCGACACTTGCCGACCATGCCGGCGCCGTGGTCTTCGGCGGACCGATGAGCGCCAACGATCGCGAACCCTACATGCGCCGCGAGACCGATTGGCTGAAGGTGCCGCTCGCCGAGGAAAAGCCCTTCCTCGGCATCTGCCTCGGCGCCCAGATGCTGGTGCGCCATCTCGGCGGCTTCGTCGAGCCGCGCGAGGATTGCTGCGTCGAGATCGGCTACTACCCGATCCGCCCGACCGCCGCCGGCCGCGCCCTGATGCCGGACTGGCCGAGCAAGGTCTATCAGTGGCATCGCGAGGGCTTCGACCTGCCGAGGGGCGCGACCCTCCTTGCCGAGGGCGAACTCTTCCCGAACCAGGCCTTCCGCTATGGCCCGGCCGCCTACGGCATTCAGTTCCACCCGGAACTGACGCTCGCCATGCTGCATCGCTGGACCGTCCGCGGCGCGCCGCGTATGCGCCAGCCCTGCGCCCAGAACCGCCGCGCCCATTTCGACGGCCGCGCCATCTACGACGCGGCGTCGGTCGCCTGGCTCCACCGTTTCCTCGACCTGTGGATCGGCCACGGCCAGGTCGATGCCGCCGCACAGGACCGAGCGTGCGGGCTCAGCAGAGCGATGTCCGATTTTTAGCCGAAAAACTAATTAATCTATTTTGCCGGCGAATATTCGTCGCGATGCACTGCCAGCCGCGCCGACAACCCCGACGTCATGGCCTGCATCAGGTCCGGCCGGCCGCGATCGAGACCGTAGACGAAGCCCGGAAAATCGAGCGGTTTCTGGATCGCCCAGATCTCCCCGTGCCGGTCCGGCGCGAGGATCTCGGCCGGATCGCCGACGGCGATCCAGCCGATCGGCACGGTGGCGCCCGGATCGAGGCGGCTGCGCAGATGGACGACGCCGTTGATCCGCACCTCGGACCCCTTGCCGAGCCGGGCGCCGTGGAAGACCGCGGCGCCGGTCGCGACGAACACCTCGTCCTCGATCTCGGCCCCGACCACATGGGCGTTCGGTCCGACGAGGCAATGATCGCCGATCCGGCAGGGATGGCGCCCCGTCGCCCGGATCACCGCGTTCTCGAGCACGATCACGTTGCGCCCGATACTGATGGCGCCGCCGGCCTCGGCGACGATCCGCGCGCCGTGCATGATGCGCGCACCGGCACCGATCGTCACGTCGCCGCTGACCGTCGCGTCCGCCGCGACGAAGGCCTCGGGATCGATCGTCGGGGTCTTGTCGCCATAGCAAAGGATCATCGGATTTCTCCTTCGGCCGCCTGCTCGATCTCGGCCGCCCGGCAGCCGATCGGGCAGACCTCGGGTCCGCAAAGCCGGTGTTCGCAGAGCCGGCAGGTCGTTCGCGCGAAGGCGCGCGAGGTCGTTGCCCCGGCGAGAATGCGGTCGAGCATCCCCTCGAACGTCTGGCGTTCGTCCGGCGGCAGCGCCCCGAGCAGGGTGTCGAGCACCGCCAGCCGGCGCGCCTGCAGCCGCGCGACGCGCGCCCGGCCGGCCCGTGTCAGCACCAGCGGCGTCGTCCGCCCCTTCGGCGCGCCGCGCGCCAGCAGCCCCTGCCGCTCGAGCCCGTCGATGAGCCGCACCGCCGTCGGCTGCGAGATGTCGATGATCCGCGCGAGGCCGGTCGCCGTCAGCCCCGGCTTGAAATGCAGCATGGAAAGAGCCGCCGCGGCGCTCGGCGAAAGCCCTTCGAGGGCCTCCTCCGTCCGGTCGGCGATCATGGTGCCGAGGGCACCGAGCTTGTTCGCATCCAACATATGCATATGCTATGCATTTATTGGCGCCGGGTCAATCCCCTCCGGGCACCGGCGCCCGGCCCGTCCGGCGCCGCATCGAGGTCCGCGAGCCGCATCGCCCGCTTCGCGGGGCTCGTTCCGAACAGCGCCGGCTCACCTTTCGCAATCTGCGACGAGGTCTTGCAGAATGCGACGCAGGTATCGTAAATGGCCCGTTAACAGCATCCAGATATTGGGAAATTCCAAACAACGACCACAGCATGCGGTAGGCTGCGGGCGCGTTCGCAATTGGCAAGCGGCTTGCGTTTCCCCTTGTTGCTGATGTCAGGGTTTTGCGTCTTCAGCAGGTTCCGATAACGGAGGACGAACGGTGCGCCGGGAAGCGCGCGGGTCTCGTCCTCCGTTTTCTTTTGCCGGCCGATCAGCCGATATGGACGCCGGTCCGCGCCGCGACGAGATGGGTGAGCGCCGCCCCCGCCTCGTAGTAATGCGCCTTGAGGCGGGCGAATGCCTCGCGCCCGAGCGGTCCCGGCGGCACCGGAAACGCCGCCTCGTCCCCGCCGATCGCCCACTCCGCCGCCGCCTTGCCGAACACCGTGCCCGGCGAGATGCCGCGTCCGCTGTAGCCGAAGAGCGCCACCGCCCCCGGCCCGAGCCGCGCGACTTTCGGCATGTGGTCGGCAGGCATGGCGATCCGCCCGAACCAGGCATGGCCGAAGCGGCTGCCGGCGAGGGCGGGAAAGAGCGCTGCGAGCTTGCGCGCCGCCCAGGCGCGGTGCGCCGCTTCGCCCACCCCGGCGAGCGCGCCGATCGCCCCGATGATCAGCCGCCCCGCCGCGTCGCGCCGGAACGACGTCATCACCATCGCCGTGTCCCAGCAGCCCTCGCCGCCGGCAAGGATCGACCCGCCGAGACCCGGCGGCAGCGGCTCGGTGGCGAGCTGGAAATAGTTGAGCGTCGTGAAGGCCGGATGCGGATCGGCCGGCTCGCTGCGATAGGCATTGGTCGCAACGATCATCCGCCCGGCCGAGACCGTGCCGCCCGGTGTCTCGATGCGCCAGCGCCCGCCATCGTGGCGCCAGCCGCGCACCGGCGTCTCTTCGTGAATGACGGCGCCGGCGGCGATCGCCGCGCGGGCAACGCCCCGGGCATAGCCGAGCGGCTGGATCGTCCCGGCCCGGCGATCGAGCAGCGCGCCGCGATAGGCCCGCGTGCCGGTGCGCCGCCGCGTCTCGGCGGCATCGAGCAGCTCGACCGGCGCGCCCCGCGCCTGCTGCTGCGAAAGGCGCTTCTCGAGATCCTCGAGGCCGGCCGCGCTGTGGGCGAGATGCAGCGTCCCCGCCCGCCGTGCCTCGCAGGCGATGCCGTGCCGCTCGATGAGATCGAAGACGAGGGCCGGCCCGGCGGCGAGGATCGCATTGAGGCGCCGGCCGGTCTCGGCGCCGAGCACGGCCTCGACCTCGTCCGGCGGCGTCCACAGGCCGGCATTGACGAGGCCGACATTGCGGCCCGAGCCGCCATGGCCGATCGCCGCCGCCTCGAGGAGGCGGACCTTCGCGCCGCCTTCGGCGAGCCGCAGCGCCGCCGAGAGCCCGGCATAGCCGCCGCCGATGACGGCGACGTCCGCCTCGACGTCGCCCTCGAGCGGCGACGCCTCGATCGGCGCACCGCCGGTCGCCCGCCACAGATTGTCGTCCGATTGCGGCCTTGCCGCGCCATGCCCGGTTGCCATGACCGGCTGCTCCCTGCCCGAGCGCCCTCAGATTTCGAACTTGATGCCCTGGGCGAGCGGCAACGCCCGGGAATAGTTCACCGTGTTGGTCTGGCGCCGCATATAGGCCTTCCAGGCGTCGGAGCCGGATTCGCGGCCGCCGCCCGTTTCCTTCTCGCCGCCGAAGGCGCCGCCGATCTCGGCGCCGGACGGGCCGATATTGACGTTGGCGATGCCGCAGTCAGAACCGGTCGCCGAGACGAACTCCTCGGTCTCGCGCACATCGGTGGAAAAGATCGAGGACGACAGGCCCTGCGGCACGCCATTCTGGATGGCGATCGCCTGATCGATCGTCTCGTAGCGCATCACATAGAGGATCGGCGCGAAGGTCTCCTCGCAGACGACGGCGCTCTGCTTCGGCATCTCGGCGATCGCCGGATGCACATAGGCCCCGCTCGGGAACCGGTTGCCGAGCGCCCGGCCGCCGCCATGCACCGTGCCGCCCTCGGCCCGCGCCCGTTCCAGCGCCCGCTCCATGCCAACCGCCGCCGCCTCGTCGACGAGCGGGCCGACGAGCGTTCCGGGCTGCAGCGGATCGCCGATCGGCAGGCCGTCATAGACTGCTTTGAGGCGCGGCAGCAGCTTGTGATAGACGTCCTTGTGAACGATGAGCCGGCGAAGCGTCGTGCAGCGCTGGCCCGCCGTGCCGACCGCGGCAAAGACGATCGCCCGGAGCGCCATGTCGAGATCGGCCGTCGGCGCGACGATCATCGCGTTGTTGCCGCCGAGTTCGAGGATCGAGCGGCCGAACCGGGCCGCGACCGCCGCGCCGACGGTGCGGCCCATGCGGGTCGAGCCGGTCGCCGAGACGATCGCGACGTCCGGGCTTTCGGTCAGCGCCGCGCCGACGTCGCGCCCGCCGATCACCACCTGGATGAGGCCGTCCGGCGCCTCGCCGAAGCGGGCGAGCGCCCGCTCGCAGATCTTCAGGGTCGCCAGCGCCGTCAGCGGCGTCTTTTCCGACGGCTTCCAGATGATCGGGTCGCCGCAGACGAGGGCGAGCGCGGCGTTCCAGCTCCACACCGCGACCGGGAAGTTGAAGGCCGAGATGATCGCGCATACGCCCATCGGGTGCCAGGTCTCGCGCATCGCGTGACCCGGCCGTTCCGAGGCGATGGTGAGGCCGTAGAGCTGGCGCGACAGACCGACCGCGAAATCGCAGATGTCGATCATCTCCTGCACCTCGCCGAGGCCCTCCTGCAGGATCTTGCCGGCCTCGAGGGTGACGAGGCGGCCGAGGTCCTCCTTGGCGGCCCGCAGCTCCTCGCCGATGAGACGCACGAGTTCGCCGCGGCGCGGCGCCGGCACCCGGCGCCAGGCCTCGAAGGCCGCTTTCGACCTGGCGATCGTCGCGGTGACATCGGCTGGCGTCGACGACTTCACCCGGGCGATCTCGGAACCGTCGACCGGCGTGGTGACGACGAGATCGCCGCCCGTCAACTCGGCGCTCGCAAGGCCCGCGGCAGAGAGAATTTCACGATGGGGCATCGATCTTCATCCCGTGTTGTCGACGGCCGGATGGCCGCGATTGAAATCGTCCGGCGACTTGCCGGTACCCTCAGGCAACGAGCCCGCGCTGGGTCTCGATCCCCATCGAGACGACCAGCGGATCGGCCGCCTGACGGGTGAGGAAATCGGCCTTCGAGGCGAGCCCGCGCCAGTGACAGGCGATGAGGCTCTGGGCGACCGCCCCGCCGAGCGTCGTTCCAGGTCCGGTGACGACGACGAGGTCGGGCGCGAACTCGCGGACCGCCGTCGCGATCGCACCGGTGAAATCATAGGGCCCGACGACCTGCCTGCCGAGGGTGTAGTCGTAAAGCGCGTCGGCCCGGCTCACCCCCGGCCACCAGATCGCGCCCGCTCCGTCGATCATCGCGATCGCCGGGGCGCCGAAAAGATCGCGTCCGAGCCGCGCCCGGCCGGCGGCGGCGACGCCGTCGAGCAGCGGCGTGTGAAAGGCGGCGTGATTGGCAAGGCGCATCGGAAACCGCTCGTCGTGGCGCGGCAGCCGCGGCTCGATCGCCGCGATCGCCGCATTCGTCCCGGCAAGGACGAGCATGCCGCCGAGTTCGATCGAGACGAAAAGCGCCTCGCCCGGCGCCGCGCCGATCTCGGCGACGAGCCCGAGGATTTCGGTTCGAAGGCCGGGAATCTCGCGCCACTCCTCGTCGACGAGCGAGGCGACGATCTGGCCGCCGATCAACGTCTCCTGCATCAGGCCGCCCATGGTGTCGACGACCTCGAGCGCGCCGATCGGCGCGAGCGCGCCGCCGCAGGCGAGCGCCGTATACCAGCCCATGGAGTTGCCGGTGACGGCGACAATCTCGATCCGCGACCGGTCGATGGCGAGGAAATCGGCATAGGACGAAGCGTAGATCAGCGGCGAGGCGACATCGCCCCGGCTGTAGGTCGCAACCGAGAAGCTCGCCGCGCCGTCGAGTGCGCTGATCGCCGGCCGGCCGAGGCCGAGGCGGAAGGCATCCGCCGCAGCGACGAACCCGGCGGCCCCGCCGCCATTGCGCTTCAGATAGCCGAGCTCGGCCTTGTTGTAGGTGCCGCGTCCCGGGCAGACGACGAGCGCCGTCTTCTTGTCGCTCATGTCTTGGCACTCGGTTTCTTCGCCGGCTTTGTTTTCGGCTTCGCGGATTTGCCGACGAGATCGAGCGCCGCCGCGACGATGCCGTCGCGGCTCGGCAGGGTCGAGGTCGCGGCCCGTCCGAGCGGAATGAAGCTGTCGAAGGCCGCGATGCGCACCGCTTTCGGCCGATGCACCGCCTTCTCGGCAAGGAGCGCCATCAGCGCTTCCGACTGCGAACCGGTCGTGCGGCATTCGTCGACGACGAGCACGTGGCCGCAGGCCGCGACCGCCGCGAGGATGCCGGCCTCCGGCAGCGGCGCCAGCCAGCGCATGTCGACGACGCGGACGGCGAGGCCATGGCTTTCGGCGAGAATCTTCTCGGCCTGGCGCGACAGGAATGCGCCGTTGCCATAGGTGACGATGGCAAGATCGGTGCCCTCGCCGTGGACGCCGACCTCGCCGAGGGCGATCGGCCGGCCCTCGCCCGGCGCCGGATAGGGATGGGTCCACAGCCCGTCCTTTTCGGCGTGCAGGTCGCGTGTCATGTAGAGCGCGATCGGTTCGAGAAAGACGACGACGCGCTGCTCCTCGCGGGCGAGGCGCACGCATTCGCGCAGCATCGGCACGGCATCGCCGCCATTGCTCGGGGTGGCGATGACGACGCCCGGCACGTCGCGCAGCACGGCGATGCTGTTGTCGTTGTGGAAATGACCGCCGAAGCCCTTCTGGTAGCCGAGCCCGGCGATCCGGATGATCATCGGATTGGTGTATTGCCCGTTCGAGAAGAACGAGAGCGTCGCCGCCTCGCCGCGCACCTGGTCCTCGGCATTGTGCAGATAGGCGAGGAACTGGATCTCGGGGATCGGCAGGAAGCCGTTGTGCGCCATGCCGATGGCAAGGCCGAGGATGCTCTGCTCGTCGAGGAGGGTGTTGATGACGCGGTCGCCGCCGAACCGGGCATGAAGCTTCTGGGTGACGTTGTAGACGCCGCCCTTCGGTCCGACATCCTCGCCACAGAGCACGATCTCGCCATGCTCGAGCATCAAATCGGCGAGCGCCCAGTTGATCAGCCGCGCCATGTGCTGCGGCTTCTGCATCGCTTCGAGATCGGCCGCGCCGATCATCTCGGCCCGCGCCTCGGCCGAGGGCCCGTTGCTGGCGGGGGGCACGCACTTCGGCGGCACGAGGCTCGCCATCACCTCGGCCGGCGTGACGAGCTTCGGCCGGGTGATCGCTTCCTCGGCGATGCGCGCGACGCGGGCGCCGGTCTCCTCGTAGATAGCGATCGCCGCGTCGGCCGAAAGCACGCCCTCGCCAACGAGAATCCCCGCCGTGTGGAGCAGCGGATCGTCCGCCTCCCAGGCCTCGACCTCGTCCTTCGAAAGATAGACGGTCTGCATGTCCGAGCCGGCATGGCCGTAGAGCCGCACGCATTCCATGTGAAGGAAAACCGGCTTCCTTTGCCGGCGAACATAGCGCTCGACCTCGCGCGCCGTCTTGTAGGTCTCGAGCACGTCGAGGCCCGGGCAGCGCACATATTTGAGCCCCGGCCGGTCGCGGAACGAGGCCTCGATCCAGCCCTGCGGCGTCTTCGTCGAGATGCCGATGCCGTTGTCCTCGCAGATGAAGACGAGCGGCATCGCCGCGCCCTGGTAGGCGCTCCAGGCGGCCGTGTTGAAAGCCCCCTGCGCCGTCGAATGATTGGCCGAGGCGTCGCCGAACGAGCACAGCACGACGCCGTCCGGCCGCAGCTGCCGGCCCGCCGGCTTCAGCCGGCGTGCGAGGCCGATCGAGAAGGCGGTGCCGACCGCTTTCGGCAGATGCGAGGCGATGGTGCTCGTCTGCGGCGGAATGAAGAGGGCCTTGGAACCGAGCACCTTGTGCCGGCCGCCGGAGATCGGGTCCTCGGCCGAGGCGGCGAAGGTAAGCAGCATGTCGTAGGCGATGGTCTGGCCGGGGAGCTTCGCCGCCCGCTCGATCTGGAAGGCCGCGTCGCGATAGTGCAGGAACGCCATATCGTCGAGGCGGAAGGCCGCCGCGATCGCCGCGTTGCCCTCGTGGCCGGAGCTGCCGATCGTATAGAAGCCCTCGCCGCGCGCCTGAAGCTTGCGCGAGGTGCGGTCGAGCTGGCGGCTGAGAACCTGCGAGCGGTAGATGCCGACGAGGCCTTCCGCGTCGAGCCCGCTTTCGGCGAGCGTCACCGTGCTGCGGCGCGGCGGAAAATCGCCCTTCGCGACACGGGCAAGGAAGTTCTCGTGGACGATTTCGGCGCGGTCCAAGGACGGCGGCTCCTTCTCTCATCGGCCCGGTCACGATAGCACGGCCCCCGGCCGCCGCATCCCGGATGAGCCATTCCGACAGGTCATCGCCGCCGAGTTTGACGCCACCGGAATTCGCCGGTAAATCAATTGAAGCTCATGAGTTCATTCCAATCGGGAATGATATGCTCGCTCCGCGCCGCTTCCTGCCGTCGACCGGCCTGCTCTCGGCCTTCGAGGCCGCCGCCCGCACCGGCAGCTTCACCCTGGCCGCGCGCGAGCTCGACCTCACCCAGAGCGCGGTCAGCCGCCAGATCAAGGCGCTCGAGGAACAGCTCGGCGCGACACTGTTCCTGCGCGACCGCCAGCGCGTGCATCTGACCGCCGCCGGCGAGACCTACGCCCGCGACATCCGCGAGGCGCTGAAAGCCATCGCCTCGGCCTCGCTCACCTTGCGGGCCAATCCGCAGGGCGGCGCCCTTGCCCTTGCCATCCTGCCGACCTTCGGCACCCGCTGGCTCGCCCCGCGCCTGCCGGCCTTCCTCGCGACCAGCCCCGGCATCACGCTGCATCTGTCGACGCGGCTCGAACCCTTCGATTTCGCCGCCGAGCGGCTCGACGCGGCGATCCATTTCGGCAAGGACGACTGGGAGAACGCCGAGGCCGCCTTCCTCATGGACGAGACCGTGCTGCCGGTCTGCGCCCCGGCCCTCCGCGACCATCACCGCTTCGCCGTGCCCGCCGACCTCGCCGCCGCGCCGCTGCTCAACCTCGCCACCCGGCCGGACGCCTGGGAGCGCTGGTTCGCCGCCGGCGGCGCCGGCAATGTCCGCGTCACCGGCATGGTCTTCGACCAGTTCGCGACCATGGCGCAGGCCGCCATGCACGGCCTCGGCATCGCGCTCCTGCCGCGCTTCCTCGTCGATCGCGAACTCGCCGACGGCACCCTCGTTGCCGCCCTCGACCTGCCGACCGCGAGCCTCGGCGCCTATTGGCTGGTCTGGCCGAAGACCCGCGCCGCCTATCCGCCGCTCGTCCGGTTCCGCGACTGGATCGTCGCCGCCGCCCGCGCCTGACCCGCCGTTTCCGCGCCCTGCATTCCATTCTGGAAGAAAGGGAGGATCCGCCATGAAGATCAGGAACAAGGGAGCGCCCGTTCTCGCCATTGCCGCGATGATCCTCGCGGGTTCGCCGGGCTGGCATCCGGCGGCGGCCCAGGAGGACCCCGGCGAGGATCCGATCCAGACCATGCCGATCCCCGGCATGGTCGCACCGGGCGGCCAGTGGGGCAATCCGGGCATGCAGCTCGACCCGCGTTACGGCCAGCAATTCGCCCCGCAGGCGCCCTATGGCGGCCCCGCCGGCGGGCCGATGGTCGCGCCGGGCTATGGCGGCTGGGGCCAGCGCGCGACGCCGATCGAAATCCCCTATATTGCAAGGCCTCAGGTCGGGCAGCCGGCCGGTCCGGGCTACGGCCAGGGCGGCTATGGCGCGCCGCAGTTCCAGGCGCCGGGTGGCTTCGGCCCGCAGGCCGATCCGCGTTACGGCCAGGCTCCCGTCGGCGGCTACGGGACCGCGCCCTATGGCGTGCTGCCGCTGCCGCTTCCCGAGCCGAACCGTCGCTGAGCATCGCGAAAGGTCGGGCAGGTGATTGCGAATCGGGCAAGGATCGACAGGAACGCGCCGGGCGGCAACGAGGCGGCCGCGCCGACCCTTGCCGTCCTTGCCCGCCTCGTCTTCCTCGTCCTCGCCCTGGCGATCGTCCTGCCGGCGCCGGCAAGGGCCGACGATCCCGCACCGGACGGCACAGTCCTCGGCGCCAGGGTCGAACTCGTCATCTTCTGGGAGCCGGGCTGCCCATACTGCCTGCGTGCCAGGGACTTCCTTGCCCGCCTCGATCCCTCGGTCCGTGAGTGGCTGACGATCGAGGCCTACGACATCAGCGAGCCGGGCGAGGCGCAGCGCCTTTTCGAGGCGGTCAACCGCGCCTATCTCGTCGAAAATCCCGCCGTGCCGCTCGTCGTCGTCGGCGGCATCCCCTTCATCGGCTACGACACCGACGAGACCACCGGCCGCGAAATCCTCGCCGAGGCCGAGGCCTGCCGGGCGGGCACCTGCCCGAGCCTGTCGCAAGCGCTCGCCTATCTCGCCGAGCACCCGCTCGCGCCCGAGCTGCCGCATGTCCTGAAGCTGCCGTTCCTCGGCGAGGTCGAGATCGCCAGCCTGTCGCTGCCGGCGCTGACCATCCTCCTCGGCGCCGTCGACGGCTTCAATCCCTGCGCCATGTGGGTGCTGGTCTTCCTCATCGGCCTGCTCGTCGGCATGCGCGACCGGGCCCGGATGTGGATCCTCGGCGGCACCTTCCTTCTCGCCTCGGGCGCCGTCTATTTCGGCTTCCTCGCCGCCTGGCTCAATCTCTTCCTGCTGCTCGGCGCGCTCCTCTGGGTGCGCCTCGCCGTCGGCCTCGTCGCCATCCTCTCCGGCGCCTACTACCTGCGCGAATTCGCCATGAACACCGCCGCCGAATGCAAGGTGACGAACCCGGCCCAGCGCCAGCGCATCATGGCGGCGTTCCGCGCGAGCGTCGGCGAGAAGCGCTTCCTCGTCGCGCTCGCCGGCATCGTCGTCCTCGCCGTCGCGGTCAACGCCATCGAGCTCTTCTGCTCGGCCGGCATCCCTGCGGTCTACACCCAAATCCTCGCGCGGGCCGAGCTGCCCGCCGCCGGCCACTACGCCTATCTCCTGCTCTACGTGATCGTCTTCATGATCGACGACCTGGCGATCTTCGCAATCGCCATGGTGACGCTCGCCGCGACCGGCATGACGACGCGCTATCTGCGCGTCTCCCACCTCGTCGGCGGCCTCGCCATGGCGACGATCGGCCTGCTGCTGATCTTCGCGCCGGATCGGCTGAATTTCTTCGGTTGAGAGCTGGCGGCAAGAACGAGACCGGCCGGCCTCGGTTCACGCCGCGGCCGGCCGGTCCGTCTTCGCGAAAGTGTCGCTCCGACTTACTTCTTGTCGAGCGCCGTCAGCGCATCGGCAAGGCCCTTCACCGACATGTCGAGCTTAAGGCGCTTGCCGCCCGCCAGCGTATAGGAAACGCTGAGGTCCTGGGTTTCCTTCAGCGCGCCGAGCGCCTTGTCGTCGATCACCACCTCGCCATAGCAGTTCTGGGCGAAGCACCGGGTCATCGGCGCTTCCATCACCGTGCCGGCGGCATTCGCATAGGTCACCTTCTCGGCGAGGAGCGCATCGACCGGCACCTGCAGCAGCGCCACCATCTCCTTCTTCTCGCCCGCCTTGCGGCCGATGAAAACCTGGGCGAAGGTCTTGTTCGTCTGCTTGTTGGTGAAGGTCTGCACGATCTCGCAGAGCTTCTGGCCGGCGGCCTCGGCCTTGGCCTTCTCGTCGGCGCCATCGGCGACCGGCGCCGGACGGCACTCCATCACCCAGTCCTGATAGGTGGCGCTGGTGCGATCCGGACCACCCTGGGCCTGGGCGAGGCCGGCCGAAAGGGCCGCCGCGACGAGAGTGGTAACCGCGAGACTGATACGCATGGTAATCCCCATTGTCCTGTTGCCGCCCCCGGCCGCTACTGCGCCTGGGCTTCTCTGACGAAGAAATGCAGTTGCGGGCCGTTGATGGCCGTCACGGCCCAGCCTTCCGCCGCCATGCTGTCGAGGATGCGCGGCAGCATGACCTGAATTCGAGCCTTGTCCATGTCGGTGATTTCGACCGCATTGTCGCCGTCCTCGCCGCGCCGGAGCGCCCCCTCTTCCTCGAGGGTCCGCAGCGCGACCGCGTCGATATCGGCCGGCGAGGCGACGAGATACTGCCAGTGCCGCCGTCCGCGCTTGCTCTTCGGGCGCTCGAAGATCCAGCACTCGGCGCGGTTCACCGCGATCAGCTTCCAGCCCTCCCGGCCGAACGCGTCGAGAATCTTCGGCAGGACGGTCTGCGAGCGCGCCGCCGCGATGTCGAGGATCTCGTAACTGCCCGGCTTGCCCGCAACGGGACGGGCCGCCCCGTCCCGCTCGAGCAACGCGTAGACGGCCGCATCGATCTCGCCGACCGTCGCCACCATATATTCGAGCGCGATCGGCTTGCGGACGCGCGCCGGCGCGTCACCGGTCTTTGCCACCATCAGAAGCGCGCCCGCACGCTGAAGTGCAGACGGCCGTCGTCGGTGTCGTTGATGCCATTCTCGATCGCCTGCCAGCCATAGGCGACGTCGGCGCTGAGGTTCGAGCCGAACTGCCAGTTGAGACCGAGGCCGGCGCCGCCGAGCGTCGCGGCGTCGATCTCGCCGGGCAGCGGCGAGACCACGTCGATCGCGCCGACATCGAAGAAGGCATAGGCGCGCAGCGTGTCCTTGTCGTCGAACACCGCCTTTGCCGTATCGCCGAGCAGCGACACGCCCGGGCTGTAGAGCGCGAAATTGCCGACGATGCCGCTGTCGCCGCGGACCGCATTCTCCGCGAAGCCGCGCACCGTCTGCATGCCGCCGAGATACATCATCTCGCTCGGCAGGAGCCGCTCGCCCGAATACTGGCCATCGACATTGACCGCGAAGCGGAAGTCGAGCGGCAGCATCACCGACTGCTCGACGCCGCCGCGGAAATAGGCGTACTGGGCCGACGTGCCGGCGCGGGCAGTGGCGAAGGCCGCGTCGTCGTTGTCGTCGAGAACGTCGCCCGGCGACATCCACAGCCCGGCCTGCAGGCGGGTGGTGCCGAAGCTCCACTGGCGCTGGCTGACCAGTTGCACGAAGCCCTGGGCGATCCGCGTCTCGGTGTTGAAGGCGGCGATGCCGCCGAATTCGAGGTCGTTGTCGGAAGACTTGATCTCGACGCCGTAGCGCAGGTCGCTCGACCACTCCATGACCCGCGGCAGCGGCGTCGTGAAGGCCGCCCCGAACTGCCAGCTCGTGCCCTCGAGGTTGAGCGGCGCGAGATCGGCCTGGCTCGACACATAGGCGCCGAGAAGCTGCAGGTCGGTGCGACCGTAGACCGGCAGCGTGTAGGTGCCGACGCCGGCGACGAGGTCGTCGCCATGGTCGGTGGTGGTCAGCTGGAAGGCGAACTCGTGATCGAGGCCCCACAGATTGCCGATTTGTGCGCCGGCGTAGAGATGGTACTCGCCGGTGGTATCGTTGCCGGTGTTGTCGATGCCGGCAAAAACGTTCCACGGCTTCGATTCGAGCGCCTGGAGCTCGATGTCGGTGAGGCTGAAGCTCTGGCCGGCCGCATAGACCGCATCGACCCGCCGCCAGAAGCGCCGGTTCATGTAGCGCAGATCCTCGAGCACCTTGCCGTTGGCGATGATCTCGCCCGGCCGGGTGCGGAAGTTCTTCGTGTAGAACTCCGGATTGTCGGTCTCGCCCGTGACGCTCATCTGGCCGAGCCGGCCGACCACCGCAATGACCTGCACGACACCGTTGGTGATGTCCTGCTCGGGCACCACCACGTTGACGACCGGCATGCCGGCGGCGCGGTAGGCCAGCACCATGGCGCGGGTCAGCTGGTCGAGCGAGGCGAGCGACACCGGCTTGCCGATGAACGCGCCCGCCGCCGCGGCGACGCCCGCCGGAACCGCCTCGCCCGTCGCCCGCACGTCGACGCCGCTGGCGCTCGCCGTGGTCCGCAGGGCTTCCGCGTCGTCCGTGATGACGAGGCCCTTGAGGTCGCCGATGAGCACCGTCTCGTCGGTAATCGGCTGTGCCTCGCTGCGCGGCGTGATCCGGACCGGCAGGCCGCTCTTTTCCACGACCTGCGGCTTGTACCGGTCGGTGGCCTGAGCGAACGCGGGGCTTGCCGCAGAGCCGACCGAAAGTGCGACCGCCATGCCGATCGACAGGCCGATGACCCGATCCATCACCCCGTTGGGCTTGTGCTTGAGTGCCATTTTCATCCCTCTGCCCTGATACGCCACGCCCGGGCTCTCGCCGGTTGTTCCCTGTTGATCACTCACTTACCGCGTCGGATTGCCGGTTCCTGCGGCCGAGGCCAGAACCGTTCCGAACTGCGATGCCAGCCGGTTTTCCAGCTCGCCCTCGTCTCGCGCCCCCACGTGATAGGAGCCGCTGGCGAGTCCGGCCGTCGTCGGCTCCGCCGTTTCGCTGACTTTTATCACGCCCGGTTCAGAACTGTCGGACTCCGGCGCCACCACCGTAACTTGCGGCTCGGACTGTTGCCCGAACGACACGTTGGCGATGCCCGACGACCGTTCGATCGGCTGCGCGACCACGATCGGACCGCCCGGAACCGCGCCGGGACGGCCGGTTTCGAGCGCCGCCTGGCGCCCGTCCGGCGTCGGCTGACCGCCGCCGGTCGCGGCCTGCCGGCCCGGCACGCCCGGGACGTCGCGATAGCCGTCCAGGTTGTACTCGGTCTCGACGATGCCGTAGCCGCCATTGCCGCCCGATCCCAAGAAGCCGTACTGCGAGCCGTTGCCGTCGCGATCCGGCTCGTAGCTGTAGCCGACCACCCGGCACTGCTCCTCGCCGAACTGCTCTTCGCACTCGATATCGAAGCTCGAGGTGCCGATGACGTTGCGGCCGAAGTTGGTCCGCACCACCTGGCGCCGGCCGCTGCCGTCGACGAAGCTGACCCGGTAGACCTGACGGCGGTCCGGATCGGTCGAGTGCAGGTAGGGCGTCAGGATCGGCGTCACGTCGACCTGGCGGGTCTGCTGCGGCGCCGGCTCGAAGTAGAAGGTGAAGTTGGCCGCGCCCTGCAGGCTGTAGGCCGCCGTCGTCGACATCAGCTCGAAGTAGTGCTCGTGGCTGATGCCGCCGGTGCCGGCGAACACGTTGCTGGCGTCCGCCGTGCGGGCCGTGACCGGGTCGCCGACATCGCTGTCGTTGAAGGTCACCGCACCGGCGATCGTCAGGTTCTGCTGCGCCGGCATGAAGAACCGCAGCTGGCCACCGACTTCGGCATAGCCGGAGTTGATGGTCGCGTTCTCGAACTTGGCGACGTCCGCCGTCAGGTCGGTGTCCTCGGCCGGGCTGTTCTGGCCCGCGCCGATGGTGGTACGGCCGGTGATGCGGTTGCGCACCAGGCTGTCCGGCGTCGTCGTCGACGCGTTGTAGTGCTCGTGACCGACCGCGCCGCCATTGACGTAGAGGTCGCTCCGCACCCGCAGCCAGATGTCGCCCGACGAGACCTGCATGCCGTTCGTGTCGGCATGATTGTGGCCGATGCGCGCGGTTCCGGCGAGCGCCTGGATGAGCGCGTCGTCGTCGCCGTCGATGGCACCGGTGATCGCGCCGCCAGCGTCGGTTCCGACCTCGACGGTGATGGCACCGGCGAGCGTCTGGCGGGTGATGACCTCGTTGCCGATCGCCTGGCCGACGTTGGTCTCGGGACTGCGATGGCCGATCTGGGCAACGCCCGCGGTCGAGCCGACCTCGAGATTGTCGCCGATATTGGCGACGATGTCGGAATCGACCAGCTGGCGGGCGATGCTGCCCGTCGCCGCGGCAACCGGGCCGGCCTCGGTGACGTAGTGGCCGAGCTGGGCCGTACCGCCGAGCAGGTCCTGGATCGCGAGATCGTTGAACACCGTGGCGATGACGTCGCCGGCGCCGCCGTTCGGATTGCCGATCCGCTGCGCGGTATCGACCGACCCGGTGACGTTGGCATCGATCGCCGAGGTCGAGCGATGGCCGATCTGCGCCTCGCCGGCCAGCAGGGTGCGGATCGACAGGTCGCCGAGGCCCGCTCCGAAGACCGTGCCGTCGACCGCCGCCGGCAGGCTCGCCGGATCAACCGTGGTCAGCACCAGGTCGGTGTTCGGATTGATGTCCGACGTCGCCAGGATGAAGCCTTCGTCCTCGGTACCGAGGGTCTGGAAGGCCTCGTGACCGAACCAGACATCGCCGAGACCGTTGTTCTGGACCACGATGTCGCCGGCCGTGACCGAGAGATCGGCCTCGACGAGCTGGGTCGCAGCGACGTCGGTCGTGCGCTTGCCCGGCGCCTGCTCGACGTCGTCGCCTGCCGTCTTGTCGTCGTCCGCCGAGCGCGCGGTCTGCACGCCGATATGGCCGACATGGACGGTGCCGAGATTGGTCGGCAGGACCTGCGCGACGAGCAGGCTCTGCAGCGTGCCGACATTGAGGTCGCCGCCGATCGTCTGGTTCGCCGTGACGAGCCCGCCATAATCGGCATTGCTGCCGACGAGGCCGCTTTCGGCAACGTTGGTGCCGGTGTTGCCGACCTGCACACTGGAGGTCAGGAGCGGCCCGTTGCCGAGGATCGCCAGATCCTCGACATCGAACTCGAGATCGCCGGAGACCGTCTGAATGGCGGTCACGTCGTTGCCGTCGTCGAGCGTGACGACGAGGTTCGGCGTCGTCAGTTCGCGCACATCGGGAAGGTAGGTGTAGAAGCCCGACACGCCGTACTGCTCGGCCGTGCTGCCGACGATCGTCTCGTAGGGCAGAAGGCCCGTCACCGAGAAGGACTGGATGCTGAGATCGCGGGCGTTGCCGTCCTCGTCGAGGTCCATGTCGAAGGTGACGATGTCGTCGGTGCCGTCCGTGGCGCTTGCCCCGGCAACCGTCTGGCGGACCGAGACGTCGCCGCCGCGGTTGGCGCTGTCGGTGCCGACCTGGGATGCGCCGAGGTTGATGCCGTCGACCTGATGGCCGGCCTGCAGCACCGCGCGGCTGCCGGTGCCGGTGAGACCGGCACCGAAGGTCTGGTCGACGCCGAGGCCGTTGGTGGCGAGCGTGAAGCCGCCCGTCACCGTCTGGCTGGCGAGGATGTCGCCGCCGTCGCCGAGCCTGGAGCCGACGATCGCGGCACCGGCCTCGTTCAGCATCTCCTCGTCGTGGAGGAAATGCAGCTCGGCATAGGTGCCGCCGATCGGCACCACCGCATCGGACTCGATGACCGTGCTGTCGGCCATGACGACGACGTTGCCCTCGGTGACGTTGGCGACCGAGATCGCGCCGCCCTCGCCGGCGTCGCCGCCGGCCGCCCCCGAAGCGTTCCACATCAGCCGGCGATGACCGATCTCGGTGTCGGCCTCGGCCGCCGCCGCGGCAGCGGTCGCCACCGAGGTGATCGAGACCAGGCCGGACGAATAGTCGTCCTGGGTACCGAGAAGATAGTCGGCGCGATCGACATGGGTGCCGCCCGCGGCGCGCAGCATGTCGCCCGCCGTCGAGCCGTCGTTCGTCGCCTCCAGGGCGTCGTTGTCGCCATAGAGGTTCTGGATCGGGTCGCCGCTGTTCGGATCGACGGCGGTGTTGAAGTGCAGGCTCTCGTTGTCGATGCCCGACACCAGCCGCACGTTGCCGGCGATCTTGCCCTCGTCCGCGATGGTCGCGGCCGGGACGGCGTCGCGCAGCGCGTTCGCCGAGGTGTAGACGATGTCGCCGCCATCGGCATGGTCGCCGAGCTGCTTCGATGCATTCTCGGCATAGAACGCCGAGGTCGCCGCGACCAGGCCGTCGTTGCCCCGGTCTTCACCGTTGGTCAGATCCTCGATCGCCGTATAGGCGTCGTTGCGATCGTCCGTGAAGCCGGTGACGCCGAAGATCTTGTCGAGATCGGCCTGGGTGAAGGTCGTGCCATCGATCGGGCTCGCCGCATCCGACGCCGTCGCCGACATGAAGGCGAAGGCATCGAGGGTCGTGCGTGCCGCCGTCTGCACCGCGTCGACCTGCTCGTCGAGCGTCAGCGTCGTGGTGCCGGCATTCTCGAGAGCCGCATGGGCCGCCGTCCGAGCGGCGCCGATGGCCGCCAGGGCATTGGCGAGGCGGGTCTGGTCTTCCGGCGCATAGCGATCGGCGAGCTTGTTGGCCGCCTCGACCATGCGATAGGCATTGTCGATGTCGGCAACCACCTTGGAGGCGTCGGTCAGCGTGACCCGGCCGGCGACATACTCGATCTGGCCGTCGTTGTTGGTGCTCTCGGTGTTGTCCTCGTCGAGAAGGAACGCCACCAGGGCATCGCGAACGCTGGCGTAGCGATCGGCACCGGCGCCGCCGTCACCCGAGGTGACCGTGGCAAACAGGCCGAGCGGATTGATCGCCTCGAGCTCGTAGCCGAAGGTCGACTCGTGACCGATCTGGATGTCGGAGAAGGCCGCGCCGACCCCGGCGATCGGCGTGTTGGCAACCGTGACCGCGCCGCCATTGAGCGCCTGGGCCACGATGTCGCCCGAGATCGCGCCGCGCGAGACGATGACGTTGCCGCCGTCGCCCGCCGTGCCCGCTCCGGCGTCGCCTGCCGTTGCAACCGCATGCTGCTGGAGGCCGATGGTGATCCGCGAATAGGCGGCACCGGTGCCGGCCAGCGTGCCGGTCGTGTTGATCAGCACCGCGCCATGGCTGTCGAGCGCGATGGCGATATCGGTGTCGAAACCGCCGGCGTCCGGGTTGCGGGCAAGAATGACGGATTCGCGATTGCCGAGATTGTCGGAGCCCTTGAGGACGCCGTGGGTGATGAGGACGTTGCCGCCGTCACCGTCTTCGACGTCGGTCGTGTCGGCGAAGGCGCCGACATTGCGGCCGGCGACCAGGCGGCCGAGCACCGTATGCGCGGACGTCGTCGCCAGGCCTTCTGCTTCGGCCGTGGTGTTGTAGTCCTCGGCATCGGTCGTGCCGCCATTGCCGGCAACGATGCTGCCCTCGTCGAGCAGCTTGCTGCCCGGCGTCAGGTCGTCGTGACGGTCGGCGTCGAGGCCGATCGTCCGCTCGTGACCGATGCGGGTGTAGGTGTAGTTGAGGCCAAGGCCGGTGATCGCCGTCGAGTTCACCGTCAGCAGGTTCTCGGCATAGGCGGTGATGTCGCCGCCGAGGTCGCCCTGCGCGATGGCGACGTCGCCGCCATTGCCTTCCACCACGCCCTCGTCGAGGCCGCCGAGGGCCCCGATGCCGGCGTCGCCGGCCCGGGCGCTGACCACCACCATCGAATGGCCGACCAGAGTCTCGGTCTCGTTGGTGCCGAGGCCCGTCGTCGACAGCGAATTGATGGTCAGGGTGCCGGTAAGGCCTTCCGACCACAGCACGATGTTGTTGCGGATCGGCCGTGCGCCATCGGCCCGCGCCGGGGCATCGTTGCCCGCCGTGATGCCGGTGATGCCGGTGAAGGTATCGGCGACCGGGGTCGCATCGATCGAGGCCGTGAAGTCGACATCGGCGACATTGTCGATGTTGTCGGCGCCATCGGCGTCGCCGTTGAAGCGGAAGTCCGCATCGGCGGTGTCGGGCAGCAGGCCGATCCAGCCGGCGCTCGTCACGTCGTACTGGGCGTTGCGCGGATCGATCGCCGTGCCGGTGCCGGTATAGCCGGCGACCGGATCGCTGTCGTTGATCAGGAACAGCCGGCTGCCCTGGCCGTCGGCACCGGCGACGGCACCGTCGCGGTTGGCGGTCGGGACCGTCTCGTAGCGATCGACGATATTGTTGTCGTAGCGGGCCTCGAGCGCGGTGATCTCGAACCGGCCGCGATTGAGATCATAGCCGGCGACGGTGCTCGCCGTGTCGGTGGTGATGCCGCTGTCGTCGTTGATGCCGGTCGTCAGGTTGAGAGCGACCGTCATCGCCCGGGTCTGATCGGCATCGGCGACGCCGTCACCGACGACCACCATCTCGTACTGGGTCAGCTCGGCGATGATGCGCGGATCCGAATATTCGGCGCCGCGGATCATATAGGTCCGGGTCGTCCCGTCGCTCTGCACGACCGTGTCGTACTGGACGGCGTAGAACTTGCCGCTCGTACCATCGTACATGACGTGGAACACGCCGTCGTCGTCGGTGACGGCGGCAAGGTTGACGATCTCGACGTCCTCGCTGCCGACGCCGCCGGTCTGCTCGGTCAGGCCGAGCGAAGCGATGGTGCCGGTGATGCGGTTGGGCGCACCGAGATCGACCTCGTCGCGATCGAGCACCGCGCCGGTGAGCGCGCTGGCATTGATGTCGCCGGTGACCGTTTCGAAGACCTGCTCGTCGACCGCGTAGTCGAACACGCCGTTGCCGTTGTGATCGATGAAGAGACCCGTCGTCGGATCGCCGTCGTGCCGGTAGCCGTTCGCGTCGGTATAGGCGTCGGCCGGATCGGCCACGTCGTTCGGATCGGCGGCCCAGCGCCGCAACTCGAGGACCAGAAGCGTGTCGCCGTTGACCTCGACGCTGCCCTCGGCCTCGCGATCGTTGTGGATGTAGCCGCGGAAGTCGACGTCGGCGATGTCGTCGATGCCGTCGAGATCGTGGTCGCCGTTCTTCAGCACGTCGACATCGGCCGAATCCTCGATACCGTCGCCGTCGATGTCGTTGAAGTAACCGTCGGTATCGTTGAAAGCGTCGATGATGCCGTCGCCGCCATAGGAGCCGCGGCTGCTCTCGTCGATGTAGCCGTTGCGGTCGCTGCCGCCGGCGTTCGAGGCCGTGTTGCCCGGCCCCCAGGGGCCGGCCGGCATGCCGTAGTCGAAGCGCACGTCGGCATAGTCGGACACGCCGTCGCCGTCGACGTCGCCGCCGCCGATCAGGTCGACGTCGGCCAAATCCTCGATGCCGTCGCCGTCGGCGTCGTTGAAGTCGCCATCGGTGTCGTTGAACGAGTCCTTGATGCCGTCCGAACCGGCGGCGCCGCGCGCGCCGACCGAATCGCCGGCGCTGTCGCCGTAGCGCGTGTCGTTGGCGACATAGAGACCGCCGACATAGGTGATGTCGACCGAGTCGTCGATACCGTCGCCGTCCTGGTCGCCGTTGTTGAGAACGTCGACATCGGCCGAATCCGGGATGCCGTCGCCGTCATAGTCGTTCCAGGTCGAAACCACGCCCTGCTGGTCGACGATGACGTTGCCGCCATTGCCGGCATAGGGTCCGGAGCCGCCGTCGCCGGCGCGCACCACATAGGCGACCGACTCGACGCCGGCGCCCGGACGCAGCTTCTCGTAGTCGTGGCCGATATTGAGGCGATGGCCGATGCGGGTCAGCTGGTTCTTGTCCGCCGCCGCGCCGGCATAGGTCGAGGAAACGAGGATCGAGTCGGCGATGATCTCGATGTTGCCCTCGAAGGCTTCCTGGATCACGCCGGCGTCGCCGCCGTCGCCTGCGATGCCCTGGTTGAGGGCGAGCGCGCCGTCGCCGGCCTTGACCTGATAAACCGCGGCCTGATGGCCGATCGAGGCCGACTGGAAGCCGAGCGGATCGGTGACGGCGACGCCCAGCGCCGACGCCTGGACGACGACCGCCGCAGCTTCGATGTGGATCTCGCCGGCCACCGAGCGCAGGACGTTGTCCGCGCCGATGCCGGACGGCATGTCCTGATTGTCGAGGAAGGCGGGACCGGACGCCTCGACCGCGCCGGCGCCGTAGCCGCCCTGGATGGTGACGGCATGACCGCCGTCGCCGGACTGCGACATGAGGGCGACGAGGGTGTCGACCTCTTCGCCCGTCAGGGCGCCGATCTCGTACCGGGTCGACTGGTCGTTGACCTGGTTGCCGACGAGCTGGCGGTTCCATTCCGTCGTCTCGTAGGGAACGTCGTCGTAGTCGCGGCCGGTGTCGTCGCCGCTGCCGGTCTGCCAGCCGGCATGGCTGCCGGCCGCATCCGCGTTCGGGTCGTAGGCGCCGAGATAGGTGCGATCGTCGGCGCGGCTGATGTTGTCGGTCGACTGGTCGGGATCGAGCACTTCGTCGGCCGCGTCGAAGCCGGCGACGCCGACATAGACGTTGTTGAAGCCGTCGCCGGCACCGGCATCGTTGCCCGCGTCGTTCGACGCGCCACCCGGCAGGCCGCCGTCGACATGGTCGTTGCCGTCGAACGCGGCGTATTCGTAGCCGATCGCGCCGGTATCCTCGACGAAGTTGTCGTCACGCTCGCCGACCATCAGCTTGGCGAAGAAGGCGGCGATGCCCTTGTCGTCGAAATAGGCCGACTTGTCGGAAACGTTGGCCTTGTAGGCCGCGCTCGAGAAGAACGGCGCCACCAGCTTCTGCTCGAAGTTCGACAGGCCGTCGAAGCCGGTCTCGAGGGCGTCGGCGAAGCTCTGGCCCGCCGTCTGGGCCGCCGCGACCCGCTGCTTGAACTCGTAGAGCGCCTCGTAGGTGAAGTAGAGGCTTTCCGCCGTCTGGTCGATCGAGCCGTTGGCACCGGCGATGAGGCCGGCGATCGCCTTGACGTCCATGCGGTGGCCGATGCCGGAAACGATCGTCGGCGAGGACGCCGGCAGCGGGTTCGAATCGTTGGCGATGACCGTGACGATACCGAGAGCCTCGATATCGATGTCGCCCCAGATCCGGTCCTGCGTGGCGATGGCGTTGCCGCTGTCGCCGCCGCGCGCCGAGATCGTGCCCGAACCGATGGTCGAGCCGCCCGAACCGCCGAGCGCCTCGGCCTCCATCAGATGGCCGATGCGCGATTCCGCGGTCGCGTTGAAGAGCGCGCCGCCGGGAAGCGTCGCCGTATCGCCCGTCGGGGCGCCGACATTCACCAGTCCGCCGGCATCGATGACGATGTCGCCCTGGACGAAGCCGGTGGTGGCGATGGCGTCGCCGCCGTCGCCGCCATTGGCTTCCGAGGCGCCGCTCGCCGTGGCGAGACCGCCGAGTGCCAGCGTCGCGTTGGCCCGCGCCTCTCCGGTATGGCCGATGACCGCCATCGTTCCGTCGATGGTGCGCACCGGCGCACCGAGCGGATCGGCGAGAACGTCCGGAATCTCGGCATTGGCCTGGGCGACGGACGCCGCGACGTTGAGGATGCCGAGCACCTGGATGTGGATGTCCGAGCCGTCGTTGTCGGTGACGCCGTAGTCGTTGTCGACGCCGCGCTCGCCGGTCACCCGGCCGGTGCCGCCGACGCCGATGTTGACCGACACGTTGCCGCCGCGACCGCCGCTGCGGTCGCTGCCGAGGAACATTTCGTTGTCGAAGTCGACCTTGGTGACGAGATTGCGGTCGTTGCCGGAGACCGACGCGGCGAGCAGGCCGCCGACGCCGCCGGGATGCGAGATGCCAATCGCCTGGCCGCCATGACCGATCGTCGCGATGTTGAACGAGCCGGGAAGGATCGCCGTGACGCCCGGCGTCTCGAGCGCCGTGACGCTGAGCCCGCCGAGGACGGAGATCCGGATGTCGCCGTTGTAGCCGCCCTGTTCGATGGCGACGTCGCCGCCGCGGCCGCCATTGGCCGTCTGGTTGCCCTGCTCGGACGAGAGGGCCGCCGGATCGCCGGCGCCGCCGATGCCACTTTCGGCAAACGACCAGTCGCCATGGCCGATGCGCGACGAGATGATGTTGTTGGTGCCGGTGGTGCTGACGCCCGGAGCATGGGTCGAGGACACCAGGATGGCGCCGAGCACGTTGAGCTCGACTTCCGCGTCGAGCGTGCCGTCGCTGACGATCGTGGCATCGCCGCCGCGCCCGCCATTACCGGACCATTCGCCGCTGCCGCCGGCGCCGGCGACACCGCCGGTCGCCACCGCGATCTGGCCGTGGCCGATCTGGCTGAGGATGGTGTCGATGCCCGAGATGAAGCGCGGCGCGGCCGACAGGACCGACGTCACGGTGAGCGCCGCCGCGGTGTCGACCCGCGTCTCGCCCTTCATCATGTGGGTTTCGATGGAGCCGTCGCCGCCGCGACCGCCGTCGGCGATCTCGACAACCTCGGTGCCGCCCGCGGCGCTGCCGCCGAAATTCGTCGTCAGGATGCCGGTCGAGTGGCGCAGATCCGTGACGTTACCGGTGTAAAGGCCGGGCGTCGCATAGGTGAGGCCGCCATGGCCGATCTTGGCGATCACCGTCGTGTTGGTGCCGGTGATGACGCCGGCCGACGTGATCGTCACGCCCACCGACAGCAGTTCGAGATGGTCGACGCCGATGCGCAGGCCGTCGCGATCGTGCGCGTCGGCGGTGCGGTAGGCATACCGGTCGGTCACGTATTCGGCGAAGGCGTCGGAACGGGCGAGCTGGCCGTTGTCGTCCGGCTTGCCGGCGTCATAGTCCTGATAGGACGTCCCGTCCGCGTCGTAGCCGGTCGGGTCGTCGCCCGAATGGCTCGAAAGGTTCGGATTGGCAGTGAGGTTGCCCTCGGTCGGGTAGTCCTGGACGTTGATGAGCACCGAGCCGACGAGGTAGTCGGTCTCGTAGGCCGTCGCCAGCGGGTTCGGGTCGACGTCGCGGGCCTGGCCCTCGAGCACCCAGGAATCGCCGCCGCGGCCACCCTGCGCATCGGTCGCGCCGACACCGCCGATGCCACCGATGGCCGGAATATGGCCGACCGGGATCACGATGTCGGGAACGTGCTGCAGCAGCAGGCCGGTCTCGGCCCGCCCCGACGAGCGCAGCGCGTAGTTCGCGCCGCTGTCGGCCCAGTGGTAGCCGCCATGGCCGATCTGCGCCACAGCGACGTCGAAGAGGCCGGGCACGTGCTCGATCGGCTCCTCGGTCGCGCCCGAGGTGACCATCAGCGCGCCGGCGGCATCGATCGCGATGTCGCCCTGGGTGAAGCCAGCATGGACATAGGCGTCGCCGCCGCGGCCGCCATTGGCGTTCGACAGGTCGCTCTGGTAGCGCGTGAAGGTCGACTGCCGATAGGCGTCGATGGTGGCGGCATCGCCCTCCTCGACCACGGTCCGGGCGACCGCATCGGCGCCGTTGATGCCGGAAACACCGAAGAGATTGGCCGTCGTCACCTCGTTGCGCAGCGTCCAGCCGCCCTCGAGCTTGCCGCCGAGCGGGTCGCCACCGGTCGGCAGGTCGGGATCGAGGCCGGTCACGGCCGTGTAGTCGAGAATGCCGAACTGGTAGGTGACGGTCTCGCCGCCGATGACCCGCGAGGCGACGTAGTCGGCCCGCCCGTCGATCATGTCGTAGCGACCGTCCTTGTCGATGTCGACGATGTCGAAGCGGTGATCGCCGTCGAAATCGACGAGGTCGACCGTGCCGTTCTGGTCGAGGTCGACATAGCGCGCGACATCGAACTTGTGCGCGATATCGGCGTCGTACTGCTCCACGACCCGGCCGAAGCGCGTGGTGTTGATGCTGTCGTTGCGATAGTCGGCGAGGGCCGACTGATAGGTGACATCGACGGTCGCCTGATCGGGATCGGCAACGCCGGAATAGTTGCGGGCGAACGTGCCCATCACGTCGCCGTAGACGTTGACGTCGCCGGCCGTCACCGTGCCGCTGCCGTCGACGTCCGTGTAAGCCTGGCCGTAGTCGTCGATCGGCACCAGGATGTATTCCGGGTCGCCCTCATAGTCGTGGAAGATCACGTCGTCGGACTGGCCCGGCTCGATCAGGGCATCGTTGTAATTGCCGGTGACGACCGTCGACACGCCCGAAACGCCGTCGCCGTTCTCGTGCACCTGGCCGCCGATCGTCGGGTTGCTGCCGAGATAGGTGTCGAGCGTCTCGAAGGTCTCGGCGACGCCGTCGCGCTCGCCGCCATTGTAGTTGGCAAAGGCGATGTCGACGCCGTCTTCCCGCTGGTTGGCGAAATCGGCGCGCTCGTTGGTCTCCTCGCGTGCCGTGTCGAGCACGCAGGGCGACGAGCCTTCGACGCAGGCGTCGTTGACGCCGGCCAGGTCGAACTCGTCGTCACCGTTGCCGTCGAGCAGATAGACGCCGGAAATCGAGGCGTTGCTCTCGTCGAGCTCGACGATGCCGCCGCTCGCCGCATCGCCCGTCAGGCTGCCGGACGCGCCGCCCGCCTGGCTGACCGCGATCAGGTCGGTGGTGTGGCCGATGGTCGAGATGACCTTCTGGAAGCCGCCATTGGCCGCCGTCGGCAGGGTGGTCACGGTGACCGGACCGCCGTCGATGACGATGTCGCCGATGATGTTGCCCGAGGACAGCAGGACGTCGCCGCCACGACCGCCCGAGACGTCCGGCAGGATCGCGACATGGCCGTCGTTCAGGACGTCGTCGAAGCTGTTGCGCGTCGTGCCGCCGATGGCGCCGATGCCGCCCTCGCCGTAGAGGCGGTGGCGGTGGCCGATGCCGGCATAGATGTCCTCGGAATTGCCGGTCGCCTGATAGCCGGGGGTGAGAATGGCCGAGACCGTCGTCGCCAGCGACTTGTTGAGGATGATGTCGGCTTCGTCGTCGTGATGGAAGCCGCTCGCATCGTAGCGGTCGGTGATGCGCCGGTCGGTGATCGCGCCGAGGGCGACGCGGATGTCGCCGCCATTGCCGCCGGTCGCGGCGCCGTGGCCGGACGCATCGCTCTGGAAGTCGGGCATGAAGGCGTCGAGCGCCTGGGCCGCCCGATAGGACGTCAGATCGTCGGCGAGATAGTCGCTCGACCCGCCGGCCGCGCCGTCGCCGGCGTGGGCGAAGATCCGCTCGCCATGGCCGATATTGGCCTCGCTGATCGAGAAGTTGAGGGTGCCCTGCGCCGGATGGAGGATGGTCGCGGTGACCGCGATGGCGCCGGCGACGGTCGGATCGGAGACGATGTCGCCCTCGATCAGCATGTCGTTCAGCGCAATGTCGATATGGCCGCCGCGGCCGCCATGGGCCTCGACCTGGGCGGTTTCCGCAGCCGCCGACGCGGTGCCGCCGGCGCCGCCATGGCCGCTGTAGAATTCGGCGTAGTCGCCATGGCCGATGACGGCATAGGCCGACTCGTGGTCGCCGACCGCCTGGGCGCCGGTCGTGACGTTGGAGAGCACCGAGATCGCCGCAAGATCGAGAACGATGTCGCCGCGCAGGCCGCTCGCCATGTCCTCGGCGGTCGCATCGAAGCCGGAAAGGTCGACCGCGTCGTCCACCAGCACCAGCGGGACCTGATAGTAATTGCCGCGCTGGTCGTCGAAGAACGTGTAGCGCTCGGTCGTCGAACCCGGAATGAGCTGGCCGATCAGCGCGATGTCGGTGGTCGTCGTGGCCGGATCGGTCAGCGCGAACTCGACCGGGATGCGCTGGCGGAAGTAGTTGTGCGTGCCGGCGCCGAGATCGAGGCTGGCATATTCGTGGCTCGGCTCGAACAGATGGATCTCGTAGAGATCGTTGGTCGACGCCTGGCCGAGGGAATCGTCGTAGCGGGTGCCCGGACCGGAGTCGTGATAGCGCTGCGCGACGCTGTCGTCGTAGTAGCGATAGACCTCGCCGCTGTCCGGATTGACGGTGCCGATCAGCGCAATGTCGGTCGTCGTGTTGGCCGCCGTCGCCGCACCGCCGAAATTGTCGTCGCCGCTGTCGGCGAGGCGCTGGCGATAGACGCGATAGGCATTGCCGCTCGAACCGTAGAAGAACTCGCCGATATTGTCGGTCGTCTCGGCGGCCAGCGACGTCTGGACCTCGAGCACGAAATTGTCGAAGTCGCGCGCGTCCGTGCCCTGCGTGACGAGGATGTCACCGGCCCGGCCGCCGCTGTTGCCGAGCAGCGCGAGGCCGCCATTGCCGGTCGCCACCAGCGCCCGATGGCCATGGCCGACGCCGGCGTGAACGAGATTGCTGGTCGAGGCCGCCTGGGCGCCGACCGTGTCGGTGGTGGTCAGCGTCAGCGCGCCGCCGGTGAGGCGGATATCGGTGCTGTTGACCCCGCCGTAATAGGCGGTGCCGCCGGCGTTCACGTAGCCGTCCCACACCGTGCCCTTGACGATGGTCACGTCGCCGCCATTGCCGGCATCGATGCCGGCGGCGCCGAGCCCGCCGCCGCCGGTGCGGATCAGCAGATCGCCGGAATGGCCGATCTGGGTGAACACCGTGTTGCCGGTCATGAGGCCGGTCTGGGCCGGCGTCGAGACGATGTTGGTGATCGCGATCGCCGCCGCCGAAATGTCGATCTGGGCGTCGAGAATGTCGGCCTGGTCGATCGACACCGAGCCGCCGTCGAGGCCTTCGCCGCCGCTATAGGTGGTGATCATGTCGGCCGTGGCATGGCCGATCCGCACCGACATGTAGTCGAACGTCTCGGCCGGCCGCTGCGGATTGGAGTTGATCGCGGCATTGAGCATCAGCGACAGCGTGTCGATGTCGATGTCGCCGGCGATCCGGCCCTCGACGACGGACACGTCGAGGGCGTCGCCGCTCGTCGTCACCGGAACCGGCAGCGACAGCATCGCACCGACCGCGGTCATCGAGCCGTGGCCGATCTGCGTGCGCTCGTAATTGTCGACCATGTCGCTGGTGAAGAGGGCCCCGCTCTCGAGCGATTCGGCGGCATTCAGGGTGATCGCCGCGATCGGCAGGCCGAGCTGGCCGGAGAGAGTGATGTCGCTGGTCATGACCCGGCCGGCGACGTCGACGAACGGCGCGATGTCGCCATAGACGAAATCGACCGCGCCGTCGCCGGTGACCGCGACGTCGAAGCCGAAGGCGCTGATGTCGGGCGCCTGCATCTCCTCGACGGCGACGATGTCGGAACGGCCGAGGCCGCTCACGTCCCAACGGGCGCTGCCGGCCGCGGCCGCGACCAGGATATCGGTGGCGCCGGCAACCTGCGTGCCGGTGGCGTCGAAATAGAAGTGATTGCCGTCGGCGTCGTCGATGACGTTGAGGTCGGCGTTGAAGGTGACCTCGCCGGCGGTCAGCGTGTTGCCTTCCGCATCCTCGAAATGATCGAAACCGCCGCTGCCGTCGTTGACCGCGACGACGATATCGCCGGAAGCCGTCTCGACCGCCTCGTTGAGGGCCGCCGTGCCGGTGCCGCCGCCGGCGACGAGGACGTAGGCGGTGACGCCGCTGTCCGGATCGCTGTCGGCCAGCATGATCGGATTGTCGTCGGCATCGAGGATCGGCGCGTCGGTCGCCGAGGAGGCGAGCGCCGCCTCGAGGGCCGGATCGTACTCGACGGCATCGTCGGGATTGGTGGTGACGGCACCCGCGGCGTCGAGGAAGTTCCCGGACTCGTCGGTAATGAACAGCCCGATATCACCGGATGTGGTCGGGCTCTCCAGGTACTCGACGGTCTCGACCGTCGGCGAGGGCAGACCGGCCGCGTTCATGCCGGCGAGATGATAGCCGTGCGCGCCATGGCCGATCTGCGCCTCGACCGAGAACGGATCGAGGAAGACGACGGTGGAATCGACATCGACCGAGCCGAGCATCACGCCGGCTCCCGACGTCACCACGATGTCGCCCTGGATGGCGCCATGGGTGTAGTCGACACCTTCCGCCGTGTCGCCGCCGACGATGACCCCGGTGCCGCCGTGGCCGATCTGGGCGCGCGAGAAATCGCGCATGCCGTCGACGAGGTTGGGCGCCATCGGCGCGGCATTGACCGAAACGAGGCCGACCGCGTCGATATTGATGTCGCCGGAAATCGCGCCCTGCGCGAGCTTCAGGCCCGAGCCCTCGTTGATCAGCAGCGTGCCGTGGCCGATCTGGGCGTATTCGGTGACGTCGCCATGGGCGTCGAGCGGTCCCTGCACGACCACTGCGGCACCGGCCGTCACGTTGATGTCGCCGGTGATTTCGGCGACGTTGATGGTATTGTCGCCGAGGAAATTGTCGTGCGGCCGGCCGCCGTGACCGATCTGCGCGAAATTGATGCTGGTCAGGTCGACGCCGAAGTCGCCGGTCGCGACGCCCGCCGAGCCGGACTGGACGGTGACGATGCCGCCGGCCGTCACGTTGATGGTGCCGTTGGCGGCGTGGCGCACATTGCCGATGCTGGCATTGTAGTCGGCATAGCCGAGGCCGACCGAAGTCGGGTCGACATAGTCGAGGCCGCTGTCGCCGGCCCGCTCGCCGCCGACCTGGTAGCCGATCTGGGCATAGCCATCGATGAGCGGCGTATGGCTGCCAAGCACCGAAACGGCGCCGATCGCGACGAAGTCGTTGCGGCCGAATTCCGAACCGATGGCGACGCCGCCGCCGGTAACGGCGGCCGGGCCGCCGACCTTGATCTCCCTGCCGGCGTTGAACGAAACGCCGCCGACGCTCTGCTGGACATAGATGTCGGACGCGTCGAACCCGGCCGGACCGTTGTCGACATACATCTGCGTGTTCTGGATGCGGACGTTGTCGGCCGCGGTGATGTCGGTGAGGGCGACGACCTCGAACAGCGTCGCGCCGACCCATTCGATGTCGACGCCGGAGCTGAAGGTCACCGTCGTGTCGGACTGCAGCGACACGTCGGAAAGCGCGAGCTGGTCGCGGATCGCCTTGTCGGAGATCACCGACGCGGCCAGATTGTCGGCGTTGTCGAGAACGCCGTCGCCGATATTGCCGTCGTCGATGCCGGCGCCGATCGCCTCGAAATCGCTGACCACGATCGCCGCCGGGTCGAGCAGCAGCGTGCCCTTGCTGCCGGCGACGGCGCGCAGATCGGCGAGACCCTCATAGGCGAGATATTCCTTGCCGGAGACCTCGGCGAGACCGCCGTCGCCACCTTCGGCGCCGCCGCGCGCAGAAATAAAGCCGGCAAAATTCGTCGACCCGTCGGCCCACACGACGACCTCGCCGCCGTCGCCGGCGCCGGTCGCGTCGGCAACCAGGCGCGCGCCGCTCTCCACCGTCACGTCGCGGGCATTGACGATCGAGCCGTCCTTGCCCTGGTAGCCGCCGCCGACATGGATCGTGCCGCCGCCGAGCAGACCGGAGACGTCGACGAGGCTCGCCGCTTCGATGACGATGTCCGGCGCCTCGAAGACCACTTCGCCGCCGGTGCCGGCGGCATCCGAGGCGTCGATCTTGGCGCTCGCGACGATCTTCTTCTTGGAGACGACGCGCACCTTCTTCGCGGTGATCGTGCCGCCGGCCTTGACCGTGCCGCCGCCGCTCAGCATCACGCGGCCGCCGACCTTGGCCGCACCCGTGGCGCGGATCACGCCGGTCGAATTGACCGCGACGGCATATTCGTTGCCGCCGGCCGCGGCGATCTCGACCGCCGCCGCCTCGATGGCGCCCTTCATATCGACCCGGCCCTTGCCGGCCCGGATCGAGATGCGGCCGTCGCCCGAATCGGTCGGGCGCAGCAGGATCTCCTCGCCGCCGGCGATGCCGACCGTGCCACCGACGGTCGAGATCTCGGCGCCTTCCTCGATGTCGACTTCGCGCGACAAGAGGAAGATGTCACCGCCCGACACCGAGCGGATCTTGCCGTGCACCCGGATGCCGCCGTCGATCTCGACGCCCTTGAAAACCATGTCGCCGCCGGCCAGGAACTCGGCGTCGGAGACATCGAGGGTCGAGGCGACGAACCCGCCGACCTCGATGCGGCCGGTCGGGCCGACGACGATGCCGTTCGGATTGATGAGATAGACTTGGCCGTTGGACGCGAGCGTGCCGTAGATCGAGGAGGGATCGGCGCCGACCACTCGGTTGAGCACCGCCGACGCGGCCGAGGGCTGGTCGAAGCGGGTGAGCTCGCCAAGGCCGATCGAGAAGCTGTCCCAGTTGATGATCGAGCGGTCGGTCGCCGTGGTCACGACGAGGGTGGACGGATCGGGAGCATTGAACGACACGTCGCCGGAAACGACGTTCGGACCGGCCGGATTGGCGAGACCGAAATGCGGCACCAACACCGCCGCACCGGACACGGTGCCGATCAGCCAAGCCGCCAACTTCCTGTCACGAGCTCGCATTCCACATCCCCCGGATTGTGACGTCGATTCGGTGTCGTTCGGACACCGGCGACCGGTCACTCAACAGCCATTTGTGGAAGGGTTGCAGGCGCACGTAGCCACGCGCAAAGGCAGCCCTCTTGCCACTTCACCGGAAGGCCTAACAATTCGTGAACGAGCCCACAACGGGTTCTTGACCACCTCAACCAAAACCGGAAACGCCTAGAGAAACCTCGGGTTTTCCGCACTCAGAATCGGCTCGAAACAGTTCATATTTGGCCCACTGGCCGTTCAAGATCAGGCCCGCAAACCAACCCCATTTCAGACTCGGGAACCGCGAAATTCTTAATCGCGGACAACTGTTGCGCGGATGCTTCACCCCACGGGAAAACGGTGGATTGCAATTCCGTGACACCCGCCGATCCCGCACCGCCGCCGTCGCCGCTGGTGCCGGCCCCGCCCGATAGTGCCGGTTCCCGCGCCGGCATCCGCCATTCCGCAGACGCCACAGGGTTGCGCCGGACAAGGCGAACGCGGCGCGGGGCTCGGCGCCGGGATGCCCACCGATTCGCGCCTCACCATGACCGGCTCGCCGAAGCGCCACCGGCAGGCCGGCACCACCCGGCCGCACGCGAAGATTGCCGCCCGCACGCGCCCCCCGAACGGCATTTCGATTGAAAAGACCGGAACACACTGAGCCGACGAAAAATACTCAACGGGCAGACATGATGCTGCGGACCCCCTTGAGCCGGCTGATATAAGTGTCTAACAAACAACTACTTGGCCGCCCTCCACGACGAATACATGTTGAACTACTTCTGAGTTCATATTCGACGACAGGGGCGGGCATTACGTTCAAAAACGAACAGCAGAAAGACTGAAAGAGGCAGGATGAAAGTCGGGGAACCCTATTGTCGAGCGACTGTCCTGATCGGCTTCGAGCCGCTCGTGGCGTCCGTCGGTGGTGATCCTCTCGCACTCATCGACGAAGCCGGGCTACCGCGCGAAGCCCTCGCCAAGGTCGACATGCTCCTGTCCTATCGCAAGGTATCGCTGCTGCACGAACTCGCCGCAAAGCGCCTCGGCTGGCCGACTTTCGGCCTCGACTGGGGCATGAGCACCGCTCCGACCTTTGCAGACATCGGCCCGGTCATGATGATGTCACGGTTCGAAAGGGTTTTCGGAGACTGGACCAGATCGGCCATCAAGTATTGGCTTTTTTCATACCAACGGTACACGATTCCATCTCCTCGACGGGCCCTCGCCGGAAACGGGGATATTGCGCCAGACCATTGAGGCCTTTGTTCCCGCGGGTCGCCAGATAACGGAACGTTATCATATCCTTGCACTCACCGCGGCGCGACACGGCACAGGACTCTTGGATGCCGATCCGATCCGCGTGACCTTCCAGCACAGCCGGCCGGCGGACACGGCCCGGCATGTGGAGGCCTTCCGCTCTCCAATCGAGTTCGATGCCGACCACAACGATATCTTTTTCCCGAAACACCTGCTCGATACGCCGCTGTCGGGGGATCTCGCGGTTTTCAAGAAGCTGATGAACATCTATGTGCGCTACCGCATCGACCGGTTGAACCAGTTCGACCAATCGATGACGACGACCGTCGCCCTCGCGATCCCGTCCCTTCTCGGCACCGGCCGCTGCAACGTCGAAGCCGTTGCCGAGTCCCTCGGCGTCAACGTCAAGAAGCCGCAGCGTCTGCTCGCCGCCGAGGAAACCACCTTTTCCGAGATCCTCGACAATGTGCGCGACGCCATGGCGCGGCGCCTGCTCACCGAGTCCTCGGCTCCGGTCGGCCGCATCGCCGGCCTGCTCGACTATTCGGCGACGGCGCCGTTCACCCTGGCGTTCAATCGCTGGACCGGGATGTCGCCCGTCGCCTATCGCAAGCAGATGCAGGGCAGCGAAATCGGTGACGCGGACGAGCCCGGGGCCTGATCGAAAGCGCCCCGGCAGAAAGACGCCGACGATCGCAGCCGCCGGCAGGACGCCGTTCCGCTCGAAAGATCAGCCGGTTGTTCGGGGGTATTTGGTGGAGCCGAGGGGAATCGAACCCCTGACCTCTGCAGTGCGATTGCAGCGCTCTCCCATCTGAGCTACGGCCCCGCTCTTGGGATGGGCGCATTTAGGGTGCGCCGGGTGCCCCTGTCAAGCGCGGTTTCGCGTCGCCGCCGGGGCGCGGGTCGGCCGGCCGGCGCCCGCCCGGGCGATCTCCGGGGCCGCCGCGCCGGCGCCGCCACGAGATCGCCGGCCCTGCCGAAACGGCGAATTTCCGGCGCTTTTTTGCGCTGCAACATTTTTCGTCGCGACTGTCATCTTCCTGTGACCGGAATCGGGTTCTTCGAGAAAACGAGACCGTTCGATGGGAGCGATGGGACCCGTGACCGACGCGATCGATCGGCGCCATGTCCGCGCCGTCTTTCTCTCCGACATCCACCTCGGCACGAGGGGATGCCAGGCGGAGCTTCTTCTCGATTTCCTGCGCCATCACGAGGCCGACATCATCTATCTCGTCGGCGACATCGTCGACGGCTGGCGGCTGAAGCGCGGCTGGTACTGGCCGCAGAGCCACAACGACGTCGTCCAGAAGATCCTGCGCAAGGGCCGCAAGGGCGCCGAGATCGTCTACATCCCGGGCAATCACGACGAGTTCCTGCGCGAATATGTCGACGGCAATTTCGGCTCGATCACCGTCGTCGACCGCCACATGCACGAGGGCGCCGACGGCCGGCGCTACCTGCTCCTGCATGGCGACCAGTTCGACGTCGTCGTGCGCCACGCCCGGTTCCTCGCCCTCCTCGGCGACTGGGCCTACGACTTCGCGCTCTGGATCAACACCTATTTCAACCACGCCCGCCGCCGCCTCGGCTTCCCCTACTGGTCGCTCTCGGCCTGGGCGAAGCTGAAGGTCAAGAACGCCGTCAACTTCATCGGCTCCTTCGAGAAGATCGTCTCGGACGAGGCCCGCGAATCCGGTGCCGACGGCGTCATCTGCGGCCACATCCACCACGCCGTCATCCACAACGACTACGGCGTCACCTACATGAACACCGGCGACTGGGTGGAAAGCTGCACCGCCATCCTCGAGAACCACGACGGCAGCTTCGAGATCGTCCGCTGGACCGAAACCGCCGCGACCATTGCCGCGCGCGAGGCCGCGCGGCCGCGGGCGCTGTCCGCCGCATGAGGATCGCGCTGGTTTCCGACGCCTGGGCGCCGCAGGTCAACGGTGTGGTCCGCACGCTCGAGCGGCTCTGCGAGGAGCTGCCGAAGCTCGGCGTCGAGGTCGTACCGCTGACCCCGGCGGACTATCGTACCGTGCCCTGCCCGACCTATCCCGAGATCGCCCTCTCGCTCGCCCGGCCGGCGACGATCGCCCGCCGCCTCGACGCGATCGCCCCCGACCACGTCCACATCGCCACCGAAGGCCCGCTCGGCTTCCTCGCCCGGCGCTGGGCGATCCGCAACCATCATCGCTTCACGACGAGCTTCCACACCCGTTTTCCGGAATATCTCGCCGCCCGCTTTCCCGTGCCCGAGGCGCTGACCTATGCCGTCCTCCGGCGCTTTCACAACGCCGCCGCCGGCTGCATGGTCTCGACCGCGAGCTTCGAGGCCGAGCTTGCCGAACGCGGCTTCGGGAACCTGATGCGCTGGTCGCGCGGCGTCGACATCGAGCTGTTCAGGCCGCGCCCGGAGCTGCAACGCACCCTCAAAGGCCCGGTCTTCCTCTATGTCGGCCGCGTCTCGGTGGAAAAGAACATCGAGGCCTTCCTCGCCCTCGACCTGCCCGGAACGAAGCTCGTCGTCGGCGACGGCCCGGCCCGTGCCGAGCTGGAGGCCCGCTATCCGGATGCCGTCTTCGCCGGCGCCCATGCCGGCGAGGATCTCGCCCGGCTTTATGCCGCGGCCGACGTCTTCGTCTTCCCGAGCCTCACCGACACCTTCGGCATCGTCCTTCTCGAGGCGCTGGCCTCCGGCCTGCCGGTCGCCGCCTATCCGGTCACCGGCCCGATCGACGTCATCGACGATACCGGCACCGGCGTTCTCGGCGCGGATCTGCGGACCGCCGCCCTCGGCGCCCTCGATATCTCCGGCGCCCGCTGCCGCGAATACGCGACGGGATTCACTTGGGGCCACAGTGCCCGCATGTTCCTCGACAACGTCATGCGCGCCCACAACGGCCACGACGCCGAGGGCGAGCGCGCGGGCGAGACCGGCTGATCGCCGGCCGCCGGCGCTATTTCTTGTCCTTCTTCTCGAAGCGTGCCTTCAGCTCGGCGCAGTGGTCCTTCTCCTCCCATTTGGGGGTGAACCAGACATAGTCGAAGGTCGCGCTGCCGGCCGGATCGCGGGTCACGTATTCGGCCGGGTCGGTCTCTGCCGGTTCGACCTCCATGAAGCGCACCGAAACGATCGCGGCCTCGCCCGCCCGCGCCCGCAGGTACCAGGGCACCGCCCGGTCGAGGCGGGCATGCTCGCCACCGGTGATCAGCACCGCGCCGTCGCCGTCCGCCGCGATCATCGCGTCGGCCATCGCCGCGTCGCGCAGGCGCTGCACCCCGGCCATCGGCGTCATCGCCTCGCGCGGCACCAGTTCGCAATGCGACTGGAAGAGTTCGTCGAGAAGCGCATCGGCGAGCGGCTGTTCGAGCGGCCGGTCGAGCCCGAGCGCCGCCGCCCGCTCGCCGAGCGCGGCAAGCCCCTCCTTGCCGACCGTGCGCTGGGTGTCGCGCGCGACGTCACCGGCCCGCATCGGCAGGCCGGCACCGAGCGCCGCCTCGACGATCGGCTGATAGAGCTTCCACTCCGGCCAGCCGCGCTTTTCCCAGTCGACCGCCGCGCCGAACCCTTCGGCCGTCGCGTCCGGACCGGCGAGATAGCCGGCGAGCTTGTCGGCATAGTCCGCCCCGATCATCTCGAAGACCACCGTCGGCCGGCGCCCGGCTCCGGCGAGCGCCGTAATCATCTCGCCCTGCAGGCGGTGGTGATCGCCATTGCTGTGGGTCTCGCCGAGAAGGACGTAGCGCGCCCCGGCGATCGCCTGCTCGACCGCCGCGCGCTCGACGAAGCCGCCGCTCGCCCGCGACCAGATCCTGCCGACGAGCGGGTTGTCCTTGTAGAGCGGCGAGGCCCAATCCTCGGCCGCCGCCAGGGCGGCGAACACCGCAAGTCCGAGCAGCGTTGCCGCCAATGTCTTCAGCATCTCAATATCCTTCTGCAAGTCCGCCGGGGCGGCGCGGGTCGCTCGCTCCGGTCCAAAGCCCCTCGGCCCCGAGGATCGACTGGGTCGAGCCCATCGCCCGGCCCTGCCGGATGCGGTGCCCGCGCGCCTCGAGCAGGGTCAGCGTATCGCGGCCGATCCCCCGTTCGACGGCGATTTCGTCCGGCAGCCACTGATGGTGGATGCGCGGGCTCGCCGTCGCCTCGGCGATGTTCATGCTGTGATCGACGACGTCGAGGATGATCTGCAGCACGGTCGTGATGATGCGGCTGCCGCCCGGCGAGCCGGTGACGAGCAGCACCTTGCCGTCCTCGAGGACGATCGTCGGCGTCATCGAGGAAAGCGGTCGCTTGCGCGGTCCGACCGCATTCGCTTCCTCGCCGACGAGGCCGTAGGCGTTCGGCACGCCGGGCTTGGCCGAGAAGTCGTCGAGCTCGTTGTTGAGGAGGATGCCGGTGCCCTCGGCGACCATGCCGAGGCCGAAGCTGAAATTCAGCGTGTAGGTGTTGGAGACGGCGTTGCCTTCGCCGTCGACCACCGAGAAATGGGTGGTCTGGTCGCTCTCGGGGGCGAGCAGGCGGCCCGGCGCGATCTCGGCGGACGGTGTCGCCCGGCCGCGCGCGATATCGGCGAGAAGCCGCGCGCCATAGGCCTTGTCGACGAGGCGGGCGACCGGCACCTCGACGAAATCGGGATCGCCGAGATAGCGGCTGCGGTCGGCATAGGCGCGCTTCATCGCCTCGGCGAGGAAATGGATCGTCTCGGCCGAATCCGGACCGAACCAGGCGAGCGGCACGCCCTCGAGAATATTGAGGAGCTGGACAAGATGGACGCCGCCGGAGCTCGGCGGCGGCATCGAGACGATCTCGTAGCCGCGATAGCTGCCGCGCACCGGCGCGCGGACCTTGGCCTCGTAGCCGGCGAGGTCCTCGGCCGTCAGGATGCCGCCGGCGGCGGCGAGCGCCGCGACGATCTTCTCGCCGACCGGCCCCTTGTAGAAGGCCACCGGCCCGTTGGTCGCAATCGCCTGCAGCGACGCGCCGAGATCGGGCTGGCGCAGGGTCTCGCCGGCGCCGAGCGCCGTGCCGTCGGCGTTGAGGAAGATCGCCGCGCTCGCCGGATAGCGGGCGAGCCGCGGCGCGGCGCCGGCGAGCGAGCGGGCAAGCCCCTCGCCGACCGGAAAGCCCTCGACGGCGAGACGCACCGCCGGCGCGACGAGATCGGAAAGCGTCAGCTTGCCGCTGCCATATTGGGCATGGGCGAGGGCAAGGCCGGCGACGGTTCCCGGCACGCCGACGCCGAGCGGCGAGAAACGCGACTTCTTCGGATCGGCATTGCCCGCCTCGTCGAGAAAGAGGTCGTGCCCGGCCGCCGCCGGCGCCGTCTCGCGATAGTCGATCGCCACCGTCTCGGCCTTGTCGGCCCGGTGCACCAGCATGAAGCCGCCGCCGCCGAGATTGCCGGCCCGCGGCTGCGTCACGGCGAGCGCGAAGCCGACCGCCACCGCGGCATCGACCGCATTGCCGCCGCGCTTCAGGATGTCGACCCCGACCCGCGTCGCGATCGCGTCGTCGCTGACCACCATGCCGTTCGCCGCCACCACCGGGTGGAACAGCGCCTCTTCGGAAAGGATCGGCGCCACCCCGTCGGCGCGCAGCGGGCCGGCGGCAAGGCCGAGGACGAGCGTTGCGGCAAAGAGGCGGGCAAGCATCGGACGGCGTCTCCTCGGGCAGGCGGCCCATCGCGGCATTCCCCGCAAAAGACCACGCAAGACGACCTATATCTAGGGGAGAGCCCCGAAAATCCACGAGGCGGGACGCTTTTCGTGGCGCACCGAAGCGCCGTAGGATGGTCGCCGGAGCAAGAGCCGAAAAGGAGGATCACCGATGCGCGCGAAGCTGACGATGCTGGCCCTTTCCGCCGCGCTCGGCGTCCTTGCGCATGCCGGCGCGGCGCTTGCCGCCGATCCGGTGAAGGGCGAGGAACTCGCCGCCATGTGGTGCAAGTCCTGCCACGTCATCACCATCGACCAGGAGCGGGCGAGCGCCGATGCGCCGACCTATCCCTGGCTCGCCGAGAACCGCACGACCGAGGCGCTGGAGCTGTTCCTCGCCCAGCCGCACAGCACCATGCCGACCGGCGCGCTGACCCCGGGCGAGATCCGCGACATCGTCGCCTACATCATGACCTTCAAGAAGTAGCGCGGCGTTCCGCTTCGAGATCCCTCCTGGAGAGGGCGTGCGCCCCATGCCGATCTCCGGCCTGACCCGCAGGCACGGCCTGAGCCCTCTCCCTCGGGGGAGGGCAACCGCAGCTTCGATTTGATCTTCAGATCAAATCGTTAGCGAAGGTCGGGAGGGGGCGGGGTCAGTTGCTGAGCCGGTCGAGTCCGCTCAGTCGAACACCGCGACGAGCGGGGCGTGGAACGAGCCGGCGATGCGCCCGCCCGAGAGTTCCGGGTCGGCCTCGTCGGGCAGCCCCTCGTTGTCGATCTCGACCGTCTGCAGGCTGGCGCAGAGCGCCCGGCTGACGAGGACATGGTCGAGCATCAGCCGCCGCCCGTCGTGGATCACCGAATAGCGCTTCTCCGCGACGACCGCGTCCTCGGCGATGATCAGCGAGCGCGCCCCGAGTGCCGGCGCGCCGGTGTCGTCGCTCGACCCGATGGCGATGCGGATCGCCGCGTTGAATTCCTCGGCGTTGAAATCCCCGGCGACGGCGACGAGCGCATCCGGGTCGACATCGAACAGTTCGTCGACGGCGCGGCGCAGCTCGAGCGCCTGGCCGATGCGCTTCATCGCCGCGATGTAATAGCCCTCGGCCCAGCCGGCGACCGAGCCCCAGGACAGGGCGCCGGTCTTTGCCCCCGGCACCGGCGCGGCGATCGGCGCGCGGAAATGCACGTTGAAGAGATGCAGCGTGCGCCCGTCCGGCAGGGCGATCTCGACGGCGAGGATCGGCCGGTCCCATTCGACCGGCAGCGGCGCCTCGTCCGGCGGCATCGCGGTGCGCCGCCGGTAGAGCGGCGCCTCGACATAGTCGTGGCGAATCTCGCGGGCGGCGCGGATCGGATAGCGGCTGAGCACCACGAGATTGTGGACGTCCGCCGCCCCGCCATTGGCCCGGTGCGTCTCGGCGCGGTGAAAGCCGGCGACCGGCAGGTCGCCGAGCACCGCGTCGAGCGCCGTCAGCCGGCGCGGCCCGCCGCCCATCGGCTTCTGGCCGTTGACCTCCTGCAGGCAGAGGATGTCGGCGGAAAGCGCCGCGATCTTCGGATTGAGCGCCGCCACGCGGCGCGCCAGTCGCCCGTCGTCGTCGCGTCGGCCGCCGAGGGATTCCAGGTTGAAGGTCGCAAGACGCATGACAATTCCCTGCCCGGAGCGCCCCGGGCTCATCCCATCATATGGGGTTGCGCCGCCGCGGGCCACGCCCGCTCCGTCTTGTGCCCGACATATTCCGGGCTATGCTTTCCACTGAACATTGGCGCAATTCGTCGCGCCAAAACCCCAACGGAGTGAGACGCATGCGCCTCGACCTTTCCGCCGCGTGGCGGGCCCTTCGTGCCCTCGTCCTCGTCATGGCCGCGGGCTTCGTGCTCGCCGGCTGCGGCATCAACAACATCCCGACCTACGAGGAAGCGGCCAAGGCCTCGTGGAGCGAAGTGCTGAACCAGTACCAGCGCCGCGCCGACCTCATTCCGAACCTCGTCGAGACGGTCAAGGGCTACGCCGCCCACGAAAAGGACGTGCTGGAAGGCGTCGTCGAGGCCCGTGCCAAGGCGACCAGCGTGCAGCTGCCGCCCGACATCCTGACCAATCCGGAAGCCTTCAAGCAGTTCCAGGAGAGCCAGGGCGCGCTCTCGGGTGCCATCGGCCGCCTGCTTGCCGTCGTCGAGAATTATCCCGACCTCAAGGCCAACCAGAACTTCCTCGCCCTGCAGGCCCAGCTCGAAGGCACCGAGAACCGCATCGCCGTCGCCCGGCGCGACTACATCGAGGCGGTGCGCCGCTACAACACCGAGCTGAAAACCTATCCCGGCGCCCTCTGGGCCCGCTTCTTCTACACGGAGAACCGGCCGATGGAGACCTTCACCATCGAGGAAGAGAAGATGAAGACGCCGGAAGTGAAGTTCAACTGACGCCGGAGGGCCGGAGCGTGACGAGCATGACCGGCAAGGCGAGTGACTCTATGCGCTCGCGAAGGGGAAACGTTATGGCGAGCCATGCCCCCCTCACCCTGTCCCTCTCCCCGACGGGGAGAGGGGACGCCGATCGCCCGCTCCGAAAGCCCTCTCCCCCCGGGGGGAGAGGGTTGGGTGAGGGGGGCGTTCCGGAGATCGGAAGGGAACCCGGCCGACGCACCGAGGACCGGGCAGGCCGCGCGCTCGCAACCGCCTTCGTCCTCCTCTCCGCACTCTTTTTCGCCCTCGCCTTCACGCTCGTCGCCGGTCCGGCTCTTGCCGAGCCGACCTTTCCCGAACTCACCGGCCGGGTGGTCGACAATGCCGACCTCCTGCCGGCCGACGTCGAGGCCGACCTCGTTGCGAAGCTCGAAGCGCTGGAGCAGCAATCGACCGACCAGCTCGTCGTCGTCACCCTGCCCTCGCTCGACGGCAACGCGATCGAGGACTACGGCTACCAGCTCGGCCGCCACTGGGGCATCGGCCAGAAGGACAAGAACAACGGCGTCCTCCTGATCGTCGCCCCGAACGAGCGCAAGGTGCGCATCGAGGTCGGCTACGGCCTCGAGGGCGTGCTGCCCGACGCCGTCTCGAAACTCATCATCGAGACCAGCATCCTGCCGCGCTTCAAGGCCGGCGACTTCGCCGGCGGCATCGTGCGCGGCGCCGAGGACATCGTCTCGGTGCTGACCGGCGATTCCGCCGAGTGGCAGCAGCGCGCCCTGCAGCGCGGCGAGTCCGAAGATCCGACGGTGATCGTCTTCATCGTCTTCTTCATCATCGTCACCGTCTTCATCATCATCATGATCGCCGCCGCCTCGAGTTCGGCCGCCGGCTCGGGCAAGGGCGGCAGCCGGCGCTCGTCCTCGGGCTGGTCGAGCGGCTCGTCCGGCTGGTCGAGCGGTGGCGGCGGATTTTCCGGCGGCGGCGGCAGCTTCGGCGGCGGCGGCTCGTCGGGCAGCTGGTAAGGGAGGCGACGATGGCTCTTTTCACCCCCGAGGAACAGGACCGCATCGCCGCTGCCGTCACCAGGGCCGAGAAATCGACGAGCGGCGAGATCTTCACCGTCGTTGCGAGGTCGAGCGACGATTATCGCTTCATCCCGGTGCTCTGGGCCGCGCTCGCCGCGCTCCTCGTGCCGCTGCCGCTGATCTTCGCGACGAGCCTCTCGGTGCAAATCATCTACGCCGCCCAGCTCGCCCTCTTCTGCGTCCTCGCGATCGTCTTCTCGCAGCAGGCGGTGCGCCCGCTCGTCGTGCCGCGCCCGATCCTCGAGCGCCGCGCCCACCGCAACGCGGTCGAGCAGTTCCTCGCCCACGGCCTGCACACGACGCGCGACCGCACCGGCGTCCTCGTCTTCGTCTCGCTCGCCGAGCGCTATGCCGAGGTGGTTGCCGACGAGGCCATCGACGAGAAGGTCGACCAGGCGGTCTGGGACGAGGCGGTCGCGGCGCTGATCGAGCACATCCGCGCCGACCGGCCGGCCGACGGCTTCATCGCCGCCGTCGAGATCTGCGGCCGGGCGCTCGCCGCCCACTTCCCGCCGCGTCCCGACGACGACAACGAACTCTCCGACCGGATCGTCGAGATCTGAACCGGGATCACCGCGCCTTGGCGTGGTAGTCCTCGTTCGGCTGCATCGAGGTCGCCGTCGCGAGCCGGTTCGACATCGAGAAGAAGCCGACGACCGCGGCGATGTCCCAGATGTCGCGCTCGGAAAAGCCCGCCTCGCGCAGGCCCTCGCGGTCCGCCTCGCCGACGTCCCACGGCCGTTCGGTCAGCTTGGCGGCGAAATCGAGCATCGCCCGCTGGCGCGCGTCGAGCCTGGCTTCGCGATAGTTCATCACCATCAGCTCGCCGAGCATCGGGTCGCCGGAAAGCTCGCGCACCGCCGCGCCATGCGCCGTCAGGCAGTAGAAGCAGTGGTTGATCGAGGAGGTGACGACCGCGATCATCTCGCGCTCGAGCTTTGAAAGCCCGCTCGGGCCGAGCATCAGGTCGCCGTAGAAGGCCGCGAAATAGCGGAGCTTCGTCTGGTCGAAGGAATAGGCCTTCAGCACGTTGGGAACGAGGCCGAGCTTCTCGTCGCACTTGTCGAAATAGGACGCCATGTCGTCGTCGAAGCGCTCCGGCACCGCGATGTCGAGCGCCGTCACCTCGTTGATGTTCCCGACCGCCCCGGCCGGGCGCGTACCCTTGTCGCTTGCCATCTGGCATTCCTCCATCGTTCCCGTCGCCGGGTCGCATCGGCCTTTCCGGCCCCGGCGCAATCCTCTTTTTTGACGTTCCGGCAACCGCAATTGCCGAAGCAGGCCGAGCTTGTCTCGACATCTGCTCAAAGAATAGTCGAAAATTGCGGCGTTGAGTCGCGGCGTGGGCCCCAGCGGCCCCGCCATGGCGCGAGGCGAACGGAGGTCGTCATGACCAATGGCAAGGAACTGGAGAAGGCCCGGCACATCAAGGCGGCCGCCGCGATGCTCGCTGCCGACGAGACCGCCGGCGCCGATTGCGCCCGGTTCGCCGCCATCATGTTCGAACGGGCGAGCGCCGAGGACCTCGTCGCCTGCGAGGCGACCGACCTCGCCGTCCTTGCCCGCGACGCCTACCGCCACCTCATGGCCCACAAGGCTGGCCGCCATCACATCCGCATCGGCGCCGGCCGGGCGAGCGCGGCCGAGCCGCCGCGCGACGTCTCGGTGGTCGAGATCGTCAACGACAACATGCCGTTCCTCGTCGATTCGGTGATGGGCGAGCTGCACGAGCTCGGGCACACGATCCGCCTCGTCGTCCACCCGATCCTCAACATCGAGCCGAAGGCGAAGGGCTCTGCCGCCCGCTTGGCCGGCACCGGCCCGGCCGCGTCCGACAAGGTCCAGCGGGTCAGCCTCATCCACGTCCACATCGACCGTCTCGAGAACGAGGCCGCGGCCGACGCGCTCGTCGCCCGCCTCGATTCTGTGCTGACCGAGGTGCGCGGCATCGTCGCCGACTGGCAGCCGATGATGAGCCGCGTCCGCGACGCCATCGCCAACTACCAGACCAACCCGCCGCCGATCCCGGTCGACGAGATCGCCGAGGCCGTGCAGTTCCTGCAATGGCTGGTCGATGCCAATTTCACCTTCCTCGGCGTGCGCGAATACGCCTTCGCCGGCGGCGTCAAGCGCGGCGACCTGAAGCCGACCGGCGCCGGCCTCGGCATCCTCGCCAATCCGGACGTCAGCGTGCTGCGGCGCGGCGCCGAACACGTCAACATGACGCCGGAAGTGCGCGAGTTCCTGCTGCAGCCGCACCCGCTGATCATCACCAAGGCCAACGTCAAGTCGCGCATCCACCGCCGCGTCCACATGGACTATATCGGCGTCAAGCAATACGACGCCCACGGCCACCTGACCGGCGAGCTGCGCATCGTCGGCCTCTTCACCTCCTCGGCCTACAACCGCTCGACCCGCAACATCCCGTTCCTCAGGCGCAAGGTCGACCTCGTCATCCGCCGCTCCGGCTACGACACCCACAGCCATTCCGGCAAGGCGCTGCTCAACGTCCTCGAGAACTACCCGCGCGACGAGCTGTTCCAGATCGACGAGGAGACGCTGCTCTCCTTCGCCACCGCCATCCACGAACTCGACGAGCGCCCGCGCATCCGCGTGCTCGCCCGCCGCGACAAGTTCGACCGCTTCGTCTCGGTGCTCGTCTTCGCCCCGCGCGATCGCTACGACACCGCGACACGCCTCAGGATCGGCGCCTATCTCGCCGATTATTACGAGGGCCGCGTCTCGGCCTGGTACGTCACCTATCCGGAAGGCCCGCTCGCCCGCGTCCACTTCATCGTCGGCGGCATCGACGCGACCATCCCCGATCCCGACCAGGACGCCTTCGAAGCGGCGATCGCCGCGATCGTGCGCACCTGGTCCGACACCCTCGAGGCCGAACTCGCCGCCCGTCACGATTCGACCCGCGCCGCGCTCCTCGTCGAGCGCTACGCCGGCGCCTTCTCGGCCGCCTATCAGGAGGCCTTCAGCCCGGCCGTCGCCGTCGCCGACATCGAGATCGCCGAGGCCGAGGAGCATCGCGATATCTTCATCGACTTCTACCGGCGCGAGGGCAGCACGCCGCAGGAAGTCGCCCTCAAGGTCTATCACCCCAAGGAGCCGACGCCGCTTTCGGTGCGCGTGCCGCTGCTCGAGAACATGGGCTTCCGCGTCATCAACGAGCGCACCTATCGCATCGATCCGACCGGCGACCGCGACACCGTCCACCTGCACGACATGTCGCTGGTGCGCGCCGACGGCCGGGCGATCGATCTCGACCTCCTCGACCGGCCGCTCGAGGAGTGCTTCCTCGCCGTCTGGTCGGCCAAGGTCGAGAACGACGGCTACAACGCCCTCGTCCTCAATGCCGGCCTCGAATGGCGCGACATCGCCATGCTGCGCGCCCTGTCGCGCTATCTGCGCCAGGTCCGCATCCCGTTTAGCCAGGACTACATGTGGGGCACGCTCAACCGCTATCCGGCGATCGCGACGCGGATCGCGCGGCTGTTCCATGCCCGCCTCGACCCGGCCCTCGCCGAGAAGGGCCGCGCCGCGGCGGTCGCCCGCATATCGGGCGAGATCGACAAGGAACTCGAAGGCGTCGCGAGTCTCGACGACGACCGCATCCTCAGGCGCTTCGTCAATGTCGTGACCTCGGCGCTGCGCACCGATTTCTTCCAGCGCGACGAAGCCGGCGATCCGAAGGAAAGCCTCGCCATCAAGCTCGATTCCCGCCGTCTCGACGGCCTGCCGCTGCCGCGCCCGTTCCGCGAGATCTTCGTCTACGGGCCGCGCGTCGAGGGCGTGCATCTGCGCTTCGGCCCGATCGCCCGCGGCGGCCTGCGCTGGTCCGACCGCGCCCAGGACTACCGCACCGAGGTGCTCGGCCTCGTCAAGGCGCAGCAGGTCAAGAACGCCGTCATCGTGCCGGTCGGCGCCAAGGGCGGCTTCCTGCCGAAGCAGCTGCCGGCCGGCGGCGGCCGCGACGCCATCCAGGCCGAGGGCATCGCCGCCTATCGCATCTTCGTCGACAGCCTCGTCGAGCTGACCGACAATCTCACCCCCGAAGGCCTCGTGCCGCCGCCCGACACGGTGCGCCACGACGGCGACGACCCCTATCTCGTCGTTGCCGCCGACAAGGGCACCGCCACCTTCTCCGACATCGCCAACGGCATTTCCGAGGACCACCATTTCTGGCTCGGCGACGCCTTCGCCTCCGGCGGTTCGGCCGGCTACGACCACAAGAAGATGGGGATTACCGCCCGCGGCGCCTGGGAATCGGTCAAGCGCCATTTCCGCGAGATCGACGTCGACATCCAGACGACGCCGTTCACCGTCGTCGGCGTCGGCGACATGTCGGGCGATGTCTTCGGCAACGGCATGTTGCTGTCGCCGGCGATCCGGCTCGTCGCCGCCTTCGACCACCGCGACATCTTCATCGATCCCGACCCCGATCCGGCAACGACCCTTGCCGAGCGGCAGCGCCTGTTCGACCTGCCGCGCTCGAGCTGGCAGGACTACGACAAGGCGCTCCTCTCCAGGGGCGGCGGCATCTTCCCGCGCAGCCTGAAGTCGATCGAGCTCTCGGCCGAGGCCGCCGCGGCCCTCGGGCTCGCCCCCGGCAAGGCGACGCCGCAGGAGATCATGTCGGCGATCCTCAGGGCCCCCGTCGACCTGCTCTGGTTCGGCGGCATCGGCACCTATGTGCGCGCCACCGAGGAGAGCGACGACGAGGTAGGCGACCGCGCCAACGACGCCATTCGCGTCGCCGCAAAAACCTTGCGCGCCAAGGTCGTCGGCGAGGGCGCCAATCTCGGCATGACCCAGCTCGCCCGCATCGAGTTCGGCCTCAATGGCGGGCGTTGCAACTCCGACGCCATCGACAATTCCGCCGGCGTCAACACCTCCGACGTCGAGGTCAACATCAAGATCGCCTTTGGCGCCGCGATCCGCGCCGGCGCTCTGACCCTGCCGGCGCGCAACGAGCTGCTGGTCGAGATGACCGACGAGGTCGCCGGCCTCGTTCTTCGCAACAACTACCTCCAGACCCTCGCCATCTCGCTGACCGAGCGGCGCGGCCTCGAGGAGATCGGCTTCGAGAGCCGGATGATGGCCGACCTCGAAAGCCGCGGCCTGCTCGACCGTGCCGTCGAGTTCCTGCCCGACGATACGGCGATCGCCGAGCGCATCCGCCTCGGCCACGGCCTGACCCGCGCCGAGATCGGCGTCCTCCTCGCCTATGGCAAGCTGACGCTCTTCGACGAGCTCCTGCGCTCGAGCGTGCCCGACGACGCCTATCTCGGCCGCGAGCTCTACCGCTACTTCCCGGTCCGCATGCACGAGGCCTTCGCCGCCTTCATCGACGACCACCGGCTGCGCCGCGAGATCATCGCGACGATGCTCGCGAATTCGATGATCAACCGCGGCGGCCCGACCCTCGTCAACCGCCTCGTCGAGGAGACCGGCGCCGGCGTCGATGCCATCGCCTTCGCCTTTGCCGCGGCCCGCGATGCCTACGGCCTCACCGACCTCAACGCCAGGATCGACGCGCTCGACACCCGCATTCCCGGCGCGCTGCAACTCGACCTCTACGACGCGGTGCAGACCCACATGCTGGCCAGCATCGTCTGGTTCCTCGGCAATGCCGACCGCACCGACGGCCTCGACGCCGTCGTCGGCCATTTCCGTGCCGGCATCGCCGAGCTTGCCCCGATCATCGAGCGCGTGCTGCCGGCCTATCTCGCCGAAAGCACCGACGGGCTCGTCGCCCGCTATACCGAGGGCGGCGTGCCGGTCAGCCTTGCCCGCCGCATCGCCCGCCTGCCGGTCTATGCGATGATCCCCGACATGGTGCTGATCGGCGATCGCACCGGCGAGGCCCTCGACCGGGTCGCCGCCTGCTACTTCGCCGTCGCCGCCCATTTCCAGATCGGGCGGCTCGAAGAGGTCGCGCGCGGTCTCGTCATCGAGGACTATTACGACCGCGTCGCCCTCGACCGCGCCCGCCGCACCCTCGCCGACGCCCATCGCCGCATCACCGCCGAAGCGCTCTGCGCCAGCCCCGCCAAGGCCGAGGCCAGGGAAACCAGGAAGCCCAAGACCAAGGGCGGGATCGCCAATCCCTTCGATGCCTGGCTCGCCCTCCACCGGGCTGAGGCCGACCGCATCGCCCGCGCGACCCGCGACATCGCCGAGGCCGGCGAACTCACCGTCTCGCGCGTCGCCGTCGCCGCCGGGCTGATCTCGGATCTGGCGAAGGGATAGACGCCGTCAGCCGCGCCGCGCCGCCTTGATCATGTCCGCCGCCCTCTCGGCGATCATCATCACCGGCGCATTGGTGTTGCCGCCAATGAGCGTCGGCATGATCGAGGCATCGACGACGCGCAAGGAGTCGAGCCCGCGCACCCGGAGTTGCGGGTCGACCACCGCTGCCGCGTCGACGCCCATCCGGCAGGTGCCGACCGGGTGATAGACCGTGTCGGTCTTGGCGCGCGCGAAGCTCTCCCAGTCGGCGTCGCTCATGCCCGGCCGCGTGTGGATTTCGCCGCGGCGATACTTCGCCATCGCCGGCGCCTCGAGAATGTCGCGGGTGAGCTTCGCAGCCTTGACGAGGGTGGCGAGGTCGCGCCCGTCGGCAAGGAACGCCGGGTCGATGCCGGGCGCCGCCAGCGGATCGGCGCTCTTGAGGAACACCCGGCCGACCGAATGCGGCCTGAGCACGCAGACATGGCAGGAATAGCCGTAGCCGCGGTACAGCCGCCGGCCATGATCGTCGGCGATGCCGATGACGAAATGGAGCTGGATGTCGGGCCGCTCGAGCCCCGGATCGGTCTTCAGGAACCCGCCGGCCTCGGCGAAGGGCGTCGCGAGGATGCCGCTGCCGTCACGCGCCCAGCGCCGCGCCGCGGTCGCGAAATCCCAGGGCGCACGAAGGGAGAGGCCGAACATGTCCCGGTCGCCGGATCGGTAGGCGACGATGAGATCCGGGTGGTCCCTGAGATTGGCGCCGACCCCGGCAAGCGCGTGGACGACCTCGATGCCCTGCGCCCGGAGATCGGCCGGGGGCCCGACACCCGACAGCATCAGGAGCTGCGGCGATTGGAACGCGCCGCCGCTGAGGATGACCTCGCCGCGCGCCGACACCGTCTCGGCCCGCCCGCGCCGGTGATAGCCGACCCCGGTCGCTCGTTTGCCGGCAAATAATACCCGCGTCGCCCGGGCACCGGTGATAACGGCAAGGTTCGGCCGGTCGAGATTGGGATGAAGATAGGCCGCCGCCGCCGAGCAGCGTTCGCCCTTGCGCGCCGCCTCGTGGAACTGCGTCACCTGATAGAGGCCGACGCCTTCCTGGACCGTACCGTTGAAGTCTTCGTTGCGCGGAAAGCCAAGGGATTCAGCGGCTTCGACGAATGCCCGGGCAACCGGTCGCGGGCTCCGCTGGTCGGCGACATGCAGCGGCCCGGCCGCACCGTGCAGCGCGTCGGCGCCGCGCTCGTTGTTCTCCGACTTGAGGAAATATGGTAGTACGTCGGCAAAAGACCAGCCGGCGCAGCCGAGCGCGGCCCAGTCGTCGTAGTCCCGCGCATGGCCCCGGACATAGAGCATGGCGTTGATCGCGCTCGATCCGCCGAGCGCCCGCCCGCGCGGCTGGAAGCCCCGCCGCCCGGCGAGCCCGGGCTGCGGCTCGGTAAAGAGCGCCCAGTTGGCGATCGGCGGCTTGCCGCGGACGAGGGCGAGGAGGCCCATCGGCATCCGCACCAGAAGCCCCCGGCCCTCGCCGCCGGCTTCCAGAAGGCAGACCGAGACCGTCGGGTCCTCGCTGAGCCGGGCGGCGAGCACCGCCCCGGCCGAGCCGCCGCCGACGATGACGTAATCGAATTCCATGGCCCCTCCCCGCCGGCCCGTGGCGCTCGCGCGCTCCTGCCGGCCGGCCAACGATGCCATCTCGAAGGGCCGGCCCGCAACGCCCGCAGGCCTATCCAAGGCGGACGGTTTCGGCCACACTCGCCGCACACCGGCGGATCGGGGGGCGAGATGGCCGAGGCGAGCGACGACGGCACCGGCTTCGGCCCGGCGACACCCGCGGGCCATGCCGCGCGCGCCGGCGTCTGGAGCTGGATCCTCTTCGACTGGGCCGCACAGCCCTATTTCACCCTCGTCACCACCTTCGTCTTCGCGCCCTATTTCGCCGCCCGCCTTGCCCCCGACCCGGCCACCGGCCAGGCCCTCTGGGGCTATTCGACCGCCGCCGCCGGCCTTGCCATCGCCTTGCTGTCGCCGGTGCTCGGGGCGATCGCCGATGCCAGCGGCCGGCGCAAGCCGTGGATCGCCGCCTTCTCCGTGCTGCTCGTCGTCGCCTCGCTGACGCTCTGGTTCACCGAGCCCGGCCGCACCGGCGCCATCTCGATCGCTCTCGTCGCCTTCGCGATCGGCACCATCGGCGCCGAGTTCGCCACCGTCTTCACCAACGCCATGATGCCGGACCTCGTCCCGGAACATCGCCTCGGCCGGCTGTCGGGCACCGGCTGGGCCGTCGGCTATGTCGGCGGCATCGTCAGCCTCGTCATCGTCCTCGGCTTCCTCTCGGCCCGGCCCGAGACCGGCCGGACGATCCTCGGCCTTGCCCCGCTTTTCGGCCTCGATCCGGCGACCGGCGCCGGCGACCGGGCGGCCGGCCCCTTCACCGCCATCTGGTATCTCGTCTTCGTCGCGCCGCTCTTCCTCATGACGCCGGACGCGCCGCGCCGCGAGCGCCCCGCCGCGGCGATCCGCCATGGCCTTGCCGCGCTGAAAAAGACGATCGCCGGCCTGCCGGCCCATCGGCCCGCCGCCGCCTATCTCCTCGCCCACATGATCTATGCCGACGGCCTCGTCGCGCTCTTCGCTTTCGGCGGCATCTATGGCGCCGGCGTCTTCGGCTGGTCGATGACCGAGATCGGCATCTTCGGCATCCTCCTCGCCTTCACCGGCACCATCGGCGCGCTGCTCGGCGGACGGATCGAGGATCGGATCGGCCCGAAGGCCGTGATCATCGGCTCGCTCGGGCTGCTGACCCTCGCCGCCATCGGCATCCTGTCGATCGACCGCACGACGATCGGCTTCGTCGTCCCCGTCGATGTCGATCTCGCGGCGCCGGACCTCTATGCGACGCTGCCCGAGCGACTCTACCTCGCCCTCGGCGGCCTCGTCGGCTTTGCCGCCGGGCCGCTGCAATCCTCGAGCCGCACCCTGCTCGCGCGGCTCGCGCCGAAAGCCGAGATGACCAGCTTCTTCGGCCTCCTTGCCCTCTCGGGCAAGATGACGAGCTTCGTCGGGCCGTTCATGGTCGGTGCGCTCACCGCCCTTTCGGGCAGCCAGCGTATCGGCATGTCGGTGCTGGTCGCCTTCTTCGTCGCCGGCGCGGCACTGACCGCGACCGTCCCGATCGAGCGCTGGAACGGCCGCTGAGCCCGCCTCAGTGGCGGAAGTGGCGCATGCCGGTGAAGACCATCGCAAGGCCGGCCTCGTCGGCCGCCTTGATGACCTCGTCGTCGCGCATCGAGCCGCCCGGCTGGATCACCGCCGTCGCGCCCGCCTCGACCGCCGCCATCAAGCCGTCGGCGAAGGGGAAGAAGGCGTCGGACGCGACCACCGAGCCCTTGGTCAGCGGCTCGGCATTGCCCGCCGCCTCGGCGGCGTCGATCGCCTTCCTCGCCGCGATGCGGGCCGAGTCGACCCGGCTCATCTGGCCGGCGCCGACGCCGACCGTCGCCTGATCCTTGACATAGACGATGGCGTTCGACTTCACGTGCTTGGCGACGCGGAAGGCGAATTTGAGATCGGCGAGTTCCTGCTCGGTCGGCGCCCGCCTGGTCACCACCTTGAGGTCGAGATCGTCGACATTGCCGTTGTCGCGCTGCTGCACGAGCAGGCCGCCGGCGACCGAGCGCACCGTGGTGCCGGCCGCGCGCGGATCGGGCAGGCCACCGGTGACGAGCAGGCGCAGGTTCTTCTTCGCCGCGACGATCTTGACCGCGTCCTCGTCGGCATCCGGCGCGATGATGACCTCGGTGAAGATCTTGACGATCTCCTCGGCCGCCGCCGCGTCGAGCTTGCGGTTGAGGGCGACGATGCCGCCGAAGGCCGAGACCGGATCGCAGGCCAGCGCCTTCAGATAGGCGTCCTTGAGGCTCGCCCCCTCGGCGACGCCGCAGGGATTGGCGTGCTTGATGATGGCGACCGCCGCCGTGCGGCCGGGGTCGAATTCGCAGACGAGTTCGAACGCCGCGTCGGTGTCGTTGATGTTGTTGTAGGAGAGCTGCTTGCCCTGCAGCTGGCGCGCCGTGGCAACGCCCGGCCGCACTTCGCCGGTCTTGTAGAAGCCGGCCATCTGGTGCGGGTTCTCGCCGTAGCGCATGACCTCGGCAAGCTCGCCGCCGAAGGCGCGGAAGGTCGGCGTCGTCTCGCCGAGCGTTGCATAGAACCAGTTGGAGATCGCCGCGTCGTAGGCGCCGGTGCGGGCATAGGCCTTGGCCGCCAGCTTCTGGCGCAGCGCGAAGGAAACGCCGCCCTTCTCGGCGATCTCGGCGAGCACGGCCGCATAGTCGGCCGGGTCGACGATGACCGTCAGATAGGCATGGTTCTTGGCTGCCGCGCGGATCATCGCCGGGCCGCCGATGTCGATGTTCTCGATCGAGGTCTCGTAGTCGGCGCCGCCGGCGACCGTCTTCTCGAACGGATAGAGGTTGATCGCGACGAGGTCGATCGGCTCGATGCCGTGCGTCGCCATCGCCGCGGTGTGCTCGGCATTGTCGCGCACCGCGAGAAGGCCGCCATGGACCTTCGGGTGCAGCGTCTTCACGCGGCCGTCCATGATCTCCGGAAAGCCGGTAAGCGTCGAGACGTCCATGACCGGCAGGCCGGCATCGGCGATCGCCTTCGCCGTGCCGCCGGTCGAGACGAGCGCGGCGCCGGTCCCGGTGAGCGCCCGGGCGAAATCGATGAGCCCGCTCTTGTCGGAAAGCGACAGGAGCGCGCGGCGGATCGGAACGATATCGGGCGTCTGGGTCATGGATTTCACTCGCGAAAAGGCGCTGGAAGCGGGGAATGGCGGCAGGGCTTGGTGCGGCCGGCCGCGGTTGCCGCGCGGATAGCACGAAATCGCCGGCGGAGGAACCCGAAGAACCGCCGCAATCCCCGCGGAAATGCCGGCCGGTCAGTCGGCGACGCGATAGAGCGACCAGGCGACGCTCGAGCGCTGCGATGCCTTGCCGTGGATGACGAGCTGGCTCGAGCGGCGATGGCCGTGGATGTCGGACAGGAAAACGCTCTCCTCGATCTCGATCGCCGACCCCGGCGAGGAGAAATGCCAGGTCTCGCCATTGTCGAGGATCAGGACGACGACGTCGCGCTCGCTGGTCGGGCGCGCCTCGACCGTCGGATGGAGATGGAAGCGGATGGCGAAGGCATCGCGGCCGCCGCGCACCGTGCCGCCGCCGCTGCCGTGGAAAGCGTCGATGCCGGCGAGCCGGCGCCCGTCCGGGGCGAGCACCATCCGGCGCTCGTGGCGGATGCCGAACCGCGTGAGGTAGCCGTCATGGGCCGCGACCAGCGTCTCGCCGTGATGGCTGTCCTCGCGCGAGACCGTCACCTCGTGCGGACCGGAGACGATGATCGGCCCGAGCCAGCGCGTGGCGAGGCGCCCGGCAACGAAATGGCAGGACGAGGTGTCGTTGAGGACGGCTGTCGAATGGGCCGCCGTCGCCCGCGCGACGAGCCGCCAGTCGGGCTGCGTCTCCGGCGGCACGCCGCAATTGACGACGATCTGGGCAGCGGCCGTGCTCATCTCGAAGGAGAGGCAGCCGGCATGTGCCCCGGCACTGGCGAGCGGCGGCGGCGGCGGACCGGTGTCGACGATCACCACCGCCTCGCCGGCCTGCAGCCGCTGATAGCCCGAATGCGGCGCGTTGAGCACCGGCGAGCCGCGCGCGTCGTCATGGGCGAAGATCGTCGCGATGATGTCGCTGCGCGTCGCGCCCATGCCGTTGAAATGGGCGAGCGCGCCGTCGCCGTGCCGGAAGAAGCGGATCATCGGCATCATCCGGTCGATCGCCGTCATCAGCGAGCGCGGCGGATCGGTGCCGATGACTCCGAACGCCTGGCGCAGCGGCAGCAGGTCGAGGACGAGATCGACGATCGCCCCGGGATTGCGCGAGATGTGGCCGCCATCGGCGAGCACCTGGCGCGACAGTTCCTTGTCGAGCCAGCGGCTCGACTGGCGCAGCAGCCGGCCCTGATTGGACATCGAAAGCCCCGCCGCCGTCAGCGCGATCGCCGCCTGCAGCCGCGGCAGGCCGTCGGCGAGCATCACCGAGGCATGGCGCAGATAGCGCACCTGCCGCGACAGGCTCTTCAGGAACCGCCGGTAGAAGCCGCGGTCGGCATCCTCGAGGATCAGCGGCGCCTGCGACAGCCACGACAGGATGCGTCGCGCCGTGATCTCCGGCTGCCAGGACATCGCGTTGAAGACACCGTGCAGGCGGATCCAGTCGTCGACGAGCACGCGGGCATTGGAACGCGAGATCGCCCGGTCGGCGGCGCGCAGATGGCGCAGCCAGCCGAAGCCGTGCAGCGCCCGCGCCCAGGCGTCCGACGGCGGCGTCACCTCGAAGGGCGAGCGCCCGCCGGTCTCCACCGCCTGGCCGGAAAAGACGAAGAGGCCGGCATAGATGTCGGCCGCGATGGTCGGGTCGCTGGTGCGGATGTCCTGCGGCGCGATCACCAGCCGTTCCGGCACGGCACCGCCGAAGCGCCAGCGATAGAGCGGATTCTGGTAGACACGGCCGAGCAGATTGCGGAATCCGCGGCTGGCGATCAGCCCGGCAAGTCGCGTGCGATCGGACACGGAGCCGAAACTCATCCCGCGCTTGCCCCCTCGACTTCGTTCGCGCCCGGCCGGCCTCACCGTCCGCCCGCGCGATCGCCACAACTTGCAAGGTCCCGTCCCCGCCGTCCCGCCTCCCGGCGACCGGCAATCGTTGGGATGAGACCCGCTCCCGCCCCGAATCACTCGGGACGCACTCCGCCGCCCATTTGCACGAATGTACCGGTCGTTGTCGCCCCGGCAAATAGAGGACCGTCGCGATACGGGAAAAAGTCGAGGACTAAATGCGCTGGAGCCGGGCGATGAAAAACCCGTCGAGGCCGCCGGGCAGGCCCTCGGGTGCCGCCAGCATGAACGGCAGGGTGCGCAGTTCGCCCGCCGGCGTGATCGCATCCGCAAGGCCCGGCACTTCCTCGGCGCGGATCGGCACACGCTCGAACGGCGCCCCGCCGGCAAGCAGCGCCGCGACCACCGCCTCGCCCTCGGCCGGCTCCAGCGAGCAGGTGCAATAGAGGAGCGTGCCGCCGGGCGCGACGAGGTCCGCCGCCCGCGCCGCCAGCTTCTTCTGCGTCTCGGCGAGCGCGGCGATGTCCTCGGCTCGCTTCAGGAGCGGGATGTCGGGATGGCGCCGGATGGTGCCGGTCGCCGAGCACGGCGCGTCGAGCAGCACCGCCTCGTAGGTCTCGCCCGGCTGCCAGTCGAGGATGTCGGCGGCAACGACCCGCGCCGAGAGGCCGAGGCGGAAAAGGTTGGCGCCGAGCCGCTCGAGCCGCTCGGCCGACTGGTCGAGGGCAACGACGTCGGCGCCGGCGGCGGCGAGCTGCGCGGTCTTGCCGCCGGGCGCGGCGCAGAGATCGGCGACCCGCTTGCCCGAGACAGCGCCGAGAAGCCGGGCCGGCAGGCTCGCCGCGGTGTCCTGCACCCACCAGGCGCCCTCGGCAAAACCGTCGAGATCCTCGATGCGGCCGCCACCGGAAAGGCGCACCGAACCGGTCGGCAACACGGCGCCGCCGAGGCGCCCGGCCCAGCCGGCGGCGTCGGTCTTGACCGTGAGGTCGAGCGCCGCCTCGTGGAGATGCGCCTCGGCGATCCGCCGGGCGGTCGCCTCGCCATAGGCCGCGACCCAGCCGTCGAAAAGCCAGTCCGGCGTGTTGATCCGCACCTCGTCGAGCTCGCCGAGGAGAGCGTCCTTCTCGGTCGAAAGCCGCCGCATGACGGCGTTGACGAGCCCCTTGTAGTGGCGCATGTCGCGGTCCTGCGCCGCCGTTTCGACGGCGAGCGCGACGGTGGCGTGATCGGGCACGTCGAGATAGAGCACCTGCGCGGCGCCGACACCGAGCACATGGGCGAGCCGGGCGACGCGCCGTGGCGGCGGCGTCTCGACGAGCCGCGCGAGGATCGTCGTGATCGCCCCGTGATGGCGCAGCGCCGCCCCGAGGATAGCCCGCACCAGCGCCCGGTCCTTGGCGATCAGCGCCGGATAGAGCGCATGGCCGCCCGGCCCCAGCACCTGGTCGATCCGGCGGCCCTTGTCGACGATCTCGCCGAGGCATTCGGCGGCGATGCGCCGGGCGGCGAGCCCGACGGTGCGCCGGACATTCGCCTGCCGGCCGCGGCCAGGGCGCCCCTTGCCGCTCATCAGCCCCACGGGCCCCGGTTGGCGCCGTCGTCGCCGGCCCGGCCCCACGGCCCGGCCTCGCCACCACCGCGCGGCGGCACCGGCGGCGGCGCGGCGCGACCGGCGCCCATGCCGCCGGCGACCATTTCGCCGGCAATCGACTGCAGCGCGGCGATCCGGTTGCCCGTGTCGGGATGGGTGGAGAAGAGATTGTCCATGCGCTCTCCCGACAGGGGATTGACGATGAAGAGATGGGCCGTCGCCGGATTGTGCTCGGCGGCGTCGTTGCGGATGTGATGCGCCGCGCCGGAGATCTTGGCAAGTGCCGAAGCGAGCGACAACGGCTGGCCGGAAATCTCCGCGCCGGCCCGGTCGGCGGCGTATTCCCGCGTCCGGCTGATCGCCATCTGCACCAGCATCGCCGCGAACGGGGCCAGCAGCGCCGCCGCGATCGCGCCGATGGCGCCGAACGGGCTGTTGTTCTCGCGGTTGCCGCCGAAGAAGAAGGCGAAATTGGCGAGCATCGAGATCGCCCCGGCGATCGTCGCGGTGATCGTCATGATCAGCGTGTCGCGATTGCGCACATGGCCGAGTTCGTGCGCCATGACGCCGGCGACCTCGTCGCGGCTGAGCCGGGCGAGAAGCCCCGTCGTCGCCGCGACCGCGGCGTTTTCCGGATTGCGGCCGGTGGCGAAGGCGTTCGGCTGGTCGTTCTGCATGATGTAGACGCGCGGCATCGGCAGCCCGGCCCGGCCGGCGAGCTCGCGCACGAGGCCGTAGAACTCGGGCGCGCTCCGCTCGTCGACCTCGACGGCGCCGTGCATCCGGAGCACCATCTTGTCGGCGTTCCAGTAGCTGAAGAAGTTGAGGCCGACGGCAACGAGGAATGCGATCATCATGCCGCCCTGGCCGCCGACGACATAGCCGACGCCCATGAAAAGCGCCGTCAGGGCGGCGAGCAGCATGGCGGTACGCATGTAGTTCATCGCGAAAACTCCGTTCGTTTCGGCTCCCCGTCCCGGTGCGACCACATGGGGGACTGGAGCTCATATAGGCAATTGGTCTATATGATGGTGTCGACGCGACCGCCCCGCAAGAACGGGCGGCGTCTGTCGCCACATTCCAAGGGGGAAGGAAGCAGCCAATGCAGACCGCCAAGAAGACGATGGAAACCGCCGCCGATCGCCGCGCCGCCGCGGCCGAGCGCGCCCTCGCCGAGGCCGCCGATCGCCGCGAGCATCTCGACGCGCACCGTTTCGCGACCGAGCCCGAGATCGGCGGACGCAACGGGCCCGACCCGGCCCGCTACGGCGACTGGGAAAAGAACGGCATCGCCTCCGACTTCTGAGGGACCAAGGGCCGGGGAGAGCCCGGCCGAGCGCAGCGGCAAGAGCCGGAAGACCGGAGCGCGGCAGGGCCGCCTCCAGGCGAGGTGCCGGAGCGCACGCCGACCCGCATCGCCGCGCCGACCCTCGTCAACCAAGAATGCTCGAAAGCATTGTCGTTCCCGCGCGAAACGATAATGCTAGCGATGCAGCACGGTGTGCGTCGGCGGTCGGCCGGCATGCGGCCGCGACATCGAGAGGACGGCAGCGGGGGAGCGGTCGATGGCGACAGGTGAAGAGCGACGCCTCGTCCTCGCCCGCAGGATGATCGCCGAGATCCGCGATCGCCTCTCGCTCGAGCCCGCCTTCGAACTCTGGGACGGCTCGACCGTGCCGGCCAACGCGCCGATCGGCGCGTTGCGTCTGTTCATCGCCGACGAAGGCGTCGTCGCGAGCCTCCTGCGCGCCCCGCGCCTGACCACCATCATCCGCCTCTATGCCGAGGGCCGCCTCGGCGTCGCCGGCGGCTCGCTGTTCGACCTCGCCGAGGCGCGGCCGCGCGGCAAGCTCGGCCGCATGGTGAAATCCCTCGACCGGCTGCTCGTCGCCCGCACGGCGCTCGCCTTCCTTGCCCGGCCGTCGCGCCCGGCCGGCGCCCTGCCGCCGGTTGCGCCCGTCGCCATCGACGGCCACGACCTGCCGAGCGCCTTCTTCGAGACCTTCCTCGACGAGACGATGTCGTTCTCGAGCGCCTATTACGCGGCGCCCGACATGACCCTCGACGATGCCCAGACGGCGAAGCTCGACCTCGTCTGCCGCAAGCTGCGGCTCGAGCCCGGCGAGCGGCTGCTCGACATCGGCTGCGGCTGGGGGGCGCTCGCCTGCCATGCCGCGCGCCACTACGGCGTCCATGTCCACGGCATCACCAGGTCCGAGGAGCAGTATCTCCACGCCCGCGAGGCCGTCGCCCGCCTCGAACTCACCGACCGTGTCGAGATCGGGCTCGTCGACCTTGCCGAGATCGACGGCGCCTACGACAAGATCGCCTCGGTCGGCATGTTCGAGAGCGTCCAGTTCGACGCCCATCCGGCCTATTTCCGCAAGGTGCACGGCCTCTTGCGCGATCGCGGCCTCTACCTGCACCAGGCGATCACCCGCCGCGCCAAGCTTTCCGAACGCGCCTTCCACAGGAAGCGCGCCGAATACCAGGCCCTCGTCGGCCATGTCTTCCCGACCGGCGACGTCGACCATGTCGGCCACACGCTGAAGGAACTCGAGGTCTACGGCTTCGAGGTGCACGACGTCGAGGCGCTGCGCGAGCATTACGCCGAGACCGCCGAGACCTGGGCCCGCCGGCTGATGGCCGCCGAGGAACGGGCGATCGCCGCCGTCGACGCGCCGACCTACCGCATCTGGGTCGCCTATCTCGTCGGCATCGCCCTCGGCTTCGAGCGCGGCAGCCTCGGCACCTTCCAGACACTCGCCTCGAAACGCTCGCGCGGCATCTCCGGCCTCTCCCGCAACCGCGCCGACATCTATCGCAAGGAAGCCGGCGGCAAGGACTGAGGCGCGCCACGCTCGGCAGCGCCGCGCCGCACGGCCGATCGATCCGGCAATCGCCGGCAAACGGTCATCACCCCTGAACTAGGCTTATTTTCCTCGAAAATCCGCGATCGGTGCCGCCGCCCTCGGCGTAACGTCTTGTTAACCCGTCGAACCGGTGTGCGCGCTTTTCAAATCTAGGTATTGTTTCCTAGCGACGTCCGTGCCAGACTCGCCACGATTCTTCTCGCGGCGCGGCGACTTCTCATGGGCCTTCTCTCGTTCAATCCCCTGCGTGGCGGCTCCTATGCCCTGCTGGCGGCGCTCGCCGCGGCGCTGTTCGCGCCCGACGGCACCGCCCCGGCATCACGGAAAGCCGACACCGGCCGCAGGGAGATCGTCGCGCGGTCGCCGCAGCCGGATGTCGATGCCCTTGCCCCGCTACCGCCGCCTCGGCCGGCCGTTTTCGCGCCCTCGCAGTCCGCCGGGGCCGGCAAGTCCGGCGGCGATCGCATCGCCGGTCCGGTCGCCGCCGTCGTCGAGCGCGTCGTCGACGGCGACACGCTCGCCGTCCGCGCCCGCATCTGGGTCGGCGAGGAGGTCCGGGTCCTCGTCCGCCTGCGCGGCATCGACACCCCCGAAATGAAGGGTCGCTGCGACCGGGAGCGCGACGACGCCCGGCGCGCCGCCGCGCTCCTCGCCCGTCTCGTCGGCGACGGCGAGGTGCGGCTCTCCAATATCGCCGGCGGCAAGTATTTCGGCCGCGTCGTCGCCGATGTCTCCCTCGCCGACGGCCGCGACCCGGCCCGCGCCCTTCTCGAGGCCGGCCTTGCCCGTCCCTATGGCGGCGGCGCCCGCGCCGGCTGGTGCGACAGGGGCTGACCTGCCCGGCGCCGGACGACGGCCGGGTTAATCGACAGATCCATACAATTGTAGATTTCCGGTCAATCCGGCCTTCAGACCTCGGTGTCATACTCTCCGCGCTGGCCCGGCAGGTCCGGACCCGGGCTTGAACGAAGCCCGCCCGACCGGCGGATCGTCTGGACGAATGGACCGGAGAAAAGCGATGCTGTCGAAGTTTGGCAGCCTGTCGGAATGGTTTGCCGCGAACCGCAAGGGTTCGGTCGGCGTGATCTTCGCTTTGGCGTTGATGCCCATCCTGCTCGCCACCGGCGCCGCCATCGACTACAGCAATTCGGCGCGCGTGCGCGGCAAGCTCGAGGATGCCCTCGACGCCGGCGCGATCGCCGCCGCCAAGGCCATGGCCGCCGGCCTCACCGACGAAGCCCAGCTGAAGAGCCTCACCAAGGACTTTGTCGACGAGAACCTCGCCGCGGCAAAGGAAAGCCTCGGCACCCTCACCGGGTTCAATGTCGCTGCCGACTTCAAGTCGGGGCGCGTCACCGTCGTCGGCAGCATGATCGTGCCGACCTACATGCTCGGCCTCGCCGGCATCGAGGACATCACGGTCGACGCCTCGGCCGTCGCCGCCGCGGCCAGCAAGAACATCGAGCTCGTCATGATGCTCGACGTGACCGGTTCGATGGCGGGGTCGAAGATCTCCAGCCTGCGCACGGCCGCCACCGACCTCGTCGATATCCTGATCCCCGACAAGGATTACACCTCCGACAAGGTCAAGATCGGCATCGTGCCCTACAGCCAGGGCGTCAATGCCGGTCCGTTCGCCAAGAAGACCACCCTCGGCAAGTCCGACAAGTGCGCGACCGAACGTGTCGGCGCCGACGCCTTCACCGATGCGCTCTACGACAAGGAAGCCGTCGGGACCGGATCGACGGCATGCCCGCCGAACGTCATCCAGCCGCTGACCACCAACCGCAACATCCTCAACGGCGAGATCGCCAAGCTCAATGCCGGCGGCATGACCGCCGGACAGACGGGCATCGTGTGGTCCTGGTACATGCTGTCGCCGAACTGGGCGAGCCTGTGGCCGGGCGACAGCGCACCGGCCGCCTATGACGGCGAGAAGGTCATGAAGATCGTCCTGCTGATGACCGACGGCGACTTCAACACCTTCTACGACCTGAAGAAGAGCTGGTACTGGTACGGCTCGAGCAGCTACGAGTTCGCCGAGTTCTACGACAGCACCGAGCCGACGACCCGGGCCAAGAAGCTCTGCGACGCGATGAAGGAATCGCCGCGCAACATCCACGTCTACACGGTCGCCTTCCAGGCGCCGTGGAAGGCGAAGGCGATGCTCAAATACTGCGCGAGCACCGACGACACCTATTTCGATGCCGCCAGCGGCGACGAACTGGAAGCCGCCTTCGCCGCCATCGCCAACGACGTGCAGAAGCTGCGCCTCACCGAATGAGGCGAGCGGTCGGCCCGGCCCCTCACTCGCCGAGGCTGATCGACAGGATCTTCCAGGCGCCCTGCTCCTTGACCAGCTTGTATTCGACCGGCAGCGCGCCGCCGTCCGGCGATTTCAGCGTGCCGCGCACGGTGCCGAGATCGTTCTCGAACGAGCGCTCGGAGAAGCTGTGGTCGGCGATTTCCTTCAGCATCGGATTGGCCGCGACGAACGCCGCGAAGTCCTCCGGCGAGGTCGCCTTCTGGAAGGCGATCGAGGTCTCGGCATAGGCCGCCTCGAGATCGCCGGCCCGCAGCGCCGAGAGCTGGCGGTCGATCGGCTCGACGAGCCCGACCGTGAAATAGAGCACGAAAGCGACCACCACGGCGATGAAGGCGAGGACTGAGAGAACGACCTTCTTCCAGGTCGCCATCCTGCGCCCGGCCGGTAGCGGCGGAACTGCCGGCGGTCGCGGCTGCGGCCGCGACATGCCGGCCTCGGCGCCGCATTGCGGGCAGAACCGGGCATCGCCCGGAATCTCGGATCCACATTTTGCGCAATACATCGACACCCCCTCCCGCTTTCCGGCGCCGCCGCGGGCGGCACCGGCCTTTTCAGGAGAAATGGAATGTCGAGATGCGATTTCGAGGGGTCGGGCGGCGCGCGGACCCTGCTCCGGGGCCGACCTCAGGGCTCGACGATCACCGTCGTGCCGACCCGCACCCGCTCGTAGAGATCGACGATGTCGTCGTTGTACATGCGGATGCAGCCATAGGAAGCCGCCTTGCCGATCGTGTTCGGCCGGTTGGTGCCGTGAATGGCGTATTCGTCGCCGGCGAGCGTCAGGGCCCTGACGCCCATCGGATTGTTCGGCGCCCCGCCGGGAATGAGATCGGGCAGCGAGGGAATGTCGCGCTTGACGACCGCCGGCGGCGCCCAGGCCGGGTTGACGTATTTGCCGTCGACCCGCGTCTTTCCGACCCAGGCCTTGCCCGGCTTGCCGACCGCCACCGGATAGCGGATCGCCTGGCCGCGCCCGGTGATCAGATAGAGCCGCCGCTCATGGGTGCGAATGACGATCGTGCCGCGCGAATAGCCCGTCGGCGCCTCTACCAGCTCGCGTTTCAATGCCGCTTCGGCCGGCGCCGGCGCCAGCGTCGCCGCGATGCCCGCAAATACCGCCGCAATGAGGAAAGCCCCGGCTCGTCCCATCTTCGCCCTCGCAAAACTGCCTGTCCCGATCGGCGATCGTGCCGCCGATCGGTGAGCGGATGGTTGCCGCAGCCGCGTCTCCTGTAAATCTGGTTAACGTGGTATGAACAGAAAAAGGGCGCGCGGGGCTCGCCCGCACGCCCTCGTCTCTGTTCCGATGCGTCG